>NZ_MVAG01000148.1 GCF_002177115.1 Chryseobacterium mucoviscidosis | reverse complement strand
CTTTGATGAAGATTTCTATCAATAGATTTTCGTCAAAAAGCATATCTTTGTTTTTCATGAGGTGTTTTAGTATTTGTTCAATTCTAAAGTATTAATTTTAGACATTAAGCACCTCATGTTTTTCTCCGAATTCACGTTATTTTTATTCTTTTATTTTAGATTTAAATTTTTTCTGATAATCTTCCCACTGCTCCCGCGAACGGATTTTCTTGAAAAGATCTTTAGAAATAAATTCCAGATAAGGTTCTAATTCCTTTGCGGATAATTCTCCCTGCAAAATGGTGATCGGATTACCGCTTTCATCCAGAAAAACCGTACTCGGAACGGCTGCAACATTCATATACTGAGTAAATTCGTGTAAGGAATTTCTTCCTTTTTTATGTTCCGTATTCGGATTAGAAAACTTTCTTCCAAAAATTTCGATCTCCTTTTTGTCTTCCGCATTGAATTTTACAGGATAATAACTTTCATTCAGTATATCAGAAATTACCTGATGTCCGTATGTTTTTTTATCCATGATCTTACACGGAGCGCACCAGTCTGCGTAAAAATCGATGAGAATTTTTTTAGGATTTTCTTTCTGTGCTTTCAGTGCTTCTTCAATGGTCATCCATTTTACCTGCGCAAAACTGAAAGTGACTAAAAAGAGTGCTATTAAACTTATAATTTTCTTCATGATTTGGTATTTTTGAAGTAAATGTAAGCATTTACTTATTTTTATTTTACATCCTGCATTAATTTTTTCACAAGCGGGGAAATCAAAATTAATACCACTCCGGCAATTACCGCGTATAATCCCAATTGTTTATATCCATCGGTATAAGTGATCAAAGCATCATAGTTGGTAGAACCTTCTTTGGTGGTCGCCAAACCTGCCCCGATAATTCCTGCCACATACTGTCCGTAAGCCGAAGCTAGAAACCACATTCCCATCATCATTCCCTGAAGGTTTTTCGTGGAAAGTTTCGTCATGATGGATAATCCGATAGGAGAGAGGCATAGTTCTCCCAGCGTGATAACGAGTAAAGCGATGGTAAAGAAATTAAGAGAGGTAATCCCTTGAAGATTGGCAAAAAGTCTCGTTGCGAACAAAATATAGTATCCTAAACCTAAGAAAATGAATCCGAGACCAAATTTAATAATGGTGTTTGGTTCAATTTTTCTTTTACCCAGCCAGATCCAAAGTAATCCGATTAACGGAGCTAAAAAGATAATAAAGAATGCACCTCCGGAATTGTTAACGCCATTCGGATCCAATCCCAATAAATCTTTATTTAAATTTTTTGCTGCGAAAATGCTTAATGAACCTCCGCTTTGCTCATAAATTCCCCAAAAAAGAATGGAAAACAGGATGAACACCAATGCTGCCCAAAGTTTATTACGTTCAGCAGAGGTTACTTTGGTCATTTCATAAAATAAATAGATCAGAGTAAGCGGTCCTATTGTCCACATAAAATAATCCGTATATTCTGTTTTGGCAACCATCACCATGATAATCGGAACAAAGAGTAATGATAAAACATACACTCCGTATTCCTGCCATTTTGGAATAGACGCAGATTTTGTCTCATTTTCAGGATGTCCCGGCTGAAGTCCGATTGTTCCTAAGCTTCTCTGGGTAAAAACAAAATTAATTAAACTGATAACCATTACCACTGCAGCTAATCCGAATGCAATATTCCATCTTAACATTTCCGGAATTACATCTGATAAAATCTCTCCTTTTCCGATGGCAATACAAAAGTATCCACCCAGTAATGCTCCAAGGTTAATTCCTGCATAGAACAATGAAAATCCGGCATCTGCTCTTGAATCATTCGGTTTATAAAGCTGACCGACCATTGATGAAATGTTGGGTTTAAAGAAACCTGTTCCCACTACAGTAAACGCGATTCCCAGAAAGAAAAACTTATGAGGATCTGTTGCAAGAATTAAACTTCCGACAATCATTAAAAGTCCACCCCAAAACAAAGATTTTCTGAAACCTAAAATTTTATCTGCAAACAACCCTCCGATAAAGGTAAAAGCATAGACGAAAGCCTGCGTTGCACCATATTGAAGATTGGCTTCTCTTTCATGAAAATTAAGCTGTGAAATCATGAAAAAGACAAGCATTCCTCTCATTCCGTAGAAGCAGAAGCGTTCCCACATTTCGGAAAAGAAAAGGCTCCAGATCTGTCTTGGATATTTCCCTTTAAAATTTTGTATTTCGTCTAAAGTTAAACTCATAATTGTTTATATGATTAAATTTTAATTATATTTTCAGTCTATTTAATCCATCACAGTGACGTCTCAACAGATGAACATACTAAAATATAAAAAACCTCCGACTTAGCGGAGGTTTTTAATTTATTTTATTTGATGCGGATTAGTTTACACCGTGCATCATTTTCTTTAAGATTGGTGAAATTAACGCCAATATTACAGCAGCAATACCACAAAGAACAACGAATACCATGAAGAATTCAAATAAGTTGTGGATCTCAAATCCTACAAAAGTCGGATTTGCCAACGGCAACTGTGCTTTTTCGAAAGCAGCTACCTGATCTGCATTTAAAGTCACTTTTTTATCTAAAACATCCTGAAGGTTAATTCCCATTTCCTGTGCCTTAGAGAATTTATCTCCCGTTGCAGGAATCAATGCTCCCAAAGAACCTGCTAAAGCATAACCTGCAGCATTGGAAATAAAGAATACTCCGTATAATAAGGATGCGAATCTTTTTGGAGCCAGTTTACCTACCAATGATAATCCGATAGGAGATAAACAAAGTTCACCACAAGTCTGGATGAAATACAGTAACATTAACCATTTGATTGCCAATAATCCTGAGTTTCCTAAATCTTTTACGTTATGTGCGATGATGAAGTAACTTAACGCGATTAAAGCCAATCCCATTGCCTGCTTCATAGGGGAAACCGGTTCTTTTCCTTTTGCTCTTAATTTGTCCCAGATCAAACTGAAAGGAACTGCCAAAGCAACAACGAAAATACCGTTGAAAATCTGTACCATCGAAGGAGGCATATTCCATCCTAAAATGTTTCTGTCTGTCTGATTATCAGCGATAAATGTTAATGAAGATCCAGCTTGTTCGAAAGCAGCCCAGAAGAAAATAATGAAGAATGACACGATATAGATTACCCAGATTCTCTGTCTTTCTACTTTATTTTCAGCAGAACTCATAATTAAGAATGCAAGGGAAATTCCGGCTGCATAAATGAAAGGATAAATAATTCCTTTAATAAGCTGTCCCATTTCTACGGCTTTAAACCCGAATTCTCCTACCAAAAGATATCTGAAAGCAAAGAAAAGAACAACAAACAATCCTCCGGTAATTCCTAAAGCGGATCCGGAGAATTTAGCAGTCTGCGTTTCTCCTTCTTCAAAATCTGCGCTTGTATTGTTTTTCGGAAGTCCACCGATAGGTCTTCCTTCCGGAGTAACTACATATTTGTTTTTAAGAATAAAGAAAGTAATGGTACCGATTACCATTGCAATGGAAGCGGCAAGGAATCCCCATTTAAAGGCAAAAATATCTCTTACGCCTGTTGTTGCATCTTTTACGTCTCCCACGTATGGACAGATAAACTGTCCTAAGAATGCACCAATGTTAATTCCCATGTAGAAAATCGTAAAGGCAGAGTCTAATTTAGATTTTTCCTGTTTCGGATAAAGGCTTCCTACCATCGAAGAAATATTCGGTTTGAAAAATCCGTTACCGAAAATGATGATGAAAAGAGCAAGCCACATAAACATTTTTGCACTGTCCAGACTTCCTGAGAATGTTGAAGCACTGATGAAAAGCAAAAACTGACCAATTGCCATTAATGTTCCTCCGATAAGAATTGCATTTCTGTTACCGATATATTTGTCGGCGATGAAACCTCCCAAAAGCGGAGTAAGATAACATAAAGCTAAAAATCCACCATAGATGATTGCTGCATCAGCTTCTTTTATCAATAAGGAATTTACCATGAAGAGCGTTAATAAAGCTCTCATTCCATAAAAGTTGAAACGCTCCCACATTTCTGTTCCGAAAAGAACCCACAATCCTTTCGGATGTCTGGAATTCTTGTTCTCTACAAATTCATCCGGTTTCGGACTCAATGCTTCAGTATTATCCATTTTTATTGTTAATTTTTGTTAAGACTGACAAATATAGTTTTTTTTGTGTTTTCAGCAAGGTTTTAATTTTATATTTAAATAAAAAAGCCGCAGAATAATTCCGCAGCTTGCTTTTCTGTATTGTGAACAGGGATTAATGCCCTTTTTCTTTCATGATTTTGTTTAATCTTTTCAGCATGGATAAGCCTAAAAGGGTTGCAAATATCAACAAAGCAAAATTCACTAAAAAGTAATTCATTTTATTGTCATAATTGTACCATGTACTGGCTAAAATTCCGGAAAGTTTGTTTCCTACGGAGTTAGCAAGGAAAAATCCGCCCATCATCAACGCTGTAATTCTTGCAGGAGAAAGTTTGGAAACGAAGGATAATCCCATTGGTGAAAGACATAATTCTCCTACGGTAATGACTCCATAACTTGCAACCAGCCACCACGGCGAAACTTTTACAGCACCGTTATCTCCAGCCCAGACTGCTAAAACCATCACTAAACAGGATAATCCTGAAATGAAAAGTCCCAAAACAATTTTTGTAGGCGTCAAAGGCTCTTTTCCTTTTCGTCTCAATAATGCCCAGAAACCTACTATAACCGGCGTTAAAGCGATTACCCAAAACGGATTGATGGACTGAAACAATTCTGTATTGTAAAGATAGGTTTTAGCCTGAGGATTTTTTTCCAGTTCTGCACGTTGTTCAGAAGAAATATTTTTAAAATAAACATCTTTTCCCTGAACTTTTATTGTGTTTCCGTCCTTATCTTTCTGAGACTGGAACTGATCGTCGTAAACAGGAACTTCTTTGTCTTCATAACTTTTTCCGTCTACCATATAAATGCTTTCCAAAGGTTTTTCCATGGAAACAGGCACGCTTCTGTCGGTGTAATAATTCGCCCATCTCGTTAAAGCGGTTCCGTTCTGTTTGAAAACTGCCCAGAAGAACATACTTATCAGGAAAACCGATAATAAGGCTCCGATCGATGATTTTTCGTCCGGTTTTGCCTTGAAATAAAGGGAAGCATAGAAGTAAATGACAGGAACGCAGGCAAAGATAAAAGCATCCGTATTGTCGCTTCCGAAAATATTTCCGGGAATAACCCAGCCGATTGCTCCTGCAATGATTGCCGGTAAGAATACTTTCATTAATATTTCAGAAAGTTTGGTATCTCCTTCCTGAACAGGCTTCATCTGAGCAGCATGAATATAATGTTTTCTGCCGATGGTAAAAATAATTAATCCGACCAGCATTCCGACTCCGGCGGTGATGAAGGCTTCACCCCAACCGAATTTGTTTCGCATAAAAGCCGCAATAATGTTGCAGATAAATGCGCCGATGTTGATTCCCATGTAAAAAATATTGTATCCGGAATCTTTATTGGCTTTATAAGGTTCTTCGGAATATAAATTTCCAAGCAAAGTTGAAATAGTAGGTTTAAAGAAACCGTTTCCGATGATAATGAGTGCTAAAGAAGAATAAAATAAAGTAAGATCTTTAAAAATCCCCATTCCGATATATCCTGCAGCCATCAGAATGCCTCCGATATAAATGGATTTGATGTATCCTAAAACTCTGTCCGCAAGAAATCCTCCGATAAAAGGAGTTAAGTAGGTTAAGGCAATGTACGTCCCGAAAATATCGTCTGCAGTTTTGTCCGGAAGTCCGAGACCACCTTTTGCGCCGGTTGGTTCAATAACATATAATACAAAAATTCCGAGGATAAGATAGTACCCGAAACGCTCCCACATTTCCGTAAAGAAGAGGAAAGGCAATCCTTTAGGATGTTTAGTCTTCATAGTTTACAAATTTCAAATTTCACAAATATAGAATTTTAAAAATAATAATCGAATTTTATTAACTTTGATGGAAATAAAGATGAAGAAAATGGAAATTACATTAAAAGATTTAGAAGATAACATCAGAACACTTCCTGAAAATTTTTATGGAGAGGTGAATGATTTTATTGATTTTTTGAAGACAAAATATAACAGAACAGATGAAAATGATTGGTCGGGAATAATATCCGAGCCTCAAAGAGAATCAATAAAAAAAGGAGTTGATGACATAGAAAACGACAGAACTTTAAGTCATGAATCTGCTCAGAAGAAAATCAAAGATTATATTGCTTCAAAGAAATAATAATGGAAATTATTTGGTCTGAAGAAACTTTAAAGAATTATTTAAAGGTAATTGATTATTTGTTTGAAAACTGGACAATTAAAGAAATCGAAAGATTTGAAAATCATTTTAATAGATTGATTGATAATATGAAAAGTAATGCTGCGATTTGCCCAAAATCTAAGATACTTAATTTAAGAAAATGTATGATTGATGAAAACAATTCTTTAATCTATCAGGAAATAAACAATAAAATTTTCCTTGTAACGATTATTGATAACCGAAGTTTTCATTTTTATTAATTTAATAAACCGAATATGAATACAGTATTTCATTTATCCTCTGCGGATGAAATTAATGAAGATTTAATTAAAAGTATAAAAGCTGCATTTAAAAACAAGCCAATATCAGTAACTATTGAGGAAGACTTCTCCATTCCTAATTGGCAGAAGGAGGAAGTAAAAAGAAGAGCTCAATATGCAAAAGAAAATCCGGAATCCCTTTTGGATTTTGACGACTTTATTGAAAGTTTTGAGAAAAAATTATTTGATGAAGAAAGCTAAAATTGTTATCTCTAAAAATGCGAATTTTGATTTAAAAGAAATTTCGGATTGGTATAATAGGTTAAATAAGAAATTAATTTGGATATTTTTAAAAGATTTTAAAGAAAAAGTAAAATATATTTCTGAAAACCCTCTTGCTTGTGAAACTAGGTATGAAAATTATAGGATAGCATTTTTAAAGAAATTTCCCTTTGGAATTCATTATTCTTACAACGCAGAAGAAAATATAATTGAAATATACTCAGTTTTTCACACCTCCAGAAATACAAAACAATTAGAAGACAGAAAATAAAAATCCGAATCTAAACTTTAGCTCCGGATTTTTTATGTTTAAATTTTCGAATTATAAATTCTCCAAAATAAAATCAGTCATTTTCTGATACAGTTGTGGTCTTGTCTGTCCGCCATAAATTCCGTGGTTTTTATCCGGATAAGCCATAAAATCAAACTGTTTTTTGTTCTGAATCAACGCTTCCGAAAACTCCATGGAATTCTGGAAGTGTACGTTATCATCGGCAGTTCCGTGAATTAATAAGAATTTTCCTTTTAATAAATTCGCATATTCAGTCGGTGAATTCTTGTCATATCCGTCCGGATTTTCCTGTGGTGTTCTCATGAATCTTTCCGTGTAAACAGAATCATAATATCTCCAGTTCGTTACCGGCGCCACTGCGATTCCCATTTTGAAAACATCGGCTCCTTTTGTCATTGCCAGACTCGTCATATACCCTCCGAAGCTCCATCCGAACATTCCGATTCTGGATTTATCAATGTATGATTGATTTCCGAACCATTTTGCTGCCGCAATCTGATCTTCAATTTCATATTTCCCTAAATTCATGTACGTTACTTTCTTGAATTTAGCTCCTTTATAACCTGTTCCGCGTCCGTCGACACAAGCTATGATATATCCTTTCTGAGCAAGCATTTCAAACCAGATTCCGTTTCCGTTGTCCCATGAATTGGCAACCTGCTGAGAACCGGGACCAGAATACTGGAACATAAACAATGGATATTTTTTGTTTTTATCAAAGTTTTTAGGCTTGATGATCCACGCATTCATCTGATCTCCCGCTTCATTCGGAATCGTAATAAATTCCTTTTCTACGAAATTATCAGCTTTTAATTTCTGTAGCTGAGCTTCATTATTCTGAAGTTCTTTTACCGTTTTACCGTTTCCGTCCTTTAAAACATAAGTATAAGGTTTTGCAGCCGTAGATGAGGTTTCAATAAAATAATTATAGTTTTTGCTGAAATTTGCAGAATTATTTCCTTCAGCATTTGAAATCAACTGGGATTTTCCGTTTTCGATATTTACTTTAGAAACTACTTTGTTGATGCTCCCTTTTTCGGTAGTCTGAATGTATATCTCCTTTGATTTTGGATTAAATCCGTAATAATCTGTTACTTCCCAGTTTCCTTTCGTAACCTGCTTTTTCAGTTTACCATCTTTGTCATACCAGTACAAATGGCGGTTACCGTCTCTTTCAGAACCCCAAAGGAAAGAATTGTCCTCTAAAAATTCCAGAGTCGGGCTGTCTGTATCGATCCATTTTTCATCCGTTTCGGTGAATAATTTCTGTACAGCTCCTGTTTTTGTATTTACTTTTAAAACATCAGAAGCGTTCTGAATTCTGTCTGAAGTAATTAAAACAATTTCGTCCGGTTTTGCCGTCTGAATTACATTCGGAATATAATAATGTTTGAAACTGTCTAAATTGACGGTTGTCTTTTTACCGTCACTCAACTGATAAATATGTGCTGAAGCAACAGAGTTTTTTTCTCCTGCTTTTGGATATTTGTAACGCATTTCGCTTGGATAAAGCGTTTTGCCGTAAATCGGAATATAGATTTCCGGAACTTCCGTTTCGTCTAATTTTACGAAAAGAATCGCATCCGAGTTCTTTGTCCATTCGTACAGTCTTGCATGTCCGAATTCTTCTTCATAAACCCAGTCTGCAAGTCCGTTTAAAATTTTATTTTTAACACCATGCTGCGTAATCTGTGTGATTTTTCCTGAATTCAGATCCTGATAAAAAAGATTGTTATCTGCAATAAAAGCCACTTTTGTAGCATCCGGTGAGAATCTTGGCTCCTGAACAAATTTTCCTTCATTAAGACTTACTGTTTTTCCGGATTTCAGATCTTTTACTTCATATTTTCCTAAAAACGAATGTCTGTAAATCGGTTCACTGTCTTTCAGTAACAAAATTTTAGATTCATCATCAGAAAATTCATAGCTCTGGAACTGTCCATCCACAAGGTTTCCTTCTTTTTGAGAAGTTTTGTAAGAATATTTTGCAATTCCTCCCTGTTCGATAACTAGATAATTTTCACCGTTTTTCATGGAGGTAATTCCGGCAATGCCTTTTCCGCGGTAATATCCTGAATATATTTTATCTAAAGTAATTTCCTGAGCGGATAAACTTTGAAATGCCACAGCAACTGTAAGCGTTAGTAAGAATTTTTTCATTTCTAATTTTAAAAGATTTCAAATATAATAATTTTTAAAATGGTAAAAAAAGCTTTTTAAATCTCTGATTTTGGCAGTAAAATTGGATATATTAAGATACAATCAAATTAAAATATAATTATGGAAACGAATGCTTTTAACCAAAAACTGAATCGATACGAACTGGACGATAGAATAATATATACAGGATTTTCAAGCTATAAAGACGCACAGGAATGTGCCGATAAAAAAGGAGGAGAACTGGTTGAAGTAGGCTTCAAAGATGGGAATGACAACCCTGAAATCTGTAACGAAGCCGGACTTCTTGAAAAAAAGTTACATTATTTCGTAGACGCGGGAGATGAATATAAATTTATCCATTCTTCAGATCCCGGATTCAGAAAATATGCCGATGAATTACAGAAGATTAAAGCGAAACAGCAACAATCTCCACCCGATGAAAGATATATTGCCAATTTTGAAATCGAAAACATTGAAGACCCGATTGTAGTGATAAAAAATGATCATTTTGAATCGGTAACTTCCAGAGAGCGTTCTAAATATCTGAAGCACGCCCAAGTGTATGAAATTGCTGTGTCTTTACCTAAATCTTAAAAATAAATAATATGAGCAGGACAAAATATTCAGAAAAAGCTCAGGATAAAATAGGAAAAGTAATGCACGAATTCAAGGAAGGAAAGCTGAAATCTTCTTCCGGAGAAAAAGTGACCAGCAGAAAACAGGCAGTCGCCATCGGTATTTCTGAAGCGAAACAGGAGGGCTTAAAAGTGCCGAAAAAGAAAAAAGATTAACCTAAAATAAACAAGGCTTGGAAAATTTTTCCAACCCTTGTTTATTTCATATTTTGAACCATTAAAATTGATTAAGAAGTTAAGCCAGATTAAAATGAATCATTTCTGATTTTAATGTAGCGTCACCAAAACTTAAATAATGCTTAACTTCTTAAATCGACCTTAATAGTTTAAAAGCTTATTAACAATTAACAATTAACAATTAACTTTAATCATTATACATAATTCTGTAATACTCATCCGCCATTCTGTCGCTGTTAAACTGATCTTTCACGTCATTCATAGAATTGTACTGGATTTTTCTCCATTGATCCTTCTTATCGTAGTACGTAGGAAGAATTTCGTTTTCCAGAATTTCATATAACTTGTTAAGATCATAATTATCCTGTTCGTAGATGCTCATGTTGGCATAATCTGCTTTCGGAACCACAAAAGAATTTTCTCCATGTTTAGCAAATTCAGGGATCCATCCGTCATCTGTGGAAAGATTTACAGAACCATTCATGGAAGCCGTCATTCCGGAGGTTCCGGAAGCTTCTCTCGGAACTCTCGGATTATTCAGCCAAAGATCAGAACCCTGCTTTAAAGATTTACTCAAAGACAACTCATATCCTGTAAGAACTGCCATATTTTTATGATTTTTGCTTTCCTCCACCAAAGAATTGAATGTAGAAATTGCAGAATAATCCATTGGATAAGGTTTTCCCGCCCAAATGATCTGAACCGGATATTTCGGATGATTCAACAGCTTGTAGAATCTGTCTTTATCGTGTAAAAGCAGATCGGCACGCTTATAACCTGCAAATCTTCTCGCCCAGACAATCGTGAAAACATTTGGATTGAATAAATTTCCGGTCTGGTCGGCTACGATTTTAAATAATCTTTTCTTCAGATGCTTTTTACGGTAATCGAAAACCGTTTCGTCGTTTTCGTCTTTTGCATTGTAAAGCGGTTTGTCTGCCCAATATTTGAATTCCTGCGCATTGGTAATTGAAGTAATCTCACAGATTCCCGGATATTTGCTCCACATTGCTCTGGAAACCACTCCATGAAGCTGAGAAACTCCGTTTGCTATTCTTGCCATTTTCAACGCGCAAAGTGAATGGTTGAAACGGTCGTCATCAGAACCTTCGATATTTTTTATCTCTTCCATGCTGAAGCCTGAAAAATAAGACATATCATAACAAAGCCTCATATTGTGCTTTTCATTTCCAGCTTCTTCAGGAGTATGCGTGGTAAAAACCAGCTTTTCTTTCACTTTATTCAGGTTTCCGTTGTATTTTTTAAGCAGATGGAACGCTGCAGGAAGTCCGTGAGCTTCATTTAAATGATAAACATCTCTTTCAATGTTCATTTCATCCAGCAATTTAGCGCCTCCTTTTCCTAAAAGAATGTACTGTGCCAGTTTTGTAGATTCATTGGCATCATACAGTTTATGGCAGATGGTTTTAGAAATGTGGTCATTTTCAGGAACATCCGTTGATAGGAAAAACATTGGAGCCGTGTGGAAAATTTCAGGATCAAGATACCATACTTTTACCCAAACCGGAGCGCTGTGGATTTCTATCTGAAATTTTATGCCGGTGTCTTCCAGAAAGCTGTACATTTTCTTCGTCCATGTCGGTTGTAACGTCTGATCATGATTTCTTGCCTGATCGTAATACCCGAATTTCCATAAAATCCCGATTCCGATAAGATCCTGTTTCAGATTGTAAGCACTTCTCATGTGGGAACCTGCCAGAAATCCTAATCCACCCGAATATATTTTCAGCACCTGCTCAATCGCAAATTCCATAGAAAAATAAGCAACTTTCTTGGAATACTGCGGATTTACGCTAAAAGGTATTTTAAAATTTTTAAAATCCATGTGTAACAGTTTATTAAGTGAGGAGGCAAAGGTATTAATTATGAAAATAAACTCTACATTAATTATTTTATAAATTAACGTTAAAAATACTTTTTGAATCTGTTTTTTATTTACCTTTAATATGTAAATTTTTGATAATCAAAACTTCATGATCTGAAACCGGAAGCTTTATGTCTTCCATAACAATAAAATAATAAGCAGATGAAAAAGGCATTTTCTGATGAAGATTTAATTAAAAATCTGAGCTTATATTATCTGAACCGACACTTGAAAAAGAAGCCGATAGAAAAGTATCACCGTAAGATCGACGAATCTCCGCTTCACGACCGCGAAAAATATAAAAAGAAAGCGGAAATTTTACTGCTCAACTCCTTTATGCATCATTTCCCTGAAGTTAAATTTGAAGATTTAACCTGCGAAAGTCCCGACTTTATCGCAAAATTCAACGACAAGAAAATCGGAATCGAACTTACCGAAGTAATCAATCATCTTGAAATGAAGAAAGTTGAAAGCAATCTGAACAAGATTTTCCGTCAGGCAGAAATATTATTGGAACAGGAAGACACTACGAAATTTCGTGGTGTTTATTTTTTAGAATTTCACTCAAACATCAAACTGGATTCTCTGGAAAATCAGCAGGAAATTATTTTAAATATCTGTAAAAGCATCAAAAAAGGAAAACCTGCAGGAAATGTGAAAGGCATCCGAAAGTCTTTCCACCGCAGAAATGTTTTTATTACCCATGAATACAATATGAATCTTTTTGATGAATTATGTTCTGAGAAAATTGTAGAGCTGATTGAAAAAAAGAACGAAAAATTTCCTTACTACGATACTTCGGTCGACGAATGTTGGCTCGTTATTGTTTCGGATATGAATTCCATTGCTTCACGGTATACTTTTATTCAGGATAAAGAACATCTGCAAAAGGTAAAAAGCCCTTTTCACAAGATTTTTCATCTCGAAAATCTTTGCGGAAATATCACAAGTATTAAATAATTGCTGAAAATATTTCATTTTTAATCAGTTTTTATTGAATTATTTTTGTTGAATCTGTTGTTTTTAATTGGAATTGTTTATATTTGATAGACAACAAATTACCGCACAAATTAATAACCAAATTCAACATGATATGAAAAAAACTCTACTTCTTTTCTTGCTTCTTATTTCATCTTTTATTTTCGCTCAGGCAGACTGTTCATCAGCACTTGCGGTATGTGGAAATTCCAGTATAACGTATTCTCCGACGGGAATCGGGGCCGTTAATGAAAATTTAGGAGGATGTTTATCTTCCGGTGAGCACAATTCAATCTGGTATAAATTTACCATTGCAACAGGCGGAACGCTTACTTTCGATCTCGTTCCTACAGATCCGGGAGCAGATTACGACTGGGCGATTTACGGACCGAATGTGAACTGTGCAAGTCTTGGTTCTCCGGTTCGCTGTAATGCAGCCACCGTTATCGGAGTCGGAGCTTCTACAGGCATGAATATGACAAGCACCATTATAAGTGCTGCAGGAGGATCGTTAACGCCGTACTGTAAATACATGGATGTTTTACCGGGGCAGACTTACTATTTGTACATAGATAACTGGGTTGATGTTTTTAATCCTACAATGGCTCCGTTTTCTCTAAATTGGGGAGGAACGGCAACTTTGGCTTCACCATTTACGGATCCTAATATTCAGACTCAGCCTTTTCTTCCGCCCGGAGTTCCGGCTGCTAATCCTGCGAATCCGCGAGAAATTATTGTCTGCGAAAATCCCATGGTTTTTAATTTCAGTACCTTAACTTCCGGTATCCTTAATGGCAACAGCAATTTCCAGATCAGTTATCATACTTCACAGAATGAAGCACTTTCCGGAGCAAATCCTATTGTGTCGCCGATTACCGTTAATACTGCCACAACGTATTATTACAGTATCCATTATCAGGATCCTGCAAACCCGAATAACCCTATTAATTCCTGCAGACAGGTGGGAGCTTTCAAATTTAAATACGGAAATATTTCAGGAACCAATGTTACGCTCTACAGTTGTAATAACAACAATGCCGGAACCGGAATTTACGATTTAACTTCCGCTGCTGTTTTTGGAGATCCTACCGCGGTGAAGGTTTATTATAATTCACTTTCAGATCTTAATGCGGGAATAAATCCCATTACGAACATCACTAATTTCGTTTCGGCAGAAGGAACGGTGTATGTGAAAATTACTTCTCAATATGGTTGTGTAGCTATT
This sequence comes from Chryseobacterium mucoviscidosis, assembly GCF_002177115.1. Lineage (GTDB taxonomy): Bacteria > Bacteroidota > Bacteroidia > Flavobacteriales > Weeksellaceae > Chryseobacterium > Chryseobacterium mucoviscidosis. The sequence continues at coordinate 10,440 of NZ_MVAG01000148.1, read as the reverse complement.
GCACAGATTATTCTGAAATTTTATCCGGTTGTTGTGGTTACTGAGGCCACTTTAAGAACCTGCTTTATTGAAGCTAATCCTTCAACGGGAGCATTTAATCTCAGTTTTGCAGCCGTCACCACGCAAAGCGGAACGACTAAAAAATATTATCCCTCTTTAGCAGATGCCCAAAACGGAACCAATGAAATTGTATTATTCTCAAATTACATCGCTCCAAATGGTGTTATTTACGTCAAAGTATTTAATTCTAACAATTGCTTTGCAATTGCGAAAGTGAATTTAGTAGTCATTCAGCCGGTATATTCCAATGTCCTGAAAGACAAAATTATCTGTATGGAAGACCGAACCACACTGGATGCAGGTTCCGGATTTACGAGTTATGAATGGAGTACAGGTGCAACGACACAGACCATCAATAATGTAGGAGTGGGAACGTATTGGGTGAAATTAAAAAGTGGCGACTGTATTACCAAGCAAAGTGTAAAAGTGTATGCTTCGGAACAGCCGGTAATTTCATCAGTTGATATTACCAATAATACCATAACGGTAAATGTTTCAGGTGGAACAGCTCCGTACAAATATTCTCTTGACGGAATCAAATGGCAGGATTCTAACGTATTTACAAACCTTCCGAGAGGAGACAGCAGAGTTTTTGTAAAAGATGCCTACAATTGCGAACCGATTGATATTACTGTGGTTGTTCCTAATTTGGTAAATGTAATTACACCAAACGGAGACGGAGTAAATGATGTGATCGATTATTCAGCTTTAGGATACAAACAGAATTTGGTATTGAGTGTTTTCGACAGATACGGAACGCTTGTTTTTAAGGCGGATAAATTCAGAAATTATACGTGGGACGGAACCATCGGAGGCAAAAAAGTCCCAACAGGAACTTACTGGTATTCGGTTTCTTGGAACGAAAATGATAAGAAGAACACTTTATTCAAGTATTCCGGCTGGGTAATGGTGAAAAACAGAGAATAATTTTCAGAAATCAATAGAAAACCGTTGCCTGTGTAACGGTTTTTGTTTTATAAAATCCATATCTTAGATATTCAAATTTACCTCATGAAGGATTTATTGATAAAACGTTTTGAATATTACAAAATGCTCGGAGATCAATCTTTCGGGCAGCTTTCAGATGAACAGATTTTCTGGCAGTTTAATGAAGAAAGCAATTCTATAGCCATTATTGTTAAGCATATCGCCGGAAATATGTTATCCAGATGGACTAATTTTTTAACCGAAGACGGCGAAAAATCATTGCGGAACAGGGATGAAGAATTTGTTGATACTTTTAAAACGAAAGCTGAGGTTCTGGAATATTGGGAACAAGGCTGGAAATGTTTTTTTAACGCTCTGAACCAGATGAATGATGAAAATGTACATTCCTTAATTTACATAAGAAATGAAGCACATACATTTATGGATGCTGTTTTCCGTCAATTGGCGCATTATCCTTATCATATCGGGCAGATTGTGTATATCGCAAAAATGATGAAGAATGAAGATTGGAAAAGTCTTTCTATTCCGCGAAACAAATCGCAGGAATTTAATTCTGAAATGATCAGTAAATTCAGACAACAGTAATGAAGAACTTTACCATTCAAAATAAAGGAATTATTTCTGATGAATTTTTAAATAGAAACATCACAGATTTTCATTCTGCGTGCCAATATATTTCAATGCTCCCTTACAAAAGAAATAATGATAAAAGCAGAACCGAATGTGTTTTTGATGATTTTGGCGGAACCTGCAGTACAAAACACGCCGCCCTTAGAAAACTTGCGCTCGAAAACCATCACAGCGATGTAAAGCTCATTGTTGGAATTTTTAAAATGGATGCAGAATACACTCCGAAAATTAGCGGTACTTTGCAAAAATTTAATTTGAAATACATTCCGGAAGCGCATAATTATCTCAAAATTGATGACGAATATTACGATTTTACGAACCGCAGTTCAAATTATCATCAATTTAAAGATAAACTACTGATTGAAAAGGATATAGAATTCAACGAAATTGGCACTCAGAAAATTTCATTTCACAAAGATTTTCTTGAAAAGTGGCTGAATGAAGAACACATCACTTACAGTTTAGATGAATTGTGGAATATCAGAGAACAATGTATCAGAGATTTGCAGCAAATTGATGAACCTGAAATTCAAAATTCGTCTCTCGTTTTTTGCCAGAACAGTTCTGAGGTAAGAGACGAATACAGACAATAATCATAAACAGATGCCCCAGATAAATCGTCAACAGTCACATTTTAAATGAGTTTTTTTGTTTTTCGGAATTTTCCATATATTCCGAAGGAGTTATACCTTCCAGTTGTTTAAAAACACGATTAAACGTAGACTGGCTGGTAAAGCCTGCTTCAGTATAAATATACATGAGCGTTATTTTTTTCATATCACTTTCTTCTATTATTTTTTTTACATAGGAGATGCGGTGTGTGTTTATATAATGGTTGAAATTAGTATAACCATGAACTCTTATTGCTTTTGAAATATAATTGTTACTTATTTTCAGTATTGTACTCAGTGTCGAAATATTCAGATCCGGGTTGGTAAAAAGTTTATTACCTACAACTTCATGTTCTATTTTTTCAAAAAGAGAATCTGCCATTTCCAGTACTCTTTCATTAAGGGTAACCGGAAGGATAATTTTTTCCTTTTCTTCTATTTTGATGAGGGTGTTAACTTCCCTCATTTCATCTTTATAATAGGCTAACAAACCAACGACAAGAATGTTGGATAGAATCAGAAGAGTGTCCTTACAGTGTATCTTTTCGGGAATATGTTTTGTAAAGTTAAACGTAAAGAATTTATTGAGCATACACCCAAGAATTATAATGAAGCAGCAGTATAAAGAGTAAAGTATAACTTCTTTTCTAGCGAAAAATATATAAGCTCCAAAAGGAAGGGGGATGAGCCACACACATTGTCCTGTGGATACTTTCCAAAACTTTAGGATGATGTAAAATGCATATAAAGGAGCAATAATGAAATATGTATGCAGTATCTTATTCATTAGATTGTAGTAACATGTTCTTAGCCAAACCAATGTCAATAGCAATAAAATAACCCCTGCTGATAGATAATATACCAAAAAAATATCTTTCATAACCGTTAGATAAATGGTAATATGCAATAGAAGTATAATACACATCAAATAAATATATCTTTCCGCTAATTCTTTTTTAAGCTTTAAAATCTGGCGTTCCCGGAGTGCTCTGTTATCTGTTAAAAGATATTGGGAATGCGCTTTAGATAAGTCATTAATCACTTTTGATATTCTTATTTTATTGATTATGAGCTTTTTTATCAATTTTTTCATTTTGTGTTTTTTTTCCATTTTACAATATATATATGTATTAATCAATAATCATTATTGGCTAATATTAATGAGGTTTCTATTTCAGTGATGAGCAGAAGTAAAATTATCTTTGTTGAAAATAAACGGAAGTAAAGATTCAAATCTTCTTTTAAGAATATTCTTGTTTTACAAGTAGGTAATAAGGGCATTCATTTGCCTGTGCGAACCTTAAAAGTCGAAAAGATTTGAAAGCACGAATTTATAAAAAAATCTGATAAAGCACGTTATTGTATCATTTTTTTAACAAATGGCAGCTATTTTCAGCAAAATCTTTTACAAAACATCAGGTTGTGCTGTAATTATACTTATTATCATTTTAAAATATTAATCAAATATTATAATAACATTATGAAAATCAAATTTATTTCTCTATTAGCAGTTTTTCCTACAGTTTTATTTTACGCTCAAAATGGTAAAGTAGGGATTAATACCACCACTCCTGGGAACACCTTGGAAATTAAATCCGATTCCAACGGAACATCCGGCTTAAGATTCAGTAATCTTAACAGCTCTTCGAATACATCAGAAGGAAAGCCTCTTGGAGTTAACAGTAGTGGAGATGTAGTCACTATTACCGGAGGAGCGACTGTACTTTCAAAAACTTTTACTTTAACAGACAGTTACATTGCTGGACATCTCTCTCAAAACGTTTCTAATGACTCTTCCATTTCTTCTAATCTTTTGTCGATAGATGGTATTCTAATGGATGTTTTAATATATTCCGCGGCTGAATATGTACCAAGAATAAAAAACCTCACAGGTAATACAATAAATGTAGCCTACGTTTCAAATATTGATATTTCGGTAGTAGGAAATACAACAGCAACTGATGTTTCTGTAAACAATGGAAGCAGCCTGAGTTTATCTTCTGCACCGGTAAGTTGGGTGGCGCCAACCAATTCGAGAATCGTTATTTCAATTAATAATACAAGTTGGTACGAGCTTAAATGGTTTTGCTACACAAAAGGAATTCCCGGAGTTAAATACATTTTTATATCTGCACAGCGCATCCTGTAAAAGAATAATTAAAGAAAAAACTCTGTCAATGTAAGCAGGACTACATTTAGTTTTTTAATTGTAGCCTTGCTTAAAACCACTTTCAGAATTAGCAGCAAAAGAGGCAAAAGATAATAATGCAGCGTATTTACGGAATAACCAAAACGCCCAATACAATAAAAATCAAGGATTTTTAAAAATTTAATTTATCTTTTGCGACTTTTGTGGGTAAATAAAACTTTAAATAGCATTTTAGGATTTACGTGTTGTTTTTCCGGTCTGAAATTTTTGTTTTCCGTTTTCTATCAATTTTATGATGACACTATAATAGACTGAATCAATTCAGAATTCATCTTAAAATGATTATCTTTGCACCCACAAAATTCAGAATCAATAAATGTCTCAATTTCAAAGAACTGCCGCATTTCATACTCTTGGCTGCAAATTAAATTTTGCAGAAACATCTACCATTGCCCGTCAATTAACAGAAGCAGGTTACGATAAGGTAAGTTTTGATGAAAAGGCGAATGTGTATGTTATCAATACCTGTTCGGTAACTGAAAATGCCGACCGCGAATGCAAACTTCACGTAAAAAGAGCCATGAAAGCCAATCCGGATGGTTTGGTTGTAATCGTGGGATGTTATGCACAGTTGAAACCGGAGGAAATTTCACAGATTGAAGGCGTAGATCTGGTGTTAGGAGCCAAAGAAAAATTCAATATTCTGAGTTATCTTGATGATCTGGAGAAATCTGAAAATGAAGGCATCGTTCATTCATGCGAAATTGAAGAAACAGATTTTTTCATTGGAAGTTACTCCATCGGAGACAGAACCAGAGCTTTTCTGAAAGTTCAGGACGGCTGCGATTACAAATGTACCTACTGTACAATTCCTTTGGCAAGAGGGATTTCCCGTTCCGACACCATCGAAAATGTATTGAAAAACGCCAAAGAAATTGCTGAAAGAGACATCAAAGAAATTGTTCTTACAGGCGTAAACATCGGAGATTACGGAAAAGGAGAATTTGGAAACAAAAGACACGAACATACTTTTTTAGATTTAATTTCTGAGCTTGATCAGGTTGAAGGGATCGAAAGAATCCGTATTTCTTCCATCGAGCCGAATTTGTTGAAAGATGAAAGCATAGAACTGGTTTCGAAAAGCAAAAGTTTTGTTCCGCATTTTCATATTCCTTTACAATCGGGAAGCGATGAATTGCTGAAAAAAATGAAACGCCGTTATTTAACGAAATTATATACCGACAGAGTTAATAAAATTCGTGAAGTAATGCCGGATGCAGCGATTGGTGTGGATGTAATTGTCGGTTTTCCGGGAGAAACAGAAGAACTGTTTATGGAAACATACAACTTCCTGAATGAGCTTCCAATAACTTATCTGCACGTTTTCACCTATTCTGAAAGAGAAAATACAGAAGCGGCAGAAATGGAAGGCGTAGTTCCGATTCCCGAAAGAAAAAGACGCAATAAAATGCTTAGAATTTTATCTGAAAAGAAAAAGATGGCATTTTACCAGACCCAGCTTGGAAAAACACTTCCTGTACTTTGGGAACACGAAAACAAAGACGGAAAAATGTTTGGCTTCACAGAGAATTATGTGAGAGTTCAGAAGAATTTCGATCAGGCTTCAGTCAATCAGATTGAATTCTTAAAGCTTGAAAAAATAGAAGCAGACGGAACCGTTTCTGTGATGAATTCTTTTGAGAGTTTTCTCGAGAAAATTTAATATTCTTTTAAACAATTCATTTAAAATAATTCAGACATTGCTATCAGAGTGATGTCTTTTTTTGTTTTAATGAAATCGAAACCTGAAATCATCACATTTAATCCAAAAATAACTTCTTTCATTCATCTTTTTGATGTTTCTCAGCCCGTTCATATCAATTTAAATTTTTTAACTTTGATAAAATTCAAAATGATATGAGAGACAAATTTTTGCTTTGGGGAGCTATTATTCTCGTCGTTGCGTGGTCGGTTGCTTTTTTAATAAGGGCAGATTGGTGGATTCCTGTTTTGCTAACCATTGTGTATGCAATCGGAATTTATAATATTACCCAATCTAAACATGCTATTCTAAGAAATTTTCCTGTTTTGGGCTATTTCAGATACTTTTTTGAGAGTATTTCACCGGAAATGCAGCAATATTTCATTGAAAGAGAGACCGATGGAAAACCTTTTCCGAGAAATCAGCGATCTGCGGTGTACAGAAGGGCAAAAAATTTAAGTGATACTGTGCCTTTCGGAACACAGCTCGAAGTTAACCACAGAAAATATGAAGGAATTAAGCATTCCATTTATGCAAAATCTCCGATGGAAGAGCTTCCGAGAGTCTGGGTAGGAGGAGAGCAGTGTTCTCAGCCTTATCATGCTTCGTTATTTAATATTTCGGCAATGAGTTTCGGGGCTTTAAGCGACCGCGCTCAGATTTCTTTAAACAGAGGCGCAAAAAAGGGAAATTTTTACCATAATACGGGAGAAGGAGGGATTTCCCCGCATCATCTGGAAGGCGGCGATCTTTGCTGGCAGATCGGAACAGGATATTTCGGCTGTCGTGATGAAGAAGGAAAATTCAATCCGGAATTGTTTAAAAAATATTCCACTTTACCCAATGTAAAGATGATTGAAATTAAATTATCTCAAGGGGCAAAACCAGGTCATGGCGGAGTTTTACCGGCTGTTAAAAATACACCGGAAATTGCAAAAATCCGTCACGTCACTCCGGGAATGACGATTATTTCACCGCCTTCACATACTTCTTTTTCCGATGCGGCAGGTTTGCTGAGGTTTGTACAGCAGTTAAGAGAACTTTCCGGAGGAAAACCTGTTGGATTTAAGCTGTGCATCGGCGATACTAAAGAATTTGAAGATATCTGCGTCCAGATGAATGTTCTGAAGATTTATCCTGATTTTATAACCATTGACGGAGCAGAAGGGGGAACCGGAGCTGCACCACCTGAGTTCTCAGATGGAGTAGGAATGCCTTTGGAACCTGCTTTGATTTTTGTTAACAGAACGCTGAATAATTATAATTTAAGAAGTAAATTAAGAGTGATTGCAAGTGGAAAAGTTCTGACAAGTCTAGATATTTTAAGAGCAATTGCGATGGGTGCAGATATGTGTAATAATGCGAGAGGATTTATGTTCTCTTTGGGCTGTATTCAGGCTTTGAGGTGTAATAATAATATGTGTCCGACAGGAGTTGCTACTCAGGATAAAATGTTAATTAAAGGTCTGGATGTTACGGATAAGGCGGAAAGAGTGTATCATTTTCATAAAAATACGCTTCATACATGCAATGAACTGATTGCAGCGGCAGGAAGAAGTTCTTACGAAGAAGTAGATGCCACAATGTTCATGAGGGGCGACGAGTTTGATCACTTGGCGGATCTTTATTTTCCGGATATTTTAGGAAATGTAAAGCAGAAAGCTAAGTATTAATTTTAAGCAAATAAAAAAGCGCTTCTTATTGGGAAGCGCTTTATTTTTTATTGTTCTAGAACAGGTCTCTGATTAGCTTTGTAAATTTGAAAATTGAATACAAAACAATTATTTTGGAGTGAATACCCGGTATAATTATAGTGGGTATCTCTTCCGAAAGCAGCTCTTGAAGGAACGATAATTACACCCTGTAAATTGTATGCATCTCCGTCTGATAAATTTGCGTATCCCTGAAAATACTTTAATCCTTCCTGTAAACCTTCTATTTCGTAGTATTTTCTTAGTTTGGCAGCATCAGTTGTAGCATCCGTCATTGTTTTTTTCTTCACATAATAAAACAACGGATCAGTTAAAGGAGAACCACTTCCGTTGATTGTGTTGGCTAAAACTCCTGATGTTGTAAATGCTACATTACCATCGGTATTTGTTGCAAGGTAATAGTTTGCTCTCATCATCGTTCTGATCTGAGTGGCGTTTGTTGCTTCAGGATTCGTTTCAAGAGTTACTCCTGAAGTTGGCTGTGCTCCGTTTCTTACAATATAAATAACCCCGGAAGAAAGTTTTACAGGACTCAGCTCAGATAATTTTTTCTCATTATCATCAGAAGTATCTGTAGAGCTGAATGCTTTTATATTTCCTTGTGAATCAAGGTAATTGTCATTCATAAACTTTTGGATCGCCTGATCATCATATGAATTTCTTACCGAGATATCTTCCGGTTCTACAAATGTTTCAACTTCATCATCCTTTTTACATGCCGTGAAACAAAGAGATCCAGCAAGGATATATAAAAATATTTTTTTCATTTTTCAAAAAACTTTAATTACTTTACAAATAATATAACGACAAAAGTATAAAAAATTATGAGAATAGATAAATTTTTATGGAGCATTCGTTTTTATAAGACCAGAACCATTGCTACTGAGGAGATTAAAAAGAACAGAGTGTCTATCGGTGCGTCGGTTGTAAAGTCTTCTAAAGAGGTGAAGGAAGGAGATGTGATCAAGATCCGTAAAAATCAGATTGACTATCAAATTAAAGTAATTCAGATTCCTAAAAGCAGGATCGGAGCAAAGCTTGTTCCTCTTCATATAAAGGATGTAACCGATAAGGAACAGTATGAGCTGTTAAAAATGCGTAAAATGTCTCAGGATTATTACCGGAATAAAGGTGAGGGAAGACCTACGAAAAAAGACCGCAGAGATATGGACGATTACGTAGAAAATGATATTGCCTCAGATTTTACGGACTGGGACGATTTCTTTGGCGAAAATGGGGACGACTCTGAAAACGAAGATTAACAAAAAGCTCTAGAGATAGAGCTTTTCTGTTATTTCATTCACAATATCTTCCGGAGTTCTGTTGTCTGTAATTACGCTGACCTGTGCTTTATTATAAAAATCATTCCTTTCGAATAAATGCTTGGCTATAAATTCTGCAAGATTTTCATCAGTAATATTTGCAATTAAAGGTCTTTTTTCCTTCTGTTTAGAAAGTCTTTCTGCTAAAGTAGCAACAGAAGCTCTTAAAAAAACGCTTTTTGAATTATGGTTGATGATTTCCATATTATTATAGTAAACAGGAGTTCCTCCGCCAAGACTTAAAATTGTATTTTTTTCGGACGCAAGAATTTCTTCTAATGTCTCTCTTTCCAGCTTTCTAAAATAGATTTCTCCCTTTTTATCGAAGATTTCGGGGATTGTCATTTTGTTTCTTTTGGAAATCTCTTTATCCAGATCAATTAATTTAAAATTGAGTTTGTCGCTTAATATTTTGGAAATGTGAGATTTGCCACTTCCCATGTATCCGACCAGTGAAATTATCATGAATTTTTTTTAAACAAATTTGCAAAAAAGTTTTGAGATAAAGAAAAAACTCATATCTTTGCACCACTAAAAACGAGGGACATTATTACTGTGTTAATCGTTGATAAAGTGACCGACTCGGTAGCTCAGCTGGTAGAGCAATACACTTTTAATGTATGGGTCCTGGGTTCGAATCCCAGCCGGGTCACAAGCAAAAAAGATTACTAGATTTTTGTAGTTTTTATTGCCTGCGTGGTGAAATTGGTAGACACGCCATCTTGAGGGGGTGGTTTCCTAAGGATGTGCTGGTTCGAGTCCAGTCGCAGGCACAATGCAGAAAATTTGAATAATTAATAGTGAAGTTTAAAATTTTAATTTTACATTTAGTCTATTAATTGTGACCGACTCGGTAGCTCAGCTGGTAGAGCAATACACTTTTAATGTATGGGTCCTGGGTTCGAATCCCAGCCGGGTCACAAGCAAAAAAGATTACTAGATTTTTGTAGTTTTTATTGCCTGCGTGGTGAAATTGGTAGACACGCCATCTTGAGGGGGTGGTTTCCTAAGGATGTGCTGGTTCGAGTCCAGTCGCAGGCACAATGCAGAAAATTTGAATAATTAATAGTGAAGTTTAAAATTTTAATTTTACATTTAGTCTATTAATTGTGACCGACTCGGTAGCTCAGCTGGTAGAGCAATACACTTTTAATGTATGGGTCCTGGGTTCGAATCCCAGCCGGGTCACAAGTTTACTGAAAAGTAAATTTTTTTCATATTAATATTTTGTGATTTGGTGTTTCAA
>NZ_MVAG01000127.1 GCF_002177115.1 Chryseobacterium mucoviscidosis | reverse complement strand
CTTTGATGAAGATTTCTATCAATAGATTTTCGTCAAAAAGCATATCTTTGTTTTTCATGAGGTGTTTTAGTATTTGTTCAATTCTAAAGTATTAATTTTAGACATTAAGCACCTCATGTTTTTCTCCGAATTCACGTTAATCTATCACTTATCAAAGGAAATAAACAAGAGTCAAAAAGAAAAAGAAAAGACCCAAGTAAAAAGGATAAAGTTTAGTTAGTTGTTCCTTAAAATACATATAACAATTTGTTTATTAATGCATTAAAGACTTTTTATTTGCAAGGTTTTGTATCTTTAATCTTTAAAACGTTGCAAATATTAACATTTGTCCATCTTCTGCGTAGAATATTGAGTTTTAAAGCTTTTCCCCTTGAAGCGCAAAATCGTCCACTGTAATGGTCTGGTAAAATCCTTTCGATTGAAGCTTAAGAGATAAGAACTCTTCGGCGATCCAATACTATCCTTTTGATTGAAATTAAATATAAAACCGAAACATAATTGTCTCGGTTCTGTATTTTTTAATTAACTCTGATATCCCAGTAGTTTTCTCATCTGATAGAAGAATCGTTCAATCAATCTCAGATCCTGAGTAACAATTTCCGCACTTCCTTTTAATTCTTTATCGAAAACCAAGTCTTTGTTGTAACTAGTCTTTAGTCCTTTTGGAAGAAGTACATCTACATAGTAATTTCCATCTTTATCTGGAGAAAGAGAAATATTTTGTACTTTTCCTTCTACTATCCCATATTCCTGATAGCGGTAATTGTCGAGTTTAATTAATACCTTTTCACCCGAAGCAATTTTACCAGAATTTGTTGCCGGAACAGACATTCTGCCGACTAATTTTTCCCGGTTTTTAGGAAGAATAGATAAAACGGCATCTCCTGCTTTTATAAACTGATTTTCGCCGAAAAACTGTTGGAAACTGGCAATACCATCCGTATTCGAAATAAGAAGATAATTTTGCTCCCATTGCTTCAGCGATTTTCTCAATTGTTCAAAAAGCTGTAAAGTCTGGGAAGAGTAAGTAATTTTATCTTTTTCTGTATTTATTGCTGTTCCGCTTTTTGTTTTATTTAAATTAGAAATTCCTTCTTCCATCTGTGAAAGAGAAATATTGATGTTTTCTAAATTTTGCTGCGCCTGTATGTATTTTATCTTTTCATTTTCAAGCTCCATGGAAGAAATAACTCCCTGGTTGAATAACTCCTGAGAACGGATGTAATTTTTTTTGGTCAACTCATATTTCGCCTGCTCAAGGCTTTTTTGCTGTTTAGTAGTAGCAATTCTTACTCTATATTCGGAAAGGCTTTGATTAGCGGCAAGATTTTCCGGAGCATAAGGCTGTAATCTCGTAAATAAAGCCTCATCCTGAAAAGCTTTTGCAAAACTGCTATAATCTCCCTGAAGTTCTCCCAATTTGAAATGAGAGGTTTGACTGAGTGGGAATGATGATATTTGATTCGGAGATAAAGAATCTATTATTTTTTTTAATGCAAGAACATCTTTATAGTTTGCAGATGACTGCATGACCATCAATACCTGATCTTTTTTAACTTCCTGATGATCTTTGATGAATATTTTTTCAATTTTAGAATTTGTTCTGGCTTCTAATTTTTCAGGTGGATTTTGTGAAGTTACAATAATAGGTGCAGGAATAAATTCCGGATATTTTATAATATAACTCATGATTAGTATCAGTACCAATATTAAAAATATAATGGTATTGCCCCATCGGATCATCCAATGAGGAGGCTGGGTAAGAATATCCTGAACACTTTCAGAACGAAGCTCAATATTATCTAAAATGTCTTTTTCCATATTTTAATAGAAGCAATCTTCCGTTAAGAAGATTGCTGTTTTATATACTAGATTTAAGTTGAAATCTAAAATTTTCAAATTATTCGCAGATTTGCGGAGAGTACATATTCTGATGAATACATGCACTTCTTTTTGAGCACCACATAAGGTTGCAGCCACAATCATACGGTTCTCCCGGAAGCGGTGGTTCTGTCGGGAAATATGCTCCGCAATCGTTTAATCCTCCTCCTTTAAGATCTTTTAAATCTTTTCTTGTTAATTTTTTCAGATTTTTCATAAAATAAATTGATTTTTGTTATTTACTCCTACTCTGTAAGCTTTTCGGATTTCGCTGTATACCTAAAATTTAATTTCCAAGTTCTAACTGATTCTTCACCAATCGGTAATATTCTCCTCTCAGAGCAACCAATTCTGCATGATTTCCTTCTTCCACTACTTTTCCTTTATCTAAAACAATGATTTTATCAGCGTGTTTTACGGTGGAAAGCCTGTGGGCGATCACAACTGCTGTTTTACCTTTAAAAAACTGTTCGAGATTTTCCATGATCACTTTCTCATTGTTTGCATCCAAAGCTGAAGTCGCTTCATCGAATAAAATATAATCAGGAGATTTATAAACCGCTCTTGCAATGAAAAGTCTCTGTTTCTGACCACCGCTCACTCCCAAACCTTCATTTCCGATTTTTGTGTTGTAGCTTAAAGGCAGTTCTTCAATAAATTCTTTAATGTTGGCAATTTCCACGGATCTCCTCAATTTTTGCTTATCTACATAATCTTCACCTACGGCAATATTATTGGCAATGGTATCATTGAATACATAGCCTTCCTGCATCACCACTCCGCAATGGTCTCTCCAGAATCTCGGAGAAATATTGTTAAGCTTTGTATTTCCTAATCGGATTTCACCCTGAGAAGGTTCGTAGAATTTCATTAAAAGTTTTAAAAGTGTCGTTTTTCCGCTTCCGCTGGCTCCAACAATGGCCGTCGTTTTCTGAAAGGGAATGCTGAGGGTAAGATTTTCAAATACGGGAACATCTGAACCAGTATATCTAAATGAAACGTTTTCCACCAGAATATCTTTTTCCGGAATTTCGTGGGAATATTGTTCTTCCTTATTCTCCTCCTCATCCTTATCATGAATTTCACCCAATCTTTCCAAAGAAATTTTAGCATCCTGAAATTGTTTAATGAAATCGATCAGCTGAAGCAGTGGACTGTTTAACTGCCCGATGATATATTGAACAGAAAGCATCATTCCTAAGGTAAGATTTCCGTCAAGTACCAGTTTTGCAGAAAGAAAACTCACAAAAATATCTTTCATCTGATTGATGAAGTTTCCTCCTACGGACTGCCATTGTTCCAAAGACAAAGACTTTATTCTCAGCTTGAATAATTTAACCTGAAGAAATTCCCAGTCCCATCTTTTTTGTTTCTCGGCATTATGCATTTTAATCTCCTGCATTCCATTGATCAGCTCAATTACTTTGCTCTGCTCCTGAGAAACCTGTGAAAATCTTTTGTAATCGAGTTCTTTTCTTTTGCTCAGGAAAAAACTGATCCATCCGATGTAAGCCGCTGCTCCGATAAGATAGACGATAAACAGCCTATAATCATAAAACAACAGTACAATACTGAAAATAATAAGATTGACTAATGAAAACAGGGTGTTCAGCGAAGAACTTGTGAGAAGCTGCTCGATTCTATGATGGTCATTAATTCTCTGCATGATATCTCCGGTCATTCTCGTATCAAAGAAACTGATCGGAAGCTTCATGAGTTTGATAAAGAAATCGGAAATAATAGAAATATTGATCCTTGCTGAAAGATGAAGCAAAATCCAGCTTCGGATCATTTCAATTCCCATTCTTCCCATAAAAAGCATTACCTGTGCTAAAAGGACAAGATAAATGAAATTAAGATCCTGATTCTGAATACCGACATCGACAATACTCTGGGTAAGGAAAGGAAAAATCAGAGAAAGTAAACTTCCTGCCAAAAGTCCTACTGCAAGCTGGATAACCAGTGATTTATACTTCAGTACATATTTTGAAAGAAAAGAAAAACTGGCTTTACTTTCCTGATCGTCAAATTCTGTCTGAAAAAAAGCAGGGGTGGTTTCTAAAATAAGTACAATTCCTTCTTCTGTTTTTTCATTGGCATTCTCACCGATCCATAGTTTGATGAATTCTTCTCTGGTATAAGTAATCAGTCCATAACCCGGATCGGAAACGTAAACTTTGTTGTTTTTATCTATTTTATAAGCAACCACAAAGTGATTTTTATTCCAGTGAACAATACATGGAAACGGAACTTCCTCTGCAAGAGATTCAAAATTAATCTGAACACCTAAAGAGCGGAAACCAAGGTCTTCTGCAGCATCACTCAATCCTAGCAAACTGCTTCCTTCTCTTGTTGTTTCAGAAAGATTACGGATTTGTTGGAGTGATATGCTTTTGCCATAATGTTTACTTACAATACGAAGGCAGGTAGGACCGCAGTCTTTGGAGTCTGGTTGACGATAGAAAGGAAAAGATTTCAATGATTGACGTTTTTATTTATAAATAAGTTGCCGCCGATATGACTGCAACTATTTTTTCTTTAAAAGTTATTACTTTTATGAATAGCAATATTTATTACAAATACGTTCGCAAGGTAATAAAACAATATCTGGATTTGATGAATTTGGATCTGCTTGACATTCTGCCATCGTATTATAGCAGGCTGTAGATGCCTCTTGTCTTTGTGAACATTCTATTGAAATACCTCCTTTTATGGATTTCAAATTTTCTCTTGAAAGTTTCTTTAGATTTTTCATTGTATAATAATTTGTTTAATTTCCTACTCTTTCAAAGCTTTTCGGATTCCGCTTTAAATTTTTCCTAAATTAGTGAATTTTTTATTAATAAAATTATTTTTTATTTAAATTTCTTCGTCTTCAGACAATTCATCAATAAAATAGTAAATATCTTCACGATCATATTTATCAGGGAACTGATAACCGTTGATTAAAATAATTGGTGTAAAATTTAATCCGGCATTTCTGTTTTCAGCAGACATTTCCACAAGAGGAGTAAGATCCTCCTGAGCGGAATTTGTTCCTGCTTTTTGCCTAACTTTATTTTCATCCTTGTTTTCAAACCAGTATTCTATAAGATGTAAAAACTCATGAGATGGTTTGTTTCTGTAGGTATACATGAAATCTGAAATCAGATTCGTGAACTTTTCGTTCTGTTTGTCAGGAGAATAATTAAATCTCATCTGCACTGAAATGTCATTTGGATATTTTGTAAGTAAGTTTTCTACAATTTTGTGAGCATCTTTACAAAATCCGCAGTATGGATTTGAAACTATCGATAAATGCAGTTTGGCATCTTTATTTCCTACAAAAAAGGTTTCATTATCAGAAAATGTTACTTTTTCTTTTTCCAGAAGTTCTCTTTTAAAAAGTTCATAATTTCTTTTAAATCTTAAATTTTTTGCGTTCGATTTTTGAAGTGTTTCTTTTTCTTCAAGCGTATTATTAAGATATAAAACCAATGAAAATACGGCGATCCATAAAATAATACTCAATAAAGAAGTTTTCAGATCAAAAGAAATAGCTGGGAAAAGTAAAATACTGATTAAAATCTGAGTCGTTAAGACAGAAATAATTAAAAGACAAACACGACAGAAGGTTTTCTCTACAAATCCCTGAACATATAATGAATAGCCGATTGCAATAACGGAAGCAAAAGTAAAACCTTTAATAATAAGGGAAGTTGCAGGAAGAAACAATCCTAAAATGGTAAGTCCAACAAAATAGATCAGAGAAAAATCTGAAAATTTAAGTCCCAAAATACTTGTCTTATCCTGAGTAATAATCTTGTTGCATGAATTTACGGCCTGATTTCCTGCGGTGTCTCCACAGATACTCCCGATAACAGTGGATGTGTTCCCAAACTTCTGATTGAAAAGTTCTAAAGAAATATACACTCCTACCAATGATAAAACATTGAAAACCGCTTCATACCAAGCTAAATTAATTGCTGAATAGATTAAAACAACCGCAAAAATAGCATAAATAAAAGGTTTGTAGCTTGTCACGGATTTTTGCTCAACTTTATCTTTTTCAAACAGCAAAACAAAATCTGTGGATTTTTTGTGAAGTTCTTCTTTATTTAAAGTCTTTGCTTTATCAGAATAAATGGAGTATTGCGCACCGTTTTTTTTAACGAGCGAAAAAGAATTATCTACAATGGTAATAAACTCTTCAGGAAGTTCATCCCAATATTCTTTATCTAATTCGTAGGCATCATTTCGTACGCCCATGAAATTTAATGTGTCGCTGAAAGCTAAAGCAGAAGGATAATTTGGGTGTGAGTTGAACTGAAAAAGAAACTCCTGTTTGTCGAGTTTTAGATAGTTAATGAGTTTGTCCAATAGCATATTAATATTTTTCATCTAAAATAAGCAGATGTTTGAAAAAAACAAATACTTTTTTCATTTTAACGTGATTTATGGTTATTTTATTGCTTATGAATGTTTTATATGAATTAATATCTTTTTTTTATTAACAGATTTTATAAAATTGATTTATCTACGCATGAAAAATGTTTAAAAAAATGAATTCATTCTCTTTTTTTAAGTGAAAAATCTAAAAAATTATCAATACTTTATCCAATTTAATTACTATATGTTAATCTTGAAATTTCAATTGTTTTCGGAGGTGTAAATTAATTTGACTCTTAAATCTAAAACATAAAGTAATTTAAAAGATAGATAATCATACAAACCACAATTTAAAAAGTTAAGAAACAACAGATTCCTCTTAACTTTTTTATTTTGCGAATTAATTTTCATCTAAAATTGCTTTAATCTTAGTGTCAAAATTATTGTCACTTGGTCTGTCAAAGTCATCTGAAATTACCTCAAACTTATTATTGAATAAAAGAAACCTTGGAATTGAACTGATTTCAAAGTATTTTATAAAAGGATGACTAGAGTTGCTGATAATATAATTGTACTCATCATTTATATCCTTTTTTAGGAATACGTTCCATTTTTTTTGATCGTTATCTATACTAATACGAATGAATTTTATTTTATCACTATATTTTTTTTGTGCTATTTTCCAATTAGGTATTTCTTTAAGACATGGTACACACCATGTAGCCCATAAGTCTACTAAAATTAATTTTTCATTTTTTACTGACAATATATTTTTAATGGCAACTTCATTTAGTTTTGCATCTTTAATAGTGGAGTTTAGTATATTTTTAGACAGAACTTTCCCTTTGCTTTTCTCAGTTGCTTTTTTGAGGCTGCTTTCTCGGATATACTTTTTCATAATATCAATATCATTCTTACTTAAAGTATTGTCATTTTCTATGTAATCCAAAAGAAAACCGTCTAAAGCCTCTGTTTTAAATAATTTTTTATCAAGAAATTGTAAGTTATCAATCAAGTGAGGATTTTTATTTTTGAAAGATATATACCGTAATAAATTTATTATTAAACTTTTATTTTGTACGGCATTAAGTCTGTTTAATATTAAAATATTGTTATTAACTATATCAAAGTATTTGTCTAGTTCTTCAATTACTTTCTGATTTGTAATTTTTGAAAAATCTATATTAAAAAGTTTATTATAGAAATATATTTCTAAATAATCCTTTATTGCCTTGTATTGAAAATCAGTATAATTAGTAGAATCTTGCTTAATTATAGCTAAATTATTGTCATATTTTTTTTTAAGCGACTGTATGTAATTACCAGAATTATCCGGTTCTTCAATAGAATAAATAGTATTATCCGATATTAAGGTATTCAGAATAGCATTTTTCTTATTTCCTGTATAAACGGATCCATTTTTACGAAATTCAAATGTTAAAGTATCATTTTTACTAAAAACCAAATATCTTTGAACTCTTGTTTTTCCGTTAACCAGAGCATAGGATTCAAACACTGTTGGTTTTTTTAGTGTTATTTCTTTACTTTCTTTTACATTTTTTTTAGTTCCAGAAATTGAAAAATTAAAATTTCTATGATTTACAAGAGTATTTAGAGCAAATGTTCCTGTATCATAAAATGAAACATTTGTAATTAAATTCAGTGTATCTATTCGTAATGCATTTTCAACATTATTAATATTTTTAGTGTCTTTTTTTTGACAATTTACAAATACTAATAGAAGTAAAAGGAAGAGTAATAAACTCTTCCTATATTTTTTAATGTCCATATCCATCGCAACCACAATCATAAGAACATCTAGTTCCACTGTTAGGATTTCCAATTAAATTAAGACACTGTTTATTTGCCTGTGTCTGCTGGTTAGAGCAAGAGCCGGTTGTAGGGGTGTCAAAAACACCATATCCTCCACCTGCATATTGAACACTAATTCTGCATGATCCCCCTCCAGGTAATCTACCTCCATTAATTTCTTTCAAATCATTTCTCGAAAGCTTTTTCAAATTTTTCATTTGTCCATTTTTTTTGTATTAAATAATTTTTTTTGTCATACAATCCCTGACATAGGGTTCTACTGATCAGTTTTTCATCTATATCTGTACATATATAAATGAGTTTTTTTAAAGCGCTTTATCAATATTGATTTTCAAAACTATGAAAAAATATCTCACGACGAATGGATAAAAATTGCAATTTTCTTGCAATTTTTTTGCAGATTTTGCGTTTGAATTTTTATAAATTTGCAAATAAACACAAAGAAATGATACAGCAAAAACTAAGAGACCTTAGAAAACAAAGAAAAATCTCACAGGAATACATGGCAAAAATATTATCTACAGATCCTTCCAGCTATTCCCGTAAAGAAAATGGGAGATCGAAAATTTATGATGACGAATGGGAGAAACTGGCAAAAGCTCTGGATGTTTGTGTTGATGATATCAAAGAACCTGAATTTTCGGGAGTTGTTCATCATGATAACTCAAGTTTCAATGATAATTCTGAGAATTATTACAATCAAAATTTTAATATTCCAAACTCTGTTTTAGAAAGCCTGCAGGATTATATTTCTTTGCTTAAAAGAGATCTAGAGTTACTTAAAAAAGAAAATGAAATTTTAAAATCTCAGAAATGATTCAAAGATATTTCCAGATTTGTATTTAATTAAAGAGTTGAGAGACAAAAGAAGCTTCTCAACTTTTTTTGTTTTTTGAATTGCTTTTTATAGTGATAACGAAAGTGCTGTTGGTAAAATAATATCAGGCACCATCTATTTTTAAGATTAAAAATTTTAAATCTTGATTAATAAAGGAAAATTTAAAGAATATTAAATTATAATTTTGTGTATTCTGCACAAATTTATTCTGAATCAAAAAAAAATCAGATGAACTCAAAAAAACTTAAAAATTCATAAAGTTTTCATAAAGTTTTTAAAAAAAGTAAAATTACTTTTGTATTTCTGAAAAATATCGTACTTTTACATCGCCTTGAATGAGGGAACAAGTCAAGGTAATAAATTTTTTTTCATCATTTGTGTTTTTAGAATCGTATCGCCTGATACGATTCTTTTGTTTTTTATTCCTTTTCGTAATTCATCAGAAGATCAATGAAATAGGAGTAGGTAACAGAGCCTTCCTGCTGATTGCTTTTCAGGAAAAGGTTATTCGTAAAGCCGAAAAAGTCGTCCAGCAAACCCTGATGTTTCAGAACAAAAGCCTTTTCATAAGCTCTGTCTTTTTTCATCTCCGGAGAATAGTTTTTCAAAACAGATTTCACAAATTCCGGATCTTTATCTACGATGAAATTCAACAAGCTTTTTAAAGTAAAGTATTCTGTGCTGTATCGGAGATCTGTATTTTCCGAATCAATTCCAATGAGATATCCCACGAAATTTGCTTCCTGTTCTCTGGCAAAACCAAGCTGATGAGAACTTTCGTGTGCAGAAGTAAACGGAATAAGCGTATTTGGTAATTGTGAATTATATTGCGCTTCAGCCGTAAACGGATTGTAATATCCCAAAATTCCTGTGAAATTCATCACACTCTTAAATAAACTTGGTTTGAAGGAATTAATTTCAGAAGCTTTTTTATCTGAAATGTTTTTTGGAAGTTT
This sequence comes from Chryseobacterium mucoviscidosis, assembly GCF_002177115.1. Classification (GTDB taxonomy): domain Bacteria; phylum Bacteroidota; class Bacteroidia; order Flavobacteriales; family Weeksellaceae; genus Chryseobacterium; species Chryseobacterium mucoviscidosis. The sequence goes on along the minus strand of NZ_MVAG01000127.1, from coordinate 19,379 downwards.
TGTTTGCTGATGAAGAATTTCTTTCTGAACGGCTTTTACATCTTTTATGATGAAAACTCCGTTTTTATCTTCGGAAGTTAGTTCTCGGGTTTCCTTACATCGCTCAAGATATTTTAAAGCCAGTATTTTTGCCTTTTCAACTGTGGGTTCTTTCTGGCATGGAAGCTTTTTAATAATAGGTGTCTGAAAATAAAGCATTCCCCAAAATATCTGATACAAAAAATAGAAAACGTTTATGCCCGATAAAATTTTTAAAAAAGAAGAATTCCTGTTTTTCTTCTTAAAAGATCCGATAATACAATACAAAAGAAAAATTCCCGAAAGAATATAAAGCACGTCTCCAAAAGAAAAAGGAATCCATGAAAAGATCATCTGATGAACCGTTTTCTGAAATTCAAATAAAGTTTCAAAAAAAGAAATCATAATTTCAGATTTCGAGAAGACATAAAACAAAAGAAATTGGGCAAGTAATAAACCTGCCCAAAACCTTTTCTTATATAATATATTTGTATTCTTAGTGACCACCGCCTTTTGTGATTTTGTCAAGATCAATTCCCTGAGATTTCAAAATTCCGCTTACTCTTATTGCATAGAAAGCAAGATAAGCAAAACAGATTACTCCTACAATATAACTGAAGTGAATATTCGTCATATCGGCAACATACCCCTGAATAAAGCTTACAATTCCTCCTCCCATAATCATCATGATCAGGAATCCGGAACCCTGGTTGGTGTGTTTTCCAAGACCGTTGATCGCAAGAGCAAAAATACAAGGCCAAAGCGTAGAACAGAATAAACCTACACTGGTGAAGGCATATACAGAAACCATTCCTTTTGTAAACATACCAATCAGTAAAGCGGTAATACCTGCAACCGAAAAGATCAAAAGCATTCTTGCAGGATTTCCTTTACTCATAATATCGCAGATAATCATTGCAATAATAATCAATCCGTAAACATAGAAATGAGACAGATCGTGCTTTGCAATGGCATTTACCAGTAAGAATACTCCAAATGCAAGATAAGGAGCTAAAAATCTTAAGATTTTTTTGAAACCTGCACTTACGTCAAAAGCTTCAACGGCACCAGTCCATCGGCCAATCATTAAAGAAGCCCAGTATAAAGAGATATAAGGTGCTACATCTTTTGTTTCGAAACCTAAGCTTTTTTCCATATACGCAGGAAGATTAGATGCTGTGGAAACTTCTACACCTACATACACGAAAATTGCGATCATCCCTAAAATTAGCTGAGGATATTGAAAAGCTGATTTTCTGTGATCTCCTTTTATAAGATCCTCTTTACTTTCTTCAGTATTGGTAGGCGTTACCGCCGGCAGAGAAGAAAATTTAAGCATAATTGCAACTAAAACGAACGCAACCCCAAGAATAAGATAAGGAACTTTTACACTTTCAACACTTACATCATTATTCGCTGCTGCTGCAGATCCGAAGATTGCAAAAGAAACAATAAGGGGTCCGATTGTGGTTCCGAGATTATTGATTCCTCCTGCCATTGTTAATCTCTGAGAACCCGTTTCAGAAGGTCCTACTTCAATGGCTAAAGGATTGGCTACAATCTGTTGCAATGAGAAGCCCAGTCCCACGATAAATAATCCGGAGATCATTAAAGGGAAAGAATGCATATTCGCAGCCGGATAGAACAGTAAAGTTCCCGCTGCGGAAATAAGCAGTCCTACGATAAGCCCGTTTTTATAGCCTATTTTATTTACCAGATCCTGCTTTAATCCCGCAGAGACCAGCATATAAATCAAAGAGCCCACTGTATATGCCACATAGAAGCATATCTGCACAAGCATACTTTCGGTTTGAGATAAATTAAAGGCTTTTTGAAAAACCGGGATCAAAATGTCATTACTTGCCGCCACAAATCCCCAGAAAAAAAATACAGTAACCAATGGGATAAATTGTCCCCAATTGGTTTGTTTAGAATAATTTGACATATTTGTTGAAAATTTCTGAAAACAAATATATATTATTTCTATTAATTATAGTGTTTTAACAGAGTTTTTTTTATTGTCTCAAAAGCGGACGATTTAAGGTCTTTCGGTGATTCTGAAGGAGTTAAAATTCTGTTGAAATAAACTTTTGCCTTCCCGGGATAACCTTTGGAATTATCAAACGGAAAAATTTCCTTTAATCCGATGAAAGTAAAGACTACAATAGGAGAATTGTGTTTCGAAGAAAGCGTAAATGCACCGTCTTTAAATTCATCCAGAATAATAGAAGTGTCATCCGGAACACCGCCTTCAGGAAAAATAACAATGCTGTTTCCTTCTTCCATTTTTTCGGCGCATCTCCGGTAAACATCGGCGCGGCTTCTCGCGCTTTTACGGTCTACCATTACACAGATCCTTTTATAGATGGTTCCGAAGATCGGAATTTTTACCAGTTCTTTTTTTCCTACGAAACAAATAGGATGATCTGCACACAAAATACACATCAGCATAATATCCATAATCGATGTGTGGTTAGATATGAAAACGTACTGTTGGTTTTTGTCCAGTTTCTGATCAGATAATTTGGTAAGATCATACCGAATACCCATCCCGAAAAACATACAGTAGCTCCACCATCTTACAAACCGGTACGCATATTTATAATGTTTTTTATTGAATGACAGAATATAAACCGGAATCCCGAAAAGGATGGTGAAAACAAATGCTAAAATCAGCATCCAGAATCTCCAGAGGTAATTTAAAACTTTCGTCACAGCCTATCCGTTAAAGATTACTTTTTTCTTGATGGAATAATTTAAAACCGAAACCAGAAGAATAGCCGCAATTTTACTGATCATTTCCGGACTCAGCGTATAAATAATCAAATCTATATTATCCTTAAATATATAACTGTAGAAAATCTGGAAAAAACCGAGACTTAATAAGGTTGAAATAAAAGAAACCATCATAAAATAGGCAAATTCTTTTCTTTTGGAATGCTTTCCTCTTTCAAAAACAAACCAGATGCTCAGGAAATAATTGCTGATGATTCCACAGCTTGTAGAGAAAATATTACTCAGCGGATAATGGATCCCGTGGAAATTGGTTTCGCGCGGAAAAAACTGAGGAAGGGAAGTACTGAAGAGTTTAAAACTCCCGATTTCCACAACCGCACTGAGTCCTCCTGCAATGATGAAGAACAAAACCTGTTTCTGACGTAGTATTAAATCTCTCATCCGATTTTTATGATATGCAAATTTATAATTATATGTTAAACCGATAAAAAAAGATGTTAAATATTTTTTTAGATTCAAAATTATTTCTAAATTTAATTTTCAGAATGATGTAAACCTGACCTGATAATAAATTCATTTTCAACTATTTGTGTTGATGGTTTTTTCTATCTTGTAATGCGTGATTAGAAGCATACGATCAAAAATTTTTACGACCACATTTTAATAATATTTGTATGAAACGTCAAAACAAATACAGAAAATTCCAGCTTCAGCAACAAAATATTGAAGCTCTAGAAAGAGAAAATTCACGCTTCAAACGTGTCTATTCCGAATATGAAAATATGTCCAATGAACTTTGGAATCTTGAAAATGCAACAGACGAACCTGTTCCCGATGACTTCATCAATGCCATGATTCTTCAGACCTCTTATCTGGAAGATGAAATTGAAGACTGGCTGATCCAGTTTAACGATAAAAAGACGACAGACATAAAACAATAACGATGCATCTGAAAAAAAATTACTGAAAGAGAGCTTTACGGAATTAGTGAGCTCTCTTTTATTATTTCAGTTAGTATTCGCAATGTCATGTTGAGCCTGTCGAAGCATCACAAACCTACTTACTTTTCAATGCCTCAATCTCAGCTTTCAGATCCTTGATCTGTTGTTCATAAACTTCAATTAATTTTTTTGATACTTCAGAATATTCATTAAAAATATTATCATTGAATCCTTGGAATCCGTGTGCATTATCTTTATTTTCCTGGTTAAAATTTTTTTGCGAATCAGTTTCCAGCAAATCATTCAATGGAGTTTCCAAGATCTTAGAAATATCAACAAGTCTTTCAACGGTTAGTTTTGTCTCTCCGGTTTCTATTTTACGGTAGGCTGAAGTACTCAAATCAAGATCATGAGCCATGTTTTCATAAGAAAACCCTTTTCTGTTGCGGATCTCAGCTATTTTTTTGATAATCTTTTCCATATTAGTAAAAATATTTTTCGTAAAAGTAATAATTTTTCCGTAAAAGTAAGTTGTATATCAAGGTATTTGTTTTAAAATTGTATAAAAATAATCACTATGAAGTGATAAGTGAAAAAGGATTTTAACCCATTAAAAACAAAAATGTTATGAAGAAAAATTTAGCCGTTCGGCTTGTGTTTATTTTTCTGGCTCTTATCTTGTACTCCTGCAGAACAGATGAATCTATACGAGAGGAAGAAAGAGCCGATCAGGAAAAAATTATGGCTTTTGTAAAGTTTCATGAAAAAAGTACTGTTAGTAGATTTGCAGATGAGGGCAGTTATGCTTATCCTTTTGCTGAAATTATAGAAAATTATTTCTATAATCATCCTGATTATGCCGGTATGTTTATAAAAGATGTAGGAACTATCGATTTACAAGTTGCCTCACAAACTTTTCTGGATGGCGAAGAGAAAATCGTATTATTTCCTATATTGGAAGATAAAAAAGTTACGGCTATTATCCAGTGTACGGTAAATGCAGATGAAACCTATGTAAGTTTTAAAGTACTTAAAACTGAAGTTCCTGCGGATATGCAGGATGCCATAAGAGATTTTCAGGAGTATTATGATAATAAAACTTCTGAAACAGCCAGAGAGAAAAGCATACAGGAAGTTATTATTACCATATATTTGCCAAGAAACTGGACAGGCAGCGGGATAGATTATAACCCATGGGGAAGCAGCGGCAGCGGTGCCGGCGGAACAATGAATGGTGGTTCCGGAATCCATGGAAGCGGAGGCTCCGGAAATTCCGGCTCACAAAACCAGAATCCATGCGAGAAAACGAAATCTGTAATTAATAAGTCGAATATACAGGCAGGAATAAATAATGTAAAAGCACAAGCAAAACTAACTCTGACAAATCCCAAAACAGGTGAAATTGGCTTTAAAGAGAAAAAAGATGGTACGGTGGTACCTGCGGATGTTAGTGGAGCACATCATGCTGTATTTAATAACGTAACTGATGGCTATGGAGGTTACCATAATCATACAGCTACGGGTATCCATATGGTTTCTCCTCCGGATATTGCAGATGCATAGTTTGGATTTGCAGCAGCTCAAAGCATAAGTGACGGAGTTGGGAATGCTTACTTGGGTATGATAGCTGCAGAAACTTGTAGTAGCTGTCCAGATGGGGTAAAATATGTACACTATTTGATACGTTATGCAGGAACAGGTGCGGAATTAGCAAATTTTGTATATTCACCTGCACAAATGAAAAAAATTATAAATGACTATAGAAAGACAGCAAGTGATTTAAGTGATCCATATATAAGTGGTCATCTTATAGTAATAGTTCAGGCGATTTAAATGAAAAAGGATTAGAAAAATTATTTTTTGATACTTTAACAAATATGGGGCTTGACAACAAAGTAATCCTTCAACGTATTGAGAATAGCGGAGCAGTATATAATATAACAAAAGACAGCTCTGGAGCAATTAACGCAACACCATGTCCATAATATTAATTTTAGAATAATAATAAATATGAAAGAAATATATTTAAAAGCCTTAATGATATGTTTAATAATTAACACATTATCTTGTTCCGCACAAAATCTTCCTCTAAACACTCCATTCGCGAGTATTCCCAATGGAGCATATATAAAGGACACAAATAATGAATTAACGCCTTACATAGGTACTTATAAAGGTACTTTTGATGATAAAGAAATTACACTGTTTATTACTAAGCAAGAAAATAAATTAGAAAATAGTGCTCAAAAAAGTTATTATATGGATGCTTTAATTGTAAAATATATTGTTAAAAATTCTTCAGGAGCTATTTTACAAGATACTCAGAATAATAGCTCAGACATTGAATTCTATAGCTTCAAAATGAGACCTGCAAAAAATGCTTTACAGTTTATTTATACTGGTACAAATTGTCATGTTGGATGGGGAGATATTTATTTAAAAAAAATAAATACGACACAAATATCTTGGGAATATAGACCTGATGATATTATTACAACAGCTGCAAAATGCCCTCCGACTTTAGATACGACAATTTATCTACCTGAGACAAAAAATCTAATTTTTACAAAACAGTAAATTTAATTAGTTTTAAGGTTTTATAGATTAAAAAGAATTCTTTCATATTGATGAAGAGGATTCTTTTTTATTAATATGAGATCTATATTATTTCCATGCAATTTTTAATAGGATAATTCAATAGTAATATTGATGGTAGAAAGTTGTTATATGCCAACATTATTTTTATTGTTTGAAAATCAAGACATCACAAATAACACATATGTCATGTTCAGAATCCATTATCTTACAAGATAAATTCATAATTTAGCATCCTTAAACTAAAATGTAAAATATGGTTGCTATTGTTGATAGTGGTTCTACAAAATCCGACTGGGTAATTTTGGACGATTTTAAAAAGGTCTTTCTGAAAACAGAAACCATTGGTTTCAACCCAAACTTCATCAACAAAGAACTTATTGTTCCTGAAATTGAAAAAAATACAAGTCTTAGCACCGTTAAAAATTCGGTCACAAAAATTTATTTTTATGGTTCCGGATGTGGTGTTCAGCAAAATTGTGATATCATTATAGAAGAATTGGGTAAAGTATTTATCGGTGCAGAAATTATTGTTAAAGAGGATCTCACAGCAGCAGCTTATGCCGCTTACAGAGGAATGCCCGCCATTGTCTGTATTTTGGGAACAGGTTCCAATTCTTGCTATTTTAACGGAGAAACCATTAAGATCCAGTTGCCTTCTCTCGGATTTCTTGTAGGAGACGAAGGAAGCGGAAGCGCAATCGGAAAACAACTGGTAAGAAGGTTCTTTATGCAGAAGCTTCCCGCAGATCTCTCATCGGAGTTTGAAGAAACGTATAAGCTGACTGTGGAGGAAGCATTGAAAAACATGTATCACACTCCAAGACCGAATGCGTACTTAGCAGATTTCAACAAATTTGTAGTGGAAAGAAAAGATCATCCGTATTTACAGAAAATGGTGCATGAAGAAATGCTTAATTTTTTCGATTATCAGGTGCTTCCTTATGTAGAAGCCAAAGATGCCGAGATCAATTTCATCGGATCAATAGCCTATTATTACGAAGATGTTTTACGTTCTGCAGCGGCAGAGCTTAATCTTAATGTGGGACAGATTGTTCAGAAGCCTATCGAAAGTCTCGTAAGCTACCACATTCAATATATATTATAATTAAATAACAAAATTCATTATATGTCAAGTAAAACCCACCGCGACGAAAAGAACTTTAATCAGGCGGCTTTAGACTATCATAAAGCCGAACCTAAAGGTAAGATCGAAGTGATCCCTTCAAAACCACACTCATCTCAGAGAGATTTGTCATTGGCGTATTCTCCGGGGGTTGCAGTTCCTTGTATGGAAATCCACGATAAGCCCGAAACGGTGTACGATTATACAGGAAAAGGAAATCTGGTAGCTGTTATTTCAAACGGTACCGCAGTTCTTGGTTTGGGAGATATCGGTGCAGAAGCTTCGAAGCCGGTAATGGAAGGGAAAGGTCTTTTGTTCAAAATTTTTGCGGACATTAACGTTTTCGATATTGAAATCAACGAAAAAGATCCTGATAAATTCATAGAAATTGTAAAAGGGATTGCTCCTACTTTTGGAGGAATCAACCTGGAAGATATTAAAGCCCCGGAAGCATTTTATATCGAACAGAGACTGAAAGAAGAACTGGATATTCCTTTGATGCACGACGATCAGCACGGAACGGCGATCATTTCTGCAGCAGCATTAATCAACTCTCTTCAGATTGCCAATAAAAAGATTGAAGAAGTGAAAATGGTGGTGAACGGAGCAGGAGCAGCAGCCATTGCGTGTACCAATCTTTATATTTCTCTTGGTCTGAAAAGAGAAAATGTATTGATGTGCGACAGTAAAGGAGTGATTAACCACAAAAGAGAAAACCTTACTCCCGAAAAAATCGATTTTGTTGCTCAGACGGACATCGAAACATTGGAAGATGCCGTAAAAGGTTCAGACGTTTTCGTCGGATTATCAAAAGGAAATGTAATGACGCCGGAAATGTTACTGAGCATGAACGAAAATCCTATCGTTTTTGCATTGGCAAATCCGGATCCGGAAATTGCGTACAATGTAGCCCTTGAAACCCGCAAAGATGTCATCATGGCAACAGGAAGAAGTGATTATCCTAATCAGGTTAATAACGTTCTTGGTTTCCCATATATTTTCCGTGGAGCATTAGACGTTCAGGCAAAAGGAATTAATGAAGCAATGAAACTGGCGGCTGTTCATGCCATTGCAGATCTGGCAAAAGAGCCTGTTCCGGAGGCGGTAATTTTAGCGTATAATATTCAGAATCTGCAGTTCGGAAGAGAATATTTTATACCAAAACCGTTTGATAACCGTTTAATTACAAAAGTATCCAGTGCGGTAGCAAAAGCAGCAGTAGAAAGCGGAATTGCCAGAAAAACAATCACCGATTTCGAAGAATACGAAAACAGCCTTCTCGACAGAATGGGAAGAGACGAGAAGCTGGTAAGAATGATGCAGAACCGTGCAAAAGCCAATCCGAAAAGAATTACTTTAGGAAATGCGGAAGAATACAACGTTCTGAAAGCGGCACAGATTTTATATGAAGAAGGAATTGCCTATCCGAGTCTTTTAGGAAATAAAAAATACATCAAGGAGCAGATGGAACATTTCGGGATCAATCTTGATATTCCGATTATTGATCCAAGCGACGACGATCAGAAAGAAAACAGAAAAAAATACAGAGAAACGCTTTGGAAGCTTCGCCAGAGAAAAGGAATGAACGAATACAAAGCAAAAAGATTCGTTCGCCAGAGAGATTATTTCGGTCCTTTGATGCTGAAACATGGCGATACAGACGGGTTAATTGTTGGTTTCTCTAAAAATTATACCTCCGTTCTTAGACCAGTTTTAGAAGTAATTGAAAAAGATAAAGGAGTAGATAAAGTAGCGGCAATGATGATGATTTTGTCTGAAAAGAAACCAATTTTCTTTGCAGATACCTCAATCAATCAGAATCCTACAGCGGAAGACTTGGTAAATATTGCTAAAATGGCAGAATTTACCGTAAAATCTTTTGCCATCGAACCGAGAATCGCCATGCTTGGATTTGAAAACTTTGCAGCCATCTCCGAAACTTCAAAGAAAGTAGCAAAAGCAGTAAGCATCCTTCACGAAAAATATCCGAAAATGATCGTGGACGGAGAAATTCAGCCGGATTTTGCGATGAATTCAGATCACTTAAGCGATTATCCATTCTCAAAATTAGGAACAACGCCTGCCAATACATTCATTTTCCCGAATCTTGAAAGCGCCAACCTATCCTACAAGATCATCAGAGGAATGAAAGTAGCACAGGTAATAGGACCAATTTTGATGGGTCTGAAACAGCCGGTTCACGTTTTACAGATGCGTTCAAGCGTAGATGAGATTGTAAACCTTGCAACCATTGCCGTTCTGGATGCCCAGAGAAGAGAGAAAAAAGATAAGAAATAATAAAAAATCTGTTCTTAAGATAGAAAGCAGTACACAAAATAACGGTGTACTGCTTTTTTTTTACGTCCTAATTTCACAATTTTGTGATATTAGGACAGGTAAATTTGTATTTTGAAAATCTTTTGAAATACCTATGAATACTAAATTTTCTAGGGGTAAAATAAATTGTAAAATACATTTTCAGAATTAATTATTTAAATATCTGTTCAACAGGTAGATAAATTAAATACTTTAGGAGAACCAAAAATTACATTATGAAAAATTTCAAAAAACTTTCAAGAGAAAATTTAAGACAGATTGCAGGAGGCGGACCCGGAGGAAAGCCATTGCAGTCTCCGGACGGAGGATATTACTGCCTTCCTTCTCAGGGACAGTTATGTTTGGTAGGATGTACACCCACCTGCGTAAACGGAGCCTGCAACATCAGCATGTGTCTGGATATAAATCCGGTGTAGATTTTTGTAAAATTAAAGTAAGAAAATGAAACCTGTCCATTTGGATGGGTTTCGTTTTTTTTTAGAAATTATTGCATTTACAGTTAAAAATTAAGTTAAAAATCATTCGCGCGTGAAATGAAAACATAACTTAGTTTAAATTACTATATTTGGGAGTTATAAAAATTAATAATGATATTTTCACTTCAAGGCATTGTTCAGGAACTTACGCCTACTTACGCAGTAATCAACGTACAAGGAGTTGGTTACTATGTAGGTATCAGTTTAATGACCTCACAAACCCTCACAACCAATAAAGAAACTTTTCTTTTTATTCAGCAGATCATCAGGGAAGATGCTCATTTGTTATTCGGATTTAACACTCGTTCAGAGAAAGATATGTTCAATCTGTTAATAAGCGTTAATGGAGTAGGAGCCGTTTCAGCACTTATTTTACTGTCTACTTTAAGCCTTGATGAGATCGCTTCGGCAATCCTCTCAAAAAACAGCGCACTCATTCAGAAAGCCAAAGGAATCGGGGCAAAAACAGCCGAAAGAATCATTGTGGATCTTAAGGATAAAGTCCAGAAATTCAGCAATCCCGAAGAAAACATTTCCACGTTTGCAAATAATAAAATCAAGGAAGAATCGTTATCTGCATTAGAAGTTTTGGGCATTCCTAAGCGAATGAGCGAGAAACTTGCTGATAAAATCATGAAGCAGGATCCTAATATTTCAGTAGAAGAGTTGGTAAAACAAATTTTAAAAAACATTTAACATTTGGTGGCGAATAATAAATATTTCAATATAATTCTGTTCCTGTCGTTTTTGCTTGTGTCTACATTTACATTTGCACAAAGGCGACCTGCAGCAAAGGTAAGCGATACCGCAATTATCAAAAAAGATTATCAGTTGGCAGATCCTACACAGTATGAAGCCTACTATGATATAAAAACAGGAATGTATTTCGTATATCCTAAAGTAGGAAATACCATAACAGGGCAGCCGACTGCGATGTCTCCGGAAGATTACAAAGAGTTCATGATGGAAGCGCAGACGAAAGCTTACTATAAGGAAAAATCAGACCGTTACAGCCTCATGTTCCGGAAAGATAAAAGCGATGCGGCGAGAAAAGGTTTAATTCCTTCATTACAGATCAACAACAGGCTGTTCGAAACCATTTTCGGAAGCAATAAAATCGAAATCATTCCTTCCGGGTATGCTTCTTTCGATTTAGCCGGATTGTATCAGAAGATTGATAATCCATTGATTTTACCGCAAAACAGAAAGAGCTTTACGTTCGATATCGACCAGAGAATTCAGCTTGGTTTATTGGGGAAAGTAGGAGAAAATCTTCAGTTAAAAGCCAATTATGACACCCAGAGCGGTTTCGCGTTTGAGAACAGAATGAATCTCGTCTGGCAGGCAAAAGGAAGCTGGAAAGACCTTCAGCAGAAAGGTTTGCAGGATGTGGATAAGCCAAGTGCAGGAGGAGAGGACAAGATCATCAAAAGAGTAGAATTCGGTAACGTTAATATGCCGCTTTCCACCAGTCTCATCCGTGGTTCACAGTCTTTATTCGGGGTTAAAACAGAATTTCAGTTAGGTAAAACCTTCGGAACGGTCGTACTTTCCCAACAACAGGGTGAAGCAAGGAATATTACGGTTCAGGGGGGCGGTGTCATGAATACATTTAAATTAAATGCAATTGATTACGAAGACAACCAGCACTACTTTTTAGGACATTATTTCTTAGATAAATATGACGGCGCTTTATTAAATTATCCTCAGATCAATTCGAAGATCAGCATTACAAGATTGGAAGTCTGGGTTCTGGATCAGGGAAACAGCAACTTGCAGTACCAGAAAAGTATTGTCGGGATCAGAGATTTGGGAGATGCTCCGGGAGTTCTTCCGGATAATAATCAGCCGGGTTTCAACCTGTATTCCACGATTAACGGATTACCTGGGTTAAGAGATGCGAGTACTGCATACAATGCCATCAAAGGGCAGAACCTTCCTGTTGCGACAGGAACAACAGAAGTTTATCAGGATGGTGAACACTTTATCTTCAATAAAAAAGCAAGAAGATTAAATACCAACGAATATACCTTACAACCGCAGTTAGGTTACATTTCATTAAACCAGAAACTGAACGATAATCAGCTTTTGGCGGTTTCCTTTTCCTACACGGTGAACGGAAGCAATCAGGTGTACAAAGTCGGGGAATTCTCTGAGGAAAGTACGGTTTTAATGGCGAAACTTCTGAAGCCGAATACAACGGTAAAAACAACTTCGCCGATGTGGAATCTGATGATGAAAAACATCTATTCTCTGGATGCAGGACAGGTTAATCAGGACGGATTCATCCTGAACGTATTATACAGAGATCCACAATCCGGAGGTAAAGTAAATTATCTTCCGGTTGCCAATAATCCACAGGTAAACAATGTTCCATTAATTAAATTATTAAACTGGGACCGACTGAATGCGAACGGAGATTTGCAGAACAACGGAACTTCAACAGGAGACGGTATTTTCGACTTTGTTAACGGAATTACCATACGTCCGGAAACAGGAAGAGTGATTTTTACTAAAGTTCAGCCATTTGGAAGCTATATCCAGAATGTCATAGGAAGTAACGATCCACAGTACGTATTCTCAGATCTCTACAGTCAGCAGAAACAGGTTGCTACATCCAGCAATCTTGCACAGCGTTACACCATCGAAGGTCGTTACAAAGGCGTTCAGGGACAGGGAATTTCTCTGGGAGCAGTTAATGTTCCTCAAGGTTCCGTAAAAGTTTCTGCAAACGGAGTTCAGCTTACGGAAGGGATAGACTATACCGTAGATTATATGTTGGGAACCGTTACCATCATCAATGAGCAGGTAAAACAATCCGGACAGGCAATTAATATTTCACTGGAAAACCAGTTAACATTCAATACCCAGAGAAAGAGATTCATGGGATTGAATTTAGAAAGAAGATTCAATGAAAACTTTATTTTGGGAGGAACCGTTGTAAACTATTCCGAATCTCCGCTTACTCAAAAAGTAAACTATGGTCAGGAAGCTGTTAATAATACAATGGCAGGAATCAATTTGATGTACAACAATCAGCTACCGTTCCTTACGAGATTAACAGATAAAATACCTTTGGTAAATACAGAAGCACCTTCCAATCTGAATTTCAAAATGGAAGCAGCGTATTTACTTCCCGGGTTAAATAAAGGAATCAACGATCAGTCTTATATTGATGATTTTGAACAGACCACTTCAAAAATTACCTTAAAAGAACCTACAGCGTGGAGCTTAGCTTCAAAGCCGGAAAAAAATCAATCTGATTTGGTATTTCAAGGAGCTGGAAAAAATAACGACATAACAGAAGGCTATGGAAGAGGTTTGCTGTCATGGTATAATATTGACCCGAGATTTTATGGAGTAGGAGGAAAGGCTCCGACAGGAATTACGCCGCAGTCAGTTTCCAATCACGCTTCAAGAAGGGTTCAGTTCTCAGAAATTTTTAACAACAGAGATTTCGTAGCAGGAGAACAAACGTATACCAATACTTTTGATATTTCGTATTATCCGGCAGAAAAGGGACCTTACAACTCCAATCCGGCTACAGAAACAACCGCACAGAGATGGGCGGGAATCATGAGACCGATCAGCGTTTCCAATTTCGTGAATTCAAACATCGAATATGTTGAATTCTGGATGATGGATCCTTATGCAGACGGAAATACTTTGGGTACCAATCCAAAACTTTTACTGCATTTAGGAAACGTTTCGGAAGATATTCTGAAAGACGGACAGATGCAGTACGAAAACGGATTGCCAACGCCTTCAGCTCCGTCTACTACTACGGCTTCAAACTGGGGAACACAGCCAAAGCAGCCACCGATTCTTTATGCATTCTCAAGTGAAGGAGCAGACAGAACCGCTCAGGATTTGGGGTATGACGGTTTAAGTTCGGATCAGGAAGCGGCATTGTTCGGAAATACATTTATCAATCCGGTTACCAATGTTTCCGATCCTGCTGTAGATGATTTTGTATTTTATATGTCTGAAAAATTCACCGGAACTCAGGCGTCATCTCTGGTTCAGCGATACAAGTATTTCAGAAATCCGGAAGGGAACTCTCAGAGCAACTCTTTAGAAGTGGCTTCACAGACTCCGGATGCGGAAGATATTAATAAGGATTACAACTTAGATCAGACAGAAAGCTACAACCAGTATGAGGTAAGCTTAACGCCGGGAAGCCTTACTTTAGGACAGAATAATATCGTAGACGTTAAAACAGTTCAGGCATCATTCCAGAATGGGCAGACTTCTCAGGTAAAATGGTATTTGTTCAGAATTCCGGTTTCCCAGTACGTAAATACGGCAGGAGATCATGATGCTTCTATTTTGAATAATGTAAGATTTGCAAGATTATTATTAACAGGTTTTGATCAGACTTCAACGTTAAGATTCGGAACCATGGATTTGGTGAGATCAGACTGGAGAAAATATCCTAAAAATATTGCAAATACAGGAAATTCAGGAGCTACGGATGAAGGGACAACCACTACAAATAACGATAACTTCGAAGTGGGAAGTGTAAATATTGAAGAAAATGCACTGAATCAGCCGCCTTACGTTTTGCCTCCGGGAATCGACAGACAGATTTTAAGCGGTAATGCAGGGGCACAGAGACAGAATGAAGCTTCTTTATATTTAAAAGCGACATCCCTTGCTCCATCTGAAGCAAGAGGGGTATTTAAAAATACCTCTCTGGATATGAGAAGATACAAAAAATTAAAACTTTTTGTACACGCTCAGGATCCTGGTAAAAGAGTATTCGGTTTTAATAAAGAAACCAAATTCTTCATCCGTTTAGGTAGTGATGCCACAGATAACTATTATGAATATGAATCTTCACTCTTCGTTACACCATCTACCGCTACAACACCTATGGAAATCTGGCCGATGGAAAATGATGTGGATTTAAATATTCAGGATTTTGTTGATGCTAAAATAAGAAGAGATAAAAATCACCCGACGCAAATTGTGCAAAGATTAAAAGATGAGGTTTTTGATCCGGGGAATACTTTTAAAAGTCTTTACATCAAGGGACGTCCAAGTTTAGGAAACATTACAACCATCATGATTGGTGTCAGAAATGGTTTCGAAAGAGGAACTTCCGGAGCTGTAGCACTCGACAGGATTCTTTGGGTAAACGAAATCCGTCTCTCTGAAATTGAAAATGATGGAGGGTATGCAGGAAATGCAAGCTTAAACTTCAACCTGGGAGATTTTGCAACCGTAAACACTAGTGCTTCTTATACTTCAGTAGGATTTGGAAATATTGATTCTAAACCTGCCGAGAGAAACCAGTCGACTCAGTCTGCATTCAGCATCAATACCGCAGTAAATGTAGATAAATTTTTACCTGAAAAAACAGGAGTTAAAATTCCGGTAAACTATTCTTATTCGCAGACCATTGAAGATCCGAAATACAATCCTCTGGATACGGATGTTGAGTTTAAGAAAGCAGCAAACAAAGAGCAGCTTAAAAAAGTAGCAAGAACTTATACACAGCAAAGAAGCATCGGTGTTGTGAATATGCATAAAGAAAGAATGAATCCCAACAGGAAACCTAAGTTCTACGATATCGAAAACGTATCGGTAACGGCGGTTTACAACGACGATTATTATAGAGATATTTATACCAAGAAAAATTACAGACAGTATCTGAGAGGGTATGTAGATTACAACTACACCTTCAAACCTTGGGTAATCCGTCCGTTCAATAAAATGATCAGCGATACGGCGAAGTCTACGAAATATCTGAGATGGGTAAAAGAATTTAACTTTAATCCTGTTCCTACAAGATTCTCTTTCAGAACAGAAATCGACAGAAATTACAACGAGTTGCAGTTTAGAAATATCGATGCCATCCTTACAGGAAACTATGGTGATGACTTTGCAGCGATTAAAAACAGAAACTTCTATTTCGGATGGCAGTACGGTTTAGGATTTAATTTTACCAAATCTTTAAAACTGGAAATTAACTCGGCAACCAGAACATTGAATGACAATGTGGACGTTAATACAATGGACAACAGTTCTATTTTCGGAAATGTATTAAGAGCGGGTAGACCTGTACTATATAACCACAGAGTTCAGTTGAACTATAAATTACCGTTCCAGTATCTGCCATATCTCGATTTCATCGATGCGGAATTAGGATACGGATTTACCTACAACTGGAATGCAAGATCTACAGTGTTACTGGCAAGTCCGGACGGAAGCTTAGGTTCAATCGGTCAGAATACGAATGTTATTCAGGCAACTGGAACGGCAGATTTTACGAAGTTCTTTGGGCAGTTTAAGTATTTCAAAAATATTTCGGCAAAATTGCAGAAACGTAAACAGGAAATAGATTCATTAAACAATGCTTACACGCAACAGTGGGAGAAAAACAGATATGCTTATAAAAGATATAAATTCAAAAACAGACTGACTCCGCTTCAGAGCATGGCGTATTTATTAACATCCATGAAGCAATTAGATATCAATTATTCTGAAAACAACGGAACAGTGCTTCCTGGATTATTATCGGCTCCGAACTGGTATGGTTACGGACAGACTTTGGGAGGTCCAACCATCGGGTTCCTTTTCGGATCTCAGGCAGACATCAGAAGAACGGTAATGGAAAACGGATGGGTAAGTGATTCTGAATTTATGACAGATCCTTATGTACGAATGTCGACACGCGAGCTGCGGGCTAATTTGCAGGTTATGCCGATGAACGATCTCAGAATAGACATCAGTGCACTGCATAATTATAACCGAAACTTTACCCATACAGGATTTAATTACAGAGATCCGAATACCGGAGTTGCCAATCCGAACTATACATTTGCGAATGATTTGGTAACCTACTCCAACTCGGTGGTCTTGTTGAAGACGGCATTTAAAGACGGAGCAGCAATTTATCAGGCAATCAGACAGAATGCACAGGCTTTATCTCAGCAGAAGCAGGGCGCTTTAGAGCCAAACGGATTCAAAGACGGTTATGGAATTTCAAATGCCTATATTTTGATTCCTGCATTCAGAGCTGCGGTGGAAGGAAAAACAGTAAAAGAAATGACGAACCCTAAAAAAGCAGGACTTCCGATTCCAAACTGGAAGATCACTTATTCAGGGTTGAGAAATATCCCGATCATCAACGGACAATTCTCCAAGTTTGATCTTTTACATTCTTATCAGGCGACTTATACAGCAACAGGAATTCAGTCGAGTATCGATTATTTCAACAGTCTTAATGCTTACGATGCAACACAGAGAGATATTAATGACGATTATATCAATCCGTTCACTTTTGCTCAGGTAGGTTACGTAGAAAACTTCTCACCTTTGATCGGAGTAGACATGACGATGAGAAACAATATTCAGTTGGGTATTCAGTACAACAGATTAAGAACATTGTTACTCGGATTGGTAAACCATACCTTAACAGAAGATTCAAACAGCGAATATGTTGTGAGAGTAGGGTATATCATCAGAAACTTCAGATTAGGAATGACGAATGTGAGAGGAAGAGGAAAAGCAAAAGGAAGTGATCTGAACATCAGAGGAGATTTCTCTCTGAGAGACAGCAAGACGAGCATCACCAACATTTTACTGGATGATTCTCAGGTTACGGGAGGTCAGAGATTGATGAACATTAAAGTCTCAGCAGATTATAATGTATCACAGAACCTTAATCTTAGAGTATTCTATGAGCAGATGACTTCTAAATATAAAATCTCAACAGCCTTCCCGTTGTCAACAATCAGAGCAGGTATTTCTGCCACGTTTACATTCGGAGACTCAGGCGGTTTCTAATTAGAACGAAAATAAATTTAAATGTCCCTCAGTTTTTGAGGGACATTTTTTATATCCGATATTTGAACCTTCTGGAATTTTGAATACATTTGTACAAATAAAAAATTAAAAATGAACACACCATCAGAATTAAAGTACACGAAAGATCACGAATGGATCAAGATTGAAGGAAACGTTGCTACAATCGGTATTACAGACTTCGCACAGGGAGAATTGGGAGATATCGTTTACGTAGATGTAGACACTGTAGATGATGATCTTGAAGGAGGTGCCGTTTTCGGAAGTGTAGAAGCTGTAAAAACAGTTTCAGATCTATTCTTGCCTATCTCAGGAAAAGTGATCGAATTCAACTCAGAATTGGAAGACCAGCCGGAATTGTTAAATTCAGATCCTTATGGAAACGGATGGATCATCAAATTAGAAGTTGCTGAAGGTGCAGATCATTCAGAATTACTTTCTGCGGAAGAATATCAGGCAATCATTGGATAAGATTTCAAAAATATTCAGTAAGATATTGCCCATTTATTGGGCATTTCTTACTTATATGCTTCTCAAGCCCGGTGAAGAAAACCATGAATATTGGTTTATGTTCAGTGGTATTGATAAAATTTTGCATTTAAGCATCTTTGCAGCATTAGGTTTCTTTTTTATTGCTGCTTTTCCAAAAATCCGTTTTTACTATTTCATCCAGATCATTCTGCTGTATGCATTTCTTACCGAGATCCTTCAGGAAGAAATGGGATTGGGAAGATCAATGGAAACCTTAGATATCGTTGCCGATACTGTAGGCTGTCTCATCGGCTACTATATATATAAGTTCTTAGAAAAGCGATTTCTTTAATTTCGAAAAATATTTCCGTTATTATTACGGTCAGAAAATGGCTATTAAATCTCATGAAATATTACGGTTGTTTTAAAACCTTCTAAATCTATACTTTTCTTTCTTTTTATAAGAAGCTATTTCCCGCTATCCACTGTATCTTTTGGGTTACGGGCTCCGCTTCGCTCCGCCCGCAACCCAAAAGGATGTCGTTCCTATCGGGGCTAAGAATTTCGTAAGCCTAATTGAAATACCGACAAACCTTTCATTTGTAGGTGCCTCAAGAGATTCTCTTATACTGGATTTTTAAATACATATATAATAAAGAAAAGAGACGATCTCAAAAGTCAATACCTCACTTTTTAAATATACTTTTCCTATTTAACTCTTTTTCCCCACAAACTCCTTTCTCTCCAACACCTCCACCCTCAAACCCTCTATTTTCCCATTCAATCCAATAGAATTTTTCTTCAGAACTCAATATTTCCGTCTGTCTTCCATGATTTCACTGTCCGGTAAACTGTTTTTCAGAATTA
>NZ_MVAG01000144.1 GCF_002177115.1 Chryseobacterium mucoviscidosis | reverse complement strand
ACTTCTTTTTCTTCAAATTTCACAATATCAAAATAATCCACTAAGTATGGTGGAAGCAAAAACTTTAGTAATTCTTGATCGTTTAGCATTATACAAATATAAAACTACTTAACATTCCTACCCAACTTTTGAGACTGATCCATAAAAATAACAAGCGTTGCTAAAAAGCAACGCTTGTTATTTTAAGATAATTTGAATTTGATTAAATTAATTCAGGTGCATATTGTCAATTAGTCTCACTCCATCCACAATTACAACTATAAATGCACGGAATTTTCTGTCCTTATAAAAGAAATCTGTTTCTTTGAGTGTTTTTTCATCGGCAATCAGAAAATATTCTAGCTGCATTCCTCTTTGATGATCAAAAATGTCCTGTACTCTGTTTTTTATTTCCGGAACTGTAATCACTCTGAACCATTCATTCACTTTTTTTAATGTCTCATAAATAACAGAAGATGCTTCTCTTCTGTCTTCATGAAGTCTTTGGTTTCGGGAACTTAAAGCAAGTCCGTTCTCTGCTCTGTAAATGGGAACACCCTTGATGTTAATCAGAAGTTTTTTCTTTTCAACCATTTTTTTGATAATTGCCAGTTGCTGGAAATCTTTTTCTCCAAAATAAGCATTGTCGGGCTTTACCTGACTGAAAAGCTCTTCTACGACCGTTCCGACACCGTCAAAATGTCCTGGTCGGGATTTTCCTTCCATTTCATTTTCCAGTCCGTCAAAATCATAATGCTGACTCTCTGTTTTTTCAGGATAAATGTCTGTGACTTCAGGAATGTAAACAGCGTCAACCAAACCTGATTTTTCAAGAATAGAAATATCTCTGTTGATATCTCTTGGATATTTTTCAAGATCTTCCGGATTATTAAATTGAGTAGGATTAACAAAAATTGATGATACCACAAGATCGTTCTCTTCTCTGGCTGCTTTATATAGGGATAAATGTCCGTCGTGAAGGGCTCCCATGGTAGGTGCAAAACCTATCTTTTTGCCCATTTCTTTCTGTCTTTCAATGAAATCCTGAAGAACCTTTTTATTTTTTAGAACTTCCATAGCTTATTTTAATAGTAATTCAAAAATACTAAAAATATCATATAATTATGATACATGAAGTCTTAGTTTTAATAATTTGACAAAGGGAATTATCGTAAAAAAATGTTAATTAAAATAATAATGAATGTTTTTTCGTAATTTTGCGCATTAAAGCATTTTTACAAAAATTAGATAGAAGTTTATGCCGAATCAAAAAATACTGTACATTACTACAGAGATGTATCCATATCAGGAAGATACAAATATGGCTGCAGTGGTAAACAAAATGGCACTTAAGATGCACCAAGAAGGCAATGATGTAAGAGTTTTTATGCCAAGATTTGGACAGATAAGTGAAAGGAAATTCCAGCTTCATGAGGTGATCCGACTTTCCGGAATGAATATTATTATTAATGATCTGGATCAGCCTCTTATTATTAAAGTAGCGTCTCTTCCGGGGGAAAGACTTCAGGTTTACTTTATCGATAATGAAGAGTATTTCAAAAGAAAACAATATTATTTTGATGATGAAGGACAGCCTTTCGAGGATAATGATGAAAGAGCAATATTTTTTGCCAGAGGAGTAATTGAAACCATTAAGAAACTGAATTGGGTTCCGGATGTTATTCATCTTAACGGATGGATGGCTTCTTTTGTTCCGATTTATCTGAAAACCTATTACGAAACAGATACTTATTTTAAGGATGCCAAAATCGTTCTTTCATTATACAATGAGAAAGATGCATCTCTAGCTTCCAATATCGACGAAAAACTGAAGTTTGATAATATTTCAGGATTAAAAGCGTTAGATAATCCGAGTGTAAAATCTTTTGTGATCGAAAGCATGAACTACGTAGATATGGTTGTAAAAGGAGATGAATTTTTAGATGAAGACTTAGATAAAGCTTTCAACGAAAGTTCTACTCCCAAATCGGAATATCTTGACGTAGATTCTATAAACCAAATTTATTAAAAAACACATTTTTAATGATTCATACTATTAAAAAAGCAATCACCGTTTTTTCTATGGTGGTTTTCGGAAGTGTATTACTTTATAATTGTGAACCGGATGCAGATACATTGGGGGAGCAATTATTCTTAGATGGTGCTGCACAGGGAAATGAAAAATCTTTTGATGTTACTGCATTCAATATAAATAATAATGATAGTATCCGAAGTGATGCCTCAAAATTAACTTATGCTGTCTTAGGTGCTTTCAGTGAAGGGCAATTCGGAATGCAAAAAGCTTCTTATCTAACGCAGCTTAGACTCTCAACATACGATCCTGATTTTGGGACAAATGCAGTAGTCGACTCCGTAGTTTTGGTTATGAAACCTAGATACGCTACTGACAGTGTTACAACCAATACAGTAGATGATAGTTATACTTACACTACAGCCGCTGACGGGAGTGTTAATGCTAAAAAAGTAGTAAATACATATCCTGTTTTAAAATTTGGGAAGGCGAAAAAAACATTTAATTTAAGAGTTCATGAAGTAAATACATTTTTAAAAGGTGTTTCTGATAGTGCCAAATCTAATCAGACTTTTGATATAGGCGCAGATTTGGGATCAAAGCTGTTTAAAGGATATGTGAGTTCTGTAGCCATTACAAAAGATGATGGCGGAGCAGCCTTATTCACTGCATCAACTCCGGGAATCAGAATTCCATTGGATAAAACCTTTTTCCAGAGTAAAATTATAGCAAAAAAAGATCAGCCTGAACTTCAGGATGCTTCAAATTTCATAAGATACTTTAAGGGCCTTAGAATTTCTGTTGACGAACAGGATGGATATTTATTCCAGTTCTCACCAAACGATATGGAACTTATCATGTACTATAAGTATGATAAAACAGAAAATGGGACTACTACAAGACCGCAGACAACATATTCATTTGCATTAGGTTCTGCCAATACACATATTGGGCAATATCAATATGACAGAACTGGTTCTGCATGGGCGTCGGCTACAATTGGAAATCAAAATAATGGTGCTCCAAAACTATTTTTACAAGGAATGGGAGGTCCATCAATAGGAATTAAAATTCCAGATGCAACTATTAATCAGCTTAAGCAATTGTATCAAAACGACAAAGCGGCTATAATTAGTGCTAAAGTGAGAATATATACAGATCCTACAGATTGGAATAATAATCTTTCTAAGCCTAAAGAATTTACTTTATTACAAAGATATACAGATACTACTGCCCCAACAAAAACATTAACAGGCTTTACTACTGATTTATTAAATTTAGTAGGATCAAGTGCTTATACCATTTATAAGTCTTATGATTTAGATAAGAACCCTGCATATTATGATTTTGTTGTCACTCAATCCATAAAAAAGCTTGTAGAACCGAAAGAAGTTAATTCAGCTTATGATGATAAGAAAGAATTGTTATACTTCAGAATTGATATGGGATCCTTCCAGACTAATTCTGATGGAACAAGTTTAGCAGGATATAAATTTACTACAACACCATATAATACAAATAGAGCTGTTTTTGTGGGATCACAGGCAGGAAATCCAAACAGAGTTCAGTTAAAAGTAATTTACGGTACAAAATAATTTAAAATACACTTGATAAAAATATGTGCGGAATCGTTGGATATACAGGTTTTCAGGACGCTTACGATATTGTAATTAATGGTCTTAGAAGATTAGAATACAGAGGGTACGACAGTGCCGGTATCGTTCTTGAAAATGCAGAAAATAAACTTGAAGTTGAAAAAACCAAAGGTAAAGTAGATGATTTGGTAAGCATTTCCAGCCAATTAAAAGGAGTTGCAAAGATTGGTATGGGACATACACGTTGGGCTACACATGGTGTTCCCAGCGACAGAAATTCTCATCCTCATTTATCAAATAACGGAAAAATAGCACTTGTTCACAATGGCATCATTGAAAATTATGATACGATTAAAACAATGCTTACTGATAAAGGCTTTACCTTTAAATCTGAAACAGAT
Organism: Chryseobacterium mucoviscidosis; assembly: GCF_002177115.1. Classification (GTDB taxonomy): domain Bacteria; phylum Bacteroidota; class Bacteroidia; order Flavobacteriales; family Weeksellaceae; genus Chryseobacterium; species Chryseobacterium mucoviscidosis. The sequence goes on along the minus strand of NZ_MVAG01000144.1, from coordinate 25,692 downwards.
ACGGAAGTTTTAGTAAATCTAGTACAGTATTTTATGGATTTAAATGCTGAAATGGATTTTCCTACCGCAGTAAGATATGCCCTTAATGAAGTATATGGAGCATATGCGATTACAGTAATGCATGAAGATTTTCCGGGAGTATTGGTTGTAGGAAGATTAGGATCTCCTTTGGCAATAGGAATTGGAGATAAAGAATATTTTATCGCTTCAGATGCATCTCCGTTCGTAGAATTTACGAAAGAGGCTATTTATCTTGAAGAAGGTCACATGGCAACGATTTCTCTTGAAAATGGAGTAGACATCAGAACCATCAGTGAGAACTCTAAAATTGAACCGGAAATTCAGGAACTCAAATTAAGTTTAGAGCAGATTGAAAAAGGAGGATATGAGCATTTTATGCTGAAAGAAATTTTCGAACAGCCTAAATCGGTTCACGATACGATGAGAGGAAGGCTTCTCGTAGATGAAGGAGTTATCAAAATGGCTGGAATTTGGGATCATATCGAAAAATTTAAAAATGCCAACAGAATCATTATCATTGCTTGCGGAACTTCTTGGCATGCAGGACTTATTGGTGAATATTTAATTGAAGAATATGCCAGAATTCCTGTTGAAGTAGAATACGCTTCTGAATTCAGATACAGAAATCCAATTATCACAGATAAAGACGTTGTAATTGCAATTTCCCAGTCAGGTGAGACTGCAGATACTATGGCCGCCTTAAAATTGGCTAAAGAAAGAGGGGCATTTATTTATGGTATTTGTAATGTCGTAGATTCATCAATTGCAAGAATTACAGACGCTGGATCTTACACACATGCTGGTCCTGAAATCGGAGTAGCTTCTACAAAAGCATTTACTGCACAGTTAACCATTCTTTCTTTAATAGCCCTGAAATTAGGGAAGCATAATGGGAATTTAGGAAACGCCGAATTTATGAGCTTAATTGCCGAACTGGATGCCATTCCTAAAAAAATAGAAGATGTTTTGGGTACGACTCACGATTTGGTACAAAATATCGCAAAGGATTTTGTAAGTGCAACCAATTTCCTTTATCTGGGAAGAGGATACAATTACCCGGCTGCACTTGAAGGTGCTTTAAAATTAAAAGAAATCTCTTATATTCATGCTGAAGGTTACCCTGCTGCAGAAATGAAGCACGGTCCAATTGCGTTAATTGATGAAAATATGCCAATTGTTATTATTGCTCCTAAAAAAGGACATTATGATAAAATTGTAAGCAATGTTCAGGAAATTAAGGCAAGAAAAGGAAAAGTTATTGCTGTTGTAAATAAAGGAGATACGCAGGTAAGTGCAATGGCAGACTACGTTATTGAAATTCCGGAAACATCAGAATGTTTTTCTCCAATCGTTGCATCAGTGCCTCTACAATTATTGGCATACTACATTGCAGTGTACAGAGGAGCTAACGTAGACCAGCCAAGAAACCTTGCGAAATCTGTAACTGTGGAATAAAAATTACTTGTAAATAAAATAAATTTAGATTTCTTCCGTTATTTCAAAAAAAATCTTAAAAGTTTCTTAAAAAAATTATATATTTACGGCTTAATTATAAAAATTAACATGAAAAGGATATTTCTTTTATTATTGTCTGCGTCGGTAGCATCGGTATCTTGTTCAGGTGGGGGAGCCTCTTCAGTAGGTAAACCGGGAACAAAAGGAGAATTGATACCTAGAGAAAAAACAAAATCATTTGTTGCAGAAAGACCTTACGGAATGGTAGCTATTCCTGCAGGATCGTTTGTTGCAGGATTAACTGATCAGGATTTCACAAACAGTCCTGAAAAGGCTCCGGCAAAAACTGTTACTGTTTCTTCTTTCTTCATGGATGAAGCAGAAACTACTAATGCGGAATACAGGGTATTTATCAATTATGTAAGAGATTCTATCGCAAGAACTTTACTTGCTGAAGCTGCCGGAGAAGGTGGTGAAGGTAAAGGTAAAGGAACAAGCATCGGAGATTATGCATACCTTGCTCAGAAAGAAGAGAATTTAACACCATATCAGGAATATTTAGAAGGACAAGGCGGTGGAAACGAAGGAAACTACGATCCAACGAAAAAAATCGACTGGAAAGTTCCTTTGCACTGGAGTACATCTAAATATCCGGATGTAGAATATGCGGAAGTTTTAGAATCTATGTATTTACCAGCTTCTTCAAGAATCGGTAATGAAAGAATCCTTGACGTTAGTAAATTAAAATATACTTACAGATGGGGAGATATGGATGTAGCAATGGCTGAAAAAGAAAGAGGTGTAAACTATCTTAGAAGTGAAAGCATTGCTATTTATCCGGATACAACTGTTTGGGTAAAAGATTTCCATTTTGCTTATAACGAGCCATTGTTTGAGCAGTATTTCTGGCACAAAGCTTACAAAGATTATCCTGTAGTTGGGGTAACTTGGGATCAGGCAAGAGCATACTGTAACTTCAGATCTAAATTGAAATCTGATTATAACGAAAGCTTAAAAAGAAGAAAACAAAGACCATTGCAGTTCAGACTGCCTACAGAAATCGAGTGGGAATATGCTGCAAGAGGTGGAATGCAAAATGCTACTTATCCTTGGGGAGGTCCTTATTTAATGGACGACAGAGGTTGCTACCTGGCAAACTTCAAACCTAAGAGAGGTAACTATATGGAAGACGACAAAAAAGGTACTTATACATATACAGCTCCAGTTAAGAAATTTAAGAAAAATGGGTTTGGGTTATTTGATATGGCTGGAAACGTTTCTGAATGGACATCGTCTGATTACAACAACTCTTCATACGGATTCTCATCTACTTTAAATCCTTCTACGAAAGATTTGGCAGATACTAAGAAATCTATCAGAGGAGGATCTTGGAAAGATGTAGGATATATGCTTATGAACGGTGCAAGAGACTGGGAAAGAAAAGACTCTGCAAGAAGTTATATCGGATTCAGAACTGTACAGGATATTCCTGAAGCTGCTGTTAAACCAAGAAAAGTTAACAGATAATTCAATCACCATTATTTTTCGATAAATTTTATTTAACATTAAAAAAAACTAACTTATATGTTTAAGACTAAAGATGCTTGGATGAATTTCTTCTATTCATTCGGTGCTGCAATTGTAATTCTTGGAGCTTGGCTTAAAATTACTCACATTACCTTGGGACCAATTAACGGAAACATGGCCCTTACAGTGGGACTTATTACGGAAGCTATCATCTTCATCATTTTCGCTTTCGACCCGCCAAAATCTGAGGAGTCTTATGCTTGGGAAAACGTTTATCCTGAATTATTAGATAAACACGCAAACCCAAATCCATTACACTCAAATATATCTAAAAGCAACTCTGCTCAATTTGCTGAATTAGAAAATTCTCTTTCAACCAAATTAGACAAAATGCTTCAGGATGCTAAACTTGATGTTCAGTTATTTGAAAGATTAAGAACAGGAATCGATAAATTTTCAAGTTCTGTAGACCAAATCAACCAGACTGTTGACGTTTCTGCTTCTACTCATAAATATAATGAGCAGTTAAATAAAGCAGCGCAGCACATGGAAAGCATGAATGCTTTATATGCAATGCAAATGGAAAGCACTAAAAAACAATCTGAGTTTACTAATAAATATGTAGCAGATATGCAAAAATCTGCTGAACAATCAGAAAAATTCAATCAGGAACTACAAGGTTTAACTTCAAACTTAAACAATCTAAACAGAGTTTATGGCGGTATGTTAACTGCTATGAAGTCTTAATTTCCCAAACCATTTTTAATTTAACTACTTAATCAAAAAACAAAGAAAAGAGAATGGCAGCAGGAAAACAGACACCTCGTCAGAAGATGATCAACCTGATGTATTTGGTGTTCATCGCTATGATGGCCCTAAATATTGATGCGGAAATCATCAGGTCATATTATGACTCTACTAAAGCTCTTAATGAAACAAGAACTTTAACTGAAAGAAAAAACGAAAAGATTTTTGAAAAAACTCTTGAAGCGAAAGCTCAACAGGTTCCGGATACTTATGCGCAGCCATGGGCTCAGTATCAGGTTCTTAGAGACAAGATCAACGTTTTGGTAAAATCTGCTCAGGAAATTAAAGACGTTCTTAAAAAGAAATCAGAATTCCACGATAAAGATGCACAGGGAAAAGATGTTGATGTAAGTGAAAACTTTGCAGCGCTTAATAATAATGAAGCTACAACTGAATATTTCTTTAAAGAAGGAGATGAAAACACACCTTCAAAAGGTGCATTGGAATTAAAAGCAAAAATAGATGATGTAAGAAATTACATTAATGCAACTTTTGGAAACAATCCTCAATTAAAAGACTTAGTTGAAAGAGCTAATAAATCTTTAATTGCTGAATATCCAAAAGGAAAATCTCCAAATGACAAAACTTGGTTCCAAAACAAGTTTTATCATCAGCCATTAATTGCTGCGATTTCTAACTTAGAAATTATCCAAAATGATGCAAGAAACGTTCAGTCTGATGCATTAGCATTAATGCTACAGGAGAAAGTAGATGCAAGTATTAAATTTACAAGCTATGAAGCTATTGTTTCTGCGCCTGTAGATGTAGTTGCAGGAAAACCGGCTGAAGCAGTTGTAATGTTAGGAAACTATTCAAACAGCAATAAGATCAGCATTTCCGGAGTAAGCAGACAGGAAAACGGAAAAGGATATGCAAATCTTAACACAAACGGAATTGGACAGAAAACATTCAGCGGAAACATTACATTAACAGATGCGACAGGAAAAGCTCAGAATTTCCCTTTCACACATACTTATAATGTAATTGCTGGACCACAGGAAGTGAAACTTCAGAAAGGATTATTACTTTCTGCAGATAAGATGAACGTAATGTATAGAAACTTAGATAACCCTGTTTCAGGATCTATCTTAGGCGCTGACAATGCTAAGCTTTCATTATCTGCTCCGGGAGCTACTGTTAAGAGCACAGGTCCTGGTAAATGGGATGTTAGACCAGGTGCAGGAAATATTCTTAAAATAACGTTATCTGGAACGGATCCTTATGGAAAATCAATTTCTCAGGTATTCGAATACAGAATTAAAAATGTACCTCCGCCACAAGGACAGATCAGAGGTAAGAATATTCTTACACTACCTGCAACTTCTGTTGAAAATCAGCAACTTCAGGCTGTTATTCCAGACTTTGATTTCCCTGTATCATTTAACGTGACTTCGTTCATGGTAAGAGTTCCGGGTAGAGCATCAATGCAGGTTCAGGGTAATTCATTACAAGGAGCAGCAGGTATGTTCAGAAACTTAAGACCTGGGGATGGCGTTTATATCTTTGATATTAAAGCAACAGCTACTGGATTAGGAAATACAATCGTTCCGAATATTTCACCGGTATTAATTAATGTTCAATAACAAATAATTATGAAAAAATATATTAGCAGTCTTTTAGTAGTAGTTTCGGGATTGATGTTTTCCCAAACTATTCTGAACGCTTCTTCGCCTGAAGAATTCAGAAAAATGAGAGCTGAAAACAAAATGAAAGTTGGAGATACTCTTATTGACAAAAAAGTAAAACCATTGGAATACGGATTTGTTGAAGATAAAGATATCTTAAAGAGTATGTTTGTTTGGGAAGTTATAGACATGAATGACAAGATCAATCAGCCATTCTATTATAACAACCCTGATGGTTTATTAGCTACAGAAACAAAGTCTCTGTATAAATTATTGCTAGACGGTGCATTAAACGGAGATATTAAAGAAGTATATGACGATGAAAATTTCGTTCAAAGACTTACTCCAGAGCAAATCAAGACAAGATTAGTTGATGTTAGAGTTGATGACGAAGCTATTAATATTTTAAATAGCGGTCGTCAGTTAACAGAGCAGGAGAAAAAAGAACTTACTGATATTTACGAAACTACAACTGAAAAAGTTAAAGTTTTAAAAATCTTCGGTATGTGGTTTATTGATAAAAGAGACGGACAATTGAAGTACAGACCTTTAGGAATTGCTGCAATGGGACCAGATCCAAAATTAATTGGCAGAACAACTCCTGATGGACAGCCTTTACCGGGAGCTAATGATTTAATTGATCTTTTCTGGGTTTATTATCCAAATGCAAGAGATATTTTAGCGAATAATTTTGTTTTCAACAGAAAAAATTCGTCTGCAGACTTATCTTTTGATGATCTAATTAACGCAAGAAGATTCTCTTCTGTTATCTTTAAATCTTCAACAGGATTAGGTGATGGAGTTATCAAAGACTACATTCCAAGAGATGCTGATGATCAGATTGAAGAAAGCGACAGAATTAAGGCGCAGATCCTTCAAATGGAAAATGATATGTGGAATTACTAAGATTTCACTTGATAATTATAGAAAACCTGAGTATTTTTACTCAGGTTTTTTTATTATGAAGAATGTAGATTATATTATCGTTGGAGACGGGTATGCAGGACTTTTCTTTGCGCATCAGTTGATCAGAAACAACAAGACTTTCGTGATGTTTTCTGAAAAAAAGAAGAGTGCTTCACAGGTTTCAGCAGGAATCATAAACCCTGTTGTGCTTAAAAAATTTACCACTTTCTGGAAAGCGCAGGAACAAATTGATTTCCTTAAAAACACTTTGAAAGAAATTGAGAATTACACAGGACAAAACTATCTCATCGATGCACCCATCCACAGAATTTTTCATGATGAAAATGAACAGTCACTTTGGTTAAAGAAATCCGGAAATGATGATCTTTTGAATTTTTTAGATAAAAATTTTGATCGTTTAAACGTTGTAAAAAACGACTTTCTTTCAGGAAAGGTTAATCAGTCTGCAAGATTGAATGTTAATGGATTTTTCACAGGTTTATTTGATTTTTTAGATAATAGTGGAAAATTAATCAGAGAAAAATTTGTTTATTCAGACATAAATGTAGAAAGATCCATTTATCAGGATTTTACTTTCAAGAATATTTTGTTTTGTGAAGGAATGGGAGTGGTACAAAATCCTTTTTTTTCCGATATTCCTGTAAATCCGAATAAAGGTCACCATATCAAAGTAGAACTTTCAGAAAAAATTACGGAAAATATCACCATCAAGAAAAAGCACTTTCTTTTTCCGTTGAATGATCAATTGTATTTTTATGGTGGTACTTATGACAGAGAACAGCTTCATCATGAAATTGATGAGTCTGCTGTTGAACAGCTTAAAAAAGGTCTGATGGAATTTTATCCTCATTCTTTTGAAATTAAAGACATCAATTTTGGATTCCGCCCAACCGTAAAAGACAGAAGACCAATTATTGGAATACATCCTGAACATCACAATTTATATGTTTTCAATGGATTGGGAGCAAGAGGAATTTTAAACGGTTGCTATTTCTCCAAAAGTTTATATGATTTTATTGAAAACAATATTCCTTTACATGAAGAAGTTGATCTAAAAAGGTTTATAATAAAAAGTTAGTATTGAAAATATAAACCTATTACATTAAATTTTTACAAAAAAATACCATTTATTGTTTATAAGAACAACTAAATACTAATCAAAAAACATTATCATTTCAACCGGGATCTTAGAAATTTTAAAATTCTTTTAACAATTGACATAATTTTTGCTATATCTGATGTAAACAACAGCTATGAATGAAAATGTTTTAGGAATAATTGCCGGTCTTCTTACCTCAGGATCGATGATTCCACAATTGATAAAGGTAATTAAAGAAAAAAATGCCGATGATCTTTCCTCGGGAATGCTTATCGTTCTTATTTCAGGAGTTTCTTTATGGATCTGGTACGGATTTCTTAAAGATGAACTGCCTATTATTTTAACCAATGCATTTTCTGTAGTTGTAAATGTTACATTACTTATTTACTGTCTTATCTACAAAAACAAATAGTCTAAAATAAAAACACTTCCGTCAAAAGGAAGTGTTTTTTCTTACAAATAAGAATTTAATTATTTTTTTAAAGTAAATTTTGCCAAAGGAGACATCCTTGCTTTGTTAAGCGTTAAAGTACTTCCGTTCACAGAATAATTATCCGCCGAAAGTAACGCTTGTGTAAATGCGCGTTCTGTTTCAAGATCATCGCAGGCAATCATCGTAGATATACCCTGATTGAATTTGATGCGCATTACTTCGGGTTTTATCTCAAAAGTACCTCCAACTCCGTTACAGCCGCCATGACCCTCATATCTCATCGTGGAAGTATTTAGCATAAAATGAGGTATTACCTGAGGATTTTTAAGCTGAATAGGTTTACCGTTAAGTTCTGTCAGCTCCCATGTTTTTCCGGTGATGTCAGAATTATTTTCAGAAGTACTGGTTGCAGAAGACTTATTCATGCAGGAAACCGTAAGAGCCACAACCAATAACGAGCAAAAGTAAATGATTATCTTTTTCATAACTTTAAAATTTTGTGATTAATAAGAAGCCATCTTGGTATTAGATGAAGAAGATTTTTTCTTTTCATGATGGAATAGAACCATATTATAATCTTTTTTCAGGAAAGTGATTTCACCGCGCACATCAGAGTATTGATAGTTTGCGTCTCCTGCCGTAAAATCAGGGAGTTCATCGCTTTTTTTAAGTTCATAAGATTTACCGTCCAGATGAATCACAACAGTATTTTTCGTCTCATTAAAACCTACTTCCAACTGTTCTCCCGATTCATCTGTATAAACTTCTCGGGTAATTTTATCAGGCTCCTGTTGTATAGCGGTATTATTTTCAGGTTCTACAATTTCCTCTTTTACCTGATTCTTACATGATGTTTGGATGATGAGTACAAAACCTGTTAACGTAATAATCCGTAATAATTTTTTCATAATAATAAGTGATTTTAGGTGATTAATTTATAATGCAGTATAAATAATGCTGTAAAATTACAATTTTTTATAGTAATAATATGTTAATTTTTTATAAATTAATTAAAATTTAATGCTTTTTGATGCTATTAAATATTTTATGTTAAATTTAGAATTGCTATTTATCATAATCTGCACAGATCTAAAATTGCTATCATCAAAAATAAAAAAGAGACATTCCGGGAACGTCTCTCTAAATCAGTGGTGTTTTTAGAATCCTATGGCGCTTTAATCTGATCGATTGTGAAAAATGCTTTGGTGGTATTACAGGTTCCGGACGGACAGTTTGTTGCGTTTCCGGCATTTCCGGGAGTAGAAGAACCCATCATATAATACATCTTATAAAATGTTTTATCAGATCCGTCAGTAGTAGTCCAAGAGTATAAACGCTGTTCCGGCATACCTCCGGCATAGGTTTCAGGATCGCCCCAATAAGGATTAGTAGTTGAGGATTGTACCCTTGCACCTGTGGTAGCATCAATAAGAGACGCACTGGAAGTTGCATTATCTCCTGCCCATGCACCTACAGGAAGTCTTAACTGGTTTTGCATATAACCGCCGGCTCCGGACCAAAGATAATGTCCGTTGGATATAATTTCCACTACTCCGGTAGTGTTGTTTCTTATTTGCAGATTTACCTGCGAGAAATTTGTATTTGTAGGGATGAACGTTCTTACCGAAAATCTTCCGTCCGGTGTGGTTATAGACAGTGCATATCCGGCTCTTCCATTGTCTGAAGTAGAAGTAAGAGGTCCCATTACGGCAATACTTTCCACATTGGCAAGAGCCTGAGAAGAGCCGCTTCCCGAAGACGAAGAATTAAAAACCCTCCATTCAGATCCATTCCAGAAGTAATATCCCGGTGTTATTGTGGGACCCGTATTGTAAATTAAAAGTCCGGCGGCATTAGGAGCCGATCCAAGCTGCATGGTAGCAGAAGTAAGACTTATTCTGGGACCTAAAATCCCTTTGTTTGTAGAACTCACATCCAAGACGGCAGAAGCGTCTGGAGATGTTGTGTTAATGCCAACTTGCGCAAATGTAAAAAAAGAGGCAAGCAGGAATCCTGAAATAAAGATTTTGTTTTTCATGTTGTAATATTAATGTCAGTTTTAAACAAATAAAATGTGAGAATTTTCAGTGGTATTTTACAGTAAATATAATCAATATTATTTTATTTATGAAAAAAAATAAATAAAAATATTAATTTGTTTAATTTTTATCAATAATATGTGAATTTTATAATAATTTAACAAATTTGTGAGCTACTTGTACAACGTAGAAATCGTATTAACGAACTTCACAAATGGTTGATAATTTTTTTTATGATGCTAATTATTTGATAATCATTTTGTTTATATGCTTTTAAGTAGATCTTTTTTTTAATATTTAAACAAATTCAGCGAATTTAAATAAGTGTTAAATATTGTTAATATGAATAACTTGTCACACAATTGTCTTGAAACATAACAAAACTAAAGTCTACATTTGTGCCTTGAAATCATGAGAAACTATATCGTATACTTTTTGACCACTCTTTTTCTGCTTTTTGTGGTAGAAAGCAAGATCAATGTCAAAACTTTACGAAACGATTACACCCACACTTCTCAGAATTTACCCAAAAAAGCAAACCGTCTAAACCAAACTTACGAAAAGCTGTCAATGCAGCAGGCTTCAGACGATGTAAGCAATACATACACGCTCGAACTTGCCGAAGACGACTTCCAGTTGTCAGATACTTTTCAGGCAATCGCTGTATTTGCAAGTGTCTTTACGCTGGTTTATTTTTTTGGTTTAAAAAGTTTCAAAAGACTAAAATCAGCGATCCATAGCTGTATATCAGAATACTCTTCTGTTAAAAAATTCATTCTGATCCGTTCTATCAGAATTTAAAATCCACATTTTCAAACCCGTTTTCTGCCGATTAGCTATTCGGTGGGAAAATCCTGCGTTGTAATTGCCGGCAGTCAATTATTCCGTCGATCCTCTTATTGCCATTTTCATATTTAAAACATTAACGATTTACATAAACTCTAGAATTATGATTAAAAGAGTTGTCGCAAGCATTGCGCTAAGCAGTATTTTATTGTTCACAGGTTGTAACAAGAAAAAAGAAGAAAAAGAAGAAGCCGCTGTTTATCCGGTAACCTCACCCGTTGTGATGGATACTGTGATTGATAAAGAATATGTGGCGCAGATCAGATCTGTAAAGAACATCGAAGTTCGTGCACAGGAAAAAGGTTTTCTTGAGAAAATCTTTGTAGATGAGGGACAGTTTGTTCGTCAGGGACAGACCTTATTCAGAATTATGCCGAAATTGTATCAGGCAGAATTACTGAAAGCTCAGGCAGAAGTTGCTCAGGCAACAATTGAGCTGAAAAATGCAAGTACATTAGCCAACAACAACATCGTTTCCAAAAACGAAAGAGCAATGGCGAAAGCTAAGCTGGATGCAGCCAATGCTGAAGCGAAACTGGCACAGATTCACCTTTCTTTTACAGACATTAAAGCTCCGTTTTCAGGAATTATCGACAGAATTCCTTTGAAACTGGGAAGTCTGGTAGATGAAGGAGATTTATTAACCTCCCTTTCCGATAACAACGATATTTATACGTACTTCAATGTTTCGGAGCCGGAATATCTTAACTATCAGAGAAATGTAGCTTCAAGAGGAAGCAATATGGTGGATCTTGTTATGGCAAACGGAGATGTCTTTCCACAGAAAGGACAGGTTCAGACCATTGAAGGGGAATTCGACAGTGAAACAGGAAATATCGCTTTCAGAGCTAAATTCCCGAATCCGGATAAACTTCTGAGAAACGGAGAAACCGGAAAAGTAAGAATGACGTTACCATTGAAAAACGCTTTGATCATTCCTCAGAAAGCTACCTACGAAATTCAGGATCAGAAATATGTTTTCGTGGTAGACAAGAACGGAGTGGCAAAATCTAAAAATATAAAGATCGCTTATGAGCTTCCTGATGTATACGTAGTCGCTTCAGGGCTTTCAACCGGAGATAAAATCTTACTGGAAGGAGTTCAGAAAGTAAAAGACGATCAGAAAGTTCAGACAAAAGTTCAGGATCCGAAAAAAGTTCTTCAGTCATTAAAATTAAAAGCAGAGTAGAATACGATAATCGATACGTGATCATGATTATGCAAAAACTTCATAATCATCATTTATCATTCATCATTAATAATTCATCATTATTTTATGTTTAAGAAATTTATTCGCAGACCTGTTCTGTCTATCGTAATCTCTTTGATTATCGTATTTATGGGAGTTTTATCCCTTGTAAAATTACCGGTTACCCAGTTTCCGTCCATTTCTCCGCCCAAAGTAAACATTACGGCGGATTATCCCGGAGCCAACAATGAATTGTTGATTAAATCCGTTGTTATTCCATTAGAAAGAGGTCTGAATGGGGTTCCCGGAATGAAATATATGACTTCCGATGCCGGAAACGACGGGGAAGCTTCCATTCAGGTGGTTTTCGATTTGGGAACCGATCCGAATGTAGCAGCAGTAAACGTACAGAACCGTGTTTCTTCGGTGGTTAATAAACTTCCGCCGTTGGTTGTTCGTGAAGGGGTGAAAATTACCCGTGAAGAACCCAATATGCTGATGTACATTAACCTGTACAGTGATGATCCGAAAGCTGACCAGAAATTCCTTTTCAACTATGCAGACATCAATGTAATGTCTGAATTGAGAAGAGTAAGTGGTGTAGGTTTTGCAGATATATTGGGAACAAGAGAATATGCGATGCGTATCTGGCTGAAACCGGACAGATTAACGGCTTACAGCATTTCAGCAGATGAAGTAATGGAATCCCTGAATCAGCAGAGTTTAGAAGCTTCTCCGGGAAAAACAGGAGAAAGTTCAGGGAAGAGATCGCAGTCATTTGAATATATTTTAAAATATCCGGGACGTTTTAATAATGAAAAAGATTACGGAAATATCATTCTTAAAGCAAAACCTGACGGAGAATTTATCAGACTGAAAGATGTTGCCGATATAGAGTTCGGTTCGTCAATGTATGATATTTATTCTACCTTAAACGGAAAGCCTTCTGCGGCAATCACGGTAAAACAATCGTATGGTTCCAACGCAAGTGACGTTATCAAGAATGTAAAATCTTTGATGGAAGAATTGCAGAAAACCACTTTCCCGAAAGGAATGCATTACGACATAAGTTATGACGTATCAAAATTCCTTGATGCATCTATTGAAAAAGTAGTTCATACGCTTTTTGAAGCCTTTATTTTGGTGGCTATCGTGGTATTCCTATTCCTGGGAGACTGGCGTTCAACCTTAATTCCTGCTTTGGCGGTTCCGGTATCATTAGTAGGTACTTTCGCAGTCATGTCCGCCTTCGGAATTACCTTAAACATGATCTCTCTCTTTGCGCTTGTAATGGCGATCGGGGTCGTGGTGGATGATGCGATTGTGGTAATTGAAGCCGTTCACGCCAAGATGGAGGAGAAGCATTTATCTCCGCTAAAAGCAACAGAAGAAGCGATGCACGAAATCAGCGGAGCGATTATCGCAATTACTCTGGTAATGGCATCCGTATTCATTCCGATTGCCTTCATGTCCGGTCCGGTTGGAGTTTTCTACCGTCAGTTTTCCATCACTATGGCTTCTGCTATTATTCTTTCAGGGGTTGTTGCTTTAACATTAACGCCGGCTTTATGTGCTTTAATTTTAAAAAATAACCACGGAAAAGCAAAAAGAAGAATTCCGATTACTATTTTCCTTGATAAGTTCAACGGATTATTTACAAAAGGAGCTAACAAATATGAAGGAATGCTAAACAAAACGGTGAAGAAAAAAACAATCACTTTACCATTATTATTGGCGTTCTGTGCATGTACATTCTTTTTAAGCAATTCATTGCCTTCAGGATTTATTCCTGCGGAAGATCAGGGAATGATTTATGCCATTATTCAGACTCCTCCGGGTTCTACACTGGAAAGAACCAACCAGATTGCCAAAGAACTATTAAGAGAATCTGAAGATATCGATGGAGTACAGTCAGTTTCTTCACTGGCGGGTTATGAAATCCTTACGGAAGGTACAGGTTCCAACTCCGGTACTTGTCTTATCAATCTTAAAAGCTGGGAAGACCGTAAAGAATCTGCCGCGGAAATCATAGAAAAGCTTGAAGAAAAAGCGAAGAATATTCCGGGTGCAAATATAGAATTCTTCCAGCCGCCTTCCATTCCGGGGTACGGTGCAGCAGGTGGTTTCGAGCTTCGTCTGCTCGATAAAGCGGGAAGCGGAGATTATCAAAAAATGGAAAAGGTAAGTAACGACTTCGTTAGAGAACTGAAAAAACGTCCGGAACTGGGTTCTGCGTTTACGTTCTATTCCGCGAGTTTCCCTCAGTATATGTTGAGAGTGGATAATGATCTTGCCGAACAAAAAGGAGTAACGATTGAAAATGCAATGGATAATTTATCCACATTAATCGGTTCCAACTATGAAACCAGCTTCATCCGTTTCGACAGACCTTATAAAGTAATCGTTCAGGCGGGACCTCAATATCGTGCGCTACCGAGTGATCTTTTGAAATTGTATGTTAAAAATGATAAGGAGCAAATGGTTCCGTATTCAGACTTTATGCATCTGGAAAAAGTGTACGGTCTTTCCGAGATTACCAGACATAATATGTACAATTCTGCCGAGGTAAGTGGTACTCCTGCGCCGGGGTACAGTTCCGGACAGGCGATTGCAGCCATTAAAGAAGTGGCGGATAAAACACTTCCGAGAGGTTTCGGGATCGATTGGGCAGGTATTTCTAAGGACGAGGTAAGCCGTGGAAACGAAGCGATTTTCATTTTCTTAGTGTGTTTAGGATTTGTTTATCTGATTCTTTCCGCACAGTACGAAAGTTTCATTCTTCCGTTACCGGTAATTCTATCATTACCGACAGGTATTTTCGGAGCTTTCTTATGTCTGAAATTATTAGGATTGGAAAACAATATTTACGCTCAGGTAGCAATGGTGATGCTGATTGGTCTTTTGGGTAAAAATGCCGTACTGATTGTAGAATTTGCCGTACAGAAAAAAGCGGAAGAAGGAATTCCTGTTGCGCAGGCTGCCATCGAAGGAGCTGCGATCCGTTTTCGTCCGATTCTGATGACCTCATTTGCATTCATTGCAGGTTTAATTCCATTGGTTCTGGCAACGGGACCGGGAGCAATCGGTAACCGTACCATCGGTACCGCTGCAGCAGGAGGGATGCTGATCGGAACTATTTTCGGACTGATGATTATCCCAGGATTGTATTACATCTTCGGAACAATCGCAGAAAAATCGAAACTGGCAAAATATGAAGAGGAAAATCCTTTAACAGAACAAACAGAACCGTACCAACACGACGACAAACATGAAGATTTATAATAAAAGATATATAGCTGCCATTGCCTTATCGCTTGTTTTAGCAGGCTGTAAGGCGCCCATGGCGACCGTGGTAAAAGATGAGGTGAAAGAAAATATTCCTCAGAATTTTAATCAGCAGGATCAGGGTGATGCCAATAATAACAGCGGAACAACCCCTTGGAGACAGTTTTTTACAGATCCTAATTTAGTAGCCTTAATAGAAACTGCTTTAAAAAATAATCAGGAGTTAATGATTACTTTGCAGGAAATTGAGATTGCAAAAAGCGGTGTCTTGGCAAAAAAAGGAAGATTAACCCCTACTGTTTCCGCAGGAATCGGTGTGGGTGTGAAAAAAGCAGGGCGTTACACCAGCGAAGGAGCAGGTGATGCCACCACAGAAATAGAACCCGGAAAAGAAATGCCGGATCCGCTTGGGAATTTTGAGGGCGGATTAACGGCAAACTGGGAAATCGATATCTGGAAAAAACTTAGAACTGAAAAGGATGCCGCTGTTGCCCATTATCTTTCAACAGTTGAAGGAAAAAATTTCGTTCTCTCAAATTTAATTGAAGAAGTAGCTGACAATTATTATGAATTGTTGGCTCTGGATAATCAGTTGGATATCATTCAGCAGTATACGAAATTGCAGCAGAGAGCGCTGGAAATATCAAAAATTCAGAAGGAAGCTGCGGCAGCAACTGAATTGGCGGTAAAAAAATTCGAGGCGGAACTGGCAAAATCTAAAGCTTCGGAATTTACCATCCGTCAGGAAATTACTGAAAAAGAAAACGAAATCAATGCGCTTTGCGGGCGTTTTCCACAGCCGATTGTAAGATCAAAAGGGGACTTCATGTCCATGATTCCTCAGACGGTTTATACGGGAATTCCGTCACAGTTACTGGCGAACCGTCCCGACATTAAACAGGCTGAATTGGAATTAAAATCATCAAAACTGGATGTGGAAGCAGCCAGAAAAGAGTTTTATCCAAGTCTGGAAATTTCTGCAACGTTAGGATTGGAAGCTTTCAAACCTTCTTATCTGGTTAAATTGCCGGAATCTATGGCAGCAAGTCTGGTAGGAGAATTGGCAGGTCCGCTGATTAATAAAAGTGCCATTAAAGCGAACTTTCAGACAGCGGATGCAAGACAGATTCAGGCGTTGTACGAATATGATAAAACCATTCTGAATGCGTATCTGGATGTTGCCAATTTAATGTCTAAAGTGAAAAACATCGATCAGTATTACAAACTGAAGTCTGAAGAAACACAGGCTTTGGAAAAATCAATAGATATAGCCAATCAGTTATTTAAAAATTCAAGAGCCGATTATCTGGAAGTTCTTCTGAACCAGAGAGATGCTTTGGATGCCAAAATGGAACTGGTGGAAGCTAAACAAAAACAGCTGAGTACAGTTGTTGATATTTACAAGAGCTTAGGCGGAGGCTGGAAGTGATTTGTAAATCCTTAATGTTTTAAAAAGAAAAGAGGCTGCCCGTAAGGAACAGTCTCTTTTCGATTAAAACTGAAAACTTTAATAAAAAGGTTCATATTTCAGAACCTCCTTCCCAATTTACCTGTAGGATACAGGACTAATTTATTTCTTCGCGGTTATTGTATTTCAAAAAATGGTTATTAGCTTTTTTTTGAAAAATTAAATTTTAAAAAAACCAGCCTTCCAAAAAAGTAATTTCTCCTGTTAAGGAAGGTGGTAAGATTTATGAATAGAATCATGTTTTTTTATTAGCTTTCAAAATTTATCTGCATGTGCTTTTTTAGGGCTTCTTTTCTATTCAATAGTATATAAAACGGCTTTAATTAATTTTTTTCTATTGTTTTGATTTCCGGTTTCGAAATTATAACCTTGTGGTGAAATAAAAAAACAATTGCGGTCATTATTCATAAATTGAGACAGCGGAATATTTCTGTACTTATTATTTAATTGTTTGATTTTCAATTGATATATTTGTAAAGTAGAAATAATTCTATACCACATTTTAATTCAATAATCTTTGATAAAAAATGATCTATTTTCTGTACTTTTGACGAAGTTTACACATAGGATTATTAAACAGGGGTGAAAAAAAATCTATTTTTTATTCTTTTTATCGGAATTGTTAATTTATTCTTCTCGCAGGAAGGATACAGCGAATATTATAAACTTAGGTTAAAGTATGAAGATTTTCCGGAAAATGACATGAAGGCATTTCCTTTTATAAAGCCATATCTCAATTTGGCAAAAAAGGAAAAGAATTACGAAAAACTGGTTCAGGGATATAAAGATGCGGTATTTTTTTCTTCTTTAAATGAAAATAAACTGAAGTATGCAGACAGCATGATCTGGGCAGCCAACCAGACCAATGAGGATGATCTTAAAATTGTTGCCCATATTGATAAAGGCGTTATTTATTATTACCATTATAAAAAGTTTCAACTTGCTCTTAACGAATATCTTGAGGCTTATAAATATTCAAGAAATACCAGAAATGAATATCTGAAATATCAGAATCTGTATCATATCGGAGTGGTAAAAAGCTATCTCGGCTATTACGAAGATGCTTCACAGGTCTTTACGAAATGCCTTGTTTATTACAGAGAAAAGGCGAAATCCATTACCAAACTTCATCCTAACGAAATTTATAACAATAAAAAAGGCTATCTCAACAGTCTTCATCAGCTTATTATCTGCAACAGGCATCTTGGGAAACAAGAAGAAGTGGATGCTGCTATACATACCGGACTTTCTGAGGTAGGAGATAATCCGGAATATGCTCTGGAAAAAGGATATTTCCTTTTGTCGAAGGGTATTTCAGAATACAAGAGAAATCAATTCAAGGAAGCATTAGAAGACTTTAATCAGTCTCTGCCCGTGATCAGAGAAAGCCGCGATTTTGCAAGGCTTTCGGTAAGTTATTTCTACATCGGGAAAACTTATTCCGATCTTAAAAAGACCAAACAATCTATTATTTATTTTAAAAAGATAGATTCCATTTTTCAGAAACATCAGTTTATCCTTCCTGAACTGAGGGAAAATTATGAAATCCTGATCGATTATTCCAAAAAAGAGAAAAACGAGAAGAACCAGCTCTACTACACAAGCCAGTTGCTTCGTGCAGACAGTATTATGTCTAGAGATTTTATTTATCTGTCCCCGAAAATTCATAAAGATTACGATACCGATACTTTACTGGATGAAAAAAATAAGCTTCAGAAAATAAATTATCTCGGGACTATTATTATCATTGTGTTAATTATCTGGGCAATCGGTCTGGTTGTTCTGCTGACGAGAAGGCATAAAAAATCCAAAGAAATTCAGAAAAAGTATATTTTGGTAGAAGAGAAGTTCACGGCAAACCATCAGAAAGAAGAGATGGACGAAACCAAAGAACTTGTTCCGCAGATCGAAGAAAAGAAACTGACGATTACAGAAAATAAGGTAGAAGAACTTCTGAAAAAGCTTAAAACGTTTGAAGATAAAAAAGGGTTTACACAAAAAGGATTAACCATTAGTAAATTAGCCGCCCAACTGGGTACTAATTCAAACTACCTCTCACAGGTAATTAACGAATATAAAAAAGCGAATTTCAATAAATATTTAAGCGAACTCAGAATCAATTACATCACCAATCTGCTTTTTGAGGATAAAAAATACTTAAAATACAGCATCGAAACCCTTGCAAAAGAATGCGGAATCGCTTCCAGACAGAATTTTTCAGATCTTTTTTACGAAATCAACGGAATTCGCCCTACAGATTTTATTAAAAAGAGAAAGGAAGAGCTGGAGAATGATAAAAAGATGTGACACTTTGTTTTATGCTATTTTGCAGAAGATATTTATTTATAGAATGTGATTTCTAAATTTAAAATCATGTTGTTTGTAAAGCTTTCTGTAATATATTCCATAAGTTGTAAGAATTTAAAGTAAAATTCTGTTTTAGAAGTAAAATCTTCATTATATTTATGTAAAATTAATAATCATGAAGAAGTTCCTTTTAGTCTTTTTGAGTATTATCATTATTCTCATTGCTTTTGTTTTAATCAGAACCTTTACCTATCCTTTCAAAAAAACAGATCAGGCAGATTCCGGAGGATGGAAATTTGTAAAGAACGATTCGGTTGTTAAACGTTTTTCCGACGGATTAAAGATCCCAACAGTTTCCACCGGAGAATTAGGGGATTTCGATTATTCTCCTTTTGTAACATTTAAAGAATATCTGAAAAAAGCATATCCAGAAGTTTATAAAAATACAGAATATGTTGAGGTGAATACTTATGGTCTGGTTTTCAGGCTTAAAGGAAGCAATCCAGGTCTCGCGCCCATTATGTTTCTGTCCCATATTGATGTGGTTCCTCCCGGAGATGCGGAGGTGAAAAATACAGCAGGAAATGTTTTCAGACCCAATGATAAACCTTTTCCAGCCATTACAAAAGTTGCTGAAGACTGGGATTTTGCTCCGTTTTCAGGAGCCGTTGCCAACGGAAGAATTTACGGACGCGGAGCAATTGACATGAAAGGAATGCTCTTTTCTCTGATGGAATCCATGAATAATTTAATTAAAAATAAACATACGCCGAAACGCGATATCTATCTGGCTTTCGGATTCGATGAAGAAGTAGGAGGGAAGAAGGGAGCAACACAGATTGCCTCTTATTTTAAGAAAAAAAACATACAGTTTGATGCTGTTTATGATGAAGGCGGGTTAATTTTAGAAAAAGGAAGCATTTCTGGAATCGATTCGGATGTAGCGGTAATCGGCTGTGCCGAAAAAGGTTTTCTTTCTGCCAAAATAAAAGTGAAAGGTTTAGGCGGACATTCGTCAACACCGCCCATGGAAAGTGCGATCGGAAAAGCCGCCGTTATTATGCAGCGACTGGAAGACGATCAGATGAAACCGGTAATTACCCCTTTAATCCAACAGTTTTTTGATAATATAGGAGGTTCCATGTCTTTCCCGAGCAGAATGGCAATCTCCAATCAATGGCTTTTGAAACCGCTTCTTCTTTCTCAGCTTACCAAAAATAATTCTACCAATGCTTTAGTTCGTACGACAACGGCACTTACCATGATGAAAGGAAGTGACGGAACCAATGTACTTTCTCCCGAAGTGGAATTTGTGGTTAATTTCAGGCTGCTTCCCGGAAATACCGTAAAAGATGTAAAAGCGCATATTGCCAAAGCAACCGAAGGTTTTGAGGTGGAAGTGGAAGAAATTGACAATACCAGAGAAGCTTCCGCAGTTTCATCAAGCAATACAAAAGCGTATCAGCTAATTGAACAAGGAGTAAAACAGCTTTATCCGGCAGCTATTGTAACGCCGTATCTTACATTGGGCGGAACGGATGCCTACAAATATCAGATAGTAAGCAAAAACATTTACAGATTTATGCCTGTTAAAATCAATAATTCTGAGCAACAGAGCATTCACAGTACCAATGAATATCTCAGCATCGAAAATTATATGAAGATGATTCATTATTTTGAATTCATTATGACGAATTATGATAAATGATGAATGATAAATGATGAATTTTACAATTAAATTTCAGGCAGTTGGAATTTGCAATGTTTTCCTGAGCGCGAATCAGTGGAAGTATTTTAGATCGTTTTCACTTTATTACATCAATCCAAAATCATCAATTCAAAAAAAATTCAAAACTAAAAAATAACACGTCGAGTTTTGTCGCATTACCGCAATAGCTTTGTCTTATCAAAATTACGAAGCTATGGAACTGCCATTATATCTAAGTTTTAAAGAGTTTGAAAATACCTATTACGACAACCTTGAAAAATGGTTTGAAGAATATAAGAATACAAGCGAAACCGACTATCTGAAAGCACTTTCGGATCTGTACAGCCCTTATCTGTATTACAACTTTGCCAACGACAGACTTCAGGCAGATGCTTCCCTACAGATTAAAGACTGCTTTTTTCCTTATCACGATAAAATCGGGATTTCTTTCTGCACCACCTGTGAAAACGGAAAGCCTGCCAAAAATTTGAAAAAAATCAATCATCAGTTCGAATGGAAAACCGTTACGATGATGGAATATGCACAGCATATTTTGGATAAAATCAACAGATACTTGTCGAAAAATAGTAATAAAGAAGATAAAAACGTGCTGGATTTTATCAACGATTTTGAGATCATCACATCGCGTGAAGGAGCGGGATACTGTGTAAACTACAACCAGCATCAGGCGACAATTCCTTTTCTGAAAGCTTATCTTCCGGTTCACGGACAAACGGTGAATATTGCCGTATACAGAGATTTTCTCTTTTCCGTTGTTCAGATCGCAGAATATATTGATCAGAAATTAAAAGAAGTACAGGCTTTTGAAAGCATGATCTATTCTAAGCTGAAATCAGACGCGAGATTCAAAGTACAGATGAGCCATCAGTTTTTAACGATGTGCAATTAACCAAAACACCAAAACATTCATATAGCTAAATTGTAGTTTGAAATTAGTTGGTACTTTTTCAAACAGAAAATCCCGGTTGAAAAACTGGGATTTTTTTTGTTACGGCTTTACGTAAAATCAGGCTTTGCCTTTTTCCTATATTTGAAAAAAATTACCATGAAAAAACTACTCTTTATTCTTATTTTTATTCCTTTGTTTTCTTATGCACAGACCGAATGTGAATACGTAGGAAACGACAGGGATAACAGCGAGTACTATGTAAAGGATTATAAAAAACGAAATCATACAGATTACATTGAAACTTGGTTAAAAATTGTGAGAACCGATAAAATTGTGAAAACAAAAAAAGGAACTATTAAAAAAAGTGGTATCGTTTCACTTGAAAAATATAAATTTAAGTGCGAAGAAAAAACGATGGCTTTAGAAAGTTATGCAGATTATCGAAATGGTATTTTAATAAAATCAGGTAATGGTTTTGGTATCGAAAATGATATTGTTCCGGATTCCATCGGTGAAAGTTTGTTAGATTATCTATGTTCAAAATTTTAATTATTGTCCGCAATTTGTCGTCATTGAAAAACCTCTGAGTTCTTTGCTTAGTAGAACGCCTTTGCGAACTTAAAAAATATCCGGTAAGTTTTTTAAAAGAAAATCTTCGCGCTCTTCGCGTTGAAAAGAAGTATCATACTAAAACCATAAACTTGAAAGAACAAAAAAGTCTCAGGTAAAACCTAAGACTTTTTATCTGCAGAGAGGAAGGGATTCGAACCCTCGATACAGTTACCCGTATACTACCTTTCCAGGGTAGCTCCTTCAACCACTCGGACACCTCTCTTTGTATTTGAGATTGCAAAAATAGACTATTTTCCGGAATCTGCAAACTCAAAATGCAATTTTATCAGGAAATTTCTCCACAAAGGCTTTTGGAGAAGTTTTCTGCGAAGTTTCCTGTGTAGTTGGGATTGTCTATTAAATGCATTGCTTTGGTAATTGCGCTTTCCGCCGTAATATCCGTTCCGCTGATGGCTCCGATTCTTGAAAAAATATTGCTGTTTTCATACTTTCCAAATGAGATTCCGCCCGAAATACACTGACTTACCACCACGATTTCTGTCCCGTTATTTCGTATCTGCTGCAATGTTTCCACTGTTTTTTCGCTGCTGAAAATAGTTCCCGAGCCAAAAACCTGAAGAATAAGAACCTTCATGGTCGGGATTTCTTTAAAATGATTCAGGTTCATTCCCGGAAAAATTCTCCAGAAAATAACATCTTCCGAAATATAATCGTCTACATGAAATTCTGTATCAGGATTACAGCGGTAAAGATTATCTTTGATAATATTTAAATGTACTCCGGATTGCCCGAGAATAGGGTAGTTTGGACTTGCATAGGCATCAAAATACTCCGCAGAATATTTCAAAGTGCGGTTTCCTCTCAACAGTTTATATTCAAAATAAATCGCCACTTCCTGAATAACCGCTTCGTCATTTTCGTACAGACTTGCATAATAAAGGCTCGTAAGAAGATTTTCTTTGGCATCGGTTCGTAAATCCCCGATCGGAAGTTGAGAGCCCGTTAAAATAACCGGTTTTTTCAATCCTTTCAGCATAAAACTCAATGCAGAAGCGGTGTAAGACATCGTGTCTGTTCCGTGTAGAATTAAAAATCCGTCGAACTGATGATAATTTTTCTGAATATAATGAGCAATAATTTTCCATTCTTCAGGTCCCATATCGGAAGAGTCCAAAGGTTTTTCAAAAGGATGTACAAAAACTTCGCATTCCATCAGCTTCATTTCTGGCATTTTTTCAAAAATATTTCCGAAATCAAACGCACGGAGACTTCCGCTTTCATAATCTTTCTCCATTCCGATGGTTCCACCGGTATAAATCAACAGGACTTTTCTTTTCATACAGGACTTTTCTTAGATTTTGATCCTCCATTCGCAGGATTCCTCAAATTTACGTTAATTTGCAAAGATTTGAAAATGAATGAAAGATTTACAGCAAACTTTTGAGTATTTAAAGCAGTTTCTAACGGAAGAAAGATTACAGAAGATCGAGCATTTTGCACCGGAAAGTTCAGATTTTATTCTTCCGGTGGTGGAAGATGTCTATCAGTTCAGGAATGCAGCAGCAATTGTACGTTCTGTGGAAGCGTGCGGTTTTCATAAAGTAGTGGCTTTGCAGGAAGAATACAGTTTTGAACCCAATCTTCGCGTTACAAAAGGCGCAGATACATGGGTGGAAGTGGAAAAAATGCCCAGAAGTATGGAATCTTTTCAGAATATAAAAGACAGAGGCTATAAAATTGTTGCAGTTTCGCTGGAAAATAATGCAAAAATGCTGCCTGAATACGAAATTACAGAACCGATGGCTCTGGTTTTCGGGACGGAAATGGAAGGTGTTTCTCAGGAAATTCTGGATTTTGCCGACGAAACGCTGGCAATTCCGATGTATGGTTTTACCCGAAGTTTTAATGTTTCCGTAGCCGCTTCTATTTGTATGTATGAACTGAAGCAGAAATTATTAAAATCTGATATCGATTATAAACTGAATGAAGAAAAACTCCTGAGGATGAAAATCCGTTGGGCAGTAAACTCCATCAGAAGCGGACAGCAGATTTTTGATAAATATTTGAAAGATAATGATCTTGAATTATGAGATTAACGGTGCTTTTCGTAGTTCTGATAGTGATAGGCTGCAATAAAAAGACGGATAATATACCTCAAGCTAAAATTGCTGTTGATACTTTTTCACAAAATCTCATTGAAAAAGAACCTGAAGATACCACAACGGTTTCCTTTGCAAAAACCTTAACAGGAAACGGATATTCTTATATATTAAAAGGAAGACAGAATATTAATGATGGAATCAATTTTAAATCAATTGATATTTTTCATCAGAAGAAACTTCATCAGAGAATTATTTTTGATACGGTTTCTGTTTTAAATGAGTCGGAAGCATATTTTAATGTAAGTCAGGATGTAAATTTTGACGGATTTAAGGATTTGGAAGTAATAAATCAGGTAGGAAATTACTGGTCTTCATCAAGTTTCTGGCTGTACAATAAAAAAACTAAAAAGTACGATTATTACAAACCAATGGATACGATCATTAATCCTGTAGTTGATAAAAAAAATAAAGCAATTACATCAACTTATCATGTCGGTCCAGTAAACTATTACTATAAAGTATATGAGTGGAAGCATAAAAAGCTAACCATGACCCATTATCAGGAAGGTGAAGATAATGGTTTCTAAATCATCTGGTTATAATTCCACGCGGCAACAAAAATTCCCGCGGTTTCTGTTCTCAGTCTCTGACTTCCCAAAGAAACAGCTTTGATATTATTTTCAGCTAAAAAAGAAATCTCTTTCTCCGAAAAATCGCCTTCAGGACCAATTAGAAAAGTAATATTTTTAAGTTTGGGAATCTCATTGAGTTCGGTTCTTTCTAAATTCTCATGGCAATGTGCAACAAAAGTATGTTCAGGATCAATATTTTTAAGAAAATCCTGAAGTTTTATTAAATCGTTAATAACCGGAAAATGAAATCTTAAACTCTGTTTGGAAGCAGCAATTGCCTGTTTTCTTATTTTATCGAGATTGATATTTTTACGCTCTGTTTTTTCTGTTTGAAGAAAAGTAATTTCTGAAATTCCCATCTCCACCGCTTTTTCAACGAAGAATTCAATGCGGTCAATATTTTTCGTCGGAGCAATTGCAATATGAAGTTTCGGACTGAAATCAGGAAGATTGTTTTTAATCTCATCCACTTCAATATGGGCTTTTTTACCTTCAATCATCAGTCTTCCGGAGGCAAGATTTCCTTTTCCATCCGTTACATGAATGGCTTCACCATTTTTCATCCGAAGAACTTTTACAATGTGTTGCTGTTCTTCATCGTTAATCGTTACCACATTTCCTTCAATTTCTCCGTAAAAAAGTTTCATATTTAAATATTTAGTTTTGTTATTTTAAAATATATAATTGTTTATTTAGTTTTAGAAAAAGCAACTTTAAAGAGTTTTCCAGCATAAACTGC
>NZ_MVAG01000225.1 GCF_002177115.1 Chryseobacterium mucoviscidosis | reverse complement strand
TGCGATCCGGACGGGACTCGAACCCGCGACCTCCGCCGTGACAGGGCGGCATTCTAACCAGCTGAACTACCGGATCAAATTTTGTTTTAAAAGTAAATTGAAAAACTTTTGCGATCCGGACGGGACTCGAACCCGCGACCTCCGCCGTGACAGGGCGGTATTCTAACCAGCTGAACTACCGGATCATGTTTTTGTTTTTAAAGAACGTTGTTTCTTTTTTGTGATGGCAAAAGTACAACTTTTTTCGTTACCTGCAAATTTATTTCAAAAAAAATGCCTCCCGAAAACGGAAGGCGTTCATTATCAAATTTATTATTTTTACAAGTGTGCGCTCAATTTCTCAGCGATCACTTCTTTTGGAGCTACTCCTACTAATTTGTCAACCACTTCTCCATTCTTAAAAATAAGAACTGTAGGAATATTTCTGATCCCGTACTGCATAGAAATATCCTGGTTGTTATCCACGTCTACTTTCCCTACTATTGCTTTTCCTTCGAAATCGCTTGCTACTTCTTCGATGATTGGTCCCAACGTTCTGCAAGGTCCGCACCATACTGCCCAAAAGTCTACTAATACCGGCTTATCTGATTTTAAAACCGTTTCCTGAAATGAGCTATCTGTAATTTCTAAAGCCATTTTTGTTTCTTTTATTTAAATTAATATTATTCTTTTATAATTTCCTTAATTGGATAATCAAAATTACGCTTTTTGAGTAATAAGACTATCTATGCTCAACATTTGTATTTTCTATAACGAAATCTTTAGAAATTTCTTTCAGCGCTGTTGCCAATGCATCAATATCTTCTTTAGTCGTTAAATGGCTGAAAGAAATACGAAGCGGCGTGCAATGATCCATTTCATCTTCAGATAAAACCATCATCATCACCATAGAAGGTTTTGAGGCTCCCGAAGAACACGCACTTCCCTGAGAGATTGCGATTCCTTTCATATCTAACTGAAGCCCGATAAGGGGATTTTTGTATGGTAATAAAGCGCTTAAAACGGTGTAAAGACTGTTTTCCTTCTCAGAACTTCTTCCGTTGAATTTAATGCCCGGAATTTCCGCTGTAAGTCTTTCTACGGCGTAGCTTTTAATTTCTTGCATATGATGGGTATACGCTTCAAGGTTTTTAAGAGAGATTTCCAGTGCTTTTCCTAAGCCTACAATTCCTGCAACATTTTCTGTTCCCGCTCTTAAGCTTCTTTCCTGTGGTCCTCCTGTAATAATTCCTTTTAAACCGCTTGATTTTCTGATGAACGCAAACCCAACGCCTTTTGGTCCGTGAAATTTATGGGCACTGCAAGAAGCAAAATCTACCTTAATCTCCGATAAATCTAGGTTCATATGTGCCATCGTCTGAACGGTATCTGAATGGAAAAGTGCATTATTTGCCTTGCAGAGTTCCGCTACTTTTTTAATATCGATAAGATTTCCGATCTCATTATTGGCGTGCATTAAGCTTACCAGAGTTTTCTTGTCGGAAGCTTTTAACAGTTCTTCCAGTTTATTAAGATCAATATCTCCTTTTTCATTGGGACGGATGTAGTTTACCTCTACTCCTTTTCTGCTCTTCATATCCAGAATACTCTCAGAAACACATTTGTGCTCAAGGGGTGAGCTGATGATTCTTTCTATTCCAAGATGCTCGACAGCAGATTTGATGATCATATTGTTCGATTCTGTACCGCAAGAGGTGAAAATAATTTCAGCGGGCGTTACATGAAGATAGTCTGCAACCTGCCTTCTTACGTTTTCGATAAGAATTTTCGCTTCCTGCCCAAAACTGTGTGTAGAGGATGGATTTCCGAAATTCATTTTCATGGTATCAACCATTGCATCGATAACTTCTTCCGAAAGTGGAGTTGTTGCAGCGTTATCAAGGTATACTTTATTCATTTTTACTTTGAAAATATTAGTTTCTGTGGAATATGTACAATCTGTAAAACCTACAAAATCAGTAGAGTTTATCGTTTTAAAAGACTCCGCTTCATCTGTATATTTTACCGCCCAAAATTAGTGAAAAAATTGGTAATGTCCTTCATTCGCCCACTTCAACATCGGCTTATCTCCGGAAGTATCTCCAAAAGCGATAATTTTATCGTATTTATGATTGCTGATTTCCTGCTGAATTCTTACCAGTTTTTCGTTTCCGTTGCAGTTTTTTCCCACAAAATTTCCGGTAAAAACTCCGTTTCTAAACTCGGCCTTGGTGGAAACAAGCTGCATTTTAAAAGCTTCGGCAAATGGTTTTGCCCAAATGTCTAACGATGCGGTAACCAATAGACTGTACGTATTATTATGATCTATATTTTGAATAAAATCCAATGCATTTTCCCTTACGATTTTAGGATAATAATGTTCAAAGAACTGTCTGGATTTTTTTTCGATTTTTTCCTGAGTCTGTCCTTTCAGAATAGAACCGATAAAGCTTTTTTTCACTTTTTCCGTATCGGCAAGTTTCAGTTTTAAAAGAACAAAAAGCGGAACATGCTTCAAAAACTGCAAACGAAATCTTGTAGGATCATAGAATTTAAGATACATAAACATGGTATCTTTGTAAGTAAGCGTTCCGTCGAAATCGAAGCAGTACAGTTTTTTCATCGCTTTAAGTCAATTTTAGAATATTTATCTTGTAACGTAAAGATCGAAAGTATATTTTAAATAAAATAATTTTAAAGCTTTAATTTTTTAAAAATAAATTCAGGAATATTTCTGATGATCATCATGATAATTCCCCAGACCGGCAAAACATAGGCTACGTTTTTCTGTTTTTTATACGCTTTGAAAATAGATTCTGCTGCCTGTTTCGGGGTTGCGGTAAGTTTTGGATTCAAAGGCAGACCTTCAGTCATTTTTGTTGCCATAAAGCCGGGCTTCACCGTCATTACGTGAACTTTTTTATCGAAAAGATAATTTCTTAAGCCGCTTAAATAAGCTGTGAAAGCCGCTTTTGCACTTCCGTAAATAAAATTACTCTGTCTTCCGCGATCTCCGGCAACAGAAGAAAGACCGATGATTGTTCCGGATCTTCTGCTTTCAAATTTCTGCGCAAAATAATTCATCACAGGAACCAGTTTAGCGTAATTGATATCAATAATCCGTTGTGTATTTTTATTGTCATACAATCCTTCTTCTGTTCCCTCTCCTAAATATCCTGTTGCACAGAACAGCAAATTTGAATTGATATAGTCAAACTGATTGTAATCTATCCCTTTCATGAGATCGAGCTCTATCACTTCGGACTGCTGAAGAAATTTCACATCAATATGCCTTGCAAATCTTTCGGTCGTTTCTTTACTGGAGGTAAAAAGATAGATTTTTTCAAATTTCTCCCCTTCCTGCAATGCTTTTTCTACAAAAGCCTGTGCTACTTCCGATGTACTTCCTAAAACGATCATGTCTGCTAAATATTATTTAAAATTCTTTTATGCTGCAGAGACACAAATTTTGAGCTCTGAACATTTTTCAGATAGTTGGTAAGCGAAGATCTGCTCATGCTGTCTTTGGTAAGATAAATTTTACCGTTGTACTGCTCTACAATATCATCCAGTTGATCAATCAGTTTTTTCAATTTGGAATTGACTTTGAAATCCAATGCCAGAGAATATCCTTCAAACGGAAAGGAATTGTAAGCTTCCGGATTTTCTTTTCCGTACAGCTTTAAAACAGCTAAAAAAGACCCGTTTCCGCTGTTGGCAATGGTTTCCAGAATTTTTTTCATTCCTTCTTTTCCGGATTCTTTGGGAATCATCATCTGATACTGGATAAAGCCGGATTTTCCGTAAATCTTGTTCCAGTCGTGAACGAAATCAAGAGGATAAAAGAAGGTTTCATAATCAATAAAATTTTTAACTTCCTTTTTGGACTGTTTTTTATAATAGAGATAATTGAAAATCTTTACTGTTAAACTGTTTAGAACAAATCCCGGAAAATAAAACGGAACGGTAGGTTCAAATTTCTTCTTTAGACGTAAAGGTTTTTCTTTGAATTTCTGAGGCAGTTCATGCTGAAAAGCGTGTTCTCCTCTCATCAGAATAC
The DNA here is from genome assembly GCF_002177115.1 of Chryseobacterium mucoviscidosis. Lineage (GTDB taxonomy): Bacteria > Bacteroidota > Bacteroidia > Flavobacteriales > Weeksellaceae > Chryseobacterium > Chryseobacterium mucoviscidosis. Next base: position 25,949 of record NZ_MVAG01000225.1, on the reverse strand, counting down.
TTCTTCCGATATTTTTACCTTTCTGAAGGCAGTCGATCCATGCAACGGTGTACGTCCAGCTTTCGCTTTCCTCAAACAAGTTAAAGATTCCATCCAGATTTTCTGCTTTAATGCTTTCCTGACGGATGTATGCGGATTCAATATTTTTAAGCTTGAATTTCGCCGTTAGAATAATCCCGGTTAATCCCATTCCTCCAATAGTCGCCCAGAATTTATCTGAATTTTCTTCTCTTGAACAGTTGATGATGTCTCCGTTTTCGATCATCAGTTTAAATTCAATCACATATTCGGAAAAACATCCTTCAGCATGATGATTTTTACCATGAACATCGGAAGCAATGGCGCCTCCTACAGAAACAAACTTCGTTCCCGGCGTTACATATAAAAAATATCCCTGCGGAACGGCAATTTCCAGCACATCGGAAAGCAGAACCCCCGATTCGCATTCAATAATACCGTTCAGACGGTCGAAACTGATGAATTTATTTAATTTTTTGGTTGAAAATATATGCTCTCCCAATGAAGAATCTCCATAACATCTTCCGTTTCCTCTTGCAATCACTTCATTATGATTCAGAACAAATTCTTTTATTTTTCTGAAGCTGTCATCAGACCTCATTTCTTTTTCCACTATGGGAAAATTGCCCCAGTTGGTTACTTTTTGTACAAAATTCGGCTTCATTTTTTAAAATAGATTTGAATTAAAAATGCAGCAACCCACAACACTAAGGTGATCTGAATGTATCTGTCTCTGTAAACAATTTTCGTGGGAGATTCGGTTCTGTTGTATACCAAAGTCTGCTGTAAATATCTTAAGAAGGCAAAAACAACAAAAATTACGGTATAAAATACTCTTGAATGAAATCTTGCCTGAACTTCAGGAGACAGGGTAAACATCAGATAACAGACAATAGCCAGAGTAACGGAAATGGAGAGTGCAATGTCTGCAAACTGTACATTGTAGCCGTCTAATGCTCTTCGCGTTTTTCCGGAAACCTGCGCATTAATGAGTTCTCCACGTCTTTTTCCTATGGCTAAAACCAGTGCAAGCACAAAAGTGAGTAAAATTGCCCATTGAGAAATGCTGATTCCCGTAATGTAACCTCCGGATAAAACTCTTAATACAAATCCTACCGCAATGATGGAAATATCAATAATCGGAACGTGTTTCAGTTTAAAAGTGTAAGCAAGATTCATCACGAAATAAAATCCTACAATTGTTGCAAATTTCCACAAACTTTCCTGAAAATACATCTGAGCAAAGAAAACCAGTGCAATATCCAGAATAATAAGTCCTGTAAAAATTCCCACTGCCTGAGATTTTGAAATGGCTCCGCTCGCTAAAGGTCTTCTCCTTTTTTCGGGATGTTTCTTATCTGCTTCAATATCGTTGTAATCATTTAAAATATAAACGACACTTGCAGCCAAAGAAAAAATGATAAAAGCAAAGATGCTTTTTGCGAGTAAATCAAGGTTTTTTATATTACCCGAGAAAAAAAGAGGAACAAAAACAAACAGGTTCTTCACCCATTGCTCAACACGGAGCAGCTTTAAATATTTCTTCATTTATGTTGTTTCAAATGCAAAAATAGTAATTTCAAAAAATATCACCATAAAAATACAAAAATAACCGCTATTGCGGTTATTCACGAAAATATTTATATGTTAAATAATTATTGACCGTTCTGTGCGTCGTTAATCATTTTTTCATTGGCAGTAATGGCGAATTCTACTCTTCTATTTTTAGCTCTTCCTTCTTCTGTATCGTTTGTTGCAACCGGCATACTTTCTCCTTCACCTAAAGCAAATAATCTGTTTGAAGCAATTCCTTTGCCTGCTAAATACGCTTTTACAGAGTTTGCTCTTCTTTCGGAAAGACTCATGTTGTAAGAATCTGAACCTTTGCTGTCGGTGTGTCCGTAGATATTAATATTGGTATCCGGATTGTTCGTTAAAACCTGAGCCAGTTTATCTAAGTTTGTTTTGGCAGTACTTGTTAAAGCTGAAGAATCGAAATCGAAGTTAACGATGCTTTCATTCAACGTAATTTTGATACCGTCTCCTACTCTTTCTACCTGAGCTCCCGGTAAAGTTTCTTTAATTTCTCTTGCCTGCTTGTCCATTTTAGAACCGATAACATTACCGGCAACACCACCGATAATACCTCCTAAAACAGCTCCTAAAGCTGCATTTTTACCTTTTCCTACGTTATTTCCTAAAATACCACCAAGTACAGCTCCGGAAGCAACACCTACTGCTGTTCCTCTCTGCTGATGGTTAGAGTTTTGTACAGCCTCACAACTTGTAAGCAGTAATGCTGATGATAAAAATAACGCTCCGATATATGTTTTTGTAAATTTCATCTTTTTATATTTTTAATATTAAATTATTTCATCCCTGTTCTTTCGAAGTTGTAAACAACTCTTACATTTTCTCCGTCGAAAGGAATATTCTGTTCCAATGAGAATTGGTCTGTATTCTGGTTAATCAGCGTTAAAGTATATCCTGCTGTATTTTGCTTCGCTTTTGTTCCGTCAGCAATTTTTTTGAAATTGAAAGTATTTCCGCTTACCACATCAATCTTAATTGGCTGTGTAAATCCTGTTCCGCACGTTCCTCCTCCGTTTAATGTATAAGCTCCTGTCCAGTTATTAGGAATTAGTCTCCAGTGACTTCCTACGAAACACTGCGCATCTACCCCATCATCGAATGGCTTTACTTTAAAATTTTTATCGTAATTCACACTGACGATCTGCCAGTCTCCTTTCATTTTCAAAAATTCTGATCTTTGAGTTTGGGCTGTTTTAGCATTATTTACTGCGGAACAAGACACTGCAAAAAGCGCTGTTCCCAACATCCCTGCAAGTAGTAACTTTTTCATTTTGTTGTTTATTATTTTGTTACAATAAAGTTACAAAAAACCGTGCCAAAATTAAATATTACCAATAAAAAAAGTCCGAAAATTTCGGACTTTGTATGTTTCTTTCTTAAATACAGGAAGATATACTATTTTTTAACAGTCTTTTTTACGGATTTTTCAGCCTTCTTTGAAGCACCTCCTTTTCCGTTATAGAAGTTTGTATATGCATATTCCGCTGCTTTTTTAAGATCAATTACACCTCCTGCTTCAGAGAAATCCCCAAATTGGTTTGCAGTACTTGGGTTGCTTGATTTTACCAATGATTCTATGATCTGTGCCGGAGTTAAATTAGGCATATAGGCTAATAAAACCGCTGCAGCTCCTGCTACAACCGGAGAAGCCATAGAAGTTCCCTGTAAATATTTATACTCATTGTGAGGAACGGTAGAATAAATTTCTTCACCCGGAGCAAAAACATTTACCATTTTCTTATTGAAGTTGGAGAAACTCGCTCTTAAAGCATCATTTTTATTGGTACTTGCTCCTACAACCAATACGTTGTTTACAAATGGTTTTTCATCTGTTACATTTTTAAAATTGGTAGGATAAGCTAAATGTTCTGCAACATCTTCGTTTTCGTTTCCTGCAGCTTTTACCAGAAGAACTCCTTTATCCTGAGCATATTTAAATGCATCCCAAACAACATTTTTACCCGGAGAAACAGGTTTTCCGAAACTCATGTTCAAAACTTTCGCACCATTATCAACAGCGTATCTGATGGCATTAGCAACGTCTTTATCTCTTTCGTCACCATTCGGAACGGTTCTTACAGACATGATTTTTGCTACTCTTGAAGCAACTCCGTACTGTATTTCTTTTCCGTTGGGAAGACCGGCAATAATTCCCGCTACGTGAGTTCCATGTTCTGCATCCGGACCTTCGTAATGGTTGTTTCCATAGTTTTTCTCAGAATAGTCGTCATAGTTATCTCCTACGATTTCTTTTCTCGGATCGTAATCCAGATTGTATTGTTTTTCCTGAGGACCAAAATAATCTAAAGCTTCTTTAATCTGGCCGCTCATTGCTTTTTCGAATTCAGCTGCCGATTTTCCTTTAAATTCAGGACTTTGAGCAACCTGTGTTAAAACCTGTACAGCCATTGCTTCTCTCTGATCTGCCGGTTTTATAGCGGCAACATTTTCAGGAGTAAGAGGTTTTCCGTTCAGTAGTTTTACCATTACGGGAATTGCCTCATTAATCATGGAATAGGTTTTGAAACCCTGTTTTGCCTCTACACTTTTCTTGGTGAAAAGATCTTTGGCCTTCATATACATGGCAAATTCTTCAGGCATTTTAGCTTGATTTGCTTTGTTTTTTGTAGAGTCGTCTCCTTCAAAAACAGGCTTATATTTAGCAACAACTCTGGTTACCTCCATGTTATCGATATCAATATCTCCGTTTTTTCCACCGATGAAATTCCATCCGTGAATATCGTCGACATATCCGTTTCCGTCATCATCTTTTCCGTTGTTCGGCACTTCATTAGGATTTGTCCAGATGTTTTTTACCAATCCGGGATGATCTACCTGAACTCCGCTATCTAAAACTCCAACCAAAACTGTTTTAGGTTTAAGACCTTTAGATTCTAAAAACTTATAGGCATTTTCTGTATTTACCCCATAAACTTTCGTTGTAGCAAAATCTTTATGATACCATGTCATAAGATCTTTATCCTGCATCGGATCTTTTGCTTCCTGCGCTTGAGAAAAACCAATCCCCACTAAAAAAACAGCAGCTAATAATACCTTTTTCATTTTACTATGAATATTTAATATTTTTAATATAAGTCAAAGATTCCGGTCCTTTGTTACAAATTAAGTCCAAAACTGATAAATCTTTCAGGAAACCGAGTTTATCAGAGAATGTCTGATAATATTCATCCATTTCAAATTCTGAAGGTAACTTGGCTGAAAACTGATCTCTGAAATTAATTTCTTCCGGAATTTTGATATATTCTTCATTCAAAGAGTGTGCCTTTTCCGTTTTAAGGATCTGTTGAACGATTTCAAGAGTTTTCAGGTTAAAATCCAACAGATACTTTTCTTTCAGATCATAAATTTTTCTGAATTTATCTTCATAAAATTCAAAATAAGGCGAACTCTGATATGCCGTTTTAATGGATTTCCAATGAAGATTTCTCCAGTCTTCACGGTGAGAAATTTCAATATCCTTAAATTCTCTGCATCCGTTATGAGCAATAGGAATGATTAATGATAATTTTCCGTTTGCTCCAAAAATATTGGCTCTGTTTCTGTAGGTTTGTTTGGGAAAACTTTCAAACTGTTCAAATATAATTTCATTTTCAGGATCTAAAAAAACTGAAAACCAAGAAATTGGCGGTAAATAAAACGCCGGTAATAATACATTCTTCATATTCATAATGCAAAAATGAAGTATTTTTTCAAATACTTCATTCTATTTATAATTTATTTTTTCAATTGAATAATTGATTTTGAAACTTTGTCAAAGATTTAAACTTTGACAAAGTGAATTACACATCGTCTTCCGTTTTTTTCTTTCTGAATAATTTCACGAAATATTCCCAACCGAAGAACAGAATAAGAATCATCGCCGCAATCCACCAGTACGAAGTTTTGTTTGCCTCCCCTGTATTTGTCGCTTTAAACATTCTGTCCCAACGGATTCTCCAACCGTTTGCCTGATAAGAAGAACTTGAATCTTTGAAAGCCCCTTCAACACTCATCCATGTAAACATTGGCTTTCCAACGATATTTTCTTCAGGAACGAAACCAAAGAATCTTGCATCCAAAGAAGCGTCTCTGTTATCTCCGACCATCATATAATAATCCTGCTGAATGGTATACTGATTGGTTTCTTTTCCATTGATGAAAATTTTACCGTTTTTATTTTCCAGTTTATTGTGTTCATACTGAGAAATAATCCACTGGTATTCCGGTAATGTTTCTTGATTGATGGTAACGACATCTCCTTTTTTAGGAATCTTTAAAGGTCCATACCAATCCTGATTCCAAGGTTTATTGATTGGGAAAATAGATTGGGTAGTATCAATACTTTTGGTGTATGCTGTTTTATCAGCATTTAATTTATAAGAAATCGTAGCAGAATCTTTAGGGTAGATATTTTCTTCCATACTGATAACGTTGGGCAAAGCTTTAATCTCTTTAGCCGTTTTATCAGTAAGTCCCTGAAACATATATACAAATCCACCGCTTTTTTCGTTCTGAATTTCTCTTACAGGCAAGAATCCGTAAGTATTATAAAGTCCGGGAATATCTAACTGGGTTCCTGTGCTTACTGTATATGCATGCTGAACTTCCTGATCTCCTAAAAATGTTTCAGCTTTTCCGTTAACGAAAAGTCTTCCGGCTCTCATTTCGAAAGTATCTCCCGCAACAGCAACACATCTTTTTACGTAAGGATCTTTTCTGTCGATGGCAGTATGCACGGAATCCTGTGGATAATTGAAAACAACGATATCCTTTTTCTGAGGTTTATTGAACTGAAAAATTCTTTCATAAGGTAATTTTACAGCATCTACATAAGATTTAGGATCATCTTTCGGGTTTCCTTTTTCTCCTGTATCCATGATGGTTCCTTGAAGGAAAGGAATTGCAAGAGGACGCATCGGAAGTCTGTACCCGTAGCTCCATTTGTTTACGAAAAGGAAATCACCTACCAGTAAAGTTCTTTCCATAGATCCTGTCGGAATTCCGAAAGGCTGCGTTACAAAAACGTGAATTATTGTTGCGAAAACTACGGCAAACGTCACAGATCCTACAAATGAATCTTTCTTTTTTGCGTTTTTTTCTTCGTCGGTAAGGAATATTGCATTTTCGTCTTCCAATTCAACATCTTTTCCATAATTTACCGTTGCCATATAGATAAACGGAAGAATTACGGTAAGAAGCTGATCCTTAAAGAGCGTTTTCCCGAATTTTTTCATTAAATACAAATGAAAAACAGACATCATAATAGGTCCCACGATTGGCAGATACGATAAAATTGCCCACCATTTCGGATGTTTTGTTTCTTTTAAAATAATGAAATAGTTGTAAAAAGGAATAAACGCGAAAAGCGGACTATATCCTAATTTTTTGAACAGTTTCCATGTGGAAATTCCCATCAATACAGATAAAATGAGAACATAAACTGCGTACGTTAAAAAATAATTCATAAATTTTTGTGCCTAATCTATAATATAATTGATGAATGATGTCTGATAATGATGACAAATTCACTATTAACGTTTCATCATTCATTCTTATTAGTTTGCAATGTAAGAATTTTGTTACAATATTAAAGTCCCAAAACGTCCTTCATCGTGAAATTTCCTATTTTATCTTTAATCCATTCTGCCGCAACTACTGCACCCAGTGCAAAACCACTTCTGTTGAATGCGGTATGCTTGATTTCGATTTCGTCCACTTCGCTTCTGTAAAAAACACTGTGTGTTCCCGGAACCTCATCTTCACGGATGGCAAAAATCCCCAGTTGATTTCCCTGCGTTTCTTCCAGTTTCCAGGAATCGAATTTCGGATTGTTTTTAAAAATTCCTTCGGCGATGGAAATTGCCGTTCCGCTTGGAGCATCTAATTTGTGAATGTGATGAATTTCTTCTAACTGACAAGAATATTCGTCTACATTTTTCATTAAATCTGCCAGTTTTTCGTTTAAGGCAAAGAATAAATTAACACCAAGACTAAAATTTGAACCATATAAAAAAGCGGTTTCTTTTTCTACAGCCAGTTTTTCAATTTCGGATTTTTTTTCAAGCCAGCCTGTTGTTCCGCAGATCACAGGAATTTTGTTTTCCAGACAGGCTTTGATGTTTTCGTAAGCAACTTCCGGTAACGAAAATTCAATTACAACATCGGGATTATTGAGATTTTCAGCAGTTGGAGTTTCTTTTAACCTGGCAACGATTTCATGTCCTCTTTTCGTGGCAATTTCATCAATGATCTTGCCCATTTTACCGTATCCAACTAATGCTATTTTCATGTACTTCTTTATTTAATTTTATAATCTAACGCAATGCCCGCAAAGATTTCTTTAAAATTCTCCTGCATATTTTTCGTTCGCAAAGGCTTTTGACTTCGTCGAATCTTCGATTTCACTTAACCAAGTCAGCAATAAATTAGTTTAACAGAATTAATATTAATTATATTAAAATCTGTAACTTAAACTTAAGCCGGTTTTAGGAGGTGCAATTCCGTACTGATCCTGAATCATTGCCGGATTCAGCGTAAGATCCGGATCGTGCCTTGCTTCGTATAAATGTGCATCTACTACCGCATCTACGATGTTCAGAATGTAAATTAATCCTGTAATTGCAATGGCGTAATCTCTCTGTCTCTTGGATCTGTCCTGTGCATTTCCGAGAGCCACCTTGTCGAGCCATGGATGGGTATCTACAAATTCATTCGGTGTTCCGTTGAGTTTGGCGATGTAATATTCTCGGTATTTTCTGTACTGGTTGTCATTCCATACCGCAATTCCTACTCCAGCTCCTACTGCTCCTAAAACAATGGGAACCTTCCAGTATTTTTTATTATACACCTGTCCCAATCCCGGAAGCACAGCAGAATACAATCCTGCTTTTGTAGGATTCAGTTTCAGTGTTTTTTTGGTAGGTCCGTTTGCTTTTTCCAGATCTGCAACAACCTTCGCTTCTGTTTTGGTGTTGTTTTTTTCTACGGCAACACTGTCTTTCGGACGGTAGTCTACCCGAATGGTGTCGTTAGGATTTACCTGTGAATACGCAACTGCAAACAGACACAGAAAAAATGTGAAAAGTATTTTCTTCATTTATTTAATATGGGATAAAATATATTCCAGCTCATCTTCATTTTTGAAGTCCAGAACAATTTTACCTTTTTTACCGTTTGGAGAGGCTTTGATTTCAACTTTTACATCTAAAATATCTGCAATTGTTTTCTGCGCTCTTTTATAATTATTGGAAAGCTCGGCTTTTGCTTTTTTCGCCGCCGGAGATTTCGGGTTTTTAATAGCTGTAGCTGCCTGTTCAGCCTGACGAACGTTCAGTTTTTCTTTGATGATGAGATCAAACAAAATCTGCTGATGTTCTTCGCTTTCAAGGCTGATGATGGCTCTTCCGTGTCCTGCAGAAATTTCTCCGCTTCGGATCGCATTCTGAATATCCGGATGTAACCTCAGTAATCTGATGGAATTTGTAATGGTACTTCTGTCTTTCCCTACTCTGTGGCTAAGATTTTCTTGAGTAAGACCGATCTCTTCCATCAATCTCTGATACGTTAATGCAATTTCTATCGCATCAAGATCTTCTCTCTGGATGTTTTCAACAAGTGCCATTTCAAGCAATTCCTGATCATTAACCAGACGGATGTATGCCGGAATAGACTCCAAACCTGCAATTTTACTTGCGCGGTAACGTCTTTCCCCGGAAATAATTTCAAACTTTTCGCCGTCTTTTCTTAAAGTAATCGGCTGAATAACGCCTAAATTTTTAATTGACTGTGCGAGTTCGTTCAAGGCTTTTTCGTCAAAATAAGTTCTTGGCTGAGACGCATTGGGATAAATATCTTCTAATGCAATTTCTACGATATTCCCTACAAACTTATCCGCTCCCTCATCGGTGGCAGAATTGATCGTTGCTTTGGATTCGGCACTAAGAATTGCGCCCAAACCACGCCCCATCGCTCTTTTTTTATCCTTCATATTTTGTTTTTAGCGTTTAGCTTAGCTAGCTGCTTTTAATTCTTTACTAATTTCTCGTTTTTCAATAAAACTTCTTCTGCCAACTGAATGTACTGTATTGCTCCTTTGCTTTCCGCATCGTAATTCAGGATACTTTCTCCGAAGCTTGGCGCTTCGCTTAATCGTACGTTTCTGCTGATAATGGTTTCGAATACCATTTCAGGGAAATGAGAATTTACTTCTTCCACTACCTGATTGGATAGTCTCAAACGACTGTCGTACATGGTAAGAAGCAGACCTTCGATATCAAGATCTTTATTGTGGATTTTCTGAACGTTTTTAATGGTATTGAGTAATTTTCCAAGACCTTCCAACGCAAAATATTCGCACTGAATCGGAATAATTACAGAATCTGCTGCTGTAAGTGCATTTACGGTAATAAGACCTAAACTCGGCGCACAATCGATAATAATATAATCATAATCGTCTCTTACGCTCTGTAAAGCTTTTTTAAGCATATACTCACGCTCTTCTTTGTCGACAAGTTCAATCTCCGCTGCCACCAAGTCGATATGAGAAGGTACAATATCCAGATTCGGAGTTGCTGTCTGCTTGATGCATTTTGCCGTATCTACACTATGCTCCAAAAGATTGTATGTAGAATATCTTACGTCTTCCACGCCCAAACCTGAAGTTGCATTCGCCTGAGGATCTGCATCGATGATTAATATTTTTTTCTCTAATACCCCTAATGCTGCGGCTAAATTAACAGCTGTTGTTGTTTTCCCAACTCCTCCTTTCTGATTAGCGATACCTATGATTTTTGCCATTGTTAGAACTTTAAGTTTCAAAAATACACATTTTTCCCTGCTCTTAATAAAGGGATAAAACGAAATTTGAGTTAAAATATTGTTAATAAGCAATTTAGCAATAAAAAAAATTATCCACAAAAAAAATTCTTTGTGGATAACTGTTCAAGATTTGTTTTTTATGTCTTATTGATCAAATTTCATCGTGATCGGAAATTTGAAATAACTTCTTACAGGTTGACCTTTAATTTTAGCAGGAATCCATTTTCCTTTAATCGATCTGATTGTTCTTACCGCCTCACTGTTGAAATCCGCATCTGAACCCGCAGCTTTTATTCCAGAAATGGTACCGTCTTTTTCTACAATGAAAGTAATGGTGGTTTTCATTACATCACCAGAATCAAAGCCTGATCCGTCAAAATTACTCATTACTTTATTTCTGAATGAGTCGATTCCACCATCAAAATTTGCTTCTTTTCCTAAATCTCCACTATTGAAAATTTTATTGGGATCCTCTTTAGGTACTACTACTGGTGGAGCCGTAGTAATTACAGGACCAGTTCCGATAGTTGGAGTTGTTGGTATATAGGTAGGTGTGGTAACCTCTTTCCCATCAGATGTCTGTGTACCTGAAACAGCATTTAGATTATCTTTCGGAGTGTCCTTTTTCTCATTGATAACAATTGCCTTTGGCTCAGGCACTGTTGTATCAATTGTTTTTACTCTTTCGGGAGCAGGTTGTGGTTTTACTGCCGGCGGATCTTTTTCAGGAGTTTCCACCTGCGTTATAACATGTGTTCCTCCATCAATTGTATCTTCAATTATCGGCTCTGATTTAAATGCATTAATCGCAAGCGGAGTTAAAGAAACGGCAGCCAATACACTAACTCCTATAAAAAATGCTTTTGTTAAGATTCTGTCTGATTCTCTTCTTAATACATAAGCTCCGTATTCTTTGTTACGGTGTTCGAAAAGAACTTCGTTAAAACGAAATTCCTGATTTTGATTTGTGTGTTTCATCACTAAAATATTTAAACTGTTAAAAAAAATTGATTATTAGTTTTTATGATCTTACCAATAAGCATTGATTCAATATCAAATTTTTTGCCAAATATTTGTTAAAATGATAACGTTTTTAAAATTTTCATGCCAAGTAAGAAATTTAACTATATTGTAAATAATAAATTCCTGAGTTTAAATATTTTACGGAGAAAGTTAAAATCACAGACCTGTATTTTAGCCCAGATTGAGCGGCATGTCTGAGCTCTTTTTGAGGTTTCGGCGGGGGCAAAGCCGCCGCCGAAACCTCAAAAAAGCGAGTAGCGAAAGCTGGAAAAAGCTCCTGAAAAAGGGAATTGGTTGATGGTTGATGGTTGATAGTTGATATTTACAGAATAAACAGAAAGTAGAAATTTAGTTTTTAAATTTATTCATAAAAAAGAGACCACCGTCTGATGATCTCTTTCTGTATGTTGAAAAAATATTCTTAGAATAATTCTTTTCTGATGATATTCTGGCTTCTTTCAGGTCCAACAGAAACTAAATAAACGTTGATTCCTAAATATTTTTCGATAAATTCGATGTATTCCTGAGCGGTCTGCGGAAGTTCGTCGTAGCTTCTGGCTTTCGTGATATCTTCGTTCCAACCCGGTAAATCCTGATAGATCGGTTCGTAGTTGTATAATTTTTCGGTGGATGAAGTGAAATAATCGATGATTTTTCCGTCTTCGGTTTTGTAATGCGTAACGACTTTTAAATTTTCAATTCCAGTAAGAACGTCTAATTTTGTAATCACTAAATTATTGATTCCGTTGATCATACAAGCGTGCTTTAAAGAAACAAGGTCTAACCAGCCTGTTCTTCTCGGTCTTCCTGTCGTTGCTCCGAATTCTCCTCCGATCTGTCTGATTTTCTCACCCAGTTCGTTATCCAGTTCTGAAGGGAAAGGTCCGTTTCCAACTCTTGTACAATATGCTTTGGCAACACCAATTAAGTTCTGTAACGAAGTCGGCGGAACTCCCGCTCCTGTACAAACGCCTCCCGTAGACGGAGAAGATGAAGTTACGTAAGGATACGTTCCGAAGTCGATATCCAGCATTAAAGCCTGCGCTCCTTCGAATAAAACATTTTTACCGTCTCTAATCGCTTCATTCAGTTCAAGTTCTGTATCTACGATTCTGTCCTGAAGCTGTTTTCCGATTTCTAAATATTCGTTGTAAATTTCTTCAACGTCTAATGTAGGTTTTCCGAAGTATTTTTCAAAAAGAGAATTCTTGATTTTTAAGTTTTTCTCGATTTTGTCTCTTAAGATCTCAGGATTCAAAAGGTCGATCATTCTGATTCCCACTCTTGCAATTTTATCTTCATAGCAAGGTCCGATTCCTTTTTTTGTTGTCCCGATCTGCGTTCCTCCGTGCTCTTCTTCACGGTAAGTATCCAAAAGAATGTGGTAAGGCATGATGACATGCGCTCTTCTGCTGATGAAAATGTGATCTGTCTTTAAGCCTTTGCTTTCGATCTGATTCACCTCCTTAATGAAAGATTTAGGATTTACCACTACTCCGTTGGCAATGATACATTTCCCTTTGCACTGAAGAACTCCCGATGGAAGAAGGTGCAAAACGAATTTCTCTTCACCTACATAAACCGTATGACCCGCATTGTCTCCTCCCTGGAAACGTACAACGTAATCTGATTTTGCCGATAAAACATCCGTGATTTTTCCTTTACCTTCATCTCCATACTGAAGACCTACAACTACGTAAGTTGACATATTTTACTTTTATTTTAGATTCATGCAAAATTACTTTTAAAAAATTGGGTGGGCAAATTTGTGGCGGATTTTATTTTTTGGGTGGGTGGAATTGCATGGTTATGGAAATTAATTAACATTAGCTTTGAATCGATAAAACCAATCGTTATATTTGTGATAAAAAAGATTTATGGCATTACTTTTAATATCATACGACTTAAACAACCCAGGTCAAAATTATGATGATTTATTTTCTGAAATAAAATCTTACAAATTTTGGTGGCACCATCTAGACTCTACATGGATAATAAAAACGGATAAAACAGTTTCAGAAGTAAGAGATCATTTAGGAAAATATATAGATTTTAATGACGAATTACTTATTGTAAAAATCGACAATTGGGCAGCAAAAGGTTTTAAAGAAAGAGCTTATAAATGGTTACATAATAACAAATAATTTGATACGATGGATATAAATTTTGAAAGCATTTCCTTTACAGTCTCAATTGCATCTATTATATTAGCAATTATATCATTAATCCTCTCGGTTCTTTTTTATAGATGGTCTGAAAACTCTAATAAAGAAGCATTAAAAAATTCACTAACAATTGAAAATAGTACAAAAAGGATACAAGAACTTTTTGATCTTTTTTACAAAGATACTTTTGGCTTGATGAAAAACAACTATGAAATAATGCAATCTAATTTTTTTAATAATAGTTTTAGCTCTGGAGATTCATCATACTCTATGAAGGAACAATTAGAAGATGTAATAATTTCATTTATAACTAAATCTAAAGTAGTAAAGATTGAAGATGTTTCTACATTTGTAATGAAAAACTATTCACACTTAAAAATGAGCAATAATGATATTTCTGATGGAATTAATAATTTAATAAGGAAAAATATAATATTTTCAAGTAATAATATGCTTTCTGTTAATATCCAAGTTGAATCAGATGAAAGTTTAGGTGAGGGATAAATTCATAAGAGATCAATTTTTTTAATAAAATTAATCACAAATACACTCTAATCAGTAACTATATATTTAAACTTGTTTAGACTAATTTCGGAATTAACCGCAAAAGATGCAAAAGATAATGATAAAGAGAATTTCCAGATTAATCAAAGCGCTCAAGAGAATAAAAATCAAAGATTTTTAAAACCTATTGTGATCTTTTCATTATAATCACCAACCCTAAATAAACGTTTAGTTTATCTTTTGCGACTTTTGCGGTTAAATAAAAAGTTTAAACAGGCTTTTAACCTAAATTTAAACAATGGCAAAAAGCACTGTTTATCGATCCTAACCCTCACAGGTTTTGAAAACCTGTGAGGGTTGAACAAATTCACCTACAATAACGGCGTATTCAGAAAATCATTCAAAGGCTTCATCACTTTAAAGATTTTGGCAAGATTTTTCACGGCATTTTTATCGAAAACTTCTTCATTTTTCAGGTTATAAACTACGATAAAACTTTTCAGTTTGAGATACTCTCCCATCGGATCTTCCTTTTCAAAACCCTGCGGAATTTTTTTCAGCTTATCATCCTGATCAAGTTCCGGAAAATATTTTTTGAATTCTTTGTTATTGATGATTTTAAGAAAATCTTCTCCATACAAAGAAATTTCTTTTCTCAACTCCTTTAAAACTGAAGATTCCGGCATATAAATCCCTCCTGCGATGAATGATTTCCCCGGTTCCAGATGCAGATAATATCCGCCTTTCTGACTTCCTTTTCCCATTCCCAGTGAAGCTCCGAAATTCGTTTTATAAGGAATTTTGTCCTTGGAAAATCTTGTATCTCTGTAAATTCTGAACAGAGATTTCTTGGCATCAATTTTTCCCAGTTCCTCATCAAAATCTGCCATTTCTTTAATGAGATCTTCAAGGAAAGCAATCACATTTTCCTGAGATTCCGTGTAAAGGTTTTTATTTTCCGTAAACCATTCGCGGTTATTGTTAACGGTAAGTTGATTAAGAAAATCGAATACTTTTGGAGAAATTGTTGCGGACATCATTCTGTAAAGTTTTTTTATTTTAAATTTAAAAAGATACAATTGTAATAATTCAAATGTACAAAAACCGAATTGTTTTCAATTATACTTTTTCCACACAAATAACCAAATAAAGAATTTAAATGGATCTGAAAGTTTAAAATTTTTGAAAATTCATAAATTACAGAGAAAAAATAAAACGCATCTAATAAAAAAAAACAATGGTTAACATTTTTATAATTTGCACCCTGTTTTTTTGCATTTAATTTTCAAAATAAAAGTAAAAGATTAAAGGATTCTGAATTTAAGTTTGATTATTTAAAAATAATTCAAAAACAAATCAAATATTTATTGTATATTTGCAGAAATTTTATAATATTTAATGAATTTATTTACGGAGACCAATTTAAGTCCTGATATTCTTAAGGCAATTGGCGAACTGGGCTACGAAAGCCCGACAGAAATCCAAAAACAGACTATCCCTTTTATTCTTTCAGATATTCGCGACTTGATCGCACTTGCGCAGACGGGGACAGGCAAAACAGCAGCATTTTCGCTTCCGATTTTGGATATGATTGACGAAACGAGTCGCAAAATCCAGCTTTTGGTGCTTTGTCCGACACGGGAATTATGTCTTCAGATTGCTAAAGACATAAAGAATTATTCTAAGTACATGCAGAACATCAAAACCACAGCCGTTTATGGTGGAAGCAGTATTATGGAGCAAATGAGATCTCTGAAGGACAAACCGCAGATTATTGTGGGAACTCCGGGAAGAGTAATCGATTTGATTAACAGAAAGGCTTTAGACTTTTCTGCTATTCATTGGTTGGTTTTGGATGAAGCAGATGAAATGCTTTCCATGGGTTTCAAAGACGAATTGGAAACCATTTTAAGCGAAACGCCGGAAACAAAACAGACTTTCCTTTTCTCTGCAACGATGAACAAGGAAGTGGAAAGAATTTCCAAAAACTATCTTACGAAGCCGCACAGAATTTCTGTAGGTTCTATTAACGAGGTTAAAAAGAACATCAAGCATGAATATTATGTGGCAGGTTACCGTCAGAAAAAAGAAGCTTTAAAGAGATTAATTGATTCCAACCCGAATCAGTACTCCATTATTTTCTGCAGAACAAGAATGGAAACTCAGGAAGTTGCCGATTTCTTAATGCAGAACGGTTATGCAGCAGATGCACTTCACGGAGACCTTTCTCAGGCGCAGAGAGATACGGTAATGAAGAAATTCAGACTTAAAAACATCGATATTCTTGTAGCGACAGACGTTGCAGCGAGAGGTCTGGATGTAAATTCTCTTACCCACGTTATCCACTATTCTTTACCGGATGATCCTGAAGTATTCGTACACAGAAGCGGAAGAACAGGAAGAGCAGGAAAAGACGGAATTTCAATGTCTTTAATTAAGCCTGAAGAAAGCAGAAAATTAAAGCAGATCAAATCGGCTACGAAAATTGAAATCACGGAAGGTAAAATTCCTACCGGTGACGATATTATCAAAGCTCAGGTTGGTGGAGTTTTCGAAAGTCTATTCGAAATTCACGAAGATTTCTTTGAATTTGATGATTCTCTGATTCCTGATTTATCGGCATTCACCAAAGAAGAACTGGCTCACAAACTGCTTCAGTTCCAACTGAAAGATCTTGCAATGTACTACAAAGACAGACATGATCTTGTGGAACAGAAACTGAGCAGCAGAGATGACGACAGAGGTTCAAGAAGAGACCGTGACAGAGGAAGAGACCGCGACAGAGGGGAACGTGGAGAAAGAAGCGACAGAAGAGAGCGCGGTGCAAAACCAAGAAGAAAGAACGAAAATATGGTTAGATTTTTCTTCAATCTTGGTAAAAAAGATCAGTTGAAAAAACTTGACGTTTTAGACATCATCAATAAAGCGACATCGAACGGAAAAAGCAAAAAAAGAGCTGAGATCGGAGACATCGAAATTTTAGAGAAATTCTCTTTCTTCGAGGTTGAAAAATCTTTCAAAGGAGATCTTTTGAGCAATATTTCTACAATGAAATTCAGAGGTAAGGATATGAGAGCTGAAGAGGCTAACTAATCCTGCTTAAAACAATATTAAAACCGGCTTTACAGCCGGTTTTTTTGCTTGATAACCAGACCTTAATGCAATGTTAACAAAACTTAACGTTATACTCTTTCAGGTAAGGCGGTTTTTTAAGAAATTTGCACTCGAATTATAAAAACTTTACAATGGGAATTGGTAATATTTTCCACGCTTTTCAACCGAAAGATAAAATCTTCTTTGTGCTTTTCGAAAAAGTAACAGAAAACCTTGTAGCAATGTCTGAGGAATTCAACCACGGAATCAAAGATTTCGATCTGAACGACGATTCTATGTTGAAAAAGATGAGCGATTACGAACACAAAAATGATGAGCTTACTCACGAGATCTTCGTAGAACTGGGGAAAAACTTCATCACTCCTTTCGACAGGGAAGATATCCACACTCTAGCAACAGGATTAGACGATATCGCAGATTACATCTACGCTTCCACAAAATATATTTTCCTTTACAAATCGCCGGAAATGAAGGCATACTCCGACTTCTCATTACTGATTCACAAAGCTTGTCTTGAGATCCAGAATGCGATGAAAAACCTGAAAGGATTCAAAAATATGGAGCAGGTAAAAGAAGCTTGTATCAAAGTAAACTCTATCGAAAATATTGCAGACGATCTGTTATCCAATTCTATGGTAGAATTGTTCGAAACAAACGACGCGATCAACATTATCAAAGTTTCATCTGTACTTAATTATCTTGAAGTCGTAACCGACAAAGCAGAAGATGTTGCCAACACGATTGAAAACATCATGATTAAATACGCTTAATTAATAATTATAATTAAACAATGGAATTTCCGATTTTACTTATAGTTATTATTGCATTGGCTTTAATATTCGATTACATCAATGGTTTTCATGATGCAGCCAACTCAATTGCGACTATTGTTTCTACAAAAGTTTTAACTCCGTTCCAGGCGGTTCTTTGGGCAGCACTCTGGAATTTTGCAGCTTTCTTTATCGCTGCTTACATCATTGGAGAATTTAAAATTGGTAATACAATTGCCAAAACAGTTAATGAGAATTTTATCACCCTCGAAGTTATCTTTTCAGGTCTTGTTGCGGCAATCGCATGGAACCTTTTAACATGGTGGTTTGGTATTCCTTCTTCCTCTTCACACACACTGATCGGAGGATTTTTAGGAGCCGCTTTAATGCACGCTTTTATGATGGATTACCACAACGTTGCAGCAGCACAGCCGGAATTGGGAACTTGGGAAACCGTAAAAGCAGCCGCTTCGCAGGTAACACACCAGAGCGTTGTGAAATTTGATAAGGTAATCCCTATTTTCCTTTTCATTTTCATGGCTCCGATTATCGGGATGATTATCTCAATTATCATTACTTTAATTATTGTTCACCTTTATAAAAGATCAAACCCGCATAAAGCAGACCAGTCTTTCAAAAAACTGCAGCTTGCTTCTTCGGCGCTTTTCAGTTTAGGACACGGTCTTAACGATGCGCAGAAGGTAATGGGAATCATTGGTGCGGCATTAATTTACTATCATGTTGAAATGCTTCACGATCCGATTTATTTAAATCTTGAATCAGCAGCACGTTTTGATTATTTCGCACAGCATTATATCTGGGTTCCTCTGGTTTCGTTTATCGCGATCGCTTTAGGTACAATGAGCGGTGGATGGAAGATCATCAAAACCATGGGAACGAAAATTACAAAAGTAACTTCTCTGGAAGGAGTAAGTGCTGAAACAGCAGGTGCTATTACGTTATTCATTACAGATCACTTCGGGATTCCTGTTTCTACCACACATACGATTACAGGTTCCATCATCGGGGTTGGTCTTACGAAAAGAGTTTCTGCCGTAAGATGGGGAATCACTGTAAGCCTTCTTTGGGCATGGGTTCTTACCATTCCGATCTCTGCAATTGTTGCAGGAATTACTTACCTTGCAGTAACTGCATTATCTTAAACAACTGAGATTACTCAAAATAATAAAACTTTGCTCATTCGGGCAAAGTTTTTTGTTTTTTTAAAGTTTAAAATTTTTATTAATTTTATATGGATTAAATTATAAGCTATGAGCACCGCAGAATTACAAATAGACCTGATTAATCAGATCACAGGCATTACTAACAAGGCAAGATTAAAAGAACTATTGCAGCTTCTTCAATTTCAAAACGATGAAGAAATCTACGCAACCAATGAAGAAGAAAAAAAAGCAGTTTCGGAAGCAAGAATAGAAATTAAAGAGGGAAGTATTTTATCTGATGAAGATTTTCAGAAAGAAATCAATGCATGGCTAAACAAATAATCTGGACAAAAAGAGCCAGCAATGAATGGCTAGATATTCTTCAGTATTGGATTAACAGGAACAAATCAAACTCATTCAGTATAAAGCTTAATAATTTAATCAAAAATAATTTAGAATTACTTTCTGAATTTCCGGATATTGGAAGAAAGACAGATATACCAAACGTTTCTGTAAAGATTGTTCATAAATACCTTCTTTATTACGAATGTGTAGATCATAAAATTTATATTCTCACCATTCGACATGGAAGTAAAAATCCGGATACAGTTCAATTAAAATAATTTTTGACTTAATAATAAATCTTCACTCTTAAAACGGTGAGGATTTTGTTTTATAAAGCCCTGAAAAATTGTATTTTTGTTCAAACTATTAGAATTTATGGAATTTTTAGACAGATATCAGCAGATTGTTGCGGATGCTATTACCAAATATACCTTCAAAGATAAGCCTACCGAACTTTACGATCCCATGAACTATATTATTTCGCACGGAGGAAAGCGTCTTCGTCCGATCATGGTTCTAATGGCCTGCGATTTATTTGGCGGCGATCTTAAAGAGGCAATAAAGCCGGCTCTGGCAATTGAATTTTTCCATAATTTCACGCTGATCCATGATGACATTATGGATGAAGCACCATTAAGAAGAAACAAACCAACGATTCATACCTTACACGGAATTAACGTAGGAATTCTTTCAGGAGACGGACTGATGCTGAAAGCCTATAAATTTTTCGAAGATCTTGAGCCTGAGATTTTCAAAGCGTGCATCAGGATTTTTACCCATACAGGACTACTTTTATGCGAAGGACAGCAATATGATATCAATTTTGAAACTCAGGAAAATGTAACTTTTGACGATTACATCAGAATGATTACCTACAAAACAGGAGTTTTAAGCGCTTCTTCCTTTGAAATCGGAGCATTGATTGCTAAAGCAAACTTCAAGGATGCAAAAGCCATTTTTAACTTCGGAAAACATATCGGAATTGCTTTCCAGATCATGGACGATTATCTAGATGTTTTCGGAGATCAGGCGCAGTTCGGAAAAAAACACGCCGGAGATATTTACGAAAACAAAAAAACCGTTCTTTACCTGATGGCGAGAGAACACGCTACAGAAGAAGAAAGAAAAGAATTGGATTACTGGTATTCTAAAAAGACCGATAATATCGATAAAGTATACGGTGTGGAAAAGATTTTCAGAAGAACGAAAGTAGATGAAAAAGCATTACGTCTTATTGAAAAACATAACGAAATCGGACAAAGCTATCTTCAGAAAATCGATATTCCGGAAGAAAAGAAAAAGCCGTTTGCAGAGCTTGCCAATTATTTATTGAGAAGAGAATCATAATTTGATAATAAGTCAATTTGAAAATGAGTAAGCATAAACCTTAAATTTTCAAATTGACACATTCTCAAATTTTCAAATTGATTAAATGAAGTTCAGAACCGAAGTTGATATTAAAGAATCGCAAAAGAAGATTGAAGTTGAAGATAGAATATTTTCGATCGGTTCGTGTTTTGCTTCTGAAATGTCGGATCTTTTTCAGCAGGGACAATTGCAGACCATCAATAATCCTTTTGGAACGATTTTCAACCCTTTTTCAATCAACAATGCAGTAAAACGACTTCATGATGCCGAATTTTATCATGAAGAAGAACTGATTACCTTTAACGATGAATTTATTTCCCTGGATCATCACACAAGTTTTGACACAAGATATGTTCATCAGACGTTAGAGAAAATAAATTCCGGTCTTGAAGAAGGAAATTCTTTTCTCCAAAAATCCAACTGGGTGATTATAACTTACGGAAGTTCATTTATTTACGAATTTACGCCTAAAAACAAGCTCGTCGCTAATTGTCATAAAATTCCTCAGAAATTCTTTGAAAAAAGACTTCTGACCTTTCAGGAACTTACAGATTCTGTGTACAATACAATTTTAAACCTCAAAGACATCTGTCCGGACGATGTTCAGATCTTATTTACTGTTTCTCCGGTTCGCCATACAAAAGACGGAATGATTGAAAATCAGCTGAGTAAATCTAAACTGATCACGGCAATTCATGAGATGATCGATGAGCTGGATTACTGTCATTATCTTCCGGTTTATGAAATCTTGATGGACGATCTCCGCGATTACCGTTTTTACAAAGAAGATATGATTCATCCTAACAATCAGGCAATTAATTATATTTTCGAAAAATTCGGAAATGCTTATTTTTCGGATGAGACAAAAGATTTTATTAAAGAAAATTTTAAAATCCACAAAGCTTTGGAGCATAAAACCAACGACGAAAAAGATCCGAAATACATCGAATTTAAAGAAAAATTGAAGCTAAGAATTGAAGCTCAGCGAAAAAAAGTAAAGCATAAAATATTTTAAAAACTAATGGCTATTATTAAAAACACAGAAGGATTATCAACCGATCAATTAAATGATGAATTACAGAAAGGTGCTAAATTCGTAGTTTTTTCATATACAATTTCAATTATTTTCCTATCATCAAAAAGACCAAGTGATATTTATTTTATAAAATCTGATGAGTCTTCCTCAAAATACAGTTGGAAATATTCGCTGTTGACTTTATTTTTTGGGTGGTGGGGAATTCCTTTCGGATCTATTTTCAGTATTGCCTCTTTTTACAGAAACTTTACGGGAGGAAAAGACATCACAAATGAAGTTTTACATCAGATAAACACCCATCATGTTGAGTCTTCAAATTCAATAGAATCAAAATGATTGATTTCACAAAGATCGACTATCTGAAGAACGGAAATGAAAGGCAAAAAAGAGCTTATGAAGTTTTGACGAGATATCATATTTTTGAAAAGCTGAAGGACTATTCTCCCATTTTGGCAGGAACTATTCCCATAGAAATTGATATTGAAGATAGTGATTTAGACATTATTTGCGAAGTTGATCTTAATTTTGAAGAGGATTTTTTAGAAGAATTGAGCTTTAAGAAAATTGTACCTGCAGAAACACAAGTTACGGTGGAAAATATAATGATTGAAAACGAAAAAGCAATTGTTATGAATTTCAGACTGGAAGAATTTTCTATAGAAATTTTCGGACAGAGCAGACCAGCAACCAAACAGAACGCCTATCTTCATATGATTGCCGAATACAAAATATTACAGGAAAAAGGTGAAGATTTTAAGCAGAGAATAATAGAATTAAAAAAACAGGGCATCAAAACGGAACCTGCTTTCGGAATTTTACTGAATTTGGAAAGTCCTTACGAAGACCTGTTAAAAATGATATAAAAAAAATGATTGATACGCATACGCACTTATACGCAGAAGAATTTGATGAAGACAGAAAAGAAGCCATTCAGAGAGCTTTAGATAAAGGAATTACAAAATTTTATCTTCCGGCAATCGATTCGGAATCTCACGAAAAAATGCTCCGACTGGAAGCAGAATATCCGCAACATATCTTTTCGATGATGGGATTGCATCCCTGCTATGTAAAACCGGAATCCTGGGAAAAAGAACTCGAAATCGTTAAGAATTACCTCAATCAAAGATCTTTTCCAGCAATTGGAGAAATCGGGATCGATCTGTACTGGGATAAAACCACACTTGATATTCAGGTGAAAGCATTTGAACAGCAAATCGACTGGGCAATTGAAAAAGATCTTCCCATCGTAATCCATACCAGAGAAAGTTTCGATGAGACTTTTGAAGTACTGGAAAGAAAAAAACATTCGAAACTTAGAGGAATTTTCCATTGTTTTTCAGGGAATTTAGAACAGGCAAAACGAGCAATTGACCTGAATTTCATTTTAGGCATCGGAGGAGTTGTGACCTTTAAAAATGGTAAAATAGATCAGTTTCTGCATGAAATTCCTTTGGATAAAATCGTTCTGGAAACAGATTCACCTTATCTCGCTCCGGTTCCGCACAGAGGAAAGCGCAACGAGAGTTCCTATCTTGATCTGGTTGCCGGAAAACTGGTTGATCTCTATAAAGTAGATTTTTCGGAGATTGACAGCATTACAACTGAAAATGCGAAGAAAATATTCGTTCAGCATTAAACATAAAAGCCTTCCGGATCCGGAAGGCTTTTGTATTATTTCTTTCTGGTGAAATTTTTATTCTTAGGCTTTTTAAAACCAACCGATGCCGCTCCGTTATCCGGCTTTGACTTATTTCGGCTGAATTTTGAAGAATTTCCTCTTGCCTGTTTCGGTTTTTCCCCTCCTGCAGGAACTGGCTTGTTGTTCGAATCTCTTTTCTGAGCAACCAGATCGTCTGTATGAAACGGATGATTTTTTACCACAGGAATTTTCATTCCGATCAGTTTTTCTGTATTGCGCAGATTCAGCAGATCCAGACCGTCTACAAATGAAATAGAAGTCCCTTCCGCTCCTGCTCTACCCGTTCTTCCGATTCTGTGAACATAGGTTTCGGAAACATCGGACAACTCAAAATTAACAACGTACTTAAGCTCATCAATATCAATTCCTCTCGCTGCAATATCTGTAGCCACCAAAACTCTGGTTTTTCCGGATTTAAAATTACTTAAAGCATTCTGACGCGCATTCTGGGATTTATTCCCGTGAATAGCCTCTGTTGTAATATCATCTTTCTGTAGTTTTCTCGCAATTTTATCCGCACCATGTTTCGTTCTTGCAAAAACCAAGACAGAATCTGAAATATCGTTCCTTAAAATATGCGTTAAAAGATTCAGTTTATTATCCTTCTCTACAAAGTAAACCGACTGTTTAATGGTTTCTGCGGTAGATGAAACCGGAGTAACTTCTACTTTTACGGGATTATTAAGAATAGAATCTGCCAGTTTCTGTATTTCTGAAGGCATGGTTGCAGAGAAGAACAAAGTCTGCCTTTTTTGAGGCAAAAGTTTAATAATTCTTTTCACATCATGCACAAAACCCATATCCAGCATTCTGTCGGCTTCATCCAGTACAAAAATTTCAAGATTTTTTAAGCTGATGATTCCCTGAGCAATAAAATCCAGAAGTCTTCCCGGTGTCGCTACCAGAATATCAACTCCTTTTTTCAGCGCGGCTTCCTGATTTCCCTGCTTTACACCTCCAAAAATTACGAGATGCTTTAAAGGCAAATATTTTCCGTAAGCATTGATGTTTTCTTCAATCTGGATTGCCAATTCTCTTGTAGGCGTTAAAATTAAAGCTTTTATATTTTTGTTTGGAAATTTGTTCTGAGCAAGATTCTGCAGGATAGGAATCGCAAAAGCTGCCGTTTTTCCTGTCCCTGTCTGTGCGCAACCCAGAAAATCTTTACCTTTTAAAATTTCCGGAATAGATCTTTCCTGAATCGGGGTCGGGTTGGTATATCCTTGTTCCTGAATTGCTTTTGAAATAGGATCTATTAATTGTAAGTCTGTAAAATTCAAATGAATTGTATTTAATAATTAAAATAAAAATTCCTTCAAAATGAAGGAATTATATTTTGCAAAGGTAGCTTAAATATTTTTAATGAATCAATTCACTTTTGTCCATTGCTGACTGAATCTTAAATCTTCAAAAAACTTATATAATTCTTCAAGTTTTTCGGTTCCTCTTTTCCCGTAATCTTCAACATGTCTTGAGGTTCCGTCGGCAAAATTAATTCTTAAATGGGAAGTTGGGAGATCCGTAATATTTCTTTCACCATATTTTTCGTTCAGTTTTTTTACCTCCAAACCGTCCAGTAAAGCAATCAGCTTATTATAGTCTTCCTGCTTTATTGTTCCTTTGAAAGTTCCTTCACGGGGTTTATTGAAATCTCCTTTAGAAAATCCGTTTGTAAAATTAAAATGTTCTGCCTCAAAAACGGCAGTTCTGTCCGGATTAATGGTTATTTTAAAAATAGGACAGGATCCAAAACAGGCTCCCGCTTCATATTCTATCTTCGAATATTTAGAACTGTTTTTCTGAGACGTACAAGAGAACAGAAAAATAAAAGCAAAAAGACTGAATATATATTTCATAGCTTACATTTGAGTGGTGTGTTTCAATAATTGTTCCAAAATATTATTGTAGTAACTACAACTTTGAAAAGAATTTTCAAGCAGAAAATAGTTTCAAATGTATTAATTTTTGATACAGCATTATTTTTAGAATAAAAAAACAGAACTCTGACGAATTCTGTTTATAATAAACCGTTAAGTATATTTTAACCCTCTTGTGGAAGACATACCGGTAAATCTGGAGCACAAGGACTGTTCAATGTTCCTGCTGCATAGTAAATTCTACGTTCACAGGTAACTTCATCATAACATCTTTTCATCCCGGGCAAAGCTCCTCCTTTAATTTCTTTTAATTTTTCTCTTTTAATTTTTTTCAAATTTTTCATAGTAATTAATTTAAGTTTTCAAAAATAATTAAAATATTGAATATCCGTTTTCTAACCTAAAGCTGTGATATTAGCAATAATCAGCCTTTCAAATAACTTTTCTCCAAAATATC
>NZ_MVAG01000001.1 GCF_002177115.1 Chryseobacterium mucoviscidosis | reverse complement strand
CCCTGACCTTGAGGACGGTTTCCTTGTCCGCCTTGGTTATTTCCAAAACGGTTTCCACCTTGACCTCCCTGTCCTTGAGGACGGTTTCCTTGTCCACCCTGACCTTGTGGACGGTTTCCTTGTCCGCCCTGGTTATTTCCAAAACGGTTTCCACCTTGACCTCCCTGTCCTTGTGGACGGTTTCCTTGTCCCTGATTATTTCCTCC
>NZ_MVAG01000053.1 GCF_002177115.1 Chryseobacterium mucoviscidosis | reverse complement strand
GACATTCATATTTTTGAAAACGGAGATACCCGAAAACAACTTCTGGCAAGAAGCCGGTATTTACTTTACAAAAGCAGAGAAAAATGGACAGAAAATCAAAGTAAACGAGTAAAGATCCTGTTTAGAGAATATCCCGACTTAGAAAAAATCTACCATTTATCGGATAGTTTAAGAAAAATATACAATCAAAATATAACAAAATCCGTTGCCATGTT
>NZ_MVAG01000166.1 GCF_002177115.1 Chryseobacterium mucoviscidosis | reverse complement strand
CGTTTAGCATTATACAAATATAAAATTCGCAATCAGGGTTACCAAAAGAAAAGCACCCATAAAAAATACAATATCGGGAACTCATATTGACTTTGTCTCATGTTCATTTTTTTCAGATTTTGAGCTAAAAATCCAGAAAATTAAAAACAGAATAATAAAAGGGAAACTCCAGATTCTATAACTATCATAAGCGATGGAATGCAACAGCAAC
>NZ_MVAG01000002.1 GCF_002177115.1 Chryseobacterium mucoviscidosis | reverse complement strand
CAGCAGAGTCAAAATAGCAGGCCCACCTTGCTTTAGAATAATCTTCTTGTCTGCTGTCAGAGAACCGTAGGTCGCTGCACCAAGCACAAATAAAACAAAGATGGTCACCATTTCCAAACTTTGTGAGAAATAAATCCCGTACAAGAGAAAGACACCTATCAAGGCATTATAAATCCCTTGATTTTTAAATAATGAACTCACTGAAGGACGAGCCAGTTCTTCTTTATCC
>NZ_MVAG01000142.1 GCF_002177115.1 Chryseobacterium mucoviscidosis | reverse complement strand
ATTAACCGCAAAAGGGACAAAAGATGATGTTAAAGCGAATTTCCAAGATAATCAAAGCGCTCAAAAGAATAAAAATCTAAGATTTTTAAAAACTATTGTGTTCTTTTTCATTTATAATGATCAACTTTAAAATAAAAAATTTAGTAGATCTTTTGTGACTTTTGCGGTTAAATAAAAGTTTAAACAGACTTATAATCAATCATCAATCATCAATCATCAAACCTGTATAACTCCCAGATTAAACTTCTCAGTAATCGGAGAATGATTCGCCGCTTCAATTCCCATAGAAATCCATTTTCTGGTATCAACTGGATTAATAATTGCATCGGTCCACAACCTCGCTGCTGCATACGTTGCTTCCGTCTGTTTCTTATATTTTGCCGAAATAGAATCCAGAATTTCTTTATGTTCTTCCTCAGAAATTTCTTTTCCTTGCTTTTTCAGAGTAGACTCCTGAATCTGTGCCAAAACTTTTGCTGCTTGTGCACCACCCATTACGGCAAGATCTGCCCATGGCCACGCAACAATTAACCTTGGATCATAAGCCTTTCCGCACATCGCGTAATTTCCTGCTCCGTAAGAATTTCCTGTAATAATCGTGAATTTAGGAACTACAGAATTTGAGACTGCATTTACCATTTTTGCACCATCCTTAATAATTCCTCCATGCTCAGATTTAGAACCCACCATGAAGCCGGTGACATCCTGTAAAAACACCAACGGAATTTTTCTCTGGTTACAGTTCGCAATAAATCGGGTTGCTTTATCCGCAGAATCAGAATAAATTACCCCTCCAAACTGCATTTCACCCTTTCCGCTTTTTACAAGCTTTCTCTGGTTCGCTACAATTCCTACAGACCAGCCATCGATCCTTGCCGTGGCACAGATAATGCTTTTCCCGTAATCAGGCTTATATTCTTCGTACTCAGAATTATCTACAAGACATTTTATAATATCGTACGTATCATACTGATCCGCTCTTGAAACAGGCATAATCCCGAAAATATTTTCAGGCTTTTCTTTCGGCTGAGCACTTTCAATTCTGTCGAAACCCGCTTTCTCAGTACTTCCCAAAGACTTCATGATATTCTTGATTCTGTTCAGCGCATCCTTATCATCTTTAGCCTTATAATCCGTAACTCCCGAAATCGAACAATGTGTAGTGGCTCCCCCCAGAGTTTCATTATCAATACTTTCCCCGATTGCCGCTTTTACCAGATAACTTCCTGCAAGGAAAATAGAACCCGTTCCCTCCACAATCATCGCTTCATCACTCATAATCGGAAGATAAGCACCACCTGCAACACAGCTTCCCATCACAGCAGAAATCTGAATAATTCCTGCAGCACTCATTTTAGCATTATTTCTGAAAATTCTCCCGAACATCTCCTTATCAGGGAAAATCTCGTCCTGCATCGGTAAATAAACTCCCGCAGAATCCACCAGATAAATAATCGGAAGTCTGTTTTCCATGGCAATTTCCTGAGCTCTAAGATTTTTCTTACCCGTAATCGGAAACCATGCTCCCGCCTTTACAGAAGCATCATTTGCCACAATGATGCATTGTCTTTTGGAAACATACCCCATTACCACAACAACACCCCCGCTTGGGCAGCCTCCGTGCTCCTCATACATTTCATATCCGGCAAAAGCCCCAATTTCTATAGACTCAGAATCCTTATCAAGAAGATAGTCAATTCTTTCTCTTGCCGTCATTTTTCCCTCTTCACGAAGCTTCTGCAGCCTCTTTTCACCACCTCCCTTTTTAATTTCTGTCAATAAGCGATTGATTTCGGATAATTTTAATCTGTTCTGATCTTCTCTTTTGTTGAATTCAATGTCCATAAAAATTTCAATTTTTTCCGTTTAAAGATACTATTTTTTACAAGGAATGAAAATGGATATAAACAAATGTTTAATAAATTGGTTTTCAGAATTTTATGAAATATTTAACAAAAAATATATTTTTTATGGTTCGTAATTTGCTAACTTTACATTAGAGAAAGGGAGAGTGAAATCTCATCCTTCCTCTAAGTTCCTAGTTTATTTTTTTAATAGTTTATTATTTGAAGGCCCTGAAAGTTGAATAAATTTTCAGGGTTTTTTTATTTTATGTTAAATAGGAATCTTAATTCCTGATTTCCTTCAAACAATTCGCGTTTTAAATTTTATCAGAAAATCAGAAGCTTTACTGAAAAATTATTACACGAAATGTAAAACCTATTTGTATTTTTGCAGAAATAGTAAAAGAAGGTAGGATATGCATAAATTGGCTCTTTTCAGATTGCATTTGATAGTGTTTTTGTGGGGATTTACGGCAATTTTGGGAAAACTGATTCATGCGAATGCAGAAATTCTGGTTTTTTACAGAATGCTGTTTGCGGCGATCTGTCTTTTTGTCTACATCCGTGTTTTCAAAAAAGACAGCATTAAAGTTTCGAAGAAAGTATTTTTCCAGTTGGCTGCAATCGGCTTTTCGATGGCGATTCACTGGTACTGCTTTTTTTACTCCATTAAAATATCGAATGTTTCCATCGCATTAAGCTGTCTGTCTTTATCCACCTTATTTGCATCCATTCTGGAACCTTTGATTTTTAAAAGAAAGATCGATGTTTCGGAAGTCGTCATGGGAGTAGTGATTGTTGCCTGTATTTTGTTGATCTTCAAAACAGAATTTCAGTACAAAGAAGGAATATTTTACGGAGTACTGTGTGCCATTTTCGGAACTATTTTTTCGGTTTTTAACGGAAAGATGTTTGGAAAAACAAGCTCAGGAAATATCATTTTTTATGAAATATTCTCAGGATGGTTTATTTTATTGATATTTTATCTCTTCTCAGGACAAATTTTTTCGATAAATGAAATAAGTTACCGCGATATCGCGTTAATAGGTTTACTGGCAAGTGTTTTCACAGCTTTCCCGATGCTGGAATCGGTGAATCTCATGAAATATATTTCGCCTTTTACATTAATTTTAACAGTTAATTTAGAACCGGTTTACGGAATTATACTAGCTTTTTTTATCTTTGGGGAATCAGAACACATGAGCCCGATTTTTTACATCGCTTCAGGAGTTATGATACTGGCAATCATTGCTAACGGATTGATAAAAGCTAAAAAACAAAAAACTTTAAATTAAGCATCAATTGATATGATGAAAAAATATTTTTTACTTGCATTCTCTCTGGTTTTCGGGATATCGCAATCCCAGATCATCAGAAAATATTCCAACGAATTTCTGAACATCGGAGCCGGAGCAAGAGGTCTTGCCATGGGAGGTGCGGTGATCTCCAATCAGGATGATGTCTATTCCCCGATGTGGAACCCCGCTGGATTAATGGGCGTGGAAAAAGACTGGCAGGGCGCAGCAATGCACGCCGAATATTTCGAATCTATCGCAAAATACGATTATCTAGCCTATGCCAAAGTTCTGGAAACCGGAGTTTTCGGAGTTTCTGTTGTAAGATTGGGAGTAGATAATATATTAAATACCACACAGTTAATCGACACTGAAGGAAATATTGATTATGACAAAATCACCAAATTCTCCCAGTCCGATTACGCAGCAATTCTTTCGTATGCATTCAACCCGGGAGGAAATCAGAAGCTTGATGTGGGGATTAACGCTAAAATTGTGTACAGAAATGTAGGGAAATTTGCCAACGGATATGGTTTCGGTTTCGATGTGGGGGCTATTTATAAAATGGACAACGGCTGGAAACTGGGAGGGATGCTGAGAGATGCAACCACTACCGTGAACTTCTGGAGCGTCAATCAGAAAGAACTTTCAACAGTGGTTAACGGAGAAGAATTCAACCCTGCGCCAAAAGATAAAATGGAGCTTACGATGCCGAAATTAAATGCAGGTGTAAGTAAAATGTTTGAAATCAACAGCAGTGTATATGTATTGCCGGAAGCAGGAATTAATGTAGATTTTGCAAAAACGGCAGCCTTGGTTTCTACCGATTTTGCGAGTTTAACACCGTATGCCGGAGCAGAATTAGGCTATCAGAAAATGATTTTCGTGAGATTGGGGGTGAACAGATTCCAGTCGATTACAGATATTGAGGATCTTCGAAGAAAAGTTTCTTTCCAGCCAAGCGCAGGAATCGGGATCAGATATAGAGGTCTTACGCTGGATTATGCAATTACCAATTCCGGAATCGGAGGGTCTAATTTCTATTCCAATTTCTTTTCTCTGAAACTGGATATCGGTCAATTCAGAAACGATTAAAATTTAAATTAAATGAAAAAAATATCGCTTATCATATTAACAGCCAGTTCGATGTTGGCTTTCGGACAGAAGGTTTCGGATTATAAATATATCTCTCTTCCTTCGAAACTGGAAACTTTTAAAGAAGATTTCGGGTTGAATAATCTATTAACCAAAACTTTAAGAAGTAAAAATTATACAGTAATTCCTTCGGATAAGTTACAATGGCCGGCTGAAGCACAAAGTAATCCCTGCAATGTTTTGATGGCAGATATCATCAACGACAGTGGTTTTTTACGAAACAAGGTACTGGTTCAGTTTAAAGACTGTAATGATAAAGTAGTTTCATCCATTAAAGGAGCTTCTAATATTAAGGAATACAAAGAAGGTTATCAGGATGCACTGAAACAAACTTTTGTTTCTATTTCTCCGGCTAATCCTACAGCGCAGCCAACTTCTCAGGTAAAAGTTCAGGAAACCATAACAACAAACTCTACGCAGGTTGTTACCAACAGCTCATCTTCATCTGTAGACAATACCGCGTTGAAATTCAGCAACGGAAAAATGGACCTTCAAAAAATTCAGATCGACAATTCTCAGTTTATTCTGGTAAATTCTAACAGTTCTTCACCGTTTGCAACTTTCAAAGCAACGACAAAAAATGATGTTTTCAGAGTAAAACTTCAAAACGGAGAATCTACTTTAGGTTACTACGAAAATGGAAATATAGTGATTGAAATGCCTGTTTCCGGAGGTGAGTACGGCAAAGAAATATTTTATAAAAAGTAGCAGCATTACAGCATAAATCAAAAGTCCTCGTTACGAGGACTTTTTTTGTAAATTTAAATATGAAGAAGTTTTTGAGTTAAGAAGTCTTTAACTTCATCTAATTTATAAAAAATATTTAAATTAACAAATATTATAAAAATTATTTTCATAAAATTATTCAATATTTGTTATTTGTTTTGAGTTTGTATCTATTCGTTGAAAAAATCGTAAATTATTTTCGCTTTGCTTTTCCCTAAAATCTCCTCCAGTGTCTCAAGATTAGATTCCTTGATTCTCTTGACTGATTTTAATTTTGAAAGCAATAATTCAATTGTTTTTTCCCCAACTCCCGGAATTTCCTCCAGCTCAGATTTTATCGTAGAATTTTTTCTTCTGGTTCTGTGATGTTTCACCCCGAAACGGTGCGCTTCGTCTCTTACACGCTGCAAAATCTTAAGCGTTTCAGACTTCTTATCAAGATATAAAGGAATAGGATCTTCCGGAAAGAAAATCTCTTCCAGACGTTTTGCAATGCCTACAATGGTAATTTTTCCGTACAATCCCAAAAGTCTCAGACTTTTTACCGCAGAAGATAACTGACCTTTTCCACCGTCGATCAAAATCAACTGAGGCATATCTTCGCCTTCATCCAGCATTCTTTTGTAACGGCGGTAGATCACTTCTTCCATTGTAGCAAAATCATTAGAACCTTCCACCGTTTTCGGATGAAAAATTCTGTAATCAGCTTTGCTTGGTTTTCCGTCTCTGAAAACAACACACGCAGAAACAGGATTTGTCCCCTGAATATTGGAGTTATCAAAACCTTCAATATGTCGTGGTTCAACAGGCATTCTCAGCAATTTCTGCATTTCAGACATAATTCGGTTCGTATGTCTTTCCGGATCAACGATCTGAACCTGTTTTAATTTTTCCAAACGGTATTCTTTCGCATTCTTTTCAGAAAGTTCAACGATTCGCTTTTTATCACCTACTTTCGGAACGATCAGTTTTACATTCGGAATTTCAATAGACAGATGAAACGGCAGAAGTACTTCTTTTGAATGGGAATCGAATTTCTGACGGATTTCCACCAAAGCCTGCTCCATAATATCTTCGTCGCTTTCTTCAAGGATTTTTTTAATCTCAGTGGTATAACTCTGGATAATATTTCCATTCCTTATTTTAAAGAAATTAACGTAAGCAGCCGTTTCGTCACTTGTCATTCCAAAAACATCCACATCATCAATACTTGGATTCACCACCGTATTTTTAGTCTGATAATCTTCAAGCGCGTCAATTCTTTCCTTGATGATCTGTGCACTTTCAAACTGAAGATTCGTTGCATATTTCATCATCTGGTTCACCAGATATTCTTTCGCTTTACGGAAATCTCCTTTGATGATTCCGCGAATGGCATCTATTTTTTCATCATAATCTTCCTTACTTTCCAATCCTTCGCAAGGTCCTTCACAGTTTTTGATGTGATATTCCAGACATACTTTGTATTTTCCTTCATCAATTTTACTCGGAGCTAAATTGAGATTGCAGGTTCTTAATTTGTAAATATGCTTTATCGTATCAAGAAGAATTTTTGCAGGACGCACTTTTGCGTAAGGTCCGTAATATTCGGAACCGTCTTTAATCTTGGTTCTGGTAAGAAAAATTCTCGGAAAATCTTCGTTTTTAATACAGATCCACGGATACGTTTTGTCATCCTTCAGCATGACATTATAAAACGGCTGATGTTCCTTAATTAAATTATTTTCCAGTAAAAGTGCATCATATTCGCTGTTAACGATCGTTGTTTCCAGCCGCTGGATTTTACCCACCATGATTTTGATGCGGTATCCCGAAAGATTTTTGTTGAAATAGGAGAGAACCCTTTTTTTCAGATTTTTAGCCTTTCCTACATACAAAAGCTGATCATTTTTGTCATAATAACGATAAACACCGGGCTCGGAAGGTAAAGTTTTGAGTTGTAATTCTAAAGAAGGATTCATATAACAAAATTACGGAATTTAGAAGCACAAAAAAAGCCGCAGAAATACTACAGCTTTATAATATTTGTTAAAATTGATTTTAATTAACCGCAAAAAGGAGCAAAATAATTTATACGCTGGTTAACTTTATAAACGGCTTACTCTTTTGTGCTTAAGAAATTTAGCTTTGGCTCATTTCTGTGTACTGATACACTAAAAAGCTGAAATAATCCCATTCCACGGAATTCTTAGGATATTTTTTCATAAACTCAGCATTGTCTCCGAAAAGAAAATCATAATTGTCTTCGAAATCATCTTTATGAAGCCACATTACTTTATCTCCTTTTTTTACATAGTAGGATTTTGTAACACCGCCACCCAATTGTGGAGAACCCATCACCGAAAATCCGCCCGTTTCTTTTGCTCTGGGATCATGATATACGGAAATAATATCATCAAATTCCGGATTGATGACCTGCATTAAGAATTCTTTGTCGTCCTTCTTATTTTTCAGGGAAACGGTCTGGTTTACAAAGTGAATACGGTCTTTGGTCGTAGAGTTTTTTAATTTCTTGGTCTGATAGTTTCTGATGTTGCCCATGTACTTAAAAACTTTCCCGACTTTTTCAGCCTCATTCGGATACAGATACATTTCGCTGATGTTATCG
This sequence comes from Chryseobacterium mucoviscidosis, assembly GCF_002177115.1. GTDB lineage: Bacteria > Bacteroidota > Bacteroidia > Flavobacteriales > Weeksellaceae > Chryseobacterium > Chryseobacterium mucoviscidosis. Next base: position 26,262 of record NZ_MVAG01000142.1, on the reverse strand, counting down.
GCAACAAATACCGATGGCTTTTTAGAAATACTATCTTTCAGTGTAACCTCAAAAATCTGACCTTTTTTCGTATCTGTTTTGCTGCAGAAACCTTTATGAGTCGTTCCGTCCTTTAATATTACGGTAGATGTCTTTTTTACAGAGGGAGCATTAAAACCTTCATTAAAAAGGTACTGTTCCATTTTTTTAATTTCTTCCTTGGAGTATTTTACTTTCTGTCCGAAAGAAGCCATGCTTACAAGAAACAGCGTAAACACTAAAGTTTTAAGTTTCATAGGATATTAATTTTTATATTTCGGCGGTAAAAATAGTAAATTAATTCACTTATTTTCAGAAAAATATATGTTGTTGAAATTTAGTTTTTCCAATCGTTGCCAAATGTGTAATTTTAAGACAAAATTTAGAGAATGATATACGGTGTAGATGTTTTCAGTTTCCATGATGTTCTGGAGATCTGTAAAACTCCTGATAAAGCTAAACTAAACAAGGCTGCCAAAGAACAGATTTTAAAATCACAAAAAAATGTACGTGAAATTGTAGAATCAGACAGAACGGTTTACGGAATCAATACAGGGTTCGGTCCTTTGTGCGACGTAAAAATATCTGAAGAAGAAACCGCACAGTTACAATATAATCTGATTATTTCTCACGCAGTAGGTGTAGGAAAGCCGATTGATAAAGAACTTTCAAAAATCATGATGATTGCAAAAGTTCATGCACTGTCAAAAGGTTTTTCCGGAGTCTCTCTGGAAGTGATCGAAAGATTGATCCTGATGCTGGAAAAAGACATTATTCCGGTAGTTCCGGAGCAGGGTTCTGTAGGGGCTTCCGGAGATTTGGCTCCTTTGGCACATCTCGTTTTGCCGCTTTTGGGGCTTGGAAAAGTTTGGGTAGAAAATGAAATTTTTGAAACAGCCGAAATTTTAGAAAAAAACAATCTCGAACCTTTGGTTTTAGGACCGAAAGAAGGATTGGGATTAATCAACGGAACGCAGTTTATTCTTGCGCATGCGATTAAAGGATTAGAAAAATTTGAATATTTGCTTGATCTTGCGGATATGACGGCTGCAATGAGTATTGAAGCTTACAGAGGTTCTGCAAGTCCGTTTAAAAAAGAACTGCATGAGATCCGTCCTTTTGAGGGAAGTAAAAAAGTTGCGGCAAGAATGCTTAAATTTTTAAAGAGTTCCGAAAACCTTAAAGCACACGAATATTGCGACAGAGTTCAGGATCCGTATTCCATGAGATGTGTTCCGCAGGTTCACGGTGCAAGCAGAAATGCCTTCGAACATCTGAAAATGATGGCAGAAACGGAACTGAATTCGGTAACAGATAATCCAATTGTTTTAAGCGCGGAAGAATCTATTTCCGGAGGAAATTTCCACGGACAATTGATGGCTTTACCTTTGGATTATGCAACTTTGGCTGCTGCTGAACTGGGAAATATTTCAGACCGAAGAAGTTACTTGTTACTGGAAGGAAAATATGGCTTACCAAGATTACTGACGGAAAGTTCGGGTTTAAATTCAGGATTTATGATTCCTCAGTATACTTCTGCAGCGTTGGTTACGGAAAATAAAACATTGTGTTTTCCGGCTTCTGCGGATTCTATTCCAACGAGTCTTGGACAGGAAGATCATGTTTCGATGGGAAGCATTTCCGGCAGAAAATTCAATCAGGTTCTTGGAAATTTAGTCAATATTTTAGCGGTTGAACTTATGTTTGCAGCACAAGGTTTAGAATTCCGAAGACCGGCAAAATGTTCAAAAATTATTGAAGAAAACTATGCAGTTCTCCGTTCAAAAGTTGCCAAGCTTGAAGATGACCGACTGATTGGTCAGGATATGCTTGCAATAGCAGAATTGATAAATGAAAGGAAATTTATAGTTAATTAAAACAAGATGAAAAAAATTATAGTAGCGTTTGCTCTTTTTATAGGAGTTACAGGTTTTGCCCAAACTTCAAAAGAAGCAAAAATTAAGGAATTAATTGAAGTTACCGGAGTCAGTAAAATGGCGGTACAGGGAGCTCAGCAATTTGTAAATGCTTACAAAGAAAATTACAAAGATATTCCTGATGAATTTTGGAATGGATTTTTAAAGGAAGTTTCTTCAGACGAATTTTCTAAACTCTACATTCCTATTTATTCAAAATATTATACAGAATCGGATCTTGATGAGCTGATAAAATTTTATAAAACTCCTATCGGGCAAAAGACAATTTCTAACATGCCTTTAATCATGAATGAAAGTATGGAAGTCGGCAGAGAGTGGGGACAGAATTTAGCTAAAAAGCTGATTGATAAAATTAACGAACAAAAAGGGTATCAATCTCCACCACCACCAAAAAGTAAATAACACAAAGGCTTCCGCAAATGGAAGTCTTTTTTATTTTTTAAGATTTAAAAAAAATATTTGTATTGAATTGTGAAAATATGAGTGTTATTTGTGTTAAAAAATATAACCTTTGAAAAAGTATTAAAAGATAAAAACAAAATCTTTAATTTAGCCTAAAACCATTGCCATGACAATTAAAAGAACAGATTCTTCCAATAAAGATTTTCAAAATTTAGTACAGCTTTTAGATGCAGATTTAGCCATTCGCAATGGGGAAGATCATGCTTTTTACGATCAGTTTAACAAAACTGATGCGATCAAAAACTGTATTGTTATTTATGTGGATGAAATTCCTGCGGCTTGTGGGGCATTTAAAAAATTTGATGAAGAAACAGTTGAAATTAAAAGAATGTACACCAATCCTGATTTCAGAAAGAAGGGTTTAGCAACAACGATCGTTAAAGAACTGGAAATCTAGGCAAAGGAATTGAATTATACAAAAGCGTTATTGGAAAGCTCATTGGAGCAGAATGAAGCCCTTTCTGTTTATGAAAAAAGCGGTTACACAAGAATTCCAAATTACGGACAGTACATCGGAATGGATAAAAGTGTCTGTTATGAAAAAGTTTTATAGCTTAATTTTATAGTATTATTTTAAGCATAATAAATTTTTAAATTCTGTTGTTCGGTAATTCATTGTAAATTAATATCTTGGTTTTACCAATCAAATAGTATTTATATGAGAAAAAATGTTTTTTACCTTTTATTGTTATTCTTTGTTTTCACGGCATGTAACAGAGATGACCTTCAAAACAATGTTGCCAGTACAGAAATCACTCAGAAAGATCCTTTAACGGCAAAACAGATCAATGAAAAAATCAACGAAACCATCAAAACAAAAGGCAGATTTTCATGGAATGAATCTTCCGATCACTTTTTATGGAGCGGGATTTTTCAGGGAAATAAAATTGCTTCCATCGGATTTGGCTCTTCTTTCGACAGAAGTCTGGATGCAGACAACAAAGCCATTGAAAACGAAATTTTAGACCTGATTAAAAAATATGAAGGAAAAACCGACAGAATTTTACTGTCTTCAGACCAATATCTGAATCAGATCGATGTTGCGATTGAGAAGCAGGAAACGGTGATTGCCCTTAGAAAAATGAAAAATATCCGTTATCTGGAACCTGCAGATTACCGTTATTTCGAAAACGAAAAACAATTCGGGGCAACTGCAAAATCCAGCAGCAGTTCTTCAGGATGCGGATTTGAATCTACCGCTTTGAATGCTGCGGATTATACAATCGTTTCTCCTAATGCAAAAGCACCTTGGTCATTTACGAAACACAATATCATTAATGCTTGGAGCTACAGCACAGGAGCAGGAGTGACCATCGGAGTGATAGACAGCGGTGTTTCTCCGGAGCAGTCTTTATTAGGAAGCAGCTTTAATAACGGACTTTCTACAGGAAGAACCATCAGCAAAAATGGAGTGTATGTAGATTCAGTCTGGCCGTGGAGTACAGGATACGACGGTTCTGCGGATAAATGTGGTCACGGAACAAGCATGGCTTCTGCCGCCGCCGCTCCAAGAAATAATCAGGGACAGCCGGTTGGTGTGGCTTACAATGCCAATCTGGTAACGTACAGAGCAGCTTCTAATGTAGTTCTGGACGGATATCACGAGCAAAACGGAGTGAAAATTGCCTTTACAGAACTTGGAAATAATAACAGTGTAAAAATTATTTCAATGTCGATGGGACATATTTTTTCTGTCGGAAAAATTGAAGATGGCGTAAAATATGCGTATTCCAAAGGAAAATTAATTTTCTGCGCAGGCGGAACTTCTACGAGTTTTACCAATTTCGTAGGCGTTATTTTTCCGGCTTGGATGCCTGAAACACAAGCGATAACCGGAGTAAAAGAAAATACGTCCAATCAGAAATGCGACGTTTGCCACTCAGGAAGCGAAATCGATTTTACTTATCAGATGGAAAGAGGTTCAGGAAGCAATATTCCGGTCTTAAGTTACTATAACGGACAAACAGATTATGTAGGTGGTTCTTCTGTAGCAACAGCTTCCACAGCAGGAATTGCGGCGTTGGTCTGGGCTAAAAATCCTTCATGGACGAGAGATCAGGTTATTAATAAAATGAGACAGTCTGCAACGTATTATCCGACTCCGAACTCAGATTACGGATATGGAAATATTAATGTTTTACAGGCGGTACAGTAAAAATTCAAACTAAAAATAGAGGAAAGGGAATATTGTTAATTAACGATATTCCCTTTTTATTTCTCCTGAATCATCATATTAAGTATTTCTACTTAGATATAAAAATTAGTAAATCTACGCTAATATATTTATTTTAAGCGTGGTATCTTTGAAAGGTGATCACAAACAAAACTTAATAATCATGGAGACCAGAAACCATTCAAACGGGGCGAAATCCGAAAAGCCAGAAGAGTAGGAACACAAAATAAAATTAAAACATGGAAACAAAAGAATTAGTAGGAGGCTGGACAGCGTACCATCCTTTAACACCGGAAGATCAAAAAGTATTCGACGAAGCAATGAATGGATTTGTCGGAGTAAAATATCAACCGCAATCTGTATCTACACAAGTGGTAAACGGAACCAACTACCGTTACCAATGTCTTGCTTCCATCCCGCCATCTGAGGTAGTTTGGAATGCTGTTGTAGAAATTTATGCCCCGATTGACGGACAACCTCATATTGTTGGTATCCAAAGAATCTAATAATAGCATTGCCCTTAATAAAAAAGAAACGGAAGAAATTTTTTTCCGTTTCTTTTTATCCTATTCTCACACTCGTCATACTCAGAGACCCTGCAATTAATTCATCATTAAATAAACTCAGGTTTTCAGATTTCTCTTTCAGCCCTAAAGTATAGAGTAAAGGGAGATAATGATCGGGAGTGGGAACCGCATATTGCAGCGAAGTTCCCTGTTTCTGGTACTCAATGATGTTCCGGAAATTTCCGTCCAAAAGCCAGTTGTTGGTTTTCTCTCTGGCTTCAATCGCCCAGTCCCATCCGGCTCCGACAGTATTGATATTTCTCCAGTCGATCAGTCTCAAATTATGAACAATGTTTCCGCTTCCGATAATTAAAATTCCTTTTTCGCGGAGCTTATTGAGTTTCTTAGCCAAGTCAAAATGATACTGCGGAGGTTTTGTATAATCAATACTCATTTGAATAACAGGAATATCTGCATTCGGATACATATGTTTAATCACAGACCATGCTCCGTGATCCAGTCCCCAGTTATGATCTTCCTCCACGATAACAGGAGCCAGCAATTCTGCCGTCTTTTTTGCCAACTCAGGATTTCCCGGAGCCGGATACTGTACATCAAACAAAGCCTGCGGAAAACCTCCAAAATCATGAATCGTTCTCGGCATATCCATTGCCGTTACTTTCGTTCCCTGCGTAAACCAGTGTGCCGAAATACAGAGAATGGCATTCGGTTTCGGAATTTCAGCCGCAGCTTTTCGGAAACCCTGTACAAACTGGTTTTCTTCAATAGCATTCATCGGCGAACCATGTCCCAGAAAAAGAACAGGCATTTTCTGAGTATTTTTAAAATTTTCGCTGATGTCTTGTAAATCGTTGAGGTTCATTTTTTTTATTCTCAAAAACAGAAAAGAGCAAAGGTAATGTAACTTTCCTTTGCTCTTTTACCTTGATTTTTATGTTCTTATGCTTGTTTTACAAACTGTAATTCTCCGGCGATTTTTACTTCCTCGCTTACCATTACACCTCCTGCTTCAAGCGCAGCATTCCAGTTCAGTCCGAAATCTTTTCTGTTGATTTTCCCTTCGAAAGAGAAACCAGCCTTTGTATTTCCCCAAGGATCAACATTAATTCCGTTGAAATCCACATCAAGTGTTACAGGCTTTGTAATTCCGTTAATCGTTAAATTTCCTGTTACTTCGTTGTTCAGTGCAGAAGATTCGAAAGTAATCGTAGGATTGGCTTCAGCGTTAAAGAATTCAGCAGATCTTAAGTGGTTATCTCTGTCTGTATTGTGCGTAGAGATAGAAGCTGTCTGAACTGTTGCCGTTGTTTTAGCATTTGCAAAAGTATCGTCTTCAGCATCAATTTCAGCCGTAAAATCTGTAAAGTTTCCTTTGATATTAGAGATCATCATGTGTTTTACTTTAAAAGTAATTTCACTGTGAGCTGCGTCTAGGTTCCATTTTGTTGCCATTGTATTAATATTTTTGTTGTTAATTATACTGCAAATTTAGATCAAAAGAGAAGTGCAAATCATTGACGTAGGATAAGAAATGCTTTTCGCTGTATTTTTCACAATTCTGCCATTTCAATGAACGAGAAATCCCCAAAATATTTTTAAGGAAAAACAAAACAACTTTAAATTCTAGTACGCTCATACACTCAAACACTTAAACACTCACACGCTCAAACCCTCCAACTCCCCAACTTAAAAACTCTCCAACTCAATCAGGAGCTTTATCGCGCTTTCCGCACTCGCTATTTCTTTAGTTTCGGCGCGGCTCCGCCGCGCCGAAACTAAAGAAATGAGCTCAAACAATTGCTGCAATCGCGGCTAGGATTCAAGCCGGTAATTCATTACACGTCATTGCGAGCAGAAGGTCTGCGAACGTAGTTCTGAAGCAGCAAAGCAGTCTCAAAAAATCGTACACAAAAGTCTTTATTGGATTTATTCAAAGTATTTCAAAAGTCTGCAAAGAGAAAAAATCTTTGATTTTTTTTAACTTATGTGCTCTTTTTTCCATTTAAGTATTAAACTTAAACTGCTAAAGTGTTACAATCTTTTGCATCTTTTGTGGTAAAAAAGTTTAGACAAGTTTATTTTATGCTGAGCTTGTCGAAGTGTCGTTGCGAACGAAATCCGCCTAATCATTTAAAAATCCCTTTGCGTATTTTGCGTTAAAATTCTAACCCAGTCATTGTGACAGAGAAATCTCAATAAAGCAAAAGTCTCACTTTGTCATTTAATAAGATTTGAAATTACTTCAAATAAATTCAAAATAAACAATTGAAAACAGCTATCAACAATCAACAAAAAACCAAACTCCATTTTACTTTAACACTTCTTAACCATTGATATTTATTTCTTATTTTTGAGGGATTCAATTTTATACAATGAAATTATATAAATTATCTTTATGGATGCTGGTTTTGGGAAGCAGCGCATTGGCGCAGACCCAAAAATTTACAATGGCGGAGGCAGTAAACGGGATGAGAACCAACTTAGCTGTTAAAAACATCTCGCAGTTTTCATGGTCTGCAGATGGGAAATCTTATATTCAGGCGGTAAAAGGCGGATATTTAATCACCGATCTGAAAACCAACAAACAGGATACGCTGGTTTCTTTATCTCAACTGAATAAGAATTTAACAGACAATAAATTCAAAGCAGTTCCGCAGATTAAATTCATCAGCAATTCTCAGGGATATTTTAATTCCGGCGGAAAAATGGTATGGGTAGAAAAATCCGGCAGCGACTGGAAAACAAAAAATTCCGTTGCTTTGGATAATAACGCTGAAAATATGAAGATTTTTGGGGATAACCAGACTTTTGCATTTACCGTAAAGAATAATTTATTTGTTAACAAAAATGGAAAAACCATTGCAGTAACCAATGATACCGATGAAAATATCCTGAATGGAGCTTCCAATGTTCACCGAAACGAATTCGGAATTGATACCGGAATTTTCCCGGCACCAAATTCTGAAAGTGTAGCGTTCTATAGAATGGATCAGACAATGGTTGCTGATTATCCGATTATTGACTGGTCTGTAACTCCTGCTGTAAATCACAATATCAAATATCCGATGGCGGGAAAAACGTCTCATCAGGTAACTCTGGGAGTCTTCAATATTAAAACTCAGAACATAACTTTCTTAAATATCGAAGGAGAAAAAGATCAGTACTTAACGGCTGTTACCTGGAGTCCGGATTCAAAATATATTTTTGTAGGTATTCTGAACAGAGGACAGAATTACCTGAAAATGAATCAATATGATGCTTCCACAGGAAATTTAGTGAAAACTTTATTCGAAGAAACCAGCGATAAATATGTGGAACCTCAACATCCTTTAACGTTCTTTCCAAATTCCAATACAGATTTCATCTGGCAGAGCCAGAGAACAGGATACAACCATTTGTTCCACTACAATCTGGAAAAGGGACTCGTTGCACAGATTACAAAAGGAGATTGGCTGGTAACGGATATTTTAGGTTTCAATGAAAAGAAAAAAGAAATCTATTTTACCTCCACCAAAGAAACTCCGCTGGAAAAGCATTTGTACAGAATCAACTGGACAAATTTTAAGATGCAGAGAATGGATAACGCAGAAGGAGTTCACTCCGGAGTGTTAAGCAGTGACGGGAATTTCCTGTATGATGTCTACAGCAATGCCGATACGCCAAGAGTTGCCAACATCATCAACACAAACACATTAAAGACAAACAATCTTCTGACTGCTGAAAATACACTGAAAAATTATCAGCGTCCGGAAATTAAAAATATCAACTTAAAAGCCGACGACGGAACAATTTTGTACGGAAAAATGATTCTTCCGACCAATTTTGATCAGAGCAAAAAATATCCAGTGATCGTTTATCTATACAACGGTCCGCATTTACAATTAGTAACTAATTCTTTCCCGGCATCCGGAAATCTTTGGTATGAATACATGGCACAAAACGGATACATCATTTTCACGATGGACGGGAGAGGTTCTTCTAATCGTGGGTTGAAATTCGAGCAGGCTGTTTTCAGAAATCTGGGAACTACAGAAATGAACGACCAGATGAAAGGAGTAGAGTATTTAAAATCTCTTCCTTACGTAGATTCCGAAAGAATGGGAATCCACGGATGGAGCTTCGGAGGGTTTATGACAACGAGTTTCATGCTTCGTAAGCCGGATGTTTTCAAAGTGGGGGTTGCGGGAGGACCTGTTATCGACTGGAGTATGTACGAAATTATGTATGGCGAAAGATACATGGATACTCCGCAGGAAAATCCACAAGGTTATGCAACAGCCAATCTTCTTGATAAAGTTCAGAATCTGAAAGGAAAATTACTGATGATTCACGGAGCGCAGGATGATGTTGTGGTTTGGCAGCATTCGGTTAAATTCATCAAATCTGCGGTTGATAATGGTGTTCAGTTGGACTATTTTGTATATCCGGGACATCCGCACAACGTGATCGGCAAAGACAGAGTGCATCTTATGCAGAAAGTAACAGATTATTTTGATCAGAATCTGAAAAGATAATCCTGAAATATTGATAATGAACTTCACCAAAAAAGGCAGAGTACACTTTCATACGTTCGATTCGTTGAGGTTTCTGTCCTTTTTATTGGTTTTTTTACGCCATTCCCCTGTTCCCGTAGATAGTTTTTTATACTATTTTTCTAAGGAAGGGGGGATTGGTGTTTCTTTTTTCTTCGTACTGAGCGGTTTCCTCATCACCTATATTCTTATTCTCGAAAAAATAAACAATAACGGAACAATTCCGCTGAAAAAGTTCTTTACGAGAAGAATTTTAAGAATATGGCCGCTTTATTATGCCATGGTACTTTTTGCCATATGTACGCCTTTTATTCTTGATTTTTTTAATATTTCCTATTCTAACGAAGGATATCAGCCAAACTGGCTTTTCACGCTTACGTTTTTGGAGAATTATATGGCGATGTATACCAATCAGCTTCCCAATGTATCGCCGATTACCGTGATCTGGTCTTTGTGTATTGAGGAGCATTTTTACATTTTCTGGGGACTGGCTTTTTACTTTATTTCACTTAAAAATATTCCAAAACTTCTTCTGGGAAGTATTGTTTTTTCATTCATCATGCAGATGATGTATGGAAAATTACAAATACCGACTTTAGATCTCTTTACTAATATTCATTATTTTGCTTTCGGAGCCATTCCTGCATATATTTTTGTCTTTAGAGAAGATCTAATCCAAAAGCTTGAAACGGTTTCTGCTGTTTACAAATACAGTTACGCTTTTTTGGTGTTGGCATTTATTGTTTTTATAGGGAATTCAATAATAATTTCAAATCCTGCACTGATTTCATTTCTTTTGAGTGTTTTCTTTTCAGGGTTAATTTTATCTACTTTAGGAACAAAAAATGTTTTTAAAATTTCAGATCAAAGTATTTTGGCAAAACTTGGAAAATACACTTACGGACTGTATCTTTTTCACACCATTTTAATCATGCTTTTTATAAAAATAGGAAATAGATTCAATCTCAACTGGATGTTAATCGTTGCACTGTCATTTATTGCTTCGGTTGTATGCTCGGTGCTTTCTTACCATATTTTCGAAAAACAGTTTTTAAAACTTAAAAGCAAAATCAGCACTTAATATCTCATTTCCTTTCTTACCAAACATCAATGCATCTGATTTTCAGTTGCTGTAAATTTGTACTATAAAATCAACAATATGGAATTAGGAATAGGAATGTTTGGCGATCTTGCTTTCGACCAGACAACAGGAAAATATAAAGATGCAGGCGTAAAGATTCGTGAAATTCTGGAGCAGGTAAAATTCATGGATGAGGTGGGAATTGATGTTTTTGCCATGGGAGAACACCACCGTCCCGATTATGCGGTTTCTTCTCCGGAAATTGTTCTGGCTGCAGCGGCAAGTATTACAAAAAATATAAAATTAGCGAGTGGTGTTACGGTTTTAAGTTCATCAGAGCCTGTAAAAGTATATGAAGATTTCTCGACTCTGGACTTAATTTCAGACGGTCGAGCTGAAATTTTCGTCGGAAGAGGAAGTTTCATCGAATCATTTCCTTTGTATGGATATTCTTTAAACGATTATGAGGAACTTTTTGATGAAAAATTAGACTTATTGCTTAAAATCAATTCTCAGGAAAATGTAACCTGGAAAGGAAAACTTCGTGCACCTATGCAGAATCAGACGGTTTATCCAAGAGCTAAAAAAGAAGGAAAACTGCCCATCTGGAGAGCTGTCGGCGGAACTCCGCAGTCGGTTTTAAGTGCCGCAGAATTGGGAATGCCTTTAGTGGTGGCAATTATTGGAGGAATGCCGGTACAATTCAGAAATTTAATTGAATTCTATAAGCAGGAATATAAAAAAGCGGGACACGACGTTTCAAAAATGCAGATTGCCGTTCATTCGCATACTTTTGTAAGTGATGATCCGGAAGTGATTGAAGGATATTTCCACAACTATAAATCGCAGATGGACAGAATCGGTTCTTCCAGAGGTTGGGCTCCTTACACGAAAATGCAGTATGACGGCGGAAGAAGCAAAGAAGGAGCGTTGTTCATCGGTAATCCTAAAGAAGTGGCAGATAAAATTGCTTACCTGAAAGAAATTTTCGGTATTACAAGATTTATCGGACACATGGATGTGGGAGCTCCGGAGCATGATATTATGATGAAATCTATTGAGCTGTTTGGCAAAGAAGTAAAACCACTTGTCAAAGATCTTTAAAACAAAACCTCCGCTGAATTTCAGCGGAGGTTTCTCTTTAATAAAAATCATCTGTAAAAATGAAACAACATCCTGTTGTTTAGAAATTAATCAATATAAATTATAAAGCTGTATAAGAAGCTATTGCAACCTGTGGATGAAAGGCAAACATAAACGTTTCAAAAGAGTCTCCCGAAGTATTTTTGCTTAAAAGATACTTATTGTCAATAATATCAATCAGCAACAATTCAGGCGTGTAAAAAGTTAAACCTATTTTATGCTTTGAAGAATCTTCCACATTGGAACTGATGAGATCCAGTTTGAAATTTTCAATTGGGAAAAAAGTATTTCCCAAAACATCAGGAAGGCTTTTAACTTCACCGTTAAGCTGGGCAACATAGTTTACCACCGCTGAACTCAGTAAAAACGGAATTCTTTCTGCATGAGGATTTTTTCTCAGCAATTCCCAGTAATTCTTTACCGGATTTTCTTTATCATCGAAAACCTGATGCTGAATTTTATACTCGAAAAAAGTATCTTCAAAGATATATTTATCCCAGATAATTTCAGAATTCTGATCAATTACAATCCTGAATGCAAGTTTTATTTTAGCCTTCATCATTTTAAATTTTAATAAAACAGGGCAGTTCTTTTATGATTTCTGCCCTGATCCTAAACAAAATTGATATGAAAAATATCTAATACTCAAGAAGCTTAGTTTACAAGAACTTTAAGATTCTCTGTAAACGTTCCTTTCGTATTATCAATAGTAATTTTTGCGACATACATTCCGGATTTTAATTGGTTTTTCGTCATTTTGATCTGCTGATTTCCGGATGCAAGTTTCTGCTTGTCGATCACACTGAAAAGTTTTTTTCCGCTTACATCAAACAGTTCAATACTCACTGTTGATCTTTCGTTGAGAGTAATCGGGAAAATAGTCTCTTCTCTGAAAGGATTTGGATAATTCTGTCCCACATTAAAATTTTTGGTGTTTGCTGCCTCCTGAGTTCCTAAAACGGCTCCTGCTACATAAATGGTATGAGTTAAAATATATCCGGCAGATAAAGATCCTGTTACAGTGCTCATCTCGTTGCTGGTTCCGTCTGAAAATACATTGTCACTGGCATTATAGGTGTATCCCGTCATACCTTTTGTATAGCCGTATGAAGTTCCGTTTACATTCACATTATAAACAGCACTGCCTGTTCCCTCCGGAAAAGCAATCTGCGTTACCAGAAGAGAAGTTCCGTCTGCTTTGTAAATATGAACATGAATGTGGGTGGCTCTGCTCTGATACCATCCCGGAAATATGCTCGTGAAACTTACAAGTCCGTTTGCATCCGTGGTCTGTCTTCCGCGAAGAAAATGATTGTTGGTGTAATTTGCAGCCTGCATTGCCGTACCTCCGTATTCGGAATAGTTGCCGTCTTTATCACAATGCCAAACGTCTACCAGAACACCTTGATAGGCAGCACAGTTTCCGTTGGTATTCTTGATGTAAATATTCATCGTAAAGGCAACGCCGGTTCTGTCTCCCACAATATTGGTTTGTACAAGGCTCGAAGGAGTATGCGTAGGAAAAGGACCCGCTGTTTCCGAATTGGTTACACTGCACGTTAGAACATTTTTAGAAGATTTTTCGGGCAGCATTTCCTCATGAAAAATTTCCGATCGGAGAAGAACAGGCGCAGCAACAGCTATTCCTGCTAATCCGAATGAGTTTTTTAAAAATTTTTTTCTGTCCATGTATTTAGTTTTTATTTTAAATTAAACTTCAAGGAAAATTAAAAGGGCGTTTTCGCTTAATGCTTCAAATTCAAGGGTCTCAATTTCAGAAATGATGATCGCGTCTCTGGTTTCTAAAAGTCTGTTCTGAAATTCAAAAGCGCCGTTTATTACCATTCCGAAAATTGATTTTCCTTTCTGATGTAAAGAATATTCTTCTTCTTTCCTTCCTTCGTACAGACCTATGAAATTAGGATATTCCAGTTTCTCGGAAATCTGTATCAAATGATTTCTACGGTCTATATTCAGATTTTCAATGCTGAAGAAATTATCTTTTTTAATACTTTTTAGTTCAAAAATCAGAATGTCGGCTTTCTCATCCGGTGTATTGTTTCTGATGTTCACTGTATTGCCTTCTTCAGACTTTAAAGTAAAGATGTGCTCCGGAGAAACAGGTTTCTCAAAATCGTTAATGAAAATTTCGCCGAACAGAACAATGATGAGAACGGTAGAACTTTTTTGATAATTAAAATCAAATGTTCCGTTTTCCTCGAAAACAATTTCTGTTATTTTGTGCAATCCTGACTGTTCATCGGGAATCATCTCGTTCAGAACACATGAGTTTTCTTTCCTCCAGACAGAAAGATCCGATTTAAAAATACGTGATGGACTTTGAACTAACATTTTGATTGGATTTTTTTGAGGAATTCCACACCGCACAGATAAACACATCTAATCACTTCACACCCGCGTAAATCTGTGCTTTAGTGGAAAACTAATAAACTAATAGTAAACAACCTCTGTTTTATTTTTAAGCCGAAACTTTTATTGTATGGGTAAGAGCATAACCTGCACTTACACTTCCTGTAATCGTAGACATTTCATTAGATGTTCCGTCGCTGAATACATTATCACTTGCATTATAAGTATATCCGCTCATTCCTTTATATCCTGTACTTGAAGCTACCTGAACCACTGCGCTGTCACTGCCTTCAGGAAATGCAATCTGCGTTACCAGAAGAGACTGCCCTGCAGAATTATAAATGTGAACATGGATGTGGGTGGCTCTGCTCTGATACCATCCCGGAAATATACTTGTGAAAGAAACTTTTCCGTTGGCATCGGTTGTCTGTCTTCCTCTCAGGAAATGGTAAGACGTATAATCGGCAGTCTGCATCGTCGTTCCTCCGTACTCAGAATAGTTTCCGTCTTTGTCACAATGCCAGATATCAACAATAGCTCCCTGAAGATTGGCACAGCTTGCATTGGTATTCTGAACGGTAATTGTAATTGTGAACGGAACACCTGTTCTGTCTCCTACGATATTAGTCTGTACAAGTGTAGAAGGTGATTTTGTAGGAAAAGGTCCTTCGGTTTCTGAATTGGTAACAGAACATGCCGATGAAGTTGATCCGGAAGAAGATCCTGAACCTGAAGATGAACCTGTTGTAGTATCTGTGATATCGTCATCACTTCCGCAACGTATCAAAATAGGAGCTGCCACCGCAGTAACACCTGCCAAACCAAGAGTTTTTAAAAAACCTTTTCTGTCTATTGTTTTCATAATATGTTTTTTTAAGGTTACTATTTGAATGATTTCAATGTCATTCTTTCAATTTCCTGTAACAAATGTATTTTGAAAAAAACAGCTTATGAAATTTATGAGGTAAACAGTAAAAATGTGTCGGTAAATGGATTTTTTTTAAGAAATATTAAGAATAATATGATAGAAATAGCAGAAAATTACCGAATAGAAATTCAGGGTGGCAAAAATTCGAAGAATTTTTGACGCGGTGGTTTAAAGATGAATTAAAATTATTTATTCACAATCTCCATTACCACACCTTTAAATGTTTCCCCAATCGGAATGATAAATTCCCCAATGTGAATATTGCGGTTTACAATTGTTTTAATAAGGTTCACGGGAACAATATAAGAACGGTGTACTCTTACAAAATCTTTTTCTGAAAGTTTTTCCAGAATATTTTTCATGGAGGAACGCGCGGTAATCTTGGAATGATCTGCAAGATGAATCTGAATGTAATCGTCTAAACCTTCGATCAAAATAATATCATCAAAATTAATTTTGTGAAGTTTATAATCTGCTCGGATGGAAAGATATTTTACATCAGCAGATTCACTACTCACTTTTACTTTATCCACAGCGGCTTTAAATCGTTCAAACGAAAAAGGTTTTAATAAATAGTCTACCGCATTGATACTGAAAGCTTCTACGGCATATTCAGAATAAGCTGTGGTAAAAATAACTTTTGTATTCTGAGAAATACTTTTATAGAAATCCATTCCGTTTTTGGAAGGCATTTCAATATCCAGAAAAATCAGATCAACAGGATATTTATTGAGATGTTTCTGGGCATCGCTTTGTATATTGAAGGTCTTTTCCAGAGAAAGATTCTCAATTTTTCCGGCATAATTTTCAATAATTTTAAGAGCCAGAATCTCATCATCCAGTGCAATTGCTTTTATCATCACGTATCAGATTAAATTAATTTTTAGATCAACATCATAGGTCTCTCCGTCATCTTTTATGATAAGAGTCTGTTTTTCTCCATAAATCTGCTGCAAATGTTCAGTCGTATTTTTCAGTCCTACTTTCAAGCTGCTTTCATCCGTTATATTTTCGTTCACAATATTATTAAAAACATTAAAACTAAGAGTACCTTCCTGAATGACGACTTTCACAGAAATTTTAGAATTTTTTTCCGCATTGAAGCCATACTTAAATGCATTTTCTACAAAATTAACCAAAATGAACGGTGCAATTCTCAGTCCCTGCGTTTCCCCGATCTCGGTATAAGAAAAATCAAGACTATTGTCTGTTCTTATCAGTTGAAGCGAAATATAATCTTTTATATAATCTATCTCTCTGTTCAGTTCTACAAAATCTTTACTGCTTTCCTGTACCACATACCGCATTACATTGGAAAGCTTTAAAATTCCTTCAGGCGTATCGTCAGATTTTAACAAAGCCAGAGAATAGATAGAATTTAAAATATTAAACAGAAAATGAGGCTGCAACTGATATTTTAAATTTAATAGCTCTGCTTTTGCTTTTAATTTTTCCAGTTCCTTTTTCTCATTGCTCCTGTAAATAAAGAATGAAGATAAAAAAGAAAAAAGAAACGGCAACAGAGAAGAAAATATCATCTGATGATAAGTGCCGTCATTTCTTTTAGGAGCAAAATTGCGAAATGGAGCCTCTCCATTCATTGGAGGTTTGGGGAAATTTCCATTTGGATCAGACATTTCAGGAGGACTCATCTGTATTTTCGGATATACTTCCGGAAACATGTTTTCCGGAGAAAGATAAGTAGGCAGAAATGCCATACATCCAAAACAGATCATTACAAAAAGTGAGAAAAGGAAATATTTTTTTCTTCGGTAATATTTTGGAAGAAAGATTTTAAGGTTTAAATAAAAGAAAATAATAACCAGTACAAAGCGGATAAACTCTCTTTGAAATGGAGGAACCCTGAAAACCGAAAGCGTTCCGTCGAAATCCGGAGAAGAAACAATCGGGATTGTAAGAAGCAGCGGAATAAGAATAATATGCGGTAAAAGCTTTTTCATTGAACGAAATTATTAATTTGAATTCATAATTTGTGAAAAATTATTTAAAAGCAGTAATTTTTTTATTTTCATTAAAATTAATTTATTTGTCATGAAATACAAATTCTCTACTTTTACGGCATGGAACAACAATCTAAAGATCCTCTGCACGGAAAAAGACTAGATGTTATTTTGGAAGAGCTGGTGGAATATTACAATGGTTTTGAAAAACTTGGCGAAAAGATCAATATCCGATGTTTTACAGACAATCCGAGCATTAACTCTTCTTTGAAATTTTTAAGAAAAACCGACTGGGCAAGAGCTAAAGTGGAAAGTTTATACCTTTTTGTACAGAGAGAAAAAAAGCGTAACGAAAGAAAAAAAGACAGATAAATATTTCTTCGGTCAATGATTTCAAAAACAGTATCTTTGTGCCGTTAATCGTGAAAGCAATCACGAAAAAAGAATAAAATATGACAATCGAAAACAATCACGTTGTAGCTGTAAAGTATATCCTACATACTATTGAGCCGGATGGAAGTAAAATTCTTGTAGAAGAAACAACAGCAGAAAACCCACTTACATTTTTGTATGGAGTAGGAATGATGATTCCAAAATTTGAACAGAATATCCACGGTTTACAAGCTGGAGATAAAGCTGATTTTACGATTAAGCCTGAAGAAGCGTATGGCGAAAGACAGCCTGATGCAATTGCTCAGTTGCCGATCGATATGTTCCAGGAAGCTGGAATTCCACCTGTAGGAGCAATTTTACCATTATCAGACAATCAGGGAAATAACTTTCAGGCAATTGTGGTTGAGGTAACTCCGGAAGCTGTTGTGGCAGATCTTAATCACCCGATGGCTGGGAAAACGTTAGATTTCCAGGTTGAAATCTTAAACACACGTCCTGCGACAGAAGAAGAGTTGTCTCACGGTCACGCTCATGGAGTAGACGGAAACGAAGCTCACTAAGAGTTTTCTCAATAAAATATGAATGTCCGGCAGAAATGCTGGACATTTTTTTGTTTAAATAAAATTTCACACAATCAATTTTATCGAAGATAAAATCCTTGCGCCTTAAAGCATAATGATTATAATAAAACCTTGCACCTTTGCGATTACCAACAAAAAATTATTCTAAAAAATCACCGCTCACATAAAACCAGCGGTTCTGGATCATTTTAAAAGTGGATAATTCGTGATGAACATGGTTTTCGCCATTTTCATCGGTGTAAAAAGCTTTGAATTCCACTTTATTCATGGAAGGTTTATTTATAATTTCCAGTTTTGTCCACTCATTAATTTCTCCCCATTCCTGTAAGTCTCTTGTATTGTGAAACTGCCTTTTACTCGGCGAAGTGGTTTCCATTAAATATTTACCATTCGGAATCGCAAATGCAGAAAACCTTGAGCGCATCAATGCTTCTGCGGTCGGAGCAGATTTTTCTTTTGTATGATAAGGTTTACAGCATTCTTCGTAGCTCTTTCCGGAACAGCAGGGACAGTTCATTGTTTTAAATTTTAAGAAGCAAATTTACACTTTTTGCTAGCCATGAATTCAAGAATTTTGATCTTTTATAATTTTAAAATCTGTGTCATCTGCGAAATGTTTTATTGAGCTATTAGTGAAAAATATTTGCGTCATTCGTGTTTAAATAAAAAGAAAAAAAAGCATCCAAAAAATTGAATGCTTTTAAAAATTTATTTAATAAATCCCCTGTTTCTCAATAAAGGCTTAATATCCGGATCGTGTCCCGTAAAATCTCTGAATGCCTGATTCAGATCCACAGAATTTCCTACAGACAAAATATATTTTCTGAAACGGTCTCCGTTTTCTCTTGTCAATCCTCCATTTTTAGAAATCCATTCCCAGGCGTCGTTATCCAGAGTTTCAGACCATAAATAAGCATAATATCCTGCAGAATAACCACCGCCCCAAATATGTGCAAAATAAGGCGTATGATATCTCGGCGGAACCGTTGCCAAAGTAAATCCGTGTTTCGCTAAAGATTCTTTTTCAAAATCTAAAACAGGGATTAACTGACTTTCATTCGTTACCGTATGCCAATCCATATCTAATTCAGCCGCAGAAACCAGTTCCGTGGTCATGTAACCCTGATTGAAAGTTGCCGCTTTTTTAATTTTATCAACCAAAGTTTGCGGAATAGGCTGTTTTGTTTCGTAATGTAAAGCGTAGTTCTTTAAAACAACAGGATCTAAAGCCCAGTGTTCGTTGATCTGTGAAGGGAATTCCACGAAATCTCTCGGTACATTGGTTCCGGAAAGCGAAGGATATTTCTGACTGGCAAACATCCCGTGAATAGAATGTCCGAATTCATGGAAAATAGTGGAAACATCATCATAACTTATTAAAGAAGGTTTTCCCGGAGCCGGTTTCTGATAATTGTAGCAGTTTACTATTACAGGTTTTGTTCCCAATAAATAAGACTGCTCTACAAAATTGCTCATCCACGCTCCTCCGTTTTTAGAATCCCTCGTGTAGAAATCCAGATAATAAATGGCAATGGATTTTCCGTCATGATCGAAAACCTCATAAGTTACCACATCAGGATGATAAACCGGAAGATCCGTTCTCTTTTTGAAAGTTAACCCATAGAATTTTTCCGCAGCGAAGAACACTCCCTTTTCCAAAACGGTTGTAATTTCAAAATAAGGCTTAATTTCACTTTCATCAAGATCAAATTTTGCCTTTCTTACCTGTTCAGCGTAAAAATTCCAATCCCAAGGTTCAACTTTGAAGCCTCCTTTCTGCTGATCGATTAGATCCTGAATATCTTTTGCCTCACGTCTTGCTGTTTCTACCGCAGGAGTTGCAATCTGATTCATTAATTTTGTTGCAGCTTCCGGCGTTTTTGCCATCTGATCCTGCAATTTCCATTCTGCGAAACTTTTTTTACCTAAAACCTGAGCTTTTTTCAGTCTTAATTTCGCTAATTTTTCAATGGTTTCTCTTGTATCGTTTCCATCTCCTTTTTCAGCTCTTGTCCATGATGCTTTGAAGAGTTTTTCTCTCGTTGCTCTGTTTTTAAGATTCTGTAAAAGAGGTTGTTGTGTTGTGTTTTGTAATGCTAAAAGATACTGTCCCGGTTTTCCGGCATTTTTAGCATCAGAAGCTGCCGCAGCAATTTCATCAGCCGAAAGTCCTTCAAGTTCTTTTGCATCGGTAAAGAAAACGCCACCTTGCTTTCTCGCTTCAAGCAATTTGTTGGAATATTGCGTAGACAGTGAAGCCAGTTCCTGGTTGATCTGCTTTAGTTTCTCTTTATCCGCAGAAGAAAGATTGGCTCCTGCGATTTCAAAATTCTGCTTGTAATATTGTAATAATCTTTTGCTTTCAGCGTCTAAACCATTCTCAGAAATCGCTTTTATTCTTTTATAAAGATTTTCATTCAGATACATTTTATCAGAATGGGCTGCAAAGATCGGAGCATATTCTTCATCAAGAGCCTGTAAGGTCGGGTTTGTATTGGCGCTGGTAAGATTAGAGAATACAATGGTTGCTCTTTTCAGAACTTCACCGCTTTTTTCCAGAGCTACGATGGTGTTTTCAAACGTTGGTGCTTCAGAATTGTTGGCAATTTTTAAAATTTCAGCGTCGTGCTGTTTCAAGCCAAAATCAAAAGCGGGTTTAAAATGTTCATTTTTAATTTTGTCAAATTCAGGAGCTTCATACTGAAGTTTGCTTTTTTTCATGAAAGGATTCGATGAAAGCGATGCGTCCGGAGCTGGAACTTCCTGTTGGCTATCGGTGTTTTTCATTGTTGTACATGATTGGTTGAATGCTAATGCAGAAATTAATAATACCGATGTAATATTTTTCATAAATTAGTTGTTAATAAGGTATAAAGATACTTAAAACTTAATTCATAAAATAATAAACATGAAATCACAGACTATTTTTCTTTTTTCAGTTGTTGCACTTCTGGCTTCTTGCGATAAAAATGACCGACATCATAACGGCAACGAACAGAAAAACTGGGTGGAAAAAGTAGTAACGAAAGACAACGGACCGATGAGCCATAAAGAAGTGACGGGCGATTTCGATGAAATCGAAGTTTCACAGGCAATCGAAGCTGAAATTATAAAAGCTGATTTTGAAAAGGTCGTAATTTCTGCTCCCAAAAATATTATCGACGAGGTTTTGGTGGATAACAACGGAGGAGAGCTTCATATCCATTACAAACCGGGAATCCGTGTGATGAATACCCATAATGTTTCTGCGAGAATTTATACGAAAGATTTTTCAAAATTAAATGCCAATTCTGCAGCCAGCGTTAAAGTGAAGGATAAATTTGTGCAGGATAAAATGGAACTTGAAGTTTCGAGTTCTGCAACGGTTTCCGGAGATCTTGAAGCAAATGCATTTAATATTTCCATAGACAGCAGCGGAAGTTTCGACGGAAAAATATGGGCGGTAGATCTTGATGTAGATGCTTCATCTGCTGCAAGTCTGGATCTTTCCGGTAAAGCTAAAAATGCGGAGATCAGTGCTTCATCAGGAAGCAGTATTTCTGCCAAAGATGTTATAGTTCTGAATCTGAAAACAGATTCATCCAGCGGAGCGAGCGTAGACATCAGTGCTTCTTCTTCCATTAATGCAGAAGCGTCATCCGGCGGAAGCGTGAATGTGTATAAAAAAGGAAACGTTACCAATGTCACCAAAAACGAAAGCAGTGGCGGAAGCGTAACTATTCAGTAATGTATTCTTTGCTGAATGAAAAGCCATTGCGAACGGAAAATTAAAAGTTTGAGATAAAATCTTTGCGGTCATAGCGTTAAAATGATGACTGATTGCTTATTTAAATTAAACATAAGCTATTAATTTTCATCTTCATCCTCTTCGTCGTTTGAAGAATCTTCCCATTGCTGATTATCAAAATTAAGATTATCATACGCCAATAATTCCTCCTCTCGCAGGAGGATTTCTTTTGTGGTAAAAAGATGGATCTCATCATCATGATCCGATTTGGCTAATTTTCGGATGGAAGCTTTATCGATGGTCATGAATCTTTGCCCGAGACGTCTCGCTGCGTATTTTCTCATTCCGGTTGCATGAAGAACATCAACTGCCATATCTACGGCGGTTCCCAGGGTTTCACGGTAGATATTATGAATTCCGCTGTTTAAATATTCATAAGAATCTATTCTGTTTTTGGCACGTACAAAGATTTTTACCTGAGGATAATTTTCCCTTACGATATCTGCAACAAATTTATTGTCTTCGGGATCATCAAGACACAGAACAAGAATTTCGGCATCCTCAATTCCTGCTGCGCGTAAGGTGGGAATTTTTGTGGCATCTCCGTAATACACCTTAAAACCGTAGCTTCTCAATAATTTCACACGGTCAGAATCTCGATCCAAAACCGTAGCCGGAATTTTATTGGCTTTTAAAAGTCTTCCCACCGTACTTCCGAAATGTCCGAATCCTACAATGATAATTTTCTTTTGCTGAATATTACCGTCCAGAATATTAAAATCATTATCGGGATCAGGAACTTCTTTTATGAATCTCGGAGTAATAAGTTTATCATTAATAATTAATAGAAACGGTGTGATGCACATGGTAATTGCCGTTACAGCCATCATCTGCGCATTCAGTTCAGAAGGTAAAAGATACAGACTTGAAGCATAATTAATCAGTACAAAAGCAAATTCTCCTACCTGCGAAAGCGCAAAAGCATAAAACATACTTTGTGGAGTATCTATTTTGAAAAACTTCCCAATAAGAAATAAAACGGCAAACTTTATGGCTAAAACAGCGAAAACCGTGGTGAAAATAAAGGTCGGATCTTTCTGAATGACGTTAAAATTCATTGTGGAACCCACACTTACAAAAAATACGGCAAGCAATAGTCCTTTGAAGGGATCAATCTGTGCTTCCAGTTCGTGGCGGAATTCGCTGTTGGCTAACATGACTCCTGCAAGGAAAGCTCCTAAAGCGGGAGATAAACCAATAGCTACCATGAGTTCTGAAACTCCGATGACCAGAAATAGGGAAGAAGCCGTTAAAAGCTCCGACATTCCGGATTTTGAGACATATCTTAAAAAAGGAACAAAAACATACCGCCCCAGTAAAATTAAAATAACCACTCCCAAAATAACGGTCGCGAACTGCATCCATTCCGGAAGAGTCTGTATAAGCACCTGAATTTCGTTATCGTGATGTCTGGATTTGTAATTGGCAATTAAAGGAAGAATCGCCAAAATAGGAATCACCGCAATATCCTGAAACAGCAAGGTGGAAAATGAAGCTTCTCCGGCTAATGTTTTTAAATTGTTTTTTTCCTGTAATGTCTGCAACACAATTGCCGTAGATGACAACGCAAAACACATGGCAACGGCTATGGCTTTGTCGATTTTCCAGCCTGCCCAGATAAATACGAGAAATAGAAGAGAAATCGTTAAAAGCATCTGCGTTAAGCCGAGTCCGACAATTTTCTTCCGCATATCCCAGAATTTTCGGGGTTCAAGCTCCAGACCGACTAAAAACAAAAGCATGATGACCCCAAATTCACTGGCGTGCATAATGTCGTTAACATCTTTTCCCGTTAATTTTAAAACATAAGGACCAATGATAATTCCGCCTGCAATATACCCGATGACAGAACTTAGCCCGAATTTTCTCGCCAGCGGAACCATAATGATGGCTACGCCTAAGAAAATAAGTGTGTTCATTGCTAAGCTTGTTTCCATAAAATTTTTATTGGTTGAGAAGTTCTACAAACTGCTGTTTGTGTACGATAATTTCTTTTTTTGAGAGCTTGTTGGCTTCGTAAACGATTTTGATATTTTTGATGTTTGCCTTAAAAACATTCAGCGATACGATAAGTCCGCTGATCAGCTCCTCTACGGTAAACTGATAGGTTCCTTCCTTGCTGAACGATCTTTCTTTTCCGCCTGTGGTTACCAGAATGTAAACCTCTTTTCCCTCCAAAGGATTGTGATGATCTTCTTTAAGCCAGTCGCGGTCGAAAACTTCATCAATCCAGAGTTTTAACAAAGGCGGCATTCCGAACCAGATGAGTGGAAACTGGAAAATAAAGCGGTCGTAATTTTTTATTCTTTTTCTTTCCCTGAAAGCGGCAATATGAAAATTAGGATACTCTTCATAAATATCCCGAAGCGTAAAATGCTGATGACGAACATAGAAATTAATGAGCTCTGCATTCGAGTTGGAATGCTCTAAATAAGGATGCGCAAAAACTACCAACGTCTTCTTCATAAACCTGTTTTACGTAAATATAATGAAAAATTTTTGAAGTAAAAACAGAAATTAGCTGGGTTTATTAATTTTTAATATTAAAATTGATGATTTATGTTATTATAAATTATTATTAATGACTGAAAAATTATTTTTTTGTAATACTTATTTTAACGTTTAAAATATTTAAAAATATAGTTCAAAGCATTTAATAAATGATTACAAATTTTTACAAAAAAAATCGGTCATTTGACCGATTTATATTTACTGTATACGTTACGAATTGTCTTTTCTATAAAGACATAAAAACTTTTTTACAGGGCATAAAAAGCAATTCCTTCGTAATTATAATTAGAATATGACTGAAAAGAAGTTGTATAATAATGATCTCCTCTCTTTCTTCCGAAATATTGATAGACCGGGCGACTTCCACTTACCTGTGATGGATAAGCATAAAATTCTATGCCTTCTGATATGTAACCAGCAGGAGCTCCAGGTGCTGTTGTATAGTAATGATCAGTTCCATTCCAATATCTATAGATTGGAACTGTGCTTGGTGCCTTGTAATTATATGCTCTGAAGTCTACGCCTTCATATCCGTATCCGCCATAGGCTCCGGCAGTTTTCGTATAAAAATGATCTGTTGTACTTTGATTGTAATATCTGTGGATATCGATTGGAACATATTCCATCTGAACTTGGTTATCAATTAAATACTGATCGATGTAAGCTTTTAAAGACGCTTTTTTAATAGGATCATCTACAAGATCATATAATTTCAGCACTCCCTGCTCAGCAATATCTACAAATACAGAATTTTCAGGTGTACATGAACTTTGCCAGTTAGCAATGTTTACACTGGGAGTAGATTGATCCATACTTATGGTTCCTAATAAAGATTTTGTCGGATCTCCTCCGTAAGATCTGTAAGATAACGTTCTGTTAAAGTTCTTGGATGCAGAAGACGTATCGACATTATTGTTAACATTGATATTAAATATGTTTAATGCACTTACTTTCACTCCCACTTCAGAAGCATTTTTTCTGTTTTCATTTGTGGTTTCGGAACGAAACATTACATCAAGCTTTCCTCCTGTATAAATATCTGTAAGGATGTGTGTCCCATAATACTGTACAATTTCTTGCGGAGTCATGGTCTGTACTGCCTGAGTAAATTGAGGGGTTAAATAGTTTTTTAAATTACTAGCTGTAGGAGTTTTGAATTTATACCTTTTTTGTTTAATTAAAAGATGATAACTCCCATAGATGTATTTCCCATCAAATTTATTATTGCTTGTTAAAGATCCATTGAAAGAAGCGGTTATGGATTGCTTAAATAATGAAAATGTTCCACCTAAATCTACTTTGGTTGTTACATTTTTTGCATATTCGTATGCATTCTCACCATAATTTTCCTTATAATCCTGGAAAGGAGTCGGTGTACTCTCAATGTCATTAACGAGTTGGTAAACATCTATTACCTGATTACCTGTGGAACTTTCAACAGCATAACTTTTCGTTACGTCGTATCCTGAACCAAGATAGCTGTATTCCGAAGTATACTTTGCTGATAATGATTTTGCAGATTTGCTAAGATTTGGACTTTCATTTGTTTCCTCCAAAATTTCATTTGTACTACATGAAAGTACCCCTAAAAGAAGCATTGCTGCAGGAGCGAGCCTTAAAGTTTTTCTCATAAAAATATTTTTTATCAGCTGCAAAAGTATCACCTCTTTTATGAAGAAAAAACTTGTGTATTACCTAATATTTTATATCACAAAAAAGTGAGGTTTACTACAGAAAGAATGAATACTTTATAAAAATTGTATCATTCTTTCAAAAAAATTTTTGAATATCCGTTTTCTAACCTAAAGCTGTGATATTAGCAATAATCAGCCTTTCAAATAACTTTTCTCCAAAATAT
>NZ_MVAG01000003.1 GCF_002177115.1 Chryseobacterium mucoviscidosis | reverse complement strand
CACAATATCAAAATAATCCACTAAGTATGGTGGAAGCAAAAACTTTAGTAATTCTTGTTCGTTTAGCATTATACAAATATAAAACTACTTAACATTCCTCCCCAACTTTTGAGACTGATCCAGTTTTCTTACGTTTGGGGTAGGGGATTATATTTGAGTTATACGCAAAAAAAAAGTCTCATAGATTAATTTCTATGAGACTTTTAAATAAAAACTGGCGGCGACCTACT
>NZ_MVAG01000161.1 GCF_002177115.1 Chryseobacterium mucoviscidosis | reverse complement strand
CTCCCGATGGAGGCACGTTTATGAAATTGCAGGGAAAGCTGATATTGAATGCCATAGTTTCGTTACTGTTATGCCTCGCGCTGGTCGCTTATATCATTATTCAATTATTGAGCATGAATGCCAAAAACCAAAACCTGGTGCCTGCCATGTTAAAGGTTACTGAGCTGAACGCAAACCAGATACAGACCGAGCAGGCGCTCGATGTATATTCGTTCTCCATGACAGCTGGT
>NZ_MVAG01000004.1 GCF_002177115.1 Chryseobacterium mucoviscidosis | reverse complement strand
TTCCAGGATCTGGTAAGCTTCTTTACCTACCTCGTTGAATTTTGGAAGTTGTTCAACGATCACATTATCAGGATACGCGCTTTTGTATTGGGAATCATCAGACACATACTGTCCGAAATGCCTAAACTCTTTCAGGTCTCCCTTTTTGAAGCCTTTTGCAGTCTCCTTACCGAATGGTTCATAGCCTCTTTGTCCGCCAATTCCCGGAATCTCATACTTCTGTTTCGTTT
>NZ_MVAG01000056.1 GCF_002177115.1 Chryseobacterium mucoviscidosis | reverse complement strand
CCGAACAAAAATTACTCCTCACTTACAAGTAATACTACTTTCGAGTGAAAATCCACCTATCTCTTTGATTTTCAAATTATTCGATGTATACAAGCCTATATAGCGATCTGCTATAGAAATAATTACACAATACGGTTTGTTACTGGAATCAATCGTGAGCAAGCTTGAGTGAGCCATTATGAAAACGAAAATCCCTGATGCGGTATTGGCTGCTGAGGTGAGTCGCCGTG
>NZ_MVAG01000005.1 GCF_002177115.1 Chryseobacterium mucoviscidosis | reverse complement strand
ATGGGAGCGTTCAGAAAGGAACATTACGCCCAAATGAAAAAAGATGCGGACTCATTAAATGTCAAGAATCCATTTTGAATGCTTCAAAATGGATTCTTCCCTTTCTACCCTTTTTTATTTTTTTTTTTTTTAATGCTTTCACATATATCTTAAATATTTTTCTAAAGATAGTCTTTTTATTGTTTTTGTTGTTTTTTAAGGAATTGGAACGGTAGTTTATTAATTGGAAAC
>NZ_MVAG01000048.1 GCF_002177115.1 Chryseobacterium mucoviscidosis | reverse complement strand
TACGCATGAATCAGACCTTTTTGCATTTTAATGCAGTTCATACGTGTGCTGTTAATTTCTTTCAAAAATTATTATCTTCGTGATGAAGGACAACGACTTGCAGTGATGAAAGCGAAGAAAGCGAGTTGTGAATTGATTTCAAAAATTATTATCTTCGTGATGAAGGACAACTTTATAAAATTATGACTGAGATGGTAAGAAGTTGTGATTGGCTTTCAAAAGTTTTTATCT
>NZ_MVAG01000050.1 GCF_002177115.1 Chryseobacterium mucoviscidosis | reverse complement strand
GATACGTTTGCAGCTCCGCAAGCGAATGGAGCACCCGTCTGATATTGTGTTGATGGGTGAATATTGGTTACACTTACAGGACCTGCTCCTGCCGGTAAAACAGCAAGATTGGTATAAGGATACCCTACTTTTCTTAATAAAAGAGCAAAAACATCGCTGATGGTACATGGGAATTTTTTCTGATATTCTATTCAAGCGAATAAATATCTCAAAGTAACTTTAGTAGAAGCC
>NZ_MVAG01000006.1 GCF_002177115.1 Chryseobacterium mucoviscidosis | reverse complement strand
AAGCTTTCATACCGGCGTCCGTAATGATTTTCGTTGTTAAAAAACCAATATCCTCTACACTTCCGGAGGGTGATCCTATCGTAATATAATCTCCTACTTTAAAGGCTATATCAATACCGATCAGCATTCCTGAGAATATACTGGAAACAACATCATTCAGGGCAACCACTGCAATAACCCCTGCAAATCCCAAACTACCGATCAATTTCCAAAGGAAACCTCTGAAACCAA
>NZ_MVAG01000007.1 GCF_002177115.1 Chryseobacterium mucoviscidosis | reverse complement strand
GAGCATCCGGGGTGAAGGCTTCGAGTTCCTCGGCTAATAACAGCGCTCTAAAAACACGTGCGGGTTCAGTCAACCAGAGTATGCGCAGTTATATGAAACAGTCTGCGAGCCGACGATACTTAAACAAGAACAGTCAGTTCAACACCATTCAGCGGACACTGCCTCCCGATGCCCTGTACAAAGGAAGCATCAAGCGGACACTCAATCAAAATCCTGCTGGATCAGCCTTTT
>NZ_MVAG01000068.1 GCF_002177115.1 Chryseobacterium mucoviscidosis | reverse complement strand
CAACAAATGAATTATTTGTATCAACTAGGGCATCCGCACCAAGAATCATCCCTGCTTCAAGCGAATAAACCTCATCTTGATATCTCACAGTTGCATCACTGCCTGAGACATACCTTACAATACAAGGATTGTTTCCTTTTTGGAAATCACCAATTTTTGTGTAGTGACACTCATGATTTCCGATATCATCAATAGTAGTATATAAACCAACAATATTATTCATTATAATCC
>NZ_MVAG01000136.1 GCF_002177115.1 Chryseobacterium mucoviscidosis | reverse complement strand
TCTAATGTATTATTTTAAATGAATATTTTTAACTTTTAGTATTCTTTAAATATTGTAGGCAAACTTATCACAAACTTATAAGTAAGGAAGTCTTTTAAAGCTTACTTGAGTGAAACGCCTTAGCGGACATAAAAACAGTTAGTAGTCAAAAAAACTTTGTGTTAAAGCATCTATAATTTAAATCAAAGTTCAAATAATTCATTTTATTATTGTAATTTAAAATCAACAAAATAAATTAATGTAGTTTTGCAGACTATGAGAATGAATACCCTAAAAATAATCGTTTTATCGGGATTTTTTACATCATTTATTGCGTGCTCCACACAGAACAGTGCAGTGAAAGCATCCACACCCGTAAAAAATTCTACGAAACCTGCCATACCAAAACCTCCTCTTCCTATTACAAGCACAGATCCTTCGGCTATACCTCCGAAAGATGATACTTTCCGAACCAATCTTCCGGAAATCAAAAGAGAGTTCCGCGGAGCATGGATTGCAAGTGTTGCCAATATCAACTGGCCTTCAAGAAATAATTTATCCGTCGATCAGCAGAAAGCCGAAGCCATTTCCATGCTGGATATGCTGAAAGACAACAATTTTAACGCGGTGATTTTTCAGGTAAGACCTTCCGCAGATGCTTTGTACACCAGTAATCTGGAACCATGGTCGTATTTCCTGACCGGACAGACCGGAGCTGCTCCTTATCCAAATTATGATCCTTTACAGTTCTGGATCGAAGAATCTCACAAAAGAGGACTGGAACTCCATGTGTGGCTGAATCCGTACCGCGCCCATCATTCGAACGGAGGTTCACCGAACAGCTTATCTATGGTGAATAAGCTTTCCGACATCGTCATCCGCCTGAAAAACGGAATGTACTGGTTTGATCCCGCTGATCCCAAAACGCAGGGACACGTTTCGAATGTGGTAAAAGATATTGTAACAAGATATGATATTGATGCCGTACATTTTGATGACTATTTTTATCCGTATGCTACCTATAATAAAGGAGCCGATTTTCCGGACAATAAAACCTGGAATGCATACGTAAACAACGGAGGAACCTTAACAAGAGCCGACTGGAGACGGGATAACGTGAATAAATTTGTAGAAAGAATCTATAAAGAAATCCACGCAGAAAAGAACTATGTGCGATTCGGGATCAGTCCGTTCGGGATCTGGAAACCCGGTTATCCGGAAGGTGTGGTTGGTTCTTCTCAGTACGATGAGCTTTACGCGGATGCCAAATTATGGTTAAATAAAGGCTGGGTAGATTATTTCTCGCCACAGTTGTACTGGCCGATAGAATCCAAAGGACAGCCGTTTGAAGGCTTATTGAACTGGTGGAAATCTGAAAACACAATGAACCGACATCTTTGGCCAGGCTTGAATACGGTAGAAATTAAAACTTCAGACCGTCCGACCGAAATTAAAAATCAGATCGAAATATCACGACAGGTGTTAGGGAAAGATGCGGGAGAAATCCACTGGAGTATAGCCGGATTAACCAAAAATGCCAATATGCTTCCTACACTGAAAAACGGATCTTATAAAGAAAAAGCGTTGGTTCCGAAAACGCCCTGGATAAAAGCTATTCCTTTGCAGACCCCGACTTTGTTCATCAATAACAACGGAAACTTTGCGCAGATAAGCTGGAGCGTAAAAAATATAAAAGAAGTCTTCCAATGGGTGCTTTTTACCCAGTACAACGGAATCTGGGAAACTGAAATCCTTACTCTGGATCAGCTTTCCAGAGAAATTCCTAAAAATAAAGACGGAAAAGTGCTGAATGCAGTTGCCATCAAAGCCATTGACCGATTAGGAAACGAAAGCGACTATATCGCCAAGAAAATAAAATAATTTTAGCAAATAAAGATAAAATTCAGCAGTCTTAAACAGGCTGCTGTTTTTTTATTTTAACCACAAAGTCACAAAAGCTTTTGATGCATTTTTAAAAGTTAACAAGCGTAAGAATAAAAGAACACAACAGTTTTTAAAAATCTTTGATTTTTATGCTTTTGAGGACTTTAATTATTTTGAAACTGAGCTTTATCATTATCTTGTGCGCCTTTTGTGGTTAAATTTCCCTGTCATTCAGAATGGAATTTGCGAAGCATTATGCAATGAAGAATCTCTAGTCTGAAATTATTTTGATTTTCCTACTCCACTTTTTTTTACTCAAAATGACAGTGTTGCCGCTTAAGAAGGCTTTTTTTTAACCACAAAGTCACAAAAGATTTTGATACATTTTTAAAAGTTAACAAGCGTAAGAATAAAAGAAAATAACAGTTTTTAAAAATCTTTGATTTTTATGCTTTTGAGGATTTTAATTATTTTGAAACTGAGCTTTATCGTTATCTTTTGCACCTTTTGTGGTTAAATTTCCCCCAAATTCCGGATAGTTGAGAAGAAATATCATTTAATATAGTAAATTTGCTTCTGCATATAATAACCGGATCTGGCTAACTGTAAATGATATGAATGATTTTTTAATAGGCATTGGAAAGAGACTAAAAGATATCAGGAAAAAAAATAATTTAACCATTAACGAATTAGCTTTCAGAGCCAATGTAAGCAACGGACTTGTTTCCAGAATAGAAAACGGAAGAACGATTCCTTCGCTTCCTGTGCTGTTGGATTTAATCCAGTCTCTGGAAATTGATGCGAGTTACTTTTTTGAGGGGGTTGAGAAAAAATCAAACGCAAAATTCATTTACCTGCCCAAAGAAAACCAGCAGCTTATTGAAAAAGAAGTGGAAGCCGAAGGGTTTAAATACATGCATATCTTCAGCAAAAGTCTTCATTCTTTAGGTTTTGAAGCCGTTTTACTCACCCTTGAACCCAATGCCAAAAGAGAAAAAGTAATAACTGATGCATGGGAATTCAAGTATATTCTGAAAGGAGAAGTAAAATATCTGATCGATAATGAAGAAGTGATATTAAAAGAAGGAGATTCTCTTTATTTTAACGGAAAATTCCCGCACGTTCCGGTGAGCATCAGTAATGAAAGCTGCATCATGCTGGTTTTGTATTTTTACTCAGGATAAATTTTAGATCTCTTTTTTAATTGTTTATTTACAAATATTCAATTATTATTTTTCATAAAAGTTTACAAATACGCAACTTTCTGTTTTTTATCAAACCTTCTGATTTAACTTTAAATTAATCTTTGGGCGGTTGTTTTTTTGAAAATTTTATTAAACAAATATGCATTGCATATTGTGTCATATCCTTCAAAATGCCTATCAACACTCATTTTTTTTCATTATTACTAAAGAAATCATTACTTTTTGGAGGTAAAACTAAAGTAACAAATCTGCTTCATTTATTAAACATTACTTAATATAAAATAATTACATATATTAAAATTATTGACTTGTTTTGCGGTATAAATTTAATATATGTAAACAATGGAGCCGATAATAAAAAAATCTCTATTCCCTATTTTTGCCTGTTGCAGTATTTTCATTTCCGCCCAGCAACAGATCGTTACAGGAATTGTTTCAGACCATAACCAACCGCTTCCGGGAGCTGCCGTAAAGGTTGCCGGAACCTCCAGAATCATCATGACCGATTTGGAAGGAAAGTTTTCCGTCAATGATCTGAAACCGGGACATTATGACCTACAGATCTCTTATATTGGTTTTGAAAATCAAAATATCACAATAGATCTGAAGTCTCAGCAGACCATGGATCTGGGAATGATCTCCATGCTTCAGAAACAGAAAAACATTGACGAAGTCATCGTTACGGGATCTCTGAAAAACAGTGAAGCAAGAGCTTTAAATCTTCAGAAAAACGCAATCAATATTTCCAACGTTATTGCTTCCGACGGAATCGGAAAATTACCCGACCGAAATGCTGCGGAAACCGTTCATCGTGTGCAGGGAGTTTCCATAGAAAGAGATCAGGGAGAAGGGAGGTTTGTTTCTCTGAGGGGATTGCCGCCATTCTGGGCATCAACAACCATCAATGGAAACAGGCTTCCCACAGCGGAAGAGGAAACTACATCCAGAGCAACCGCTTTCGATTTTTTTCCGACGGAACTTATCTCTTATGTTCATGTAAATAAATCTTTCACTCCCGATATGGAAGCCGACGGAATCGGAGGCGGCGTGAATTTCATTACGAAAACACCACCCATGAAAACCGCGTTCAAAGCAACGCTGGGAAGCGGTTACAATGCTAAATCTGATAAAGGAGTCTACAACATTGGTTTGCTTTACGGCGGAAGAACAAAGGATAAAAAATTCGGGTATTTATTCAATTTTGCACACTTCATCCGAAACTGGTCTACCGATAATTTTGAAGCGAGAAGAAGCGGGGATGAAGGTGTTTTCAGGTTAGAGCTTCGCGATTACAACGGGGTGAGAAAAACGACAGGAATTAACACGGCTTTTGAATATGTGCTGTCTCCAAAAACCACATTTTATCTCAAAGGAATGTACGGAACGCTGTCTGATGATGAAACACACTACAAACACAGAATCCGTTTTGATAAATTCAGTTCCGCCAACAACACCGCAAGGGTGGAACTGCAGAACATCCATAACCGTCTGATTACAGAATTAACTTCGGTTTCTTTAGGCGCAGTTCATCAGTTAAACAAAGGAAAGATCGACTGGGATCTATCGTATTATGACAATAAATTCAAATACGGAAATATTCCTGATAAACAGAACAATTCCTATTATGTCATTAAGTACACTCAATCCGGGGTGGGAATCGATCCGACTTATATTGCCAATCACGGAATAGGTCCGAGAGCTTACTGGAAAGCTGATGGCGGAAAATTGGACTATAAAGATACGGACGCGTTATTTGGATTCTACAGCGATCCCAATTTTAAAATGGACGCTTCCAGAATGAGATTTACCGATCTGGAATTTTACAAAGTCTTTGTTGAGGAAAAGGATAAGATTGTCGCTGCTTTTAACCATGAGATCAATGCCTCAGACCGTTTAACCTTAAAATACGGTTTCAAATACAGGGATAAAGAACGGAATGCCAGATTCTCGGATATTTTCTACAACTGGAACAACGGAACGGCACCGCTTTTATCAGATTTTGGACAGTACATCACCACTCAGGCGAATGGAACTCAATATTTAAGCGAAATGAATACCCACATCGGGAATACGTTCGGTCCTGTTCTGTCGACATCGGGAATGGATCAGTTCTGGTTTCAGAATCAGGGGAATTTAAAGATCAATACAGCCGATTCGGAAGCTCTGGAATACAATAAAGCACTCGGAAGAAATTTCGATGTCTTTGAAAAACACGCCGATGCTTACGGAATGGGAACGTATAAAGTGAATGGCAAGATTACCATTTTAGGAGGGATCAGATTATCAAATACCAATACGCAAGTAAAAGGATATAATGTAATCAATAATACCTTGGTTCCAGTTGAAAACACAAAAAAATATCTTGCCGTTTTGCCGATGCTGCATGTTAAATACGCTGTAAATGATAAAATAAATCTGCGTTTTGCCGCTACGAGAACATTTTCCAGACCCAATTTCGGAGATTTAACGCCGGGAGGAACATACAGCGAAGCAGACAACGAATTCAAAGGCGGAAACCCGAATCTGAATCCGACCTATTCTTTAAATTTTGATCTGATGGGAGAATACTACTTTTCAAACGTAGGAATTCTGAGCGGGGGAGTATTCTATAAATCCATTACAGATCCTATTTTTCAGGATTCTTTCATCGGAAACTACAACGGAATAAACGGCGTACAGTTCACCGCACCAAATAACGGAAAAGCAGCTTCACTAAACGGAATCGAATTGGGCATCAACAGAAGATTCGATTTTTTACCCGGTTTCCTGCAATACTTCGGAACACAGCTTAACGCCACTTTCATGGATTCTGAAATGGTAAAACCAGGCGGAAGGAAAGTAAAACTTCCTTATCAGACAAAAGAATTATACAATGTTCAGTTGTTTTTCGAGAAAAAAGGATTCAACGCAAGACTGGCGTACAATTACAAAGGGAAATATGCTGTGGAATATGCGGAAGATGATATCAATGATTCCTACTACGGCAAATACAGCAGTCTGGATTTCGGAGGTTCCTATCAGTTCACCAAACATCTCATGTTATATGCAGACGTGAACAACATTCTGAATAAACCGCTGATCTACCATTTCGGAAAAGACGAAACCCGTCCAGAACAGGTTGAATATTACGGGGTAAGATGCAATTTGGGAATAAAGCTTAATTTCTAACCGGATCACCATGGTAAAAGCGGTCAATAAAAAAACAGCAGTAACCCTGAAAGCGGCTTTCGCGGCATTTGGAGTGTACTTTTGTATGTATGGTTTCCGGAAACCCTTTACAGTCGCCTCCTTCGAAGAACTTTCTTATTTCGGGATCGATTATAAAGTTTTGATAATCATTGCTCAGGTTATGGGATATTTTATCTCAAAATTTCTTGGAATTAAGTTTATTTCAGAACTAAAGCCGGAAAAAAGGATCTTCTATTTATTCATCTTTATTGCATTTGCAGAAATTGCTTTGCTGGGCTTTGCCGTCATTCCCGCTCCGTACAATATTCTTTGTATGTTCATTAACGGGATTCCGCTCGGGATGATCTGGGGAATCGTTTTTTCTTATATTGAAGGAAGGAAAACAACGGAAATCATCGGATTGTTTTTGTGTTCGAGCTTTGTGGTTTCTTCAGGATTTACAAAATCCGCAGGAAAGTTTTTAATGGATACTTTCCGTATTTCAGAATTCTGGATGCCCTTTTCGGCAGGATTGTTATTCATCATTCCGTTGCTCATATTCGGACTGATGCTGGAAAAACTTCCGCAACCTACGGAAGAAGACATTCTGTTAAAAAACAAAAGAGAGCCGCTTAATAAAGCAGAAAGAAAAAAAATCATTCAGCAGTTTCTGGTTCCGATGGTCTGCATTACATTGTTGTACGTAAGTCTTACGGTTTTAAGGGACTTCAGAGATAATTTCAACCGCGAGATCTGGGATAATCTGCACATCAGATTCAGCAGCTCTGTCTTTACCTTAACGGAAATTCCGATTGCTGTTATGGTGCTTCTGATCTTAGGTTTTATGGTAAAGATCAAAAACAACAGAAAAGCTTTTGCCTGCTATCATTATCTTCTTTTTGGAGGAATTTTAACCGTAGGTTTTTCAACCTTTTTATTTGAAAGCAAAGTTATATCGCCTTTTTTATGGATGGTTCTTTCAGGTTTCGGAATGTACCTCTGTTATATCCCGTTCAACGGAATGTATTTCGACAGAATGATTGCTGCTTTCAATATCAAAGGAAATGTAGGATTTCTGATCTATCTCGTAGATTCTTTCGGGTATCTGGGAAGCGTTCTGATTCTGCTTTACAAAAATTTCGGCTCACCGCAGACTTCATGGCTGAATTTTTATATCCGGCTGAACTACATTATCGTAACCATTGTGCTGGTTTCTTCATTCATTGCATTGGTCGCATTCAGAAGAAAATCAGGAAAAAGTGAAATCAATAACAAACCATACATCAGTTTCGATCCTTCGAAAAGTATATAAATTATAGTAAGAATGACAACAAAATTTGATTTAATCGTT
Source organism: Chryseobacterium mucoviscidosis (assembly GCF_002177115.1). Lineage (GTDB taxonomy): Bacteria > Bacteroidota > Bacteroidia > Flavobacteriales > Weeksellaceae > Chryseobacterium > Chryseobacterium mucoviscidosis. Next base: position 27,786 of record NZ_MVAG01000136.1, on the reverse strand, counting down.
GTAGGAGGAGGCATTTTAGGAACCTTTCATGCCTATCATGCGCTGAAAAAAGGACTTAGAGTAGCTTTAATAGAGAAAAATTCTGTTCCTCAAGGAGCAACGGTAAGAAATTTCGGACAGGTCGTACCTTCCGGAATGGATCTCAAATGGCAGAACTTCGGAAGAGAAAGTTTAGCCATGTATGACGAACTTCAGTTTCAGGCTGATTTAACGGTACGAAAAAACGGTTCGGTCTATATCGCATCCAATGACGAAGAGCTTCAGCTAATTAATGAGCTGCATGAAATCAATAAAAATAATGATTATGAATCTGTTCTTCTTTCAAAAAGCGAATGTATCAGCAAATTTGATGGTCTTCGTTCAGATTACTGTAAGGGCGGATTGTTTTTCCCTCAGGAATTATCGGTAGATTCTGCTGAAATGATTGTAAAACTTCATCGGTTCTTAAAGGAAAAACTGGATCTTAAAATTTTCTATAACACAACTATTGTTGAAACCCATGAAAATGACGGAGAATGTATTGCCATCACTGCAGCCGGAACAGCACTGATGGCTTCAAAAATAATCATTTGCGGCGGACATGAATTTAAAACGTTATATCCCGAAGTTTTTAACGAAAGTGATCTTGAAGTAAGCAAACTGCAGATGCTTCAGACAAAACCACAGGGAATTTATGAGCTTCAGGGAAATATTCTCACAGGACTTTCCATCAGAAGGTATGAATCCTTTGAAGAATGTCCGTCTTTCAAAAAAATCAAAACAATGGAAGACCCGAATTCCTTTGAGAAAAAATACGGAGTCCATATTTTATTCAAACAGGCTTTGGACGGTTCGGTTATTTTAGGAGATTCCCATGAATATGCAGATGCTAAAAATGCAGATGATTTAGGATTTGATCTGAATATGGAAATAGATGAATTTATGATTAATGAAGCAAAGAAAATCATAGATCTTCCGACCTATGAAATCCAGAGAAGATGGTTTGGAGTGTATTCCCAGTGCAAAACAAAAGATATTTTCGAGTACAGTCCGTCTCCCAACATTCATATTGTAACGGGAATCGGAGGAAAGGGAATGACGGGAAGCGGAGGCTTTTCAAAATTTAATATAGATAAAATTTACGCATAAAATTAAATGAAGAACATAAAATTACTGGTTCTGGATATGGCTGGAACCACCATTGATGAAGATAACGTGGTATATAAAACGTTAATGAAAGCCGTGAATGATTACGGATACAACGTTTCTCTGGAAAAAGTCTTATTAAGCTGTGCCGGAATGGAAAAACTGGAAGCAATCAGCAGTCTGTTAAAAGAAATAGGCGGAAATGAAGAAGACGCGGCTGCCATTTTTGAAAGCTTTTCGGATCAGTTAAAAACAGCCTATCAGAATTTAGAGGTAAAACCCATTAACGGCGTTGAAAATTTCCTCATCAAGATGAGAGCTCAGGATAAAAAGATTGTTTTAAATACAGGTTATACTTCCGAAATTGCCCTGCAGCTTTTAGAAAAACTGGGCTGGAAAGAAAATGCCCACTTTGATGCTTTAATTACAGCCGATGACGTTTCGGAAAGCCGGCCAAGTCCGGAAATGATTCTTCTGGCAATGAAAAAATTCAATATTCAGGAACCTGAAAAAGTTTTAAAAGCAGGAGATTCTGTCATTGATATCGAAGAAGGCAAAAATGCAGGCTGCGGAGTTACGGTAGCCGTCCTTTCCGGAGCACAGAGCAAGGCTGAACTTGAAAAATCCAATCCCGACTATATTTTTAACACGATTTCTGAGGCTGAACGATTTTTTTACTAATTCTTTCAAATTACGCTTATCCCAATTCAGCCTCTTTTTTATTTTTTGAACATCAGGAAATCAACTTTGTCAAAGTTTTAAACTTTGACAAAGTTCCCAAAGTTCCAAATGTCCCTTTTTTAAATTACTCAATCAACCTAAAGTTTGTAAAATCTTAAAATTCAAAACCCACTTATTATTATGAAAACAAAACTATTTTCAATGGCAGTCGTAATGAGCTGTTTTCTCGGAGCTCAGACGAAGAAAGTTCTTTTCATCGGGATCGACGGTTGTCGGGCGGATGTTATGATGTCTTCCGGTACGCCGAACATTCATGCACTGGCAGATCAGTCAGTTTATTCTTTAGATGGACTCTGTGCCGCAATTACTTTGAGCGGAAACGGCTGGAGCACCATGCTTACAGGAGTCTGGCATACGAAACACAATGTGCAGGACAATAATTTTACCAGTCCGAATTATGCAAATTATCCCGACTTTTTAACGAGAGCCGAAGCGTATAATCCCAATTTAAGAACCATTTCTCTGGCTCATTGGGCTCCGGTTAACAATACCATTATTCAGAACGCGGATGTAAAGACTAATTTCACAACGGATCTTGCAGTGAAAAATGCGGCTGTAAATGCTTTGCAAAACGATAATCCGGACATTTTGTTTATTGATTTTGACGATGTGGATCACGCCGGACATTCCTATGGTTTTTCGTCTTCTGTACCGCAGTATGTTTCTGCCATACAAACCATCGACACGTACATCGGAGAAATTATAAACGCCATGAAAAACAGACCAACGTACAGTAATGAAGACTGGCTGGTTGTTTTAACTACGGATCACGGCGCGGTAGATAACGGTCATGGAGGCGGAAATCTTTCAGAAAGAAATATTTTTACCATCTATTCTAATCCTAATTTTACTCCTCAGCAAATCAGCAGAACCATTTCAGAATCTTCTAAAACGATCAATCAGCTCAATCTTCCGGCAGGAGCGTATGCAAAACCTGCGAATCAGACTCCATTTAATTTTGGGGCAACTCAGGATTTTACAATTGAATTCTGGGTGAAACCGAACGTTGCCTATACCAGTGATCCTGTAATGATCAGTAATAAAAACTGGGCAAACGGAAAAAACAAAGGTTTTGTAATTTCAGGATATTCCGGACAGACTTTTAAAATGAATATTGGCGACGGAACTAACAGGATTGATCTTGTGGGCGGGAAAATGGAACTTAATACATGGAAACACATTGCCGTAAGTTTCGACAGAGACGGACTTGTAACGATGTATGAAGATGGCGTTCCCGTAACTTTTGCAAAAATGAACACCATTGGAAATATTGATTCGGGACTTCCGTTTACGATCAATCAGGACGGGACGAACACCTACAGTCCAACGCTTGCAGCTTCCTACAGAGACATCAGAGTCTGGAAATCTGCGCTTCCGAATGAGGTTATCGTGAATTGGGCAAATCAGGATATTACGGCTTCACATCCTTATTATTCTCAATTGGTTGCCAACTGGAAATGTGATGAGGTTTCGGGAAATACACTGGCAGATTCTGGTCCGAATGCAAACACCGTTACGATTACCGGATCTCCCGCCAGAAATCTGAACACGGTTACTAATTTTAAAATTTATAATTATTTATCGACAACCCGGGAAACAGATCATTTGCCGACTGTATTGAACTGGCTTTGTATTCCTGTTCAGCCATCTTGGGGAATTGATGGGATCAACAGAATTCCGCTATGTGTCAACGGAAGCTTATCTGCCGAAGAAAAAGAGATTACAACGAATGATTTTATGATTTATCCCAATCCTTCGAATCAGGAGGTAAATATAAAATTCAAATCAAAGGAAAAGGAAATGAAGATTGAAATTATTGATGCGAAAGGATCACTGATTTTATCAAAAAAAGTCAATTCTTCCGACGATGTTTACCATGAAAAATTAAATGTCGGTCATTTTCCGGCTGGGATTTATTTCATAAAAATAACAGGAAAAGGAAAGTCGCTTACCAAAACATTGATAAAGCAATAGAACAGAGATAATTTTTTTGAGAAGGCTTCCGTTTTTATACCGGAAGTTTTCTTTTATCTGAAAACTTCAGCTTCATATTTTAGAATAACTATAAATTATTAGATTAAAATATTGTAATTCAGTTGTTTGTGGATGTCTGTGAATGTTTTTGGTTAAAAATAAAAACTTCTCGGAATCATTTTTGTATCCATAGATTCATAATCACAAAAAATATCTATTATGAATACCAAAAGACTTTCCGATTCCATTGAAAAAGCATTAAGCGACCAAATGAACAAAGAAATTCACGCTTCACACACCTTTTTATCCTATGGAATCTGGGCAGACGATAAAGGATATCAGGGAATTGCCAATTTCCTGTACAGACACGCTCAGGAAGAAAGAAATCACTCCATCAAATTCATGGAATATGTATTAAACAGAGGCGGAAAGCCGAAAGTAGATGCAATTCCTGCTCCTCCGACAGATCCGGAATCGCTTACCGATTGTTTTGAAGGAGTTTTCAAACATGAAGTAGATAACACCACTGCCATTTATAAAATTGTAGATATGGCACTTGAAGAAAAGGACTGGGCAACGTGGAACTTTATGCAGTGGTTTGTACAGGAGCAGATTGAAGAGGAAACACTGGCGCAGAATTTAATTGACAAACTGAAAATTGCAGGAGGAGACAGAGCAAGCGATGAATCTTTATTTACTTTAGATAAAACTTTACAGGAAACTCCGGGAGATGTTCCTTTGGCGCAGGAAGCGACAGGAGATAATCCTTAACAACCTTTTTTGAAATCAAATTATTGAAATCCGTCATATTGGTGACGGATTTTTTTATAAATTAACTTTATTTATTTTTGTAAAAACTAATTAGCATGAGCAATAAATTTGATTTAATCTTTCCAAAAGCAGAAGAATTTTCTTCTTACTATAATGAAAATGAAAAGAGTCTTGAAAGATTAGTCGATTCATCCAAAATAAACGTTTTTATAGGTGCAAATAATAGCGGAAAAAGTAGACTGATACGTAAGTTGTTGACTGCTAAAACTGTTTTTTACCAAAACAAAGCTTTAATCAAGAGTAATATCAATAAATTTAACAGCATCATTGCTGAAAATAAATTTGGAGGGCACAATGTACATAATAATGTTTATTTTCTTTCTGAACAAAATGATAAAAGAGAAGTTTTATTTAGAAATATAGAATATTCTTCGGATCAAAACTCTATTTTAAAAAGCATTGATGAAAATATTAAAATATTTAGTTTTCTGACTGATCATTATAATAGCTTATCTAATAATTATTATGGAGATTATCATTATACAAGATTAGCTGGAGAAAGTAAAAATGAAATTTACTCTTTATTACATAGCTTAAAAAGTTTATTTTTTAAAAATTTTTTTAGTGAAAGTAAAAAAGTTTTTATTCCGACTTTAAGAACTGCTCATTCAATATTTCAGAAAAAAGAGGGAACTCAATATTCAAAAATTTCAAATGATATTTATAAGGATACAATTGTAAAAAGTTATGGTTTAAAAAATGAAAATATAGAAATATTTACAGGTCTTGATTTGTATTATCAGATTGTGAATATTAGAAATGATGTAAAAGATAAAAGAGAATCTTTTGAAAGATTTGAAGAGTTTTTATCAAAGAACTTTTTTAATAAAAAAAAGATTGAAATTGTTGCTAAGTTTAATATTTACGATAAGCATGAAGGAAAAGATGATTCAGAATTGATTAACGAACAAGTAATGATCTGCATGATTTAGGAGATGGAATTCAGGCATTATTTATTTTGATGTATAAGATTTATACATGCGAAAATAAATCAATTGTATTTATCGATGAACCTGAAATAAATCTCCATCCGGGAATGCAGCGATTATTTTTAGAGCAAATTACGAACAATGACTATCTTAAGGAAAAAGATCTTACCTACTTCATTTCCACACATTCCAATCATTTTTTAGACTTAACTATTGAGAAAGACAATATATCGATATTTCTTTTTAATAAAGCAGAAAAAGACAAATTCATAATTAAAAATGTTAATCATGGAGATAACTCCGCATTACAATATTTAGGCGTTACAAATTCCTCTGTATTTCTTGCGAACTGCTCGATTTGGGTTGAAGGAATTTCAGATAGGAATTATTTAAAAGCATTTTTGAAAGCATATTGTAAATCCTTTGATTTGCCTTATCCTAAAGAAGATATTGAATTTGCATTCATTGAATATGCCGGAAGTAACATTGATCATTATAATTTTGATGATGTCGAGTTAAAAGAAAAAATAAATGCATTTTCAATTAATAACAGAATATTTTTAATTTCTGATTATGATGGAAGTTATAAAAATGAAAAGCATAAAGTCTATGAAGAATTGTCAAAAAGCAATAATAATTTCGAATATCAAACAACTAAAGATTATAAAGAAATAGAAAATATTTTACCGTTTAAAGTTTGGGACAAAATTTTAATAAATTTCTGTGATAAAAGAAAATTAAGAGAAGATGAAGATTTTCAAAGAGTTAAGGAGCAAATTTCAGACTCGTTAAGTAAGAAGGAAGAGACAACTTATAAAGATTCTTACATTGGAAAATTATTAAACAGTATTAAAGATGATATTCCAGAGTTAAATAAAATATGGGATAAAACAGATGGAACGCTCATTAATAAATCCGAGGTCAGCTATAAAGTTCTTGAGCTGACTGAAAAGGGTGAAATTTCTTGGGATGATTTTAAAACAAATCCCAAAATTGTTTCGATCATTAAAGATTTATATGATTTCATCCAAAGATCTAATTATAGATAATCATTTTTTAATCCAATTAACTTCACTATCTTTGCACGCTGAAAGTTCAGATCGGAATAACCTCCAATTTGAATATTAATCTTAATCTTAGAATTTTACAATATGAAACCGAAAGGTTACATAGCATTATAAATAAAATAAAAATTTCGTTATGAAATGTGGAATCGTAGGCTTACCGAATGTAGGTAAATCAACTCTTTTTAACTGTCTGAGCAACGCAAAAGCACAGTCGGCAAACTATCCTTTCTGTACCATCGAACCGAATTTGGGAACTGTTTCAGTACCGGATCACAGATTGTTTGAGCTGGAAAAATTGGTAAAACCTGAAAGAGTTTTGCCTGCGGTTGTAGAGATCGTAGATATTGCAGGACTTGTAAAAGGAGCAAGTAAAGGAGAAGGTTTAGGAAACCAGTTTCTTGCCAATATTCGTGAGTGTGAAGCAATTATCCACGTTTTAAGATGTTTTGATAACGGAAATATTGTTCACGTAGAAGGTTCGGTAGATCCGTTAAGAGATAAAGAAATCATTGATATAGAACTTCAGCTGAAAGATCTTGAAACGGTAGGAAAAGCAGTTGAGAAGGCTAAAAAGTTCATCAAATCCGGTAAAAAAGAAGATGTTCTGGCTTATGAAACACTTCAGAGTCTTCAAAAATTTTTAGAAGACGGTAAAAATGCAAGAGAATTTGCAACAGACGATCTTACGAAATCAATTATAGGAGATGTTCAGCTATTAACCAATAAGCCGGTTCTTTACGTTTGTAACGTGGATGAAAATTCCATCAAGCATGGTAACGAATGGATTGGTAAAATTGAAGAAATGGCTAAAAATGAAGGCGCAGAAGTAGTTGTTTTAGCCGCTCAGATTGAAGCAGACATTAATGAATTGGAAACTTTTGAAGAAAGAGAAATTTTCCTTGAAGAACTTGGTCTTACGGAGCCCGGAGTTAACCGACTGATCAGAAAAGCTTATGATTTATTGAAATTACAGACTTATTTCACAGCAGGAGTAAAAGAAGTTAGAGCTTGGACAATCGGAAAAGGATGGACTGCTCCTCAAGCGGCGGGTGTAATCCATACCGACTTTGAAAAAGGGTTCATCCGTGCAGAAGTAATTAAGTATGATGATTACGTAAACTACGGTTCTGAAGTAAAAGTAAAAGAAGCCGGAAAACTTTCTGTAGAAGGGAAGGAATACATCGTAAAAGACGGTGATATCATGCACTTCAGATTCAACGTATAAGAATAAAGTATTAAAGTTAGTTATATTGAAAAACGCTCCGGAGCATTGCTTCGAAGCGTTTTTATTTTTTTAATTAACCAGTTTATAAATCAATGAGTTGGCATTTTAATTCTACACAGCCAATACCATATTTAAGACATTCTTTGGTAAAAGGATCTGTGCATATTTCTTTTCCGCCAGTAATAGATTTTAACTGTTTTTTATTCAGTTTCTTTCCGTTTTGTAACTTTTGATTTTTCATAATGATGATTTTAAAGAATTAAGGAAGTTCGAAACATTCAGGTTCTGCACAACGTCTGCCATAAGCTTTACAAAGTCCTGTTTCCGGATCAACACATTGTTGTAGTCCACCCTTGATGGATCTTAGCTGCTTATTATTAAGCTTTTTTCCATTTGATAGATTTTGATTTTTCATATTGAATAAAATTTTAATTTGGTAATTGCTAAATTATGAAATATTTTAATATAAATTACCTTATTTTGATAAATTTATAAAATTATTGTTGTGGATTTCAGAAAGAATATTCCGTACATTTGAATTTTACAAATTCTTAGGTATGGAAAAAATGCAGCATACTTCTTACACTTCGCTGGATGATTTTTACAGAGAAATGACCGCGAAACTCGGAACGGATCTCGAAACCATTTTTCCGAAAGGGCTTCATAAAGAAATTGGTCATTTCAATGTTTTTGATATCGCCAAAACGATTGAAAAAATCAAAACAACCTCCGAAATGCCTTATAACAGAAGAAAATATTACAAGATAAGCTTAATAAGAGGCAGAAACAGAGCGGAATATGCAGATAAAATTATTCAGATAAAAGGGAATGCACTTTTATTTGCTACTCCTAAAGTTCCGTATCATTGGATTCCCGAAGATCCTTTCCAGTCGGGGAGTTTCTGCGTTTTTACGGAAGATTTTTTTATTAAAGACAAATCACACAATACGCTTGAAGATTTACCGATCTTTCAGCCGGGAAATGTTCCTTTGTTTGAAATTGATGATGATTTGGCAGACGAAATAGAACTCCTATTTGATAAGATGAAAAAAGAAATCAATTCCGATTATATTTTTAAGTATGATCTTATCCGAAATTATGTTCTGGAGCTTATTCATTATGGACAAAAGTTGCAGCCGGCTTCAAAATTATCAACGTCAAATGATGCTTCACTGCGTGTTGTTTCGCTGTTTATAGAACTGTTGGAAAGGCAGTTTCCCATAGAATCGTCGGATCAGAGACTGCAATTGAAAACGGCAAAAGATTATGCAGACCGATTGGCGGTTCATGTAAATTATTTAAATAAAAAACTGAAAGAAAGTACAGGAAAAACAACTACCGAAATTATTGCAGAAAGAATTGTTCAGGAAGCAAAAATACTTTTGAAACAGACCAAGTGGAATGTTTCTGAGATTTCCTACGCTCTCGGATTTGAAGAGATTGCACACTTCTCTAACTTTTTCAAAAAGAAAACATCTCTCGCTCCACTGGAATTCCGGTCATGATTTGAATTTTGCAAATTTAAGTTTGAATAAAGCAAACGCCTGAACCGTAAATTATCTGAACTTTGTCTCATTAAAATAAATCATTAAATAATGGAAACAAGAAGAAAAATTGCACTAATTACAGGTGGAAGCAGAGGATTAGGAAAAAATTCAGCGATTAAAATTGCCCAGAAAGGTCTTGATGTGATTTTAACTTATAAAAGCAACAGGGAAGAAGCGGATAGAGCAGTAGAAGAAATTCAGTCTTTAGGACAGAAAGCAATTGCTTATCAACTGGATACAAAAGAGGTGAAAAGTTTTGATGCTTTTGTGAAAACGGTCGGAGATCATCTTGAAGAAAATACAGGCAGCCGAAATATCGATTATCTCATCAACAATGCAGGAACAGCATTATATTGCCCGATTCCAGAGGTTACTGAAAAGCAGTTGGACGATATGATGGATATTCATTTTAAGGGAGTATTTTTCCTGACTCAGAAATTTTTGCCTTTTATGAATGAAGGTGGTGGAATCATCAACGTTTCTTCAGGTTTGGCAAGGTTTGCATTACCCGGATCTTCCGTTTATGGCTCTATGAAGGCAGCGATTGATATGCTTACGAAATATCAGGCAAAAGAATTGGGTGCAAGAAAAATTAAATCCAATGTTGTGGCTCCCGGTGCTATTGAAACAGATTTTGGCGGCGGAAGAACAAGGGATGATAAAAACATCAATACTATGGTTGCCAATAATACCGCTTTAGGAAGAGCAGGAGTTCCCGACGATATCGGCGGAATAATGGCTTTCCTCTGTACCGAAGAGGCAAGATGGATCAACGGACAGAGAATTGAAGCTTCCGGAGGTATGTTTTTATAGTGTTTAGATTTTTTACCACAAAAGATGCAAAAGACTTAAGCGATTTTATTACTTAAATGGAAAAAAAGAGCACATAAGTTTAAAAAATCAAAGATTTTTTCTCTTTGCAGAGTTTTGAAATACTCTAAATAAATTCAATAAAGTCTTTTGCATCTTTTGTGGTTAAATTTAAAATTTTGAATATCCGTTAAACAACCTATTATTATGCACTGATATGAAAATCAATTATTTATAACAGGTACTTCGACAAGCTCAGTGTGACACCTCTAATACTAAACGCTTGATTTTTAGCGATGTCAAGCTGAGCCTGTCGAAGCTTTAGGTTAATAAACGGACAATCAAATTAAAATGAGTTAAATTAGCTTTTTTAAGTCTTCTTATTTGCTAAATCAACGATCAACGAAATTACAGTTTAGACAAATTCTCCAAAGCTTTTTCCAAAGTTTCCTGCTTCTTGGCAAAACACAAACGGATTACATTTTCATTCAGCTTATTTTTATAAAAAGAAGAGAAAGGAACACTTGCCACTTTATGATTAATCGTGAGTTCGTGCGCGAAATCAAGATCGCTTTTGTCAGAAATCTTATCATATTTTAAAGCCTGAAAATACGTTCCTTCACAGTCTAACAATTCAAATGGAGTATTGGCTAACCCTTGTCTTAAAAAATCTCTTTTTTCCTGAAAGAACTGATTCAGATGATTATAATGATCCGGATTTTTCATGTATTCCGCCAAAGCAAGCTGCATCGGTGTATTCACGGAGAATACATTAAACTGGTGTATTTTTCTGAATTCATCCGTCAGATATTTCGGAGCCGCACAATAGCCTATTTTCCACCCGGTCACATGAAACAGTTTTCCGAATGAAGCCACTAAAAGGCTTCTGTTTTTCAGTTCGGGATATTTGCAGATGCTTAAATGCTGTTTTCCGTCAAAAACAATATTTTCATACACTTCATCACTTAAAATCAGGATAGAAGTTCCTTTCACAATTTTAATTAATTCCTGAATGTCATATTCCTTTAAAATCTTTCCGGAAGGATTGTTCGGGTTATTCAGGATGATCATTTTGGTTTTTTCCGAAACTAAACTTTTTACCACATTCCAGTCGATTTCATAATTGGGAGCTTTCATCTCGAAACGTTTCACAATTCCGCCGAAGAGTTCTACCGTAGGTTCATAACAGTCGTAAGCCGGTTCAAAAATAATGACCTCATCTTCTTTCTTTACAAAAGTCGCAATTGCCGTGAAAATAGCCTGAGTTCCGCCTGCGGTAACCGTAATTTCAGAATCCGGATGATACACTGCCTGATGAGAATTTTCTATTTTTCCGGCAATTTCTTCCTTTAAACCGATCATTCCGCCCATCGGAGCATACTGATTAAAGCCTTTTTTAATGAAATGATCTACATGATCCAGCAATTCGGAATCGGGCATGAAATCTGGAAAACCCTGCGATAGATTGATGGCTTCATTTTCGTTGGCAAGCTGCGTCATCTGGCTGAAAATGGTAGTTCCTACATTGGAAAGTTTGGATAAAGGAAGTTGTATCATTAAGGTTAAATTTTTGATCTCTCGAATTTAATTTATTTTTTACAATCAAAAGATATGTAAAGGTTTAAATTAATCACAAAAAACAAAAGAGATTTGATTTCAGTTTGTTGAAAGGTGAATAAAAGACTGATAATGTTTTAAAGAATTGCTTAAAAAAGAAAAACCATCCGATTTCGGATGGCTTTTTTGAAGATATGAATTGCATTACCTCGTTATGAGCAGTTTCTGCGAAGATTTTACGTTCTCGGATTGTATCTCAACAATATAAGTTCCCTGAATCAGTTTTTCAGTATTAATCTTGATGCTTTGTCTTCCGCTTTCTACCGTTTCGGAATTATTAATCAGAATCTTTCCGGAAGTATCCATTATTTTAACGGTTACAGTGCCTGTTTTGGAAAGATTAGTCTGTACATCAACATAGTTTTTTGCGGGATTGGGAACCAGATTGTACTCCGGCTGACTGGCTGTTTCCGATTCAGCTCTTGCTGCTTCGGCAACATCTTTTAAAGGAGATTTCAAATTGCCCGGGTTTTTAGCGTTTCCTCCTTCCGCAGGTTTCGGAATACAAATAGAAATACAGGTTTTGCACTTAGGTTGATCTCCTTCAAACTGTATAACACAAACCGTGTAGCTTCCCGGAGTGTTGTAGATGTGCGAAGTCAGTACATCTCCTGTCGTTCCGTCGCCCCAGTCTACTTTATATAAACTTGGAGAATTGGTGCTTTCAAGAAATATCTGAGCTGTGGTGTAATTTCCTGATGTGCTTGTTGTTGTCTGGATTTTAAAGTTAGAATTACATTCGTTGCATCCTTCGCAAGGCTTTACACAGATGTTATCGAAATACATCACTTCCTGTTGTGTAGACGTAATATCCGGCGTAATGGAAAGAACCTGAGAATTCATGATGATGTTATCAAAAATTGCCGCATTTACAGGACTCATCGTCCATGCTCCATCCGAATTGCTTGGAAGAACACCGCCGCTGGAAAGCTGAATAGGAGCTTTTATACGAACCATCCGCTTCCCGGAGTTACTGTTACACTTGCCACAAATGTAGCGCTGTTGGTTCCGTCAGAAAGTGTGATGTATGGATGATAAGGCAATCCGTAACCACTGTCATTGTCCAGATAAAAATCAAAATAAAGACACTGCCCCAGAAAATAGTTTCCCAGCTTTTGGTAATCTTTCCAGTTCTGGTACCACGATCCTCCCGACTTGTCTTTTATAATAAGAAACTGCGATCCGTCCAGAGGATTCGGAGAACCTACACCTACACTTACATTTCCGTTGGGTGCAGCAGCGGGAGCCCAGTTTCCGTAAGGATTTACAGGATCATTAAAGTCTGAACAGGGAGGATTTTGTGCCAAAAGCATTACGTTTCCTAAAAGAAAGCAGAAGATTAAAAAATACATTCTTACCATGATGCTAACTTGATTTTGTACATCAAAAACCAACAAAAACTTTAAGAATTAATACTCATTGAATACATTTTGGTTTTCACCTTTTAGCTGTTAAATTTTCTACATGTAGTTAAGACCTTAAAATTATCACATATAACAATCTCACACTAAAGTGACTAAGTAAATGCGGATGGATTTTGAGTAAGTGTAGTTTTTTTGCACGTAAATGTGTTTTTCTTTTCAAAAAATGGGAATGGCTTATTTTAAAATGTCTGAATGATATTGTTATAGTATTGAAAAACAGAATGTTTCCTGTAATCTAACATCACAGGTAAGATGAAAAAAAATATTATTTCTTACGTTAAGCCATTTTATGAAGGAATTCGTTTTTCCTGCGAATGGAAACATCGAGGACGGAATTGTCTGCCATTACGACCTGTCCGCCTTTTCCTTTGATATATTCTTTAAGATGTTCGAGGTTAATGAGGTGTTTGTGATGAATTCTGAAAAAATTATATTCGGAAAGATTTTTTTCAAAATCGCACAATGTTTTGGAAACCATTACTTTGCTTTTGTCCGAAAGATAAATAGAAGTGTAATTGGAATCTGCTTCGCAACGGATGATTTCGTCAATATTTACCCGCTTAAATCCTTGCAGGGTAGGAAGATTGATTTTGTTTTGGAAACCTGAAAGAGAGGAGATTCTGTTTTTTCTGAATTTTTCGAGAGCTTTATTAACGGTGAGAACGAAATCCAGATTTTTTAAAGGTTTGAAAATATAATGGATAAATCCTCTTTTTATTGCCTGAATAGCAGATTTTTCAGATTCTGTGATGAGAATAATCGGGAAATCATTTTCTTTAAACTGCACTAATGCTTCAATATCGTTTTCTTTAAAATTCTGAATATCAACGAATAAAATATCCGTGGAATGTTTTGTAAAATAATCCGAAGCGAAAAGAATACAGCTCGTCTGAAGATCAGTTTCGAATTCAGGAAATTCCTTTTTCAGGAGTTGGGAAACGTATTTGCCTTCATCTAAGTCGTCAATAATACAGGCGTTCAATTTATTTTTCATGTGAGTTTGGTTTTTGGTTTCAGTTTTACTAAGTAATTATAGAGAGACAATCATAAGATAATATTTTATTGATGTTAATAAGATTATTAATTTGAAACATAATCAGCTTTAATTTTAACGAAAAAAATAAAATAAAGCTGGTTTTTCACTTGATATTGAATAATGTAAATATAGAATTTCATTATTAATAATGCAATACCTATAAGAATATTTACAAAAAAATGAACCAAAATATTCGGATAATTTTCTTCAATTTCGTACTTTTGTATGTTTGCTGAAATTACATATGTCACAAGAAATAAATCCGATCTATTCCGAAGATAATATCAGAACCCTCGATTGGCAGGAGCATATCCGCCTGCGTCCCGGAATGTATATCGGGAAACTGGGAGACGGTTCTTCCGCCGATGATGGTATCTATATTTTACTGAAAGAAATTCTGGACAACTCCATCGATGAGTTCAGAATGAAAGCAGGTAAAAGAATTGAAATAAAATTAGATGACGGTAAAGTTACGATCCGTGATTTTGGACGCGGAATTCCGTTGGGAAAAGTAGTGGATGCGGTTTCTAAAATGAATACCGGAGGGAAGTACGACAGTAAAGCCTTCAAAAAATCCGTAGGTCTTAACGGAGTCGGTACAAAAGCTGTAAATGCACTTTCCGATTATTTCAGGGTTCGTTCTTTCCGGGACGGGAGGATGAAAGCCGCAGAATTTTCCAGAGGTATTATTACAGAAAATTTTGAAGAAAAAGATTCTTCAGACAGAAACGGAACCGAGATTTCCTTTATTCCGGATGCCGATATTTTCCTTCACTTCAAATTCAGAAAAGAGTATATCGAAAGAATGCTCCGCAATTATGCCTATCTGAATCCCGGTTTGAAAATTCTTTTCAACGGAGAAACATTCTTCTCAGAAAACGGTTTGAAAGATTTGCTGGACGAAGAGCTGGAAAACGAAACGCTTTACCCCATTGTTCACCTGAAGGACAATGATATTGAAGTTGCCATTACGCACACCGATAAATCTCAGACCGAAACGTATTTTTCATTCGTTAACGGACAGAATACAACACAGGGAGGAACCCATTTAAATGCCTTCAGAGAAGCTTACGTAAAAACAATCCGTGAGTTTTTTAATAAAAATTTTGATGCTTCCGACGTTAGAAAATCCATTGTGGCTGCAGTTTCCATTAATGTGGAAGAGCCTGTTTTCGAGTCTCAGACCAAAACAAAATTAGGATCGAATGACATCGGACCGAACGGACCCACCGTAAGGACTTTTGTTATTGATTTCCTGAAAAGTAAATTAGATAATTTTTTACATAAAAACCCTGAAGTTGCTGAAGCGATCCAACGAAAGATTTTAATCTCGGAAAGAGAAAGAAAAGAGCTTTCCGGAATTCAGAAATTAGCGAGAGAAAGAGCCAAAAAAGTTTCTCTTCACAATAAAAAACTTCGTGACTGCAGACAGCATTACAACGATCAGAAAAACGAAAGAAAGGGAGAAACCCAAATCTTTATCACCGAGGGAGATTCTGCATCCGGATCCATCACAAAATCCAGAGATGTGGAAACACAGGCAGTATTTTCTCTGAAAGGAAAACCCTTGAACTGCTATGGTTTAACCAAGAAAGTAGTGTATGAAAACGAAGAATTTAACCTTCTTCAGGCTGCTTTGAACATTGAAGAAAGTCTTGAAGATCTTCGATACAATCAGGTAATTATTGCCACCGATGCCGATGTCGACGGAATGCACATTCGTCTGTTGATGATCACGTTTTTCCTTCAGTTCTTCCCGGATCTGATTAAGAACGGACACCTTTATATTCTTCAGACTCCTTTATTCAGAGTAAGAAATAAAAAAGAGACACGATATTGCTATACAGAACAGGAAAGAGCAAAAGCGTTAAATGAATTGGGAAAAAATCCGGAGATTACCCGATTTAAAGGATTGGGAGAAATTTCTCCTGACGAATTCAAACACTTTATCGGCAAAGACATCCGTCTGGAACCTGTTGTGGTAGGAAAAGACCAAACCATTGATCAGCTTTTGGAATTCTACATGGGAAAAAATACACCAGACAGACAAACTTTTATCCTTGAAAATCTGGTAGTTGAAGACCCTGATATTAATAAAAAAGAAATATTGAGTGAAGTCATAAATGAAAGCTAATTAAAATCTTTATTTTAAAAAAACACAAATAATCCACTAATACAAATATTAATATGAGACTTAGTAACCGCAATAAAACTTCGGTATACAGCTTCATTAGTACTTTATTGGCTATGCTTTTAGTCGGAGGTATCGGAGCTTATATTTTAGAAGAGTATAAGTTTAGGATCTTGGGAAAAGAAGAATTACTATTGATTTTTGTTCCAATTATTTTGGTAGTACTCTTTTATTTTAACGGAAGGCAGATCTTTGAATATGACAGTGATGGAGAAGCTCTGCATTTCAGAAACAGGAACATTATTCCTTTTCTGCAAAAACCGTTAAGTGATGAGTTTCCGAAATACAAACTGCAAAAATTTGAGGTTGTAGATCTTTTCTTTATGAAAAGACTTTATGTTACGATCTCAAGCAAAAACAGCGGTTCTACCATTTTGAGGTATGAAATTTCATATCTTACCAAAAGAGAAATTAGTGATTTAAAAGTTTCCTTAAATAAGGTCGTTAAGGCCAATAAAGAGAAAAAGAGTTAATAAATTAAAGAATGACAGAAGAATACTCGCATGAAGGCGAAAGCTTAAAAAAAGTTTCAGGACTGTATAAAGACTGGTTCTTGGATTATGCTTCTTATGTAATTTTAGACAGGGCAATTCCATCGGTTTATGACGGATTTAAGCCTGTTCAGCGAAGGATCATGCATTCCATGCGGGAGCTGGAAGACGGACGTTATAACAAGGTTGCCAATATCGTTGGAAATACCATGAAATATCACCCTCATGGTGATGCTTCCATTACCGATGCGATGGTAGGAATCGGTCAGAAAGAACTTTTGATCGATACTCAGGGAAACTGGGGGAACATCTACACCGGAGATTCTGCGGCGGCGGCGAGATACATCGAAGCCCGATTAACCCCTTTTGCTCTCGAAGTGGTTTTCAATCCGAAAACAACGGAATGGGCAAAATCTTATGACGGCAGAAATAACGAACCGATTGATCTTCCTGTAAAATTTCCGCTGCTTTTAGCGCAGGGCGTTGAAGGAATCGGAGTCGGACTTTCAACCAAAATTCTTCCGCATAATTTTAACGAACTTATCAACGCTTCTGTGGCGTATCTGAAAGGTAAAAAGTTTGAGCTTTTCCCTGATTTTATGACGGCGGGTTATCTGGATGTTTCAGAATACAACGACGGACACCGTGGAGGAAAGGTAAGAGCCAGAGCTAAAATTTCCCCTTACGATAAGCATACCCTTATTATTACGGAGCTTCCGTACTCAAAAACAACAAGCGATCTGATTGATTCCATTATTAAAGCCAATGAAAAAGGAAAGATCAAGATCAAAAAAATTGAAGACAATACTTCCGATAAAGTTGAAATCCTGATTCATCTTCATAACGATGTTTCTCCGGATAAAACCATTGATGCTTTATATGCTTTTACCGATTGTCAGGTAACCATTTCTCCGAATGCCTGTGTGATTGTCGGCGATAAGCCGATGTTCCTGAATGTTTCTGAAATCCTGAAAATGAATACAGATCATACTGTTTCTTTGCTTAAAAAAGAACTGGAGATCGAACTTCATGAGCTTCAGGAAAGCTGGCATTTTTCTTCATTGGAAAGAATCTTCATCGAAAACAGAATTTACCACGATATTGAAGAGGTAAAAACATGGGAAGATGTTCTGAAAACGATTGATGCAGGACTGAAACCTCATACCGGACATCTTTTAAGAGCCGTAACGGAAGAAGATATTTTAAAACTGACAGAAATCAGAATTAAGAGAATCTCAAGATTCGATTTAGATAAATTTAAAGAAAATATTGCTGCGCTGGAAGGTAAGATTGAGCAAGTGAAACATCATCTTGCAAATCTTATTCAGTACGCGATTGATTATTATCTGAACATTCAGAAAAAATACGGTAAAGACAGACAGAGAAAAACTGAACTTAGAATTTTCGATACCATTGATGCAACAAAAGTTGCGGTTGCGAACGAAAAGTTCTACGCCAATTTCGAAGAAGGATTTATCGGAACGTCTCTGAAAAAAGACCAGTATCTGTTCGACTGTTCGGATATCGACGACATCATTACCTTCCGAAAAGACGGAAGCATGAAAGTGGTAAAAGTGGAGGCAAAAACGTTCATCGGAAAAGATATTCTCTATGTTGCGATCTGGAAGAAAAACGATAAAAGGACAGTCTACAATATGATCTACCGCGAAGGAAGAGAAGGACCTTACTATATGAAACGTTTTTCAGTAACTGGTGTTACACGAAATACAGACTATCCTTTAGCTTCAGATAAAAAAGGATCGGAAGTGCTTTATTTTTCGGCAAATCCAAACGGAGAAGCAGAAACAGTGACGGTTCTTCTGAAACCCAATCCAAGAATCAGAAAAAATAAAATGGACATCGATTTCTCAGAACTGGCGATTAAAGGCCGTGATTCCAAAGGAAATTTGGTGACAAAATACTCCGTGAAGAAAGTGGATCTGAAGGAAGAAGGCGTTTCTACATTAGCACCGCGAAGAATCTGGTTTGATGATACGGTGAGAAGACTGAATGCAGACGGAAGAGGAACTTTACTGGGAAGCTTCAAAGGGGATGATAAAATTTTAACCATCAACACCAACGGAGAAGCAAAATTAGTTTCTTTTGATCTTGGAAACCGCTTCGATGACGAATATCTGGTGCTGGAAAAATGGCGTCCGAATCAGCCGGTAACCTGCATCTATTACGATGGTGAAAAAGATATTTATTTTATCAAACGGTTTTTATTTGAAAATACGCCGAATGTGCAGACTTTTATGCCTTCGGAACATTCGAAATCGTTCATTGAAAATGTAATTGTTGCCAACGGAGCCACTGCCGAAATTATTTTCGCAAAAGACAAAGGCAAAGAACGAGAGCCGGAAGAAGTGAATATCGATGAATTTATTGCCGTGAAGGGAATTAAAGCCATCGGAAACCAGTTTACCAAATTCAAGGTAAAATCCATCAACATCAACATTCCTGAACCTGTGGAAGAAGAACCGGAAGTGTATGAAGATCCCGAACCAATAGCGGGATTTGATGAAGACGGAACCATTGGAAACCTGTTTCAGAATGACGATAATACAGAAAATTAAATAAATTATGAGTCCAATTGTTTTAGTTATTATTGCGGTTACCTGTATTGTTAGTTATATGGGATTGAATAATGCTGTAATGTTTGAAAAATATAAATTCAGTGTCAGTGCGATCAACAATAGAAAAGAATATTTCAGGCTAATAAGTTCGGCATTCCTTCATGCCGATTTTATGCATTTGTTTTTCAATATGCTTTCTTTATACTTTTTTCAGGGTGCGGTAATACTTTTTTTTGGAAATATAGGTTTCCTGATTCTCTATTTCGGATCTATGATTCTGGGAAATTTATTTAGTTTGCTGATCTATAAAAATCAACCTTGGTATTCTGCTATTGGTGCTTCTGGTGCTGTGTCGGGAATTATTTTTGCCTCAATTGCTATGGCTCCGAATGAAATTAATGTAAATTTTTTACCGGGCTGGCTTTTTGGGACATTGTATTTCAGTTATTCCGTTTATATGATGCTTAATCCTAATAGAAATGATAATATTGGTCATTCTGCCCATTTAGGAGGTGCATTTTTCGGTCTTATTTATGCCGTTGCCAATCAGCCACAGGCGGCGATTGAAAACTCAATGTATCTCGGAATCATGTCGCTTCCTTTGATTTATTTGGGGTATGAGATTTTTGTGAGGAAAAGAATAGGATAAGGATTTCTTACAGATAAATTTAAAAGCAATGAATTATATGTTTCATTGCTTTTTTATTGAACTTCAAGACAGATAAAAACCTTTTAATTGAGTGTAAAACCAGTCTTTTATACTGAAAATTGAGTGTAAAAGACTGATTTTTGATAGTGAAAGAATCAAAATTCACCTTAAAAGACTCTTCAGTGAGGCAAAAACACTTAACAAAGAGTATAAAAGACTGAATTTTGACATCAAAAGACTGAATATTAAGTATTTTTTCTTGGATACCGAATAATTTAGCCTTGAATTTCTTTACATTCTTATCAATAAAATTTTTTAAGCTGCTTCAACAATAAATCGTTTTTTTCAATGCAGATTAAGTCTTGCATCATTTCAGAAGTTGTTCCGGAATAAACCTTTATATTTAAAATTAAAAAGCCGCCCCAGAAATGAGACGGCTCAACAAAATGTTAATGACCTGATTTTATTTATTTTTTAATAATCTTCTGATAAATCATTTCCTTATTGGTTTTGATCTGAACAAAGTAAATACCGCTGTTAAGTTCGCGGATATCTACATTTTTTATATTTCCTCTGATGGTCTTTAAGACTTCACTTCCGTTGTTAATGATCTGTACCCATTCCACAGTATCTTTCGTGGATATACTGAAAGAATCTTCTACAGGATTCGGATAAATTGTTAACTTCTGGGATGCTTTATTTTCCTGAGTCGCTAAAATAATGGCAGAAGCATATTCTGTTTTAATGTAGAATAAATTTGCTACGCTTCCTTTGGTAATGGAATGCGAACCTGCCGGAATATTTGTAATAGTAACCAATCCTGATGAAGCGGTATAAGAAACATTATCCACCTTAATTGTTCCTCCAAAAGAAGGATCGAATACAAGTGTAAGCGAGGACGGAGCAGTAGTTGTATAAGTAATTCCCGTTGCAGATTCTATCTTTAATCTTTTCGTTAAAGTTAATCCATTATAGGTTGCAGAGCCGTCCGTAGAATTCATATTTGCAGATGTAAACGTATAGAAAGAACTCGTTAAATTGGATGTTGTGAAATTGTGAATTTCATTTCCCTGCGGATTGGTTCCTGTTGGCGTAATCGAAATGCTGCCTGTTCCTGAAACCGGAGTTCCCGCAGAACCGACTGTGGTTACCGTAAAATCCAGATCCGCAGTCGGTGTTCCGGAAACAGTAATTGTTTTTGCCGTAGTATTTTTAACAAAGCTGATTCCCGAAGCCGGAAGTCCCGTTACCGTAGCATCGGTTGCTGTTCCTCCCCATGTGAAAACCATCGGAGCAATTGCGCTTCCCGAAGCTACGGCCTGATCATTATTGGAAGCAATCGTTAAAGTCTGTGAGCTTACCGGAGCGGCAGTTTCTCCCTGCACCGATACAAGCGAAGACGTATAATTTTGCAACAAAGCCATCAATCCTGTATTTACAGCATCAGAAGTATCATCAACAGCGTTATTGAAAGTCCAGTTAATATCTCCGCCGGAAACTCTTCCGGAGTATTGTGTCGTTTTATCTTTTGCAGTTGCTGGAGCATCCGGAACCAGAGCGTTAACATACAAAGTATTGTCCGTATCGAAATTATTGTACGTTCCGTTTCCCTGTAATGCTTTAATGTTGGTTCCTAAAACTTCATTTCTCGAGGAAGCCACATAAGCATCAAAATGGCTTGCCGCTGTGGAAGAATTGTAAGGAATAAAAGCGGTCTGTCCCGTCATAAAATTATTAAAAGCTTTTACAACGCCTCCGTTTTCTCCTGAAAAAGTTCCGGTTGCACCATTGGCAACATCGGTTCCCTGCTTGGAGATCAGGATTGGATATTTAGCATTTCTGAAATAATTTCCTTCTACAAAAACAGAAGAACCTAATGTAGAACCCACTCCGTATTTAGAATTTCCATCGTAATAATTGTTGTAAACATGGGCAGAATAATACCTCACTCTCGGATGTCTGGAATCTGAATGATCAAACCAATTGTGGTGATAAGTAATGTACAATCCCGAAGTCGTTCCTTCGCTTAAACCCAGAAGACAGCTCTTTCCGTTATCCCAGAAATGATTGTAGGAAAAAGTAATGTACGTAGATTTTTTCGCATCCAGAGCGCCGTCACCCTTTACCTGATCCGCATCACTTCCCGGTTTCCCGTAGAAAAGATCGCAGTTATGCGCCCAGATATAACTGTTGTCCTGCTGTAAACTCAGATTGTCTCCTTCCGCAGCATCAGTCAGCATAAAACCAAGATTTCTGACTTCAATATTGGTGGCATTTTTAATCCTGATTCCCCATCCGTTGATCAGCGCATCGGAACCGACACCTTCCAGAGTAATTGAACTTGCAGCGATGTTTTTATTTTCTACAACCGCATCTCCGTTTAGCAGATAACTGGGATCGGTTATGTTTCCTATAAATCTGATGGCGAGAGGACGTGTGTCATATCCCTTTTTAAAACCATCCAGAATCGTCTGCAAACCAACACATGGATTCGCTGTAGCTCCCGTTACATTAAGCGAAACCGTATTTTTATTATTTTGAGTTATGTAAAGAACTACCGCATTGGCTTTTAAAGTTCCGTCCAGATTATAAGCACCGGGAACTCTTCCGTTGCTGTGTGCGAAACCATTTCTGTCGTGAGGAAGAACGGTAACTGAACCAGAAACTGTGGCAGTTCCTTCCACATTATTCGTTACAGGAGCTACTTTTATGGTGTAGTTTCCGGGGCTTAATCCTAAAATATCTGCACGAAAGTAAGAACCGTAATTTCTGATTAACTGATTATCAATTATTTTGTTGGTAAAACCGCCGCCTGTGTAATATACTCTGTAGCTATCGGCTCCGCTTACGGGATTCCATTTTACGTAAGCTGTTTCCAGCCATCCTGTAGCCTGTGTAATCGTTACCTGTGCATTCAGCAGAAAAGAGCCGAAAGCCAGAATAAAAAAAGATAAGAGCTTTTTCATGATTAATAATGTTTTAATAGTTTTAAAATAAATTTAATAATGTGTAATCGATTACACACAAATATATATAAATATTTAAATTAAATCTTTTTGTTGTGAAATTTGTTTGAAAAAAGTTTTAAAACCCTTTATTGTTCAATGACTGGTGTGATTTATTGAAAATTGTTTAATCGTATAACCTCTATTAAAGCTAATGATTTTGGATTACCAAAAAATCAATATAAGTACTGAAAAGCTATTTTGTTATAAAAATTAAACGGAGATTGTTTAAAATCCAGTTAAGTTTTTTAAGTTTATACGCAAGTTTAATTGAAACCTAAAATAAAAGATGAATCTGTATGAATTTTTATTTAAAATGAAAAGATCAAAAAATGCGCTTAAAATTTATCAAAATGTTGTGTTTTTTAATTGTGAAGTTGTTTAAACTAATTTCAGAATTAACCACAAAAGGCACAAAAGACAATATTAAAGCGAATTTCCAGAATAATCAAAGCACTCAAAAGAATAAAAATCAAAGATTTTTAAAAACTATGGTGAGCTTTTTCATTTGCAATGATCAGCTTTAAATAAAAGTTTAGTCATCTTTTGTGACTTTTGCGGTTAAATAAAAAGTTTTTTGATTGTCCGTTTATTAACCTAAAGCTTCGACAGGCTCAGCTTGACATCGCTAAAAATCAAGCATTTATTATTAGAGGTGTCAAGCTGAGCTTGTCGAAGTGCCTGTTATAAATAATTGATTTTCATATCGGTGCATAGTAATAGGTTGTTTAACGGATATTCAAAATTTATAATAGCTTTGGTTAAAACCAATTTTTTTCTTCATTATTAAATTAGTTAAAGCTCAGGAACGCTAAGCATCTCCAGAATATGATTGCTACACATATAAAACTCCATAGAGTTTTCTTTAAATAGTCATCGACCATTCATATTTACTTTCTTCCAAAAATAAACCGGTCATTTTCCGATAAATCTTTGATTAATGCTGCTTTTTCAAATTCATTACGATATAAATCCAGTGTTTCTGAACCTAATTTCTGATTGATTTCCAAAAATAAAAGTCCGTTTTTATTCAGGTATTTTTTAGAATCTTCGGCAATTTTTCGGTAAAAAATTAAAGCATCGGAAGTAGGAGAGAAGAGTGCCATGGTCGGTTCAAAACCTTTTACGGAATGTTCTATTTCCTGTTCTTCATCGATTGCGATATAAGGCGGATTTGAAATAATGATATCAAAGTTTTCTTTTAAATCAAAATTCAGATAATCGGCGTGAATGAAATTGACAGTAAGCTGATGAAATGCTGCATTTTTTCTGGCAACTTCCAGTGCTTTGTCAGAAAAATCGATGGAAGTAACTTCCGCCTTTGGAAAGTACTTTTTCAAAACCAACGGAATAATTCCGCTTCCCGTTCCGATGTCCAGAATTTTTAAACCTTGAATATAAGACGTTGAACTTTTGATCTTTTTTATCGCAAATTCCAGAAGCTCTTCCGTTTCAGGACGGGGAATCAGCACATTTTCATTCACAAAAAACGTCATTCCGTAGAAATCTGTTTCGCCTAAAATATGTTGATAGGGTTTTGAAGTTTTTAGTTCTGAAATAACTTCAAGAAGCCTTTTTTCATCTTCCAAAAGCAATTCCTGTTCTGCAAATCTTCGCTGGTCAAAAGCATCAAACCCAACAATTTTTTCCATGAATATGGAGCTTAAAAAAGTGCTTTCCGAATCGGTATACAACCCGGAAAGTTCTGTTTTAAAGTGTTTTTTAAATGCGGAAATAGTCATTTACCTTACAAAAACCAGTTTGTTTTCAGTCGATTTTTCTTCATTAATGAGATAACCTTCGTAGTTGAAATCCTTCACGTCATCCAAAGTCTGTGCATTGGTCTGTGCACAAAATCTTGCGACTAAACCTCTTGCATGTTTTGTGTAAACCACAATGGTTTTCAGTTTGCCTTCTTTCAATTCGTAGAAATCGAAATCAATAATTTGATGGTTGAGTTTTTTACGGTCAACCGCTTTAAAATATTCATTGCTTGCAAGATTCAGAAGAATTTCATTCTTTTTCATTTCAGAATTCAATTGTTCCGTTATCTTTTCTCTCCAGAATTCGTAAAGATTTTTATATTCGTCAAATTCAAAAGGTCTTCCCATTTCCAGCCTGTAAAGCATCACTTTATCCGAAGGTTTAAGCAATCCGTATAGTCCGGAAAGAATTCTCTGGTTTTTCTGAAGATAATCTACTGCATCTTTGTCTAATGTTTTGGCATCTAATCCTCTGTAAACCTCTCCTGTAAAGGCAAATAGAGCAGGGGCGGATTCTTTTGCAGAAGGTTTTGCTTTCCATTTTTGGTTTCTTTCCCAGTTTTCGTCCGCTAATTTGGCGGAAATTTCCATCAGCTCAGAAAGATATTTCGGAGATTTCTGTTTTAAATAAGAGTGTATAAATTCTGACTGTTCAATGAATTTAGGCGTTGTGGTTTTCAACAGGTCGGTTGAATTTTCCACATTCATTAATTTGGCAGGGGATGTTACTATTTTCATAATGTTAAAAGGCAGATAAATGTTTGAAATTGATAAGATTCATGATCATCAGTGAGACAAAATCGTACATAAAATGACACATGATTACAATCTTAATGTTAAAATATTTTTTATAAAACAAAGCAAAAACAACTCCAATGAAGAAAGGAATGATCACCTGACTTATCGTTCCATACGTCATGTGAAGAATTCCGAATAGAAAAGCGGAAACTGCAATACCTGCGTATTGATTTTTATAAATTTTTTCAATTCTCGGCTGCATATAACCGCGCATCAGAAGTTCTTCCACCACTCCCGCTGTTAAGCAGGTAAAAATAATCAATGGATAATTGTTTTTAAAAATGAATGAAAGCTGTGCGATTTTATTACTCGTATTTTCGTGGGTGATGATTTTGATGAAAAGATTTAAAAAAGCTCCACCAACGGCACAAATTAAATAAAGACGGAGTATTTTTTTCAGATAAAATGTGAAAGAATAGTTTTGGTCTTTCCACAGCAGAAAAGGTTGTTTTTCGATAAGGAAACTGTACAGAAAAGTAATTGCCAAAACCATCCAGAGCACCATTCTGGAATATAAAAATGCAGTTGCAGTAAAGGTTTTTTCTCCCGTCATCATTGTAATAAGAGGAAAAATGTACAGCATTACTGCGGCGAGCAAAACAAATGTAAGAAGAATTCCTAAGGAATATTTTCCGTTCAGACTCATACTAAAAACCTTCAACCATCATTTTAAATAAAAAGACAAAGCTTTTTTATAATTAAATATTTCCTTTTCCCTGACGGATAATTTCAGGTTCTCCCGAAGTAAGGTCTACAATTGTGGAAGCCATATTATCTCCATAACCGGAATCAATCACGATATCAACCAAATGATCGTATTTTTCGGCAATCAGTTCAGGATCGGTAGAATATTCGATAATTTCATCATCATCTTTTATGGAAGTGGAAGCTATGGGATGTCCCAGTTTTTCAACAATTAATTGCGGAATCGGATGATCAGGAACACGAATTCCGATCGTTTTATGTCCTTTGTAAGCTAAAGGGAGACTTTTATTGGCTTCAAGAATAAAGGTAAAAGGTCCCGGAAGATGGCTTTTCAGAAATCTGAAAGTCGAAGTATCGATCGGTCTTGTAAAATCTGAAAGATGGCTTAAATCATTACAGATAATGGAGAATTTTGACTTTTCGAGCTTTATTTTTTTGATCTGGGCAAGCTTTTCCATCGCTTTAATATCAAAAATATTACAGCCTAAAGCATAGACGGTATCGGAAGGATAGATAATTAATCCACCATTGTTTAAGGTTTTAATCACCTCATTAATAAGGTTTTCCTGAGGGTTGTCCGGATAAATTTTCAATATTTTTGCCATACCTCAAAGATACGAATATTAAAATAGTTTTCATGAAAGTCCTTTATTTAAAAGAAAAATTAGGAGTTTTAAAAATAATTCGTATATTTGCAGTCCAATATCGCGGGATGGAGCAGTAGGTAGCTCGTCGGGCTCATAACCCGAAGGTCATCGGTTCGAGTCCGGTTCCCGCTACTAAGTAAAGAGTATTGCAGTTTTTGTGATACTCTTTTTATTTCTTTAAACTGTGATTAGTAAATGCCGGTATGGCGGATCATAGCCAAAACTTGGGGGCTATGCAAAAAGTTTAGTTAATCTGAATAGAAAGAAAGTTCTGTCTTTTACCCCTCGAAGTTGTAGTCTGAAGTTTTTAATTTTCGCATTAAAAGATTCCGCAGCAGCATTGGTGCTTCTTGCTTCAAAATAATTGAGAATATCGTTGTAATGATTTATAATGGTGTTCTTTAGTGTAGAAAATGATTTAAAACCCGACTCTTCAACATCCTTAAACTAATGAGCCAACTTCAACATGGCAACGGATTTTGTTATATTTTGATTGTATATTTTTCTTAAACTATCCGATAAATGGTAGATTTTTTCTAAGTCGGGATATTCTCTAAACAGGATCTTTACTCGTTTACTTTGATTTTCTGTCCATTTCTCTCTGGAACTTTTTTAAAAAAATACCGGCTTCTTGC
>NZ_MVAG01000102.1 GCF_002177115.1 Chryseobacterium mucoviscidosis | reverse complement strand
GTCGACGCTTTTTTGGACCAGATCGACTGGAAGCTTGAAGTCTATCCGGAACCGGTCCAGCTTGATGAAATCGTTCACAGTCTTCTGCTGTCATTTTTGAGTATTTTCATTCTGCTGAATATTATGTTCCTCCTGCTCCAGTATGTCCTGCTGAAGCGGCGGACCAAGCAGGAGCGCGCCCAAAATGAAGCGCAGAAGCTCGAATTAATCGGCACCTTGGCGGCGAGCACC
>NZ_MVAG01000094.1 GCF_002177115.1 Chryseobacterium mucoviscidosis | reverse complement strand
AAACTTTTGGTTCAAAAATCAGCACATCAGGAATTTCAGTTTTAATTACGTTCATCTTATTAATAACCTTTAATCATTTTGAGCAGATACTGACCATAAGCATTTTTCTTCAACGGTTCGGCTAATACTTTTACCTGCTCAGCATCAATAAACCCTTTACGATAAGCAATTTCTTCCGGACAGGAAACCTTTAGTCCCTGGCGCTCTTCAATGGTGGCAATGAAGTTGCTT
>NZ_MVAG01000079.1 GCF_002177115.1 Chryseobacterium mucoviscidosis | reverse complement strand
TTTTTAGTTTTACAAAACAAAAACGTAAATTATGGAAATTGTAGCCATAATACTCATGGCCGCTGTTGCCCTCGCAGTGCTTTATATTCTGTGGATGGAAATGTTTGCCTGGGAAAGCAAAGGTATAGAAGTTTTCTAAGCTGCGTTGCGTGGGGTTTTGGTTTAAGCTTCGAAAGGTTTTGGCGCCAATCAGGGACTGTTCAATGGTTTTGTTGCTGGCGGACTCTTGTGG
>NZ_MVAG01000245.1 GCF_002177115.1 Chryseobacterium mucoviscidosis | reverse complement strand
CCACCTACAACAACTTTATTTTATTTCTGAATTGCCTTCAAAAATTATTATCATCGTTATGAACGACCACTATATTACGATCTAATATAAAATAAAATTAGTTGTGAATTGCTTTCAAAAATTATTATCTTCGTGATGAAGGACAACATTCTATTCAAAACTTAATAAAATACAGTAGTTCTGAAGAGCTTTCAAAAATAAATATATAAGTCATGAAGTACAAACCCGTATT
>NZ_MVAG01000008.1 GCF_002177115.1 Chryseobacterium mucoviscidosis | reverse complement strand
GCCCCCAAACTTCCCGGACAGAAGCTTTTAAGATTATCCTCCATAAAAGCTCCCGAAAGGGAAAACAACCTTTGGAACGGCCCGAATCTGTTAACTCAGAAATTTCCGGCTCCCAATTTCGCAGCTTCCACAAAAGTTAAATTAACGCCCGAAGACGCCAAAGAAGGCAAAACCGCAGGACTTTTAGTAATGGGACTGGATCATCAGTCCATCGTGATTACCAACAAACCGG
>NZ_MVAG01000135.1 GCF_002177115.1 Chryseobacterium mucoviscidosis | reverse complement strand
GATTACTTTCATCGTATTGTTTTCTTCTTTCATGTTAGTAGCATTCTTATTTATCGTAGGAGAATTTTTCCCGCCGATCGACAGAGGACAGTTCCTTGTTCAGATTGAATTACCGAAAGATGCAACCGTTGAAAAAACCAATCAGCTTACGTTATATGTTGAGCTATTTTTAAGAAACGATAAATATTTTGTAGATTTAATTACAACAGTAGGACAGCAGTCAACCTGTTTT
>NZ_MVAG01000016.1 GCF_002177115.1 Chryseobacterium mucoviscidosis | reverse complement strand
CGATTTTGTTCTTGAAGTTTCAATATATTTACCTAAGGTCTGCAATTCTGTCTGAGACGCTGTTAATTCTTTAATTACAGTCTCTTTGTTTGCCTAACTTATCGTTTTTTATTTATCCTGAGCCGCTTTTAATTTTGTCTGATAAGAAGTGATCATCTTTTAAATCTCACCCTGCTTTGCTTTGGTGAAAGTATCTAATGAAACTTCTGCTGTTTTAGATTCCGGAAGATTGG
>NZ_MVAG01000009.1 GCF_002177115.1 Chryseobacterium mucoviscidosis | reverse complement strand
CTCTTCCGATCTGACAACTTGAAATCTTTTATGACTGTTTATGTTACAGAAAACATTGTTGTTCACAAGTTAGGCGAATTTTCTCCAACAAGATCTTTCAGAGGTCATGGTTGTAACAAAAACAAAGGAAGCAGATAATCATGGGATCAAGAAAACTACATAGCGCATTCGCAAGAAACGAAGCTTACAAAGACGTTGTAAAAGCTTCATTAAATAACTGCCCATCTTCTCCG
>NZ_MVAG01000215.1 GCF_002177115.1 Chryseobacterium mucoviscidosis | reverse complement strand
TGCGATCCGGACGGGACTCGAACCCGCGACCTCCGCCGTGACAGGGCGGGATTCTAACCAGCTGAACTACCGGATCAATTTTTTTTCAAAGAAATTGATAAAACTTCTGCGATCCGGACGGGACTCGAACCCGCGACCTCCGCCGTGACAGGGCGGGATTCTAACCAGCTGAACTACCGGATCATGTTTTTGTTTTTAAAGAACGTTGTTTCTTTTTTGTGATGGCAAAAGTAC
>NZ_MVAG01000180.1 GCF_002177115.1 Chryseobacterium mucoviscidosis | reverse complement strand
AACTTATTCTCTTTTTTTTTATTTTTTTTCTTTTATTTTTTTTTCTTTTCTTCTTTTTTTATTATCAATTTCTTTTATTTATAATCAAATATAAAAAAAAAAAAAAAAAACAAAAACAAAAAAAATAGAAATAACATAAACTAAAAAAGAAAACATTAACAGTAAATAATACATTAAAATAAACATAATAAATAAATTAAATAAAAATAAAAAAACAAAAACCATATTTCATAA
>NZ_MVAG01000164.1 GCF_002177115.1 Chryseobacterium mucoviscidosis | reverse complement strand
GTTTTAGTATTTGTGCAATTCTAAAATATTAATTTTAGACATTAAGCACCTCATGTTTTTCTCCGAATTCACGTTAAATAAATAAGCATGAAATTCTTTAAAAACATTATCTACTTCTTAACCATTTGTCTTGCCACATTATCATGTTCAACAAATTATTATACTGTTTTACTAACGGAAGACTCAAAAATCTATGCAACCGCAGATTCTTCTAATGTAGTTACGGTAATTCCGAAAGACACACAAGTATTTGTTTCATCTAGAGCCAATAAAAAAAATTATAAAAAAATAAAATGGGGCAATTATTCAGGATGGGTATATAATCCTATTTATACCACTTATAGTAATTATACAACTAGCTCTAATTCATATAATTCTTCATCTTACAAATCAAGCAGCACATCGTTTTCCGGCGGTACAGTTCATGTGAAGGGTTACACCCGAAAAGATGGAACTTATGTTAGACCACATGCAAGAAGTTCTCCTTCAAGAAGAAGATAAAGAGAATGCTTCAACACACTCAACACGACATCTCTAATACTTACCACCTTATTTTAGCAGCTCATTCGTGGCGACGTCATACTGAGCTTGCCGAAGCATCTCAGAATTTTTTAATATTAATGCGCTTCCAGCCAGTTATTCCCTACTCCAACCTCAACCAATAGCGGAACCTGCGTTTCAACGGCGTTTTCCATTTCCATTTTAATGATGTTTTTGGCAACTTCCACCTCATCAATCGGGGCTTCAAAAATTAATTCGTCATGCACCTGAAGCAGCATTTTTGTCTGCAGTTTTTCCTTTTCCAGTTCTTTCTGAATTTTAATCATTGCCATTTTTACCACATCTGCTGCGCTTCCCTGAACAGGAGCATTCACCGCATTTCGTTCCGCGTGACCGCGAACCACAAAATTATTGGAATTGATGTCTTTTAAATGACGTTTTCTGCCTAAAAGTGTTTCCACATAACCGACTTCACGGGCTTTTCTTACCTGTTCCGCCATGTATTCCTTCAGTTTCGGATAGGTTTCAAAATAGGCTTCAATCATTTGTTTGGCTTCAGTTCTGGAAAGTCCGGTCTGCTCTGCCAATGCAAAAGCGCCCTGTCCGTAGATGATCCCGAAGTTTACGGTTTTTGCCTGACTTCTCTGTGTTTTGGAAACTTCTTCCAATGGAATATTGAACAGTTTTGCCGCCGTAGAAGCGTGAATATCTTCCCCGTTCTGGAATGCTTTAATCATATTGTCTTCCCCGGAAATTTCGGCAATCAGACGCAGTTCGATCTGGGAATAATCGGCAGAAATAATTTTCTTTCCTTCTGCTGAAACAAACGCTCCACGAATTTGCTGACCTCTAAGAGTTCGGATCGGTATGTTCTGTAAATTCGGGTTTACACTCGCCAGACGACCTGTTGCAGCCGTAGTCTGTGAGAAATTGGTGTGAACACGGTTATCGGATTTTTCAATCTGTGACGGCAATGCATCAACGTAAGTCGATTTTAATTTCTGATAGGTTCTGTATTCCAGAATATGCTTGATAATTTCATGTTTTGAAGACAGTTTTTGAAGGACATCTTCCGAAGTTGCATACTGTCCGGTTTTTGTCTTTTTCGCTTTCGGGTCGAGCTGCATTTTTTCAAATAAAATTTCACCCAACTGTTTTGGAGAATTCATGTTAAATTCTTCCCCCGAAATCTCAAATATTTTAGATTCGAGTTGTCTTAAATCATTCTCCAGATCAATACTTTCCTGAGCCAGCCATTTTTCGTCAAGAGAAATTCCTTCCAGTTCCATTTTTGCTAAAACTTCCATCAAAGGCATTTCTATACTGAAGAATAAATCTTCTAAATTTTCTTTTTTAAGCTGTGGCGCAAACAATTCGTACAACTGGAAGGTTACGTCTGCATCTTCTGCGGCGTAATCGGTCTGGGTTCTGAGATCTGCATCACGGAAACTACCCTGTTTTTTTCCTTTTTTACCAATGATGGTTTCGATGGAAACAGGTTTGTAATTTAAGTAAACTTCCGAAAGATAATCCATCCCGTGTCTTCCGTCCGGATTTAAAAGGTAATGCGCAATCATGGTATCAAACATGGCTCCTTTTACCGTAATATCGTATCTTTTAAGGATTTTATAATCGAATTTTAAGTTGTGCGCTACTTTTACCAGATCTTCTTTCTCGAAAAACGGTCTGAAAATTTCCAGTGTCTGCAGAACTTCTCCCTGATCTTCGGATAAAGGAACATAATAAGCCAATCCTTTTTTGTAGGAAAAACTCATTCCGACCAATTCAGCTTCTAGTTCATTAAGAGAGGTGGTTTCGGTATCGAAGCAGACTACTTTTTGTTTTAATAAATTATTGACTAAAATTTTCTGTGCTTTCGGATTATCTACAAACTGATAAAGGTGATCATTCTGCTCAATCGTCGATTTTGTGGAGGTTGCCTGATCGAGATCTTCATAAGTGGCAAAAAGATCCAACTGTCCGACTGCCTGTGCAACTTTTTGCTGAGGAGTCGTTTCTGTAACCGTTACTTCAACTTCTGTAACTACATTTGGCGCTGCAGCCGGAGCAAAAGCACGGTAAAGATTTTCGTATAATCTACGGAATTCTATTTCTTCAAAAACTTCTTTTACTTTATCGAAATCAGGAGTTTCCAGATCGTACTCTTCCTGATGAAATTCTACAGGAGCATCGCAGATAATGGTCGCTAATTTTTTGGATAAAATTCCTCTTTCGGCTGAAGCTTCCACTTTTTCTTTCAGCTTTCCTTTAAGCTGATCTGTATTGGCTAAAAGATTTTCAATACTTCCGAATTCTTTCAGGAATTTCATGGCTGTTTTTTCACCAACGCCTTCCAGTCCGGGAATATTGTCGACTGCATCTCCCATCATCGCAAGAAAGTCGATTACCTGTTTCGGATCTTCGATTTCGTATTTGGCTTTGACTTCTTCAACGCCTAAAATTTCAATATCACCACCTTTAAGTCCCGGTTTATAAATTTTGATTTTATCGGTTACAAGCTGTGCAAAGTCTTTATCCGGCGTTACCATGAATGTGACGTAGCCTTCTTTTTCTGCTTTGCAGGCAATGGTTCCGATTACATCATCTGCTTCATATCCCGGAACTCCCAAAATGGGAATGTGCATTGCCTCTAAAATCCTGTGAATGTATGGAATCGCATTTTTAATGGCTTCAGGCGTTTCGCTTCGGTTCGCTTTATAATCTGAGAAGTCTTCGGTTCTTATACTTGCCTCTCCTACATCAAAAACCACTGCCAAATGGGTTGGTTTTTCTCTTCTGATCAGTTCAATTAAAGAATTCGTAAATCCGAAGATGGCAGAAGTGTCCAGACCTTTGCTTGTAAGCCTCGGATTTCTGATCAATGCGTAATACCCCCTGAAAATCATCGCATAAGCATCGATGAGAAATAACCTTTTATCTTGTGTTGCGTCCATATTTTCCATAAGGAACAAAGATAAGAAATTACTTTTCTTTTTCTTTTGTGTTGAATTAAAATAACGGTGCGAATTGTCTTCTGAAAGAATCTAAATGTTGAATTCTATTCTAAATATTTTTCTTTTATCTTGAATAAAGTTCAATACTTTTTTAGCAATGCCCGTGTCATTCTGACAAAGGAAGAATCTGAACGCCTTTTTATTATAACATTTTCTTTTGTCCTGAGACAAAAGAAACAAAAATTCAAGACCGGGAAGCTGAATGCTAAAAATGAATCCTATTCTCTAAAAATTCTAAAACTCGCGCGAATGGTAGATTGGTTCTTCGGTTTAAAATTCTGTCGCACTCAGACAGTAGAATTTTTTTAACGTTCATCTGATTCATTTTCTTAACGCTTCAGCTTCCGAAGTCGATTTTCAGGCAATATGAGCTGTCATTCTGACCAAGGAAGAATCTCAATTAACTACTTGTGTAAAGATTCTTCATTCCATAATGCTTCGCAAAATTCCAATCAGAATGACAAATGAGTACTAATCTTACTGAAAATTTCAACGGTTCCTTTGTTCTAGCCTCGATTGCAGCATTTGTCTGAGCTCATTTCTTTAGTTTCGGTTGCGGCGGCTTTGCCGCCGCAGCCGAAACTAAAGAAATAGCGAGTGCGGAAAGCGAGAAACAGCTCCCTAAAATATTTTCATTCACAGGATAAGAAAGAACAGATTTTGGATCGAAATTGTTTAAACAGTCGGAATGTTACAAATAAAAAAGACCTCAAATTGAGATCTTTTTGAATATTTTAAGGGATATTTAATCAATTTCGGCTTTTGAAAAGAGATCCTGAATCAGCATTTCGTCTTCGCAGGCTTTTTTGAATTCAGAAATAAATTCTTTCAGGCTTTCCGGATTGCTGGAGTAGGCACAGAACATATCGGCTTCCGGATCGAATTTAATGTCGTCCGACAGGTTCGGTTTTTTCTCTTCTACAAAAACTTTTGCCAGTGAAGTCCAGTCGTAACCGTTGCCTTCAAAACCTTCGTCTTTTCGCCATTCGAAAATTTCTGGTTTGTAAGTTCCCGCATTTAAACATACTGAATACGTTTTTTCTGAGGATACCCAAAAAAAAGGTTTAATAGCAGTCTCAAAATTATAGGCTTCCATAATGTTTTTTATTAAAATTAATAAGATATTAAAGTTAATAAATTTCTGAGCTCATTTATTTTTTATAACATTTATTAACTTTTGCCCTTTTTATTTTATGCTAAAAAATAAGACAGTTTCTTACGTTTCCTAAGATTAGTTAAAATCTAAAACATTACTATATAACTATTTTAGTTAATATTTAAATATGGATTCTCACTTTTGAACTCATAATTAAATAAATCTTCTTTGGAAAGCCTTAATAAATTTTGGAGATATTCCGGTAAATTTTCGCCATATTTCCCTGTATATGATTGGGTTTCTACAACTTCGCCATCAGAATTTTCCACAGATCTGATACAGTCATTATTGTAAACAATACTCGATATTACAACATCTCCTTCTTCATTAAATTCTTTGGAGACTCCAAAAATTACATTTCCTCTATTTTCATTGGTTTGTTCTAAAATTCCATTAGAATTATAAATATTTTCGATACCATTTTTATATCCGTTTTTATATTGGGCTTCAGACTCCAAAACACCATTAAACGTTACAAATATTTCACCAGTGAATGGTTCTTTAAATTCTTTGTCTAAAAAATAAACTGCATTTCCATTGATGTCATTTTTAGTGTAAAAACGATCATCAATATCTTCAAGTCTTAATTTTTTATTAAATAAATCCAACATATACTTTTAATTATGTCCGTGAGTATTAATTCCATCCGTTAAGAAACCACAATGTGGACATCTTACCTTCGGAGGAGGAGTTCCTCCATTATTTTTGATTGCATTATTTTGTAAATCTCTGTTATGGAGATCCATTTCTCTTATTGAATTTTCATCAACAGGCAATCCGGCTTCTCTTCTTGCTTTTAAAGCCTGATCATAAGCTCTCATTTCTGAGTGAGCGGCTAATCTGTTATCAGCAGTTTCGGGTGGTTTAATTTCACCGCTTTTAATTTTAGCTTCGTATTCCGCAACCTTTTGCTTTATAATAGGATCTGCTCCTCCAAGTTCCGGAGGATCTGTAAGCCATTTTTCATAAGCAGCCCTACCCGTTGCATTGGTTTTAAAATTCTGGCCAAAGAATGTTTTACCTGTTGCGGGATCATAAACTCCGGATAAACAAGGTCCTCTTTCTGAGGCACTTTGACTTCCTACAATCTCTTTTGCTTTTGCCTCCGTAGCTTCAACTAGTTTTTCCTGAGGAGTTTTAGGAGGGCTTTCGTAGGCATCTCCTTTTTTATTTTTATTAGAATTATTCTGTCCTTCGTCACCTTGTCCTTTACTTCTATTAGCACCTTCATCTTCAGGTGTCTGATTTCCTTCTTCTTTTGGTTGTCCTTCGTCTTTATTTGCTGTATTTCCGTCTTTATCTGTCGGCGTATTTCCATCTTTATCTCCTGCTGTATTCGGTTCTTCTACATGAGGAGTTGCCGGACCTTTAGCTCTAATGTTCAACAAATATAAGAAAAGAAGATAATCAGAAGGATGTGCCTGTCCGGTAAAAATACGTTGTCCCATTCCGATTTCCGGAACACCTCCATTTACCAACGCTGCTCCTGCGTCTCCCGCATCCTGAACATTTCCGTAAGCATGTTCATTTGCTAAGGAATTAAGTCCGAAAAGTGCTCTGCTTCCTCCCCAAATTCCTGTAAAACTTCCTGCAACATTCGATAGCACACTCGAAAATGTAGGCGCAGCAACGGCAAGTGAACCTCCCGCTAAACCAGAAACCAAAAATCCTCCCGCTCCGACTGCAGCTCCCCCCAAAGCACAGCCTGCAAGTTGAGTAACATAATTAAATCCTCCCAAAGCCAGAGCATGAGTCCAGCTTTTGATTTCAGGGGCAAATTTTACAACACCGCCGATAGAACAAGTCATGGTTTTATCGCCAGTAATAGCAGGAGTTCCCGTTAGCAGAAGATTTCCTTTGCTGTCACTCCAAGTTCTTGCAGTAGCATTTTTCTGTCCGCATTTCAAAGCTCCGTCAACGGCAGCAACAATCCCTCCTGCAACTCCGGCTGCTGCTCCAATTGCCATCATTCCGATTAATCCGATGGCTGCAACACCGCCTGTTCCGACGATAAGAGCCACAACAACTACAACAGCAATTGCCGTTATCAGAGCCGCCAACAACATATTTTTGGTGCATCCGAAGTCTATCCAACTGCTTGTTGCAGTATCTGCAACGGTGATGTAGACATCTCCAGAACTTTTTTTATTACTTTTTCTGGTTCCCTGTAACTGAGCGGGCATTGCGCCACTGGAGCACATCCAGAAATCTTTCTCTGTGATAATTTTATTTCCCATATCATGTTTTTTTAAGTATTTGCTTTCTTGTATGGGTAGTTATTTTATTTCTTTTATTAATCAGTTGATGTTCTAAACCATAACCGATTCTTTTGATATAATCTTCCTGATTTTCGCGGTATTTTTTTTCAATTAAAATGAATAAACCTCGGGCAGAATTTTTACGATCCAATTTTAAATTAAATTCGATGTAGTAATTTTTTAATGAAAACCTTTTAACAAAAGATTTTATGCTAAGATTCTGCGGTAACGTTTTCATTAGACATTTTAAATTTTAATATTTCATCGCTGTAGAAAGTATATTTCAATTTGTTGTAAAGATTTTCGGGATCGGCAATTTCTTCTCTGTTTAAAGAAGCTTCGATGATTCTTCCCGTAGTCTGATCTACTCTGAAAATTCCTCTTTCGTTGAGTGAAGTATTGAGTTTTTTGGTATCGATCTGATTGGCAAATTGTACATAAGCTCTGTTGTAGAAACCAATATTCAACAAAACAGAGGGTTCTCCTGAAAGTTCAGCAATCATTTCATCAGATGACAATAAAGGATTGCTTACATTTTTAAGATTGTAGCTCCAATGCACATTAGCAGAATTGAATAAATTCAACGCATTTTCCTTGTAACTTCCGGGGATTTTTCTCCCATAAATTTTATTGAAAAACATCAGAAAAAATTCATTATTCTGAATTCCTTCTATTAATTTTAATGGGTTTTGAAAAATATTATCATTCAGTACAATTGCATTTTTTATATCCGGATTATTCTCTGCAATAGCTTCCATTTCGGCTTTTGTATGATGCCATTTGGATCTAATGATCTCCATATTCAGCACTTCTGTTACTTTTCCTTCCGAATTTATTTTTAAATATAATTCGTTATATAATCTTGAAAAAGCGTTCGTTAGTGCCGCAATTTCTTTAATCAAAGGATTATTCGATTCCAATAAAATATGATCGAGCTGAATAATTTTAACCTCAACAAAATCCTCTTCGATTTTCAAAACACTGAAATCCCATCTCAATTGGGATTTTGAAGTCATATGAACATTCACTGCCTTGATATCTGATTCGATTGTTAATGTATATTGTTCAGAAAATTTATCTTTTATTTTAAATAAGCTATCCATAAAAAATTAATTTATAAATGCATCTCCACCATCGATTTTCGTAGGGCCTCCTCCAATATGGTTTGCCGGTGAAGAGACATCAATTCCCTGAGACGCCGCAATTCCGATTCCTTCACCTCCGATCCCGATAATTTTTCCCTTTACGATGATGGTTCCGTCCGAATTTAATGTAATTGAACTTGCTCCGGTTTTAATGGTTACATTGGTATCGCATTCCAAACTGATATTTCCGGCTTTATCCATCGATATTTTGGAATTTGCACCACCACCTTCTTTACTTCCGACATTGATAATATTGGTACTTCCCGCATTTACTGTATTGGCAGTTCCTACATTGACGGTTTTGTTGAGATTCGCATTGGTAACCGCATTCCCTGCTCCGTCAAATTTCATATTCGCGCCACCCTGATCGGTAAGAAAAACAGAACCTGCTCCATCATC
Source organism: Chryseobacterium mucoviscidosis (assembly GCF_002177115.1). Lineage (GTDB taxonomy): Bacteria > Bacteroidota > Bacteroidia > Flavobacteriales > Weeksellaceae > Chryseobacterium > Chryseobacterium mucoviscidosis. The sequence goes on along the minus strand of NZ_MVAG01000164.1, from coordinate 35,522 downwards.
CAGTTCCAGTTTGTTACCGCTTCGGCTGCTTAAACTTTTAATATTATTTCCTGCACCACCACCTGCTCCAATTGCACCATGAAACATTCCACCCATCACGAAAGGTCGATCGGGATGCTGATGAACAAAATTAACGATCACCTGATCCCCGACTTCCGGAATTGCCATAAAACCACGGTTTTTATTCACTTTATCGCTGCTTCCCGCATCGGGAGTCATTACACGGATGTATTCTGTAGTAGTTGCGCCGTTTTGCCAGTCGAATTGTACCCTTACTCTTCCCTGATTCATCGGATCTGAGTTGGAAATCACTTTGGCAAACTGAGGTTCCGCCTTCGGCAACTGAAATTCAGGACGCGGAATAAATCCTGTGTCTGAAGCAATCGCTTCAAAAGTTCCGGTGTAATATCCTCTTGCATCTACTTCATGATTAACTTCAATAATCATTAATTTGGTGAAATAAGCGGTCGCGTTCGTATCGGTTTTTCTCATCTCGATATCGGCAATACAGCCCGGATAAAGAAAAGGAATGGTAGTTTCACCCGAAGTAATGAAGACATCGGAAGCTTTACTTCCGGCGGTTCCTTTCTGTGAAGCATCAATATCCATAAAAGAGGCTGCTTTAATGGGAGCAACTCTTAAAGATGGCGTCGTAAACGTTCTTTCTGAAATTTCATACGCTCTTTTAGCAATATCTGAGGTATGATTTATTTTTGAACTTCCTGTTGTTAATTTTTCGTTTTTACTGCTGTTGTAGCCGTAGAATGTAGGATTTACGTGCTGGGCTTTCATTTTGATCTTCACATCATTTACACTGCTTCCGTACGTGAGTTTTACAGGTTTTTCCTGTGGAGGAAGTTTTCCGAAATGCAGCACTTCACCGTCATAAAAAAACTGTTCGCCATAAGCTTCCGCAATTCTTGCCAGATAATTGTAGTGGGTTTCTTCATACTGAGAGCTGTAAGAAACATTTCCGTGTTGTGCATCTACGCGAAAATCGAATTTCCCCTGCCCGAAACCTTCTTTAATCACCTCATTGGCAATGCTGTTCAGGCTGATTTCCTGTGCGCCGCCAAAACTCTGAATATGAGGAGCCGCATCCAGCAAAACCGTCGGACTGCATCCTGTAAGAACTATATTTCCGAGGCTTCCTTTTTCCTGACTGAAACCAACTTCCGTGATAACTCCTACAAAACTTCTTTCCGGACCGTCTTCGAGGTCTTTATATTTAAAAACTACGGTAATTCTTTTGCCTAAAAAATTCTGAGCCGCTTCCAGATTATGGTTTTCTGCACGTCCTAAAGTATCGTGTGCTAATAAAAGACTGAATTCATGATGTCTTGTCGCACTTTGTTTTAACTGAAAGTGTTTAAAATGTTTTACTGCTTTTCCTTCAACAATAATATCCAGCTTTACCACACGGTTAATTCCCTGAATCTGACTTTCGGGAATTGCCTTTGCATTATGTATTTTCGAAGTCGGCTGCTGAGACCAGAACTTTTCATCCACTATAACAGGTTTATTCGGCTGTAAATTCTCATTCATCAGCATTGAAGATTCTCCTTTTGAAGAAGGCGTTTTGGGTATATTTTCATCCTTAAACATAGCCTGATATTTTGTGATTTGATGTGTTTTGTTTTAAATGCTAAAATTTATCCGACTTTACATCAAATAAATTTTTGTTATCAAATTTCAATGTAACTTCTATTTTTAAAGAATTCATTGAAAAAGATGAAATAATTCAGTGTAAAAAAGAAAAAACAGAATAGCTACTCTTTTGAGCCATGCTATTCTGTAACCAATTTTATTTTTACTAAGATGATTGTTGTGTTTTGAATTACTTAGCTCCGGGCCATAAACCTTCATACTTAGAATTTCCATAGTCGATGGTTTCTGCGCTGATCACAAAGCTGATGAGCATACTGTTTTCATCCACTGCATCGAAATCCACTTCATGCTGGATTACATATCCGTTTTCCCAACCCAGAGTTATTAAGGTTCCTTCTTCGTGGGATTTGTTGAATGTAATTTCGCCGGTTGTAGGTTTGTATTTCCCGTTAAGCAAGCTTTCCAGGATGTCGGATTTTTCTGTAGCTTCTACTGTAACCTTAATCAGTGCATTGGAAGGATCTGATGCTACTCTGCCGGAAACGTCCGTAGATCTCGAAACGCTGTAGTTCAGCTTTAATAATTTTTGTCCTTCGCCGCCGTTGAATTTTAAGATTCCTCTTGAATTTGCTGCCATGATTCGTAAATTTTAATCGTTAATATTTTGTGATTTGGTTGATTTGGTATTCCAAAGATATAACACCTTTTTTCAATCCGAAAGGAATTAAGCAGTAATCTCAGTTTTTGTAGTAGTTCTACGACTTCGTGTAGTAATTCTACGATTAAAGAAATATTTTTAAAATTAAAACATTAATAATCAAATATTTAAATCGTTTTAAAACATGAAAATTTAGCTAAATTTAAACACTAAAAAGAGAAATATTAAGATTTAATTAAGATATTTTTACTATTTCTTAACGGTTAGAAATTGAAATTAAAACAAGAATTCCGATGAAAAAAAATTTTCACCGGAATTCTATAAACTAAACTGAGAATTGAATTATTTTTATTGATAGGAGTCGTGAAATTCTCTTTCTGCCCTGAATATTCTTATGCTGTCTGCTTTAATGGGCTGATTGTTAATGAAAATATCAAAACTGCTGTTGTCTTTTGCTACTTTAAAATCTAACTGAAAGTCTTTTCCTGCTTTTTCGAACTCAGTGTTAAGCCTTTCCCAATTGAAATACGCTCTTCCGATAAACTGTTCGCCTTTTGCTGTTTCCCAGATAAAATTCAGTTCTTTTGGAACCGCTCTTTCTCTTGAAGGAATTTTATCGATCCACGAACGGAGAATAACTTCTTCTTCGGCGTTGTAATAACTGATATTGGATTCGAATAATTTAAAAGCCGGATTTTCTGAAGTAATCTGCGGTTTCCAACTGTATTTTTTTCTGTAGTCTTCCCATTCTTTAGGTTCCGCATCCAAAAATCTGTTCTTTTTCATTTCCTCACGCGTTACGGAAAGTTTCGAAAAAAACTTCTGCTCAAGCTGTTGATCATCTTTTACGATTTCAGCCTGAAATTTTCCCAGCTCAATCTGAACGGCTCGGAATCTCAGCCATACTACAACCATCCCTTTCGGGGCAAAACCAAAAACAAGCGTTGTAAAACTGTTGTATGGATTTTCTGCGCTGCTGTATTTTTCATTCCTTCCCAGATTTTTATATTCTTCCAAAGGTTTATCGTAAAGAGAAGCTTCGCGCTGCGCATACGCACGCTGCATGTAGTCTTTGATTTTTTCCACCGGAAAGTCTGCCTTCAGATGATAAAAAGTATCTTCATATCTGGAAAAATAAGTTACATCTATTCCGACGGGAGTTCCGTTCTGCTCTGTCCAGCCTTTCCCTGAATTCCCCCACGTTCCCGACGAACTTCCGTAAGGCAGACTCGCGGGAACACCTTCCAGAGTGGTGATTTTATCTTCTACAGGCGTTACAATCATATTGTTATTCGGACTGCTTATTTCTACGTTAAATTCCGGCAACTGTTCTTCTTTCATTTTCTGGCAACTTATATTCTGAAAAAGGAGGATTAAAAAAAATACTATTTTTATCGTTTTATCCATTCTGTATGTTTCTTTTGCGGTATTGTGCAGCCAATGCACCTCTTCTTTTCGGGGCATTATCGTTAGGTCGCGCATCCAGACCAATCTGGTTGGCCTTTACAGACCAGTGAAGATATTTATTTCTTAACACTTTAAGGTCTTCTTCTTTGATATGTCCCAGATACGAAATTGCTTTGATATCCTGCTTGTATTTGGCAACTGAAGGCTTCTTTCCGGCTTTAATATCTTCCACATACTTATTTCTGAGTTGGTTACACGCATTGGTGTATGATGAAAGCTGACTGTAAATTCCGGTTAAAAAGGGATCGTTGATTTTATGATTTTCGTTGATGAGATCTTCAAGATATTTCACTTCATGCTGTCTGGAATAATGAAACATCTGGTTTAGGGGGATTTTATCATATTTATTGGACAAGTTTCTGGTTCCCACCAAGCCATAATACATCGATATTTTATTCCACCACCGGTCGTAGTTCACATCTTTTTGCCTGAAAGATTTAATTTCCAACTGCTCATCATGATACCACCCTTCCTCTACTACAATTTTTTTAAATGCTTCGCATTCTTTGTGGGTAAATACATTATTGTAGGGATCGTAAGAATCGCAATATAAAACAGAAATTTCATCTCCTTCTCCGTAAGATCCGCCAATATCGGAATGAACTCCGGGAAGGGTAAACTCCAGTCCGTATAAACCTGTGCTGTCGATATTCGTTAAATCAAAATTATCTCTGTATTCATCATCCGAAGCAAGCTGAAGAACAAAATTTACTTTTCCGCCTCCAATAGTGTCTAAACCAAGCTGTTTAGTATCATCATCAATCCCGAAACCTCCTCTGTGGTTGAGTCCGTAAGAAGCAACCGTATCATACAATCCTGCAAAACGGAATCTTATCTCTTTAACCTCAAGATCCTGCGCAAGAAGACAGGCTCCGAAATACCCGTGCCGCATAATGAACTGCGACTTGGAGCCATCTTTATCCTTTATTGTAACCGTTTCATTATTAATAAATTCGGGAGGAAAAACCTGTAATGTTTCATTTCCTAAAGCATAAGAAATTATTCCCGGAGAGTTTGCAACGTGTATAAAATGTCTCGCCGCCGCAGCTCCTCTACTGAAACCAAAGACATTTACGGTAAGAACCCCGATCGGTTTCGTGTTATTTTTAAGTTTATTTACGATGGCTTCAGCGCCTTTTTTACAGCCTTTTGCCACTTTTGCCACCACTCCTGTATCTCCGGTTCCCTGTGCAACGCCTTTTAAAATGCTGTCGCTTTTTCTGTCCTCTGTTCCGATTCCCTCAATATACCATGAAACCTGATTCTGTGCATTCGGATCAATCGTATCATAACCACGGGCGACATTCGTGAACTCGTTGTTGTAACTGTCGTCTTTATCGCTGCTTGCTTCTTTAAAATCTCCGCCAAGCCGGGTATTGGTTTTGTTATTCTGGGTTCCGTCAAAAAAAAGATTCAGGCTTATATCAATGGTATTAACGGGTTTATCATCGGGATTAATGGTTTCTGCTTTGTTATAGCTTACTCCCGTTCCGTTTCCCTTCTGTTCCACGGTTGCCGCACTGTTATGACTGATGCCTTCTTTGGCAAAAGTTCTGGAATCTCCATCAAAACGGGTGACCGCTTTACCTTCTACAAAATATTCAATGCTCATTTTTTAGTGATTTTTAGATTTCTCGCCACTATTGTTCTGAACTTCTTTTTCTGCGTGATGTTCCACTTTTCCCTGACTGTTAACCTCAACACCTTTAAGGCTGGTTAATTTATGTTCTTTTTCGCCATAGACTTCCATATCGCCTTTTACATAATGACTCATTTTTCCGACAACATTCGTCATGAAATCGGCTCCTGTAGAAAGATATTTCATGGAACCTACACTTTCTGTATGATTTGCCATGATGGTGTCGGATTTATTCATTCCGACATTGGTGCTCATATTTTCGCCGACGTTGATGTTCATGTTCCGGCAGTTGAACGTCATGGTTTCAGGAGCTGTAATGGTGATGTTGCTTCCGGTGGTGTCTAAATGAATTTTATTTCCCGATTTATCGGTAATGACGATGCTTTCATCCTCTGTAAAAATAATTCTGTGACCGCTTCTCGTCTGGATAGATTTTACTCTGTTATCCACTCCGCCGCCGAGACCGATTCCGCCATGGAACATTCCGCCCATCACAAAAGGTCGGTCGGGATGACTGTGAACGAAATTCACCATCACCTGATCTCCGACTTCGGGAATTGCGACATATCCTCTGTTTTGGTTCACCTGATCGGTTCCTCCCGCATCGGGACTCATCATTCTGATAAAATGCGTTGTATCATTGGTTTGCCAGTCGAATCTTACCTGAACTCTTCCCTGTCCTTCCGGATCTGTATTGGAAATTACGGTAGCAATCTGCGGTTCGGCTTTTGGAATTTTAAATTCGGGTTTAGGTAAAAATCCGGTGTCTGAAGCTATTCCTTCGAAGCTTCCTTTGTAATGACCGATGGTATCAATTTCATGAGTAACTTCCGTCACCATGATTCTCGTAAAATAATCGGATTCGTTGCTGTCTAATTTTCTCATCTGGACATCCACGACACAACCCGGATGCAAAAAAGGAACGGTTGTATTTCCTGAAAATGAAAATACGCTCACCGCTTCACTTCCTGCCGCACTTTTCTGAGAATATTCTACGTCAAGATGAGTGGAAGCTTTAATGGGCGCAACCTGTAATGCAGGGGTTTTAAATATTTTTTCGTTGTGAGAATAAGCTGTTTTTGCCAAATCTCCCACATGCTGAACCGGCGTTTCACCCGAAGTCAGTTTTTCATGTTTACTGCTGTTGTAACCGTAAAACTGGGGTTTTGTGTGTACTGCTTTTAATTCAACCTTAATATCATTGGCGCTGCTTCCGTAGGTTAATTTGATCGGTTTGTTCTGAGGCGGAAGTTTTCCGAAATGCAATACTTCGCCGTCATAATAAAACTGTTCGCCATACGCTTCAGCCATTCTTGCCAGATAATTATAATGCGTTTCATCGTACTGACTGCTGTAAATAATCTGCGAATAATCGTTGGTATCCACTCTCACATCAAAACGGCTGGAATCGATCCCCTGTTTGATGACTTCGTTGGCAATGATTCCCATATTAACTGGTGAACTTCCTCCAAAACTCTGAATATGCGGCGCTCCGTCGAGTAAAATGGTCGGGCTGTACCCTGTTAACACAATATTTCCAAGGCTCATTTTTTCCTGACTGAAACCTACTCCTGTAATGACTCCGACAAAGGTTCTTTCGGGGCTGCTTTCAATATCTTTGTAGGAAATAACGGCTGTTAAACGTTTTCCGAGAAATTTATTGGCTTCTTCGAGGGTATGAGTCTGTCGGTCACCTAAAGCGTCATGAGCCAATGTCACGCTGAATTGGTGGTGGCGTTTTGTACTTTGGGTAAGTTGAAAATGCTTGTAATATTTAATCACTTTTCCTTCGATCACGAGAGAAAGTTTTACCAGACGGTTGATTCCTGTATGATGATTCTGGGAAATTCCGTCTGCATTCTGCGATGGGCGGAAGGAAGGATTCTGTAGTATATTTTGTGATTCTGTTTTCATATTTCCTGTGATTTGGTAGGTTAAACATGATCGCTTAGTGTTCTACTGTGCGGTGTTTTTTGTATTTCCTTCTTTTACGGATCTTGAAAGAATTTTAGTTTTTCTCAATAAAAAATCGGGCATCAGATCAGTAGGAAGATATAAAGTGCCTTCACCTTTTTTCTGAAGTTCATCGTTGATATTGGGATTCCATGAAAGTAATTTATCTACATCTACATCCAGTTCATCAGCAATGATGTTGAGATTGAATCCTGCATTGATCTCGGTTTCTGCCAATTGCACATTGTTTTTTCCGCTTCCTCCTTTTACGAGGAAAACGGTGTTCATCCTTGAGGAATTATAGTTTGCCAAAACATTCTGCAATTCTCCGGTTGCATAGCATGCATTCAGATATTTTTTAACATGATTGATGGTTTCTTCCGGCAAAAACTTATAAAAAAGATGGTATTGAGTAGAGTTTGCAGCCGTCATAGCTTTGGCAATATTTCCTTCTCCACAGTTGTAAGCAGCCACTACAGTAATCCAGTTGTTGTATTTTTTGTATAGATTGGCTAAGGAAACTGTTGCTGTTTTTGTGCTTTTGTAAAGATCCGTTCTGTTCTGTTCGGTTAATCCGTATTGATTCGCGTGAGCGGTCATAAACTGCCAAACTCCCACTGCTCCGGCTCCCGAAGCTATATTTCTGTTGAAATGGGATTCTATTAAGGCTAAATTTCTCAAATGTTTAGGCAAACCTTTCTGAACCAGAGAATATTCGATAAAATCTACAATTTCTCTGTTGGCATTAATAATACTTTTATATCTCTTCACACTGCTTTCCGAAGTATCGGAAGCAGCAAGAAACTGTGCATTCGCCAAATTCGAACACAACAATACTATTGCGGTTAGAAAAATATTTTTGAGATTTGGGTTCATTGTTTTATGCTTTTGTGAAAAGTTTTTTAAACTGATTCACGATTTCCATTCTTTCTTATTCTACGTTCCAGCTCAGTTTTTCTTCTTCTGAATTCCAGTCGACATGAATGGTCTGTCCGGCTTTTACTTCTTCTCTTACGATCATTTTCGAGATCGGTCTTGCCAATTGAGAACGTATTACTCCTGAGATCTGTCTTGCTCCGTATTTGCTGCTAAATCCGCCCAATGCAAGATTTTTCACGGCTTCATCGGAGATTTTCAGGCTCATTCCCAGTCTGGCTAAAGAATTGTGCAATGATTTTAACTGAATATTAAAAATTCTCTCGGCGATGGATTCTGTAATTGGCGCAAAAGGAATAATTTCTGTAATTCTCGCTAAAAACTCAGGTCTGAAACGTCCTGAATTCGACATAATCTGCATCAAAGTATTCGATTCCGGGATTTTTCCTTCTTCAAACTGCTTTACGATTTCTTCGCTTCCGATATTTGAAGTAAATAAAATCAGCGCATTGCTGAAATCGCCTTCTTTTCCAAGCTTATCATGAACTTTTCCTTCGTCCATGATTTGTAAAAAGACATCAAAAACCGAATGATGGGCTTTTTCAATTTCATCAAATAACACCACAGTGTAAGGCTGCTGTCTTATTTTGTTTACGAGCATTCCTCCTTCTTCGTAACCTACGTATCCGGGAGGCGCACCGTATAAAAGTGCGGCTGAATGTTCTTCTTTAAATTCAGACATATCAAAACGAACCATTGCCTTTTCGTCGTTGAAAAGGAGTTCTGCCATTGATTTTGCCAATTCGGTCTTTCCTGTTCCTGTTGGTCCCAAAAGGAAGAATGATCCAATCGGCTGTCCCGGTTTATTGAGTCCGCTTCGGTTTTCAACAATTGCATCGGAAAGGATTTTTAAAGCATGATCCTGCCCTACAACACGGTTCATTAAAAGAGATTCCATATTCAGCAGTTTCTCTTTTTCCTGCGCCTGAATTTTCCCGATCGGAATGTTTGTTTTTGCCGCCATTACCGCCGCGAGTTCAAGACGGTCTACTTTTTCTCTTTTCTTTGAGGCGTGCTGCAAAAGTTCGGCGTAGCTGTCTTCAATAATTTTCTGAATCTGTTCCACCGGCATGGAATTGTCGATTTGTGGCTGCTCACTTAAAGAACCCCACAAAATCGGACTTATTTTGTCTTTCAGCAGATTGTAATTCCAGATCAGTTCGTCTGCTTTGTCTTTTTCATCGAAATAATCTTCGCTCTGAAGCTTTTCGTAGGTTAATTTCCAGCTTTCCAGTTCTTTCTCTGAAAGTTCGTCGAGCATTTTAATCGCCGCCATGGTTCTGTCTAAGAGATCGATTGCTGCATCGGGAAGTTTTTTCCCTTTAGCATATCTTTTTGCAAGACGGACACATTCCGGAAGGGCAGTTTTCTCTACTTCAATTCCGTGGTGTTTTTTGTAACCTTCGAGTAAAACGTCGATCATTTTAACACAGGTTTTTTCGTCCGGCTCATTTACCGTTAACACTTCGAATCGTCGGTTGAAAGCCTGTTCCGGCTCAATAATTTTTCTGTATTCTTCCTGAGTGGTGGCTCCGATGACGGTAATTTCACCTCTTGCCAGTTCAGGTTTAAGCAGGTTTGCAACGTTTCCGATGCTTCCTTTTGGATCTAAAAGGGTATGAATTTCATCAATAAAAAGAATCGCTTTTTCTATCTTTTTACATTCGTTGATGACTTTTTTCAGACGGTCTTCAATCTCGCCTTTGTAAGAGGTTCCTGCTAATAAAGCGCCGGTGTCTAATTCCAGTAAGGTTCCGTTTTTAAGCATCTCAGGAACGTTTCCTTTGGTGATTTCAATGGCAAAACCTTCTACCAAAGCGGTTTTCCCGACTCCGGGTTCTCCGATAATGATAACGTTGGGTTTGCTTCTCCGGCAGAGAATTTCGACCAGCATTCTGAGTTCTTTGTCTCTTCCGATGATGTTTTCAAGCTCTCCTTTTCTCGCTTGAGCTGTTCTGTCTGTGCAATAGCTTTTTATGGAAGGAAAAGACTGGTCTGGATAGTCTGAGCCGTTTGAAAATATTGAAGAATATTCTCCGTTTTCCGAACTTTCGTAAGGCGTATCTTTTCTGTATAAATTAAAAATTTCGTGTTCTCTGAGAGGAAGGGATTTGAGCTGCTGTAAGGTAAAAGCGACCTGAGGTTTTACAATTGCCGTTAGAATGCAGATCGGGGTAATTTCGTCCAGACCTAATTTCAGACGGATATCATCCGCTTCTTCTACAATACGATCTACTGTTTCGTCTTCTCCTGCTTCGGCGGGAAGATGACTGGTTTTGGGATAATCTTCAATACGCACATCTGCCCATTCGTAAAAATATCCGGGATCTTTGTCGATGCTTTTAAGGAATTCGTTCAACCCGATGTCTTTGTGCATGAGTGCCTGCAAAATGTGCGGTGCTCCATAGGTTGCATTGTAATTTTCCTTCGCGATGGATTGTGCTATATGAAATAGCTGCTTTACAGTCTCATTGGTAACTAATACTCCCATTGTACTATTCAGATTAATATTTGGTGTGTGGTGATTGGTGTTCTTCGGGTTTGGATTTTCCTTATTTTTTTATGGGATAAATCTATAACCTTCTGAATTTTTATTGTTTACTAAGTTAACTGTTTTTTCTTAAAAACGGAAAATTATGTCTTAATAATGTGATTTAGAATGATTATTTTAACAAAATTTAATTAAAAATGGTAAAAAAAGACCGCCTTGCACGACAGTCTTTTGTATGAATACGATGAAATGAATATTTTAGCTTGATGGCCAAAGACCTTCGTATTTGGAGTTTCCGTAGTCGATGGTTTCTGCACTTACCACGAAACTGATGAGCATACTGTTTTCGTCTACCGCATCGAACTCAACTTCGTGCTGAATAACGTATCCGTTGTTCCATGAAAGTGTGATTAATGTGCCTTCTTCGTGGGATTTGTTGAAGGTGATTTCTCCTGTTGTCGGTTTGTATTTTCCGTTCAGTAAGCTTTCCAGAATGTCTGATTTTTCTGTTGCTTCTACGGTTACTTTGATGAGCGCATTGGAAGGATCTGAAGCTACTCTACCAGAAACATCCGTAGATCTTGAAACGCTGTAGTTCAGTTTCAGTAATTTTTGCCCTTCTCCGCCATTGAATTTTAAGATTCCTCTTGAATTTGCTGCCATGATAGGTAAATTTTAATCGTTAATAATATTTTGTGATTCGGTGATTGTGTAACAAAGGTAGCACGGCAATTTTTTTTCTGAAAGTTTTTAAACAGCAATTTTAAATTTTGTCGTATTTCTACGATTTGATGTCGTAATTCTACGATCGTAGATTTAATAAAATCTTAACAATCCTTTACTGTAAAATGTTTACGACAATTCTTTTAACACAAAAAGACTCGTATTTTTTACACCAAACTGAGAAATAGTATATTTGATTTCGATCTCTTTTACTAATCCCGATTCAGTAAACAGCACATATTTTCCTTTGAAATCTTTATTATTTTCCAATGGATTTATTCTTTGCTGAAGAATAATTTCCCGGTCATAATCCGCATTTTCCACCTGTTGCAAAAGCTGAATTTCTGTATACTCTTCTCCAATTGACTGAGCCAAGTAAGATTTTCCGTTTGTAAAGCTGTTTCTTAGGTCGGCAAAATAATTTTTGATGAAAATATCTTCCTTCATTCTGCTGTGGAAAAGTGAAGGATCGAGAACAATCCGTTCGAATTCATTAAGATATATTTTGGCGTATTTATCCGGAAAAAGATCTTCTAAACGTTCTTTTATTTTAGTGAGATTATCCAATGTTTCTTTTGGTAAAGCTATCAGTACAATTCTGCCTTTATCATCGGTTTTTACCTCAACAGGATTCAGCGAACGGATGGATTCTGAAGCGAGATCTGCCATCATGCTTCCCGATTTTTCCGAAAAATTATTTTTGAAGAGGTGAAAAATGTGATTATTTTCTTCTTTTCGAATCCATTTTACTGAAACGGTGTAAGAAAGTGCATTTTCTTTTTCTTCAAGCACATTTTCTTCGGTTTCCCGGCTTTCGACAGTATAAATTTTAGCCAGATTTTCGGGACGGAAAGGAATGTGAGGATTTAATTTCGGACTTTTAAAATGAGCATCGTTGCGGCTGTTGTATTCCTTTATTTTATGAATATCAGGAATAAGAAGTTTTTTCCGCGGAACAAGGTCATCATCTATAAAATCTTCTCTTGCACAATGGGTATTGTGAAATTCTTTAAGGTATTTTGGATTTTCGAGATTAATTTCTTCAGCTATACTTTCCAGCGTTTCACCGGAAAGGATAAAATGAACGGTCATATATTTTGTTTTTTGGCTAAAACTAAGTTAGAGGAAAAATTTTAGTCAGCAAAATAGTTTTGCCGTTTTGATTATCCTGTTAATTTAACGTAAGTTTACAAGTTTTTTAATGCGAATCACTTTTTTAAGTTTGCAAAAGCGTTCTACTCAACCAACAATGCAGCCTTTTTTAAAACCATTTTAAATTTAACCACAAAAAAACAGCGCCCGAAAATGGATGCTGTTTCTATTTCAATCATTAATTTTTGATTATTTCTGTCTGGTGAATTCCAGATATTTATCGCCGCATTGCGTGAAGTGTTCGAATTCGTTCATTGCGTTTCCGTAATTCTGGATCACAATTTTGTCACCTTCATACACACCGCCAATTTCGCCCATCATAATGTTGGTGATCGCTCCTGTTTTTTCGTCGGTTTCTGCAGAGACATTTCCGGCAGCAATTACTTTTGTTTTATCTAAAATTTTAAACGTTGGATTTCCGTCGGTATTTTTAAATTCTATTGAAAATCTTGCACCTTCACAGGTTGTTGCGATAAATTTTCCTTCAACAGAAGTTTTGGAGACGGTCTTTTTTGTATCTTTTACTTCCGGACTTTCTGTTTGTTCATCAGATTGTGCTGAATCTTTTTTCTCAACAGGAACTGCTGTTTTTTCAACAGGCTGAGAAACGGACATTGAGTCTGCTGTTGCTGTTTTGTTCTTTGTTTCATTTTTCGAGCAGGAAATGGTGAAAAGTCCTGCCAGTAAACAAATTCCAATGATTTTTTTTGTAATCATAAGGTATACTTTTGACGTATTTATTAGATCAAAAATACCATAAATTTTAATCCGAAAATATTTTTATTTTAATTTAATTCAAAAATCCGATCTTTTAAAACAAAAAGGAAGTCATGCTTACATAACTTCCTTTATTTTAATTAATTTTATTATTAATGAGCAGATGTTAGCCTGCTTTTATGCACATATCCTTTTGTGCCCTGGCTGGTTTTTACAAGATACCAGTCTCCGGAATTATCCAGAACCTCAACATTTTCACCTGAATTTATTTTTTGTAAAACCTGTGAAGATGTATTTTTTTCTTTCCGTAGATTCGTATAACCATCCGGATCCTGAATAAGGTACTGCTTCCCGTTTTCCGAAACTTTTTCTACCCTGCATTTTTTGCTTCTTTCATTTTCTTCCGGTATAGAATTTAATCTGTCTGACCAGCCGGATTTTGTAATATCAATATTCTGAGAAACATCACAAATGTACTTTACAGCATTTTCTGACACATCAGACATGGTTTTATAAATCGTATTTCTCAAAATCCATGTATTATTTTCGGGAATAATATTAAATTCCTTTTCATAAAAGCCACGATCGGGAAAGTAAGTTTTCACTGTAAAACCTTTAATGTTGGCGATCGGTGTAATATCTCTGATGATATTTCCTCCGTCTTCAGAAAAATTCGTTGTCTCCAAATTCAGATCATAGCTTCCTGCCTTATTTCCTAAAAAAACAAATAAATCTTCGCCCTGATAAGCTGTACTGCTTACTAATTTATCCGGAATTCCATCTTTGTTTACGTCGAAAGTTTTTATGAAATAATTTTTGTTATTTTCATAGGTTTCAAACGATCCCCGCTTTTTTTCAGAGGAGATATTGGCAGATAAAAAACTATTGGCAAGCTGCTGTTTTTCTTTACTTAAATTTGAAATAAAATCCGAATCTTTTTTAAATCCTGATCCGCTATCAAATAAAAACGACAAAACAGACTTTGCATCATTATCTGAAAGAGAATTGATAAGATGATATCTTTTATTTTCTTTAATATACTTTACGGCACTATTCTGAAAATATGCAACTGCATCAGCCTGCCAAATACCTCCTTTTGATATATTAATGATCTGGCTTTCGTATTTATTGTATTTTGGCTGTTTAATAAGCGAAAACAAATAGTCAATATATTTATTGGCATTATTATAAAGTGGTTCTGCAGTATCTTTTTCATCATCCCATCCAAAAGTATTTTTAAAACTTGTAAAATCTTTAGGAAAACTGTTCAGAAAAGCTGATTCTTCTTTATTTTCGAGTGACGTTGTAAGGGTGGTAACTTTTTCACTAATATCTTTATTAGCATTTTCCTGAGACGGACTTTTGCACGAAAATAATACGGCAAATGACATCAATAAATACAATCTATTCATAGGCTTGTGAAATAATAATTTTAGCATCTTTTATGCCAATTTCTTCTACATAGTCAAATATTTCCTTTAATTTTACTTTACTACCTCCCACAAAGTCTTTGGATTTGGTAGAACCCGGTAATAAGCACCCTTCGGTGTCATCCGCTGTATTTCCGGAATGTATTAAAATTGCTCTAGATTTTGATACTACATCGTTATATAATTTTAACCCTTTTTTTATTTTCGTTCCGGCATGCCACTCCAAATTGTATATACCGACGGGAACTCTTTGTTCGATTCCCGAAACGGTAGTATCGGGACCTTTTTCCTCAAGAATATAACCTTTAATTTCCGAATTATCAATTGTAAATTCTCCGATTGTAGATTTGTCCGTCTGCCATTTTCTGGTTAATCTAATCGTTACAGAAGTACTTCCTGAAGATGCAGCCGTTTTTTTCTGGTCTTTATTTACACAATCCTGAGGATACTTAAAAATATTCTTTAAAGTTAATACATAATTTCTTCTTTCCTGCAGTCCGTTAGATCCTCCATTTACTAAATAACTTATTAAATCTACTTTATCGTCATCTGCAATTAATCCTAAATTTACGGTACCATATTTTCCGCTTGTTTTTCCGTCTGTGTAAGTAATTGTTTCTTTAGGATAATCCGGATTCTGAATCTTTACGTATGCAGGAGGATCGGCAGGTCCTTTCCATCTTTTTCCTACTCCTAAAACTTTTCCCTGCTTCCAGTACCAACCGGCAGAATCACAGGCATTGGACAGATTGTTTGCAATCTTGTCATAGTCCTTTACACAATCAATTCCGCTGTATGCTTTGTAGATTTTATAATTACTCTCCCAGGTTAATTGCATTAAGCCTCTTCCAAAATAAGGTTTATAATCTTTTTTAGTAGCATACTCTAAAGTTGTTCTTAACCGGTCTGTCTCATGATAAACCTGCGCCAGAAAATGAAGCTTTCTTAAACATGTATTAATCTGATATTTTGTAAAAAGGCTATTCAACTGAGTTCTTAATTTTTCAATCGTCTTATCTTCTTCCGGCAATTCACAATTACTGGCACCAAAAAGTGCATAGCCGCTGTCTTTTTTAACTCTTGGCTCACTATCTCTAAGTCCTTTAATAATTTTTTCAAATTCTTCAGCGGTAAAATCCCTGTTGCAAAAGCACTTTCCTTTTTTATCTGAAGCCTGTTTTTCCGTATGATCTACCACACTCGTTGTTTTACCTTCCGGTTTGGGAGCCGTAGGTTTTTTATCCGGTTTTACCGTTCCTTTGGATTCCGCCCAGTCCCAAAGTTCATTCCACGTATTTCTTACGGTTTCTGTGAAGGAATCGAACACTCCGCTGGTTTCTTTTTTAGAATCTGGTTTTGAAGCGGCGGGCGAACCGGTGGCTTTTGGCGTGGATTTCGGAGCCGGAGACTGCTGAACTGGCGGTTTGTATTCAGGATTTTTTATCACTCTGTTCTCACTTGCGTGTTTTCTGTCTTTGTAATATTCTACCGTTACATAGAATTCCAGTTCTTTAGGATCTCTTTCACCCTGCGAAGCTTTCTGCATCAAAGCTTTCGTGAGCATAAATTCTGCGGTTGCCGTTCCGGTTCTGCTTACAACCGCTTCTTTGCTGTCTACAAATTTATTCTTAGAACTATGTCCTTCTCCGGCTGCATCATCTTCCCAAAGCGTAAACAATAATTTTTTACCTGCAAGATTTACGCACTGCGCGCTGGCTACAAGCTTTTCCTGATAACTGAAAACGGTTCCCGGAGAATCGTCTGCATAGCGCAGTTCCACTTTATTGATCTTTGGAATTTCTCCCAGTTGCGGAGTAATATCGATTGTTGTAGAACCTTTTCCTTCCGGCTGATGAAGATACGCTTCGAGACGATAGGTATTTTTGGCTGCAACTTCTCCAAAGGTAAAACTTCCGTCCCCCACTTTTTTGATGTTTGTTGTGGTAAAGCTTCCGTCGGGACGTTTTTTAAAAAGCTCCCAGGTAACCACAGCAGGATTTCTTTCTTCTGCGGGCGTGGCGGGATACCAGTCCGTAACCATGTAAGTTGTTTTTTCGCCAACTACAGGATTTGGATTTCCTGAGATCTTTGAAACTCCTTGTTTAGACATAGAATGTTTTTTGGAATTAATTAATAGGCATCAATTTCATTTTCAAGAACGGTTTCTTTAAAATCCTGTATTTTCACCAAAGGATTGATGTGTTGAACCGTTTTGTTGTCTGCATTTTTCACATTCTGCTTGCTCATTTCTCCCCGCTGTCCGTGATCTTTGATGGTAATTTTACCTCCGATTACACATTGCAGTTCAGAAAATTCGGTGACGATCTTTTTACCCATAATGGTTACTTTGTCGTATGTTTTCTGCCATTTTCCGGCAGGTGCATAAGAACATGGCAGATAACCTCCTGAAGTAGGTTTCAGTTTACATTTTCCGAAACTGGGACCGGATGGATTAAACTGAAGATCGTCTTCGGTAACGCCAAGAAAATCTGCATTACCATCGGAATCGTTCCAAAAATGTTTCTGATGGGAGGTAACTTTGTACTGCGGGAACTGATCACCCTGGTTACACTGGGCTTTGCCTTTCCGGACAACAAAGTATTTGCCGTCATGAGGTGATGATTGCTGTGACATATTTACGTGATTTGGGTAATCCAAAGATAAAAAATTTACATCAAAAAAATAAAAAAAGCAGAAAATTATTTTCCGCTTTTCTGTTTATAAAGAATTAATGTTGAGTATATTCCGGTTCTTCAACAGGCATCATGGTCGGCATGAAATATTCGTTCAGCCAGTAGAAAGTCTGTCCGTTCTGCTCGATTTTCACCGCAGGATCATTTCTGTGAGACAACATTCTGTCGGCTAAATCTTTGTAATGTTTAAAATAGGTTTTTACCGTTTCATTAGTCACAATTTTAGATTTTTTCCAGCCTTTCAGCATATATTTCGACATCAGCTCTTCATCAGAATTATCAAAACCTGTGCTGATTCCCACGGAGTAAGACATCGGCTGTTTGTAAAGATCACTTTTGTCTAAAAATTTCAGAGTAGGGTTGTATTTTTTAAGCAGTTTCACATACTCGTTAATCGCTCTGGACTGGCTGAAATACGATCTTTCCGCTCCTGTATTCTGATAAACTTCGGTGTAGAAAAGTTTTAAATTGTCAAATTCTTTCTCGGAAATTAAAATTCCTTTCTCTAATCCCGGTTTGTAATCTTTCAGTTCTTTCGGAATGTAGCCTTTCACCAGAAACGGATTTCCGTAATTGATGAGCTGTGCGGCAATTCCTGCCGGAACAGGATTGGTAAGTCCCGGATAAAGATATTTGTATTTTACATCTACATCCGTTCTTCCTGCTCCTACTGATGAATGGAAATAATCGTTTAAAGATTTATCCAAAGTCATATTATCGAGAGTAACCTGCGCAATCAGGCTGTCGACAGATTTTTTAAGATAACCCGGCTTCGCGATATCTCCTTTTTTAGGAAAAATTACAAATCCCTGTGCCATACTCTGCTTCGGATAATCGAGTGAGAAAAAGCCTTCATCTCCTTCGATAAGGCTGAAATTATTTTTCGTTAAAACATCATTCTGGTTAATAATTTTCTGTTTCTTCAGTTCAGCAATATTTTTTGCGGTATTGGTTACCACATTTTCTGCCATCAAAACAAAATCATTATAGGTATCGGATGATCTCGCGCTGGTCTGGAACATGATCAGTCTCGCCTGAGCCTGCGTTAAAGAATTGATGACTCCGTACATATTTCCGCCCTGACTGGACGATGTTCCCACCGTTATGACAATATTGGTTTCATCCGGAACGTTAGACAAAAGGTTTCCGGCTGCCATCAAACCTTCGTTTACCGGCTGATAACCGCTGTTGCTTACACAGTTCATCTCATTGCTTTTCTGATCGATGAAGGTGGTGATTTTGCTGTAATCTGTGCTTAAATTTGAAACCGCCACATTGTCTCCACAGGAATTATTTTTGTACAAAACAACTCCGTATTTTACCTGATTAAAATAAGACGGTTTCTCGAATCTCAACTGTAAATCCTGTAACAAAGATTTAACAATCGGAGCATAAGGTGCATTCGGAGCACTGATATCTAAAGCAAATACGATATTTATTTTTTTATTTTTTTCTGTAATTTCCCGGTAACGGTCGAAATAAATCGGCTCTCCCAATACATTGAAAACGTAATTTTTGCTGTAATCTAAAATATTGGTAAAATACTTTGTTTTAGAATCCGGAGTAGGCGGTTCGTTTAGGGGTAATGTTACTGGAAAAATATTTTCAAGCGGTGTTCTTTTGTTCACATCCGTTAATAAAATAGCAGTCCTGTTTTCGGTTTCGTTTCCTCCCGGAGAACCTTCATGAATTCCCAGCGTGGTTTCTGTAATTCCTGTGGTATTTTTCATTTTTACAGCAGAACGTTCTCCCCATGTAGAAACCACATTGGAGCTTACCCATCCGTACAGACTTGTACTGATGCTGTCGATATCGATGTTTGGTTTTTTACCCACCAGAAATCGTTTGTTATTTTCTGCCTGTTTGTAGACGTATACGATCTGTCCGTTCGGGATTTTCACATCTGCCTGTTCAATAAGACTCGGCGAATTGAAAACCATGATGGAATCGTTCTTGTAATATCTTTCTGAGTTTTTGATGACCTCACTGTTGCTCGGTACAATGGCAACTCTTACCGGAAAGCCTGTTTTTTCGCTTTTTAAGGAATTGCTCCATAAAAGAAGATCAGATTCCGGAATCCAGCCATAGGTTTTGATCTGTTTGGAAGATACTTTTTTCATGAGTGCATCCGGAATATATTCTGCAACTTTTACCATTCCGTCGCGGTTTTTTAACACCATTAAAGGTTCCAGAAATTTAACTTCTTTATAGGATTTTTCATCGCTTTTATCAAGGTATGCGGTATTTCGGGATCTGTCGGATATGGCAATCCACGGAACTGATTTTTTAGGAAAACCGTTGACGACCGGTGAATTATCAACCTGTCCGTAATGGGTGGGTTCGGGAGTTCTTTTCGATGGCAGTTTTACCTGACAGCTTACGAGCAATACTGAAACTCCGATATAATATGCTGCTAGAGGAAGTTTATTTTTCATCCTGATTTATTTAATGATTGGTGTGGTGGTTCAAAAAAATTCTGAACGGAAAATTATTTACTTTGGTTAATATCAACTTTGGTTACGCAGTTCTGCGCATCATCGAAGTTCACTTTCACGGTCTGGATCACCATGTTTTTATCAAACTGAAGACCTGCACAGTACATATAAAAATTATTGACTTTGCTGTCACTTACTTTTACTACGGTATTTTCATTGTTGCACAGATAGGTTCTCAGTAAATAATTATAGTGCATATTAAAGCTGTTTCCGTTGGCAATCTGCTGAAGATGATATTTAAAATCGTTATCAATTTTAGCATAAGCGTCTTCTACACTTACCTCTTCTTCCAAGGCATCATAAGCAGGAAGAATCTTGATCTGATGAAGAATCGGCTCCGCGCTTTCGTCTGTGTAAAGTGTTACGACATAATCTCCCGGTTTTTTGTAGGAATAGATCGCCATTTTATCTTTAGAATCGATATTTCCGGTTTCTCCGAACTTCCAGGTAAACTGTTTGGCATCGGAAATTGCCCGGAACTGTACGTTTTCAAACTGCATTGCCTGAGTCTGTGCGTCGATTAAAGTTCTTGTTTTTGCAGAATCTACCGGCTTTGGAATTGATCTCGCGGAAACCATTACGGGAAAAGATTTGGAATATTTGTTATCAATAATCAACGTTACCTGATAATATCCCGGTCTGTTGTAAAAGTGGAAGCCGCTGTTTTTATCGCTTGAAGTTCCGTCTCCGAAGATCCATTTTTTGGTTTTCGCAAACTGGGTTTTGTCTTCAAACAAAAGGGTGTCTCCTACTTTCAGGGAAGAGGGATAAACAACTCCTACAATATCATCTGCGGAGTGTATTACCTTTTTCTGCAGCCACAATGCAACCAGTGCTGCGATGAGCAGCGTCGCAATAACACCGATGATAATGTTTTTTTTGTTTTTTTGAAAATAATTCATAGTTAATGATTGTGTGATGGATGTGTTTTATTTGGTGTGTTGTTATGAAAAGTGATAAAATTTATTGAGTTCTTGCTTTTAAAGCGGTTTCCCGCTGAAAAAGCTGACTTTTCTTTTCTTTAAAGCCTATGGAGCATTCTTCAAATTGTTTTTCAAAGCTTTTAATGTTTTCCGTTTTGCTGGAAATTAATTTTTTATCGTTGAAATACATTTTGTAGAATTTCGCAATCTGCGGATACGCATCTTTTCTGATGTCTGAAATATTATCTCCATTCTGGAAGTAATTGGCAACGTCGTTAATTCCGTACATGATATTGCTTTCCACGAAAGGCTGCGGCGATTCGTCTGTCAGCTTATTAATCATAGAAAAGGTACTGTCTAAAGTTTTGTAGGAAAATTTCTGCTTCTGATCGAATTTTGCTTTTTCTTCAAGATTCTGTACCGAGATCATGTCTTCGTCTGAAAACGGAGATTCAAAACCTTTTAAAAAGATAATTCCCAGAAAAATAAGTGCTGCAAAAAGCATTACAATTAAATATAAAAACTGGTAATGCCTTTCTTTTTTCGATAGTGTGATTTGTCCCTGCATAATTTTAGTTTTTATCTTCTTCGTCGGCTTCCCGAAAATTTTCTTGTAGGATCTACCCTGAGTTCGTGGTTTACAATGCCTACTTTACCGCGGCATTCACTGAGATCCCGTAAAGCATTCTGCTCTTTGTAGGAAACGTTCACGATCTGGTTTTTCAGTGCAAGCATCGGCTCAATCTGCTTCATGAGGATGGAATAATGCTTAAAATTGTCGGCACTGTCTTTTCCCATGATGTTTTTGGCATCTCTTACGTTATCCATGATGTAGTTGCGGAGGAAAATATCGTTATCCACCTTGTTGATGTCGAGCTGATCCATACGATACATGATGCTGTCGACGTGAATTCTGAGAAGGTCGCTTCTGGTGAGCAGTTCGCGGTAGTCATCCGCCTGTTTTTTGATTCCTTCCCGCTGGATATCATAGCTTTTAAAAAAGAAAAAGACACAGATGAAGGATACACCTGATAAGACAATGAATGATAGAACAAATTTCCAAATGCCTACCCTAACGTCTGCTTTGTTTAGTTTTTTCTCCCTGATCGAAGACATATTTTGTGATTTGGTTTGGTTCTGTGAAATTATAAAAAAATAATTTATGCACAAAATTTAAGTTTTTACATTAAATAATTCTATTTTTCGAATTAAATTAAGATTAATTTTCACTTTCAGCATATTTTCCTAATTTAGTGATCTGAATTTTAATTATCATCCACCAAATCGATATTAAAAGTGAGCAAAATATTAACCAATACTGTGCGATTTTCTATTGCCGACAGTGATTTTTATTTTAAGAAAATCATGATCAAAACGCTGACAGAAAATCCGTTCTACATGCTGCTGAACGACTGCAACAACGGGCATGAACTGATCAGCAGGAATTACAGAAGGCAGGAAGATGTATTTATTGTAGAGCTTTTTATGCCTGTTCTCAGCGGGCTGGAAGCCATTAAATACATCCGGAAAAGCGATTCTGAAACCCCGATTATTACGTATTCCGGAACTTATCAGGAAGATATGGCGGAGATTCTTTCTAAAATTCCCAATACTTTTTACTGCCAGAAAAAAAGTACGATTATTAAAGAAATTATCAAAGGAAAAATAACATCAGACAGCTTCGATTATGAAGCCTATACGAAACAGTGGGAACAGCAGCCTTTAGCGGTAATGGACTATATGAACCGCCAGAAAAAAAGCCAGGAAGAACTTTCTCCTACAGAAATCCAACTGATGAAATTCTGCTATGAAGGCTTCAGTAACAAGGAGATAGGAGAAAAACTGAATCTCAGCACAAGAACAATTGATACGTACATCAACCGTCTTACAGAAAAGCTCGGATTAAAGACAAAACTTCACCTCATCCGCTTCTGTGTGGAGAATGGTTACTACAATTCCAGTATGTAATGGTGACTTAATATAATATGCTTACAGAATAAATACTAAGTTCTCAACCTCTTATCAAAAAATATTTTACCACTAATTTGCTAATATTCAATTTTTTTAACTAAATTTGCACACCTAAAATTTAAAATTAAAATAAGGAAATGACAAAGGCAGAATTGGTAAACACCATCTCAAATAAGTTGGGAACCGAAAAGAATGAAACACAGAAAGTTGTAGAGGCATTTATGCAAGAAATCAGGACTTCTATGTATAATGGAGATAACGTTTATCTAAGAGGTTTTGGATCTTTTATCATTAAAACAAGAGCAGCAAAAACAGGAAGAAACATCTCTAAAAATACTGCCATTGAAATCCCTGCTCATAACATTCCTGCTTTCAAGCCATCAAAATCTTTTGTGGAGAAAGTAAAAACGAAAGTTACAGTAAAATAAGAAATTAACTGAATATTAACTAGTTACTAAAAAATTATAATTATGCCAAGCGGAAAGAAAAGAAAAAGACACAAGGTTGCAACTCATAAGAGAAAGAAAAGAAGAAGAGCGAACAGACATAAGAAGAAATAATCTCTTTTTCTCGGGATTTACAATATAAAGATATAGTTGGTGATTTTAAATTTTAAAGCCTCACCGACTATATTTTGTTTTGCAACTATAAGATGTCTAAGGAAAAGAACGTTTTATATTTTATCAAAAAAAAATATCATTCATTCAATTGTTATGCTTAACTTAAGGTTAAAATTTATTTGATGAAAAAAACACTCTTTTCCTACAATCTTAACAATTTTATCTTACAACAAAATGAAGAAAGAACTAATAGTTTCGCATGAGGATGATCTTACAAAGATTGCACTGCTGGAAGACGGAAGACTATGTGAACTTCATGAGCAAGAGGACAAAAGCGATTTTATAGTTGGAGATTTGTTTGTTGGGAAAGTAAAAAAACTTGCACCTAACCTTAATGCAGCTTTCGTAAACATAGGATACGAAAAGGATGCCTTTTTGCATTATCAGGATCTGGGACCACAGTACCTTACGTACAGAAAGTTTTTGCGAGATACGATTTCCAAAAAACAGAATACTTCGAGCTTAAAAAATTTCGAGATACAACCCGAAATAGACAAAAACGGAACAGTAGACAAGGTAATCGCCAAAGACGATCTTGTTCTGCTACAGATTACCAAAGAACCCATTTCCACCAAAGGACCGAGAATTTCCACTCAGGTTTCTTTAACAGGGCGTTTTTTGGTACTTATTCCTTTCGATAATAAAGTTTCAATTTCCAAGAAAGTAAAAAGTTCTGAAGAAAAAGAGAGACTGAGAACTTTAATCGAAAGCATCAAGCCTGAAGGATTCGGTGTTATTATAAGAACCGTTGCCGAAGGCAAAAAAGTTGCAGACCTGCACAATGATATGAATCAGTTGATTCAGAAGTGGGAAACAACCTTCAAAAATATACAGAAGAATAAAGTTCCGTCCAGAGTTTTAAGCGAAGACGATAAAGCTTCAGCTATTTTAAGAGACAACTTCAACCAGGATTTCGTGAGCATTACCTGCGACGACGAACAGATGGTGGAAGAGATGAAAAACTATCTGGAAGTTATCGCTCCGGAAAGGAAAAACATTGTCCATTTTTACGATTCCCATATTCCTCTTCTGGAATATTACAATGTTGAAAAACAGCTCAAACAAAGCTTTGGAAAACACGTCAATATCCCAAGCTCAAAAGGCGCTTATCTGGTGATAGAACACACAGAAGCACTTCACGTAGTCGACGTAAACTCCGGAAACAACATCACAACCGGAACTGCCGTAAATAAAGAACACGCCTTAAAGGTGAATAAAATGGCAGCAACCGAGATCGCAAGACAACTGCGTCTCCGTGATATGGGTGGAATTATTGTGATCGATTTTATCGACATGCCCAACGCAGACCACAGAAGAGATCTGTACGAACATCTGAAGGAAGAAATGAAGCGCGATAAAGCCCGCCATAAGATTCTTCCGCCGAGTAAATTCGGGCTGATACAGATTACCAGACAAAGAAACCGTCCGGAAAAACAGATCGACACCAAAGAAGAAAACCCGAACAAAGACGGAGAAATCGTAGCTCCGATCGTTATTGTGGAAAGAATGGGAGAAACCCTCAGAACCATTATGCAGAAGGAAAAAGGAAAACTTTACCTGCATGTACATCCGTTTGTGGAAGCTTACCTTACGAAAGGAATTAAGAGCATCCAGATGAAATGGTTTATGAAATACAAAAAGTGGGTAACCGTTATTCCTAGGGATTCTTTTAAATATTTAGAATACAGAATTTACAATTCCAATAAAGAAGAATTGATAGGATATTCTAATTGATACAAAATTTTAAACCTCTGGAAAACCAGAGGTTTTTTTATATATTTGTATCAGATTACACAAAAGAATTTTAAACACAAATGAGAAAACTATTATTTCTTGTGCTGCTTACTGTAGTACATCTTACTTTTGCACAGATTATTTCCAAAGATCTTTCTTTTGGTTCAAACGGACTATCTGATGTTGCCAATTACAGCTATTCATGGACTATGACTCAAGATTCCAATGGCAGTATTTATTCATCTTATTCTGTGCCGAATGGTAACGAAACCTTTGTATATAAGCTTACAAATAATGGAATTCTGGATTCTAATTTTGGAAACAATGGAAAAACTCAGTTACCTTATTACACCTATCAATGTCAATCCAAAATGCAACCTGATGGAAAGCTTGTAATTTTTGGTTACGGTAATGTGAGTGGTGGAATTTCCGGTTCTGCCAATGTAGGAATTGTATACAGAATACTTCCAAGCGGACAATTAGATACCACTTTCGGAACTAATGGAGTCTCTATTATATCTAATGATTTTAACAGTGATACAAATGGTCGTTCTTTAGGACTAATCTTACAAAATGGAAAAATACTCATTTATAATTCTACTGCTATCTACAGGCTTAATGCTAACGGAAGTATGGATACTTCATTCGGAGTTAATGGTTCCGTAGCAATTCAGGGAAACTTTTACTATGGCGCGTTTGTACTACTAGATAATCAATCTAACATTATTTGTCTTACTAAAATCAACTCACCCTACAGTAATAGCATCATTGAAAAATTCAATCCGAATGGACAGCCGCTAATGAACTTTGGAAATAATGGTGTTGTACAGTCTAATTTAGATTTTGCTCCTTTTAGTACAGCAATTATAGACAGCAATAATAAGATCGTTATTTCAAAATCAAACTCTACCAATAATGAAGTTTTTAGACTTAACCCGGACGGAACTCTTGATACTACATTTAATTGTGCTTTATCTGTAATACATCCCACTGCTTTGGCAAAAAGTATTACTGAAAAAGATGGACATTATTACATTGGAGGAAACCAATCATCTCATCCATATATTCCTTACGGATCAGATGAATCTCCTATTTTTTTCACAAAACTCACTCAAGGCGGCTCAATAGCTTCTGATTTTGGTTATTATGAGGACAGTTCTTTTGCTAGTATTGAAGAAATAATAGTTAACAACAATAATATTATTTCAAATGTCGGCGGAAGTATTGTAAAATATTTATTTAATACGACTACATTATCAACTCTAAATATTACAAAAGCTGAGAATGATATTTCTTTTGAGAATCCTGTAACACTAAATTTAGTTTATAAATCGAAAGAAAAAATAGGCAAAATAGACATTTATTCTATCGATGGAAAGCTTCTAAAGACCGTTAGAGAAAACAATTCTAATGTTTCCGAGCTTCAAAAGGGTGTTTATATTGCAAAAACCACTTTTGAAAATGGAAAAATCTTAACAAAAAAACTTATCAAAAATTAATTTTAACACATAAAATTTAAAATCTCCGTATTTTTACGGAGATTTTTTATGATCTGATTTTCATAATTTTACACGCTTATTATAAAAACTAATACCTAATGAGAAACATTTTCTCTTTACTCTTACTACTGTGTTCATTTTTTGCCTTTGGGCAGAAGAAAGATTCTGTTGCGATAAGCGAAATATTTAAAATTGAAGATTCTTTACTGAATAAAATTATTTCTGAAAATGATACAATTTCTATTAATTCAAAAAATATTTCGCATATTCAAAGCGAAATTCTTTTAAAATATGATCAGTTCATTGCAACTTATCCGAATTCTGAATATTTATTTACTGCATTTTTAGGCAAAGCATCGAATGAGCAAGGTCTAAATCAACGTGATAATGCAAAAAAAACTTATCTTTTTTGTTTAAAATTAACAGAAGATCAAAAAAACGGTAAAGAGCATGACAACCAATTTCTCTCTTCTTCTAAAAATTCATATCTAAAACATATTTATCAAAGCCTTGCAGACATTGAACTTGAAAATAATAACTTCACAGAGGCAGTAAAATTTCTGGACAAAGCGAATGAACATCCTTTTCAGTCTTTTTGCGGAAATGCCATTGCAATGGGGGAGATTTTCATGGCAGAAAAATACAGTAAATGTTATATCGGACTAAAGGAAAATGAAAAAGCATTGGATATTTTAATCCCATTATTGATAGAAAACGGTTTGGCTGATAATTCTGAAATCATTAAGCAAGCTTATGATCTTCTTTTAAAAAATAATACAAAAGAAGATTTAAAAATAAAATTTGAAAAGGCATTTAAAAACTTGATTTCAGAAAAGAAAATGAGCGGGACAAACAAGTATACTGCATACAGCATTAAATTCTTAGACAGAAATGTAACACTGCCGTATTGGAAACTGTATGATACAACAACTAAAAAAGATCGGGCAGAAATAGTAAAAAATATTCTTAAAGATTCTAAATTCTATACTCTTTTAAAAAACTAAAATGAAAAATCACCAATATAAAATAACCGTTCGCTGGACGGGAAATACAGGAAAAGGAACCAGTTCTTACAGAGAATACGAAAGAAGTCATGAAATTTCTGCGGAAAATAAAGTTCTAATCGAGGCTTCATCCGATCCGGCATTTCGTGGTGACAAGACAAAATATAATCCTGAAGAAATGCTTCTCTCTTCTGTTTCCTCATGCCATATGCTTTGGTATCTTCACTTTTGTTCGGAAGCGGGAGTTGTAGTGACGGATTATAACGATTTTCCTACAGGTATAATGACAGAACTGGCAAACGGAAGCGGACATTTTACGGAAGTAATTCTTCATCCTGAAGTTACGGTTTCGGAAGAGTCTATGATTGAAAAAGCAACAGAACTTCATCAAAAAGCAAATGAATTCTGTTTCATCGCCAATTCTGTAAATTTTCCGATAAAACATATCCCAAAAGTGTTAGTTAAATAATTTTTCAAATTAAAACAGACCCTTGAGAAATATGATAAATAAAGGCATTTACAATCAATAACTCTAAAAATAGCCCTTAAAAATCAAACCAAAGGGAATTATTTATCAAATAATCATAAATAACTGTATTATTTTAACAATTTAATCGATTTAATTAGATATTTTTTGATTATATTTATATAAATATTAAGTTTTTTTCTTATTTTTATATAAACTAAAACTAATCATGATGAGACCAAGATTAACCATCTTCGATGAGCCTCTGTTGTATACGGAAGGGCTCTCAAAACTTCTAGAACAAAGTGGAATTTTCACAACAATTGATATTTGCAACTGCCCGGAAGCATTAAAAATACTTTTGAAGGACGATCCGCCGGAATTTCTCATGATCAGTGCCAATATGCTGATTTTTACGGAACTATATAAATCTGTGGAAAATATTACCACCGAAAATAAAGCGATTAAGATTATTATTATAGGAAACGATTATGACGTGATCGATATCCGAAAATTATTCAACAAAGGCATCAAAAGCTATCTGGATAAGAACAGCAGCTACGATGAATTTATAAAATCTATAGAAGCACTTCTTTCCAATGAAATCTATGTCTGCAATCATGCAAAAGACAGAATGATTAACTTCATCAGCAATGAGCAGGACACGGGCAAAAACCAAATAAAAGATCCGTTAACGAGGCGCGAAATGGAAATCCTGAAGCTTATCTGCGACGGACTCAGCAGCAAAGACATCTCTGAAAAACTTTTCATAAGTATAAACACGGTAGAAACACACAGAAAAAGAATTCTTCTTAAACTGAATGTAAAAAATTCGGTAGGAGTTGTAAAATATGCATTGGAAAATCATATTATAGATTAAACAGCAGCTCCAATTTTTCATTAAAAAAAATTCCAAACTTACGGGTTTGGAATTTCCTTTTAAGAACCATGAAAAAATCAAAAAAATGTTATCTCTTAAAAAAGGTGAACAGCCAATTTTGTGACACAGACAAATGGTAATTAAGGACTGACAGCTAACCATTCTGTACCTGTGAATTCATTGGCTATTCACAAAAAAGCAACCTCATCAATATCATTCATAATCCGGCATTTCCGCGTTACTGAAAAGAACAGCTCTAGTGAGATCCGTCATCGAGCTGTTCAGATCAATAACCATAACATTCCGTTGGGAGATGTTATCATTAGAAGTATTCATGAAAATTACCTGAGCATTGTTCGGCGAAAATCTGGGATCAAGGTCATTAGTTCCCATCATCTTATCGCTTTCTGCCGAAATATCGTGGTTTGTGTTTGTTGTGAGATTATAGACAAAAACATGGGAATCCAATTGTCTGTAATTTCCGGAAGTATCCTGATATCCTGAAATATCCCGAGAGTAAAGCAGCATTTGCCCATCTACAGAAAAATTCAGTCCGCCACTGGCTCCGGGAAGTCCTGTGAGAACGGTCTTAAGAACATTTCCCAGAATATCAATCACGTAAATTTTTGAATTGTAACCGCTGTAATCATTTGTTTTTAAAGCAATTTTAGTTCCGTCATAGCTCCAGTCGCACTCGGAGATCATGCTTCCGTCCGGCGTGGTGTAAACGAGACTGAGACCGCTTCCGTCTTTATTAATTCTGTATAATTTATTAAAATTTGCATATAAAAACTCCTGTCCGTTTGTACTCCAGGAAAAATCCAGCTCATCATTCCTGAAACCTGCAACCGGAACCGTAGTTACTTTAAAAAGATTGGAACCGTCAGGATTTGCAGTGTAAATATGATTGCTACCGCCTTCTGTTCTTAAAAAAGCAACCAACCCAGAATTATTGTTTTTTCTAGGACGCCAACTGTTGAAAGAAGAACTGGTAAACTGAAAATTCGTTCCTGAGGCATCACTGGAAAAGATCACAAGATTCCCGTTGAGTTTTTTAACATAATGATATCTGTTCGTCGGAACTGTACTGGTGGTAAATTTTCCGATGGCACTCATCACCGGAGGATGGATTCCGTCTGAGACAGAAACCTGCCAGAAATAGCTTACTCCGTAATTAAGATTGGAAAGTGTGTAATGTTTTACCGTTAAATCATTTACCTGAACAACATTTGTATTGATATTATTTTTAATTGTTAAACTGTATTTAAGTTCATCTTTGGTATCCGGATCGCTTGCGTTCCATGTAAGTTCTACACTTAAAGGCTGGCTTACCGCATTATCAACAGGACTGAGTAATACCGGAGCTGTGGGAGGAGAATTTAAAGATTTATCATCATCCATTTCGAAAACCACACTCACCGCCTGATCATTGGTCTGAATATTAACTGCCTGATAATTGGTAACGTAGCCGGTAAGTTCTGCTTTTACAGAATAATTTCCGATAGGCATTCCTGCAATTTCAAAAGATCCGTCTGCTCCGGAAAATACAGTCTGTGTACTGGGAGAAGTAAAAATTTTCACATTGGCAATCGGGGCATTAGTTCCCCTTTTTACTACTTTCCCTTTCAGCGTTCCTGTCTGTGCCTGATCTACAAGCTCTTCATTGCAGGAAAAAAGAAGTAAAGAAAGAAGAAAGATGCTGAATATTTTAAGTATTGTTTTCATAGTTCAGGGTTTATTGGTTACCGATATAAAAATTAAGTCCCAGCGAAAATCTCAGTGCCTGATCTTTTCTTTGCCCGTTGATAAGCCCCTCCCATTGATCTTTAAAACCCAGATCGTACTGAGAAGATGCTCTTAAGCCTATATTTTTAGCAAAAATATACTCGAAGCCGCCGCCAAACTGTGCTTTGTACTGAGGTTTGATCTCAGAATACATCACTCCTGCCCCACCGTAAATGTAGGGTGTGAATTTATATTTCGGGAAAAGCAGATATTCGATATTAATTTCGGGAACAATGAAAGTTCTTTTTACGATGTTTTCATTTTCTAATGTAAATACGTTTGAATTGAATTCAAGATTGAAATTCGGATTCATGAAATATTTAAAACCCAGTTTTCCGCCAATATTCATTTTGGGATTTACGTAATCGTCTTTAATTTTTTGTGCTTCTACGTTTCCGAAAACAGCAAAATTCTTTCGGTAATTGCCCTGAAATTTATTTCCAATTACTCTGTTTACATTCTTTTGTTCTTCTCTATCGTATTCATCAACAATCGCCTGATAATTATCGATATTATCTACCGATTTCCCCCATATTTTATCTTTAATTCCTTCCACAATTAATCCTTTTACGGCTTTTTCAATGGCTTCTGTTACGGCAAGCTGAACGGGTTCGTTCTGAGTAAGCCCCACTTCAGCTTCCAGCAATCTTTCGGTATCGATATATCTGAAAAAACTTCCGTTAACGCTCGTGGAAAGAATGGTTTTTGAAGTATAGACGGTTTTAAGAATTTCGCCATTTAATGTGGAAACGGCACGAAGATAAATGGTAATCCTGTCCTGTCTGTACTGTGTAGAAGCACCGATTCCGAAATATCTTGCACCCAGTCCGCCCGTCATAATATTGCTGTCATAGGAAATAACGCCTCCTTCGAGTAAAATTCCGGCATATAAGAGCGGAGGCAATGCCTGAGTATTTTTATCGGCATCTTTAAGGTATTCCTGCCTTGTGGAACGGATGATCTGTCTCTCGTTTAAAAGATTGGCAATATTTTCTCTTTCAATCGGGATAAACCATTTGCTGTCTTCTAATGCTTTAATTAAAATGGTGGTGGTTCCCTGCGGAACGGCTGTACTCCAGTTATTTCCGTTTTCTGCAGGTTTGTACTGCCCTGTCTGATCCCGGAATTTGTATACTCCGATCACGATTTTTTCCTTGGGCAAGGGTAAATTTTTAAGTTCTGTGGTATACGATGTGTTTTCGCCAAGCGTAGACTTTTCTGGACTGGAGGGCAATCCGAGCAAAGAGCTGCATGCCTGCAGAATGCACAGCACCATTACCCAGAAAAAAATTCTGGTGTAGGTTGTGGATCTCATGGTCAAAAAAATTAGTAATTGGTAATCTTCTTTATTTTGGAATAACAATCTCGGACTGATCGCCTGTTTTGGTATCCAAAATATTAATCAGCAGTCCCTGAGCGGTAGCGGTAATCTGTAAATACATAGAGCCGAACAGGTAATTTCCCGGCTGAATAGTTTCTTCTCCGAACTGGTCTGCAAATAATTTTCTGGACAGTTCACTCAAAACCTGACGGTTAAGGCTCTGGCTGAAGCTGTCTAGAGAATTAAAATTATCAAGTAAGCTGTTGCTTTTTTTATCATCAAACTGATTTTGAGCGTTTGCTGAACTCAAAAGCCACTGATAATTAAACGTATCTCCTCCAAAAGCGGGATTAATAGGCTTGTAAACGAGCTGTTGTGCTTTTCCTGAGAAAATTCCCGCAAAAATGCTCAGTAGAATAATAAGAGTTTTCATGACTGATGTTATTAATAGATGAATTCATTCTTTATCAGATTTTTTTTAGCATTAAATTCTTTTATATACTTTAAGGCAGCAACCAATTGTTCTTTCAGGTAATCTTCGCTCGGATTGGTTATAAAACTGTATATAATTTTGTCTTCAATTTCAATATTGATCTGTCCGTTGGTTCCGCGAACAGGAAGTTCTGAGATTTTTACAGCGGCATTCAGTTTATCTTTAATCTGGCTGTAATTCATATAAAACATATCATAGAAGTCCTTTCCTACTTTGCTTTTGGTTTCATCAATGGTTAAACCTTTTAATTCGAAAAAAACATCTTCTTCTATTCCGGCTATTTTTTTTCTGAATAAATCTCCATTAAGTTCGAGACTGTCTTTCGCAATAAGTTTCTGGGTTTCTTCATCTTTTACATAGAGAAAAGCTTTTAAAGCGTCTTTTTTCTCAAGGTTTACATTTATTTCAGACAAAACCTTTACTTCATTAGGATTGATAGAAAATTTACCGTTTTGCTTGTTGTTAGACAAATTTCCTCCGTTTCCTTTTTTTATTGAAATGAGAAGATAATTGAGTTCTGCATAGATTGGAGTATTATTGGCAACCACTGCTTTGAGTTGAATCTGATCTTCCACAATTCTGCTTTCTATCTTTGCAGTGACTTTTTTATCCTCCTGCCCGAAAGTGGTGTGTGACAGAAGGATAAGAAAAGTACACAAAATAAGGGGAAACCTGTTTTTCATCATCCTATTTTTAATAATTCCTCATGAAGATGGTTTTGTTATCTCCTTTTACGTGGATCTGTAAATTTTCGGATATCCTGTTGCTTCCTGTGATATCAATAATATTGTTATTACCTTGAGTTGTAATTGCAGTTTTTATTTCTGCTTCCGAAAATGAATTCACAAAATAAAGCGCATTATAGTCTCCCGACTGTCTCACCGCAATATCTGTTTTAGCATTGATGGAAAGCTCTGCATGATTACCATTACCCATCTGAATAATATCCGAGGAAGCCACAAGATCCTGATTCTGTACAGCGATAAGGCTGAAAACATTATTGCTGTTAATCCTGTCCCAATCTATCTGTTGAGATTTTACAGATATGAAGAAGAACATTGTAAAGAAAACCCATCTTAGAGTACACATGATTATTAATTTTGATAAAGTTAGTCTAATGTAACTTGCTATAAAACACGTATAATTGGTAATCCGTCAAAATCACTGCTTACAGTTACGTATAAACACGGATTTTAAACTACGGCTAAAAAATAAAAAGGAGAGACTGTCGTCTCTCCCAAACTTCAGATTACAGAAGTACTAATTTGATTGATTAACCATTAAAGAATTATTGTTTCCTATTTGATTTCCAACGTGGATGTGTGCATCTCCGCTTTGGCTTACCGCCGCCAGATTTCCGTCACCCGTCTGTGTATTCATAGCACTGTTTCCATTTCCGATCTGCAGTTGAACCAACAGGTTGTCGTCTCCTGTCTGGGTT
This sequence comes from Chryseobacterium mucoviscidosis, assembly GCF_002177115.1. Classification (GTDB taxonomy): domain Bacteria; phylum Bacteroidota; class Bacteroidia; order Flavobacteriales; family Weeksellaceae; genus Chryseobacterium; species Chryseobacterium mucoviscidosis. The sequence goes on along the minus strand of NZ_MVAG01000164.1, from coordinate 1,423 downwards.
CCCATTGCCATATTATCGTCTCCCACCTGAAAGGCTGCAGCAATGTTGTTATCGCCTGTCTGAATATTTGTTGCACTGTTATCATTACCCTGCTGATATTGCAACAAAGTGTTCTCATCACCTACCTGAGTGGAAGAAGCTTCGTTTCTCTGTCCTAACTGGATCTGGGTAGCAGCATTGCTATTTCCCCACTGGAAAGAGGAAGCATCATTCCTTTCTCCGTCCTGATACTGAACAGCGGTATTCATATTTCCCCACTGTGTAGAAGATGTTTCGTTTCTTGTTCCGAGCTGTGTCTGCTGTGTAGAATTCAGCATACCTATCTGCCAAGTTGTAGCTTCGTTACGATTTCCGGTCTGGCTTGTAAGATTTGAATTTCCGACACCAGTCTGCTCTACGTCTACAGCATTTCGGTTTCCTAAGCTTTCTGCCTCATTGGTGTTTAAAATTCCCACCTGATCAATATCCGCAGTGTTTCTGTTACCATCCTGATTCAATTGATTTACGTTCATCAGACCTGTCTGGTCTACTGTAGCAACGTTCATGTTTCCGTTTTGAGTACTCATATCCATATTTGCCTGTGCAAATGTGAATCCCATGGCCATTAATGTAAATACGCCTGTAACTAAGTTTTTCATATTATAAAAATTAATTGGTTAATAGTAAGACAAAGGTAGACTCTACAGCAACTCCGCGAACCACAATAAAATGGTAAATTTTAAAAATCACCAATTACAGTACGGTTTTATCACCGTTTGCTGTTTTTATTGCATCACGGGTTCTGATTAGGGGAAAATACGGGTTGGCTAAAGAATAGAGGTTTTATCGTTATTTATTTCTAATATTTTGGGGGAACGAATTTATAAGAACTTTGTTAGAATTCGATTAAATTCAAATAATTCTTAATTTGGATGTTGTATTCTTAGACTATAAAACCAATATTCTGTAAAGATTTATGACATTTCTTTTTTAATATTTCGCAGGAAGATCTTGCCAAAAGGATTGAAGTTTCCAGAACCATCTTCGGGAACTACGAACGGAATGCAAATACTCCTTCTATTGAAGTACTGATAAAAATGGCAAGAACCTTTAATGTAACGGTAGATTATTTAATTGGGGAAGGCGAGATTTCTTCTTATGATAAAGAAGTAATGAAGCGCATTGAAGATATTGACAAGCTTGATCCTGAAACTAAAGAACATCTGTTCTTTCTCGTGGATAACATTATCCAAAATTTTAAAACGAAACAGGCGTTCACTAAATAACAAAACCCACCGCAATTGCGGTGGGTTCTTTATTATTGCTCACGGATTACAAATCCGCGAGAGCGGGGTTCTTCAGGTAAAAATGTTTCGCTATTGAGCCGTCCAACGAAGGATCATCATACAATGCAGAGCGGAAGTATAATCCTGTGATCCGGTGT
>NZ_MVAG01000010.1 GCF_002177115.1 Chryseobacterium mucoviscidosis | reverse complement strand
TTTCGCATGTTTATCGGCGTACAGTTTTCACTGGTGGTTATTTGTACACTCGTACTGTGGTTTCATAATGTCTACAGTTCGGCGCTGATGACAATTAACCAGGCGTTTTTCCAGGTGGTGTCGATGGCGACAACCGCCGGGTTTACAACTGACAGCATTGCCCGCTGGCCGCTCTTTTTGCCGGTACTGCTTTTATGTTCAGCTTTTATCGGCGGTTGCGCCGGGTCAACGGGC
>NZ_MVAG01000181.1 GCF_002177115.1 Chryseobacterium mucoviscidosis | reverse complement strand
TACGTGATAAAAAGATTGATGGCATTACGGATCTTCGTGATGAGTCTGACCGTAACGGTATGCGGATTGTGATTGAGCTTCGCAGAGACGTGAATCCGGGTGTTGTGCTGAACAACCTGTACAAGCATACAGCGATGCAGTCCACCTTTGGGATTAACATGCTCGCGATTGTAAATAAAGAACCTAAAATTCTGAACCTGCGTGAAGTGTTGTATCACTACTTGCAGCATCAGA
>NZ_MVAG01000011.1 GCF_002177115.1 Chryseobacterium mucoviscidosis | reverse complement strand
AAAAAGCCTGTGCCACTGTTTTCTTGACGGTACAGGCTTTTTCCTTTTTTCTAATAGAGAAAATTTATTTGTCAGATCGATTAAGGTATAATGGATCGTAAGCGAGGTGAATCAAGTGAGGGTAAAGTGTTCATTGTGTGACAAAATCGAAAAAATCGATGACGACACACTCATTGCCAAACGTCTCCGAAACCGGCCGATACATACCTATATGTGCCATGAATGCAGCGAAAGC
>NZ_MVAG01000012.1 GCF_002177115.1 Chryseobacterium mucoviscidosis | reverse complement strand
CCTTTTTTTAGCCAAAAAAAATTACTACGTAGTATACAATCCTACGCCAGATACATTTTACTACAAAATAAATAAAGGTTCGGAAGGTGTAATTGCCGGAGGACAGACGGTTTATGTAGATCTCAATCAGCGAAAAAATTCTATAAAAGTTTTCGACAGAAATAAAAAACTATTGTTTGATACAGCTTTTGAAGTAAAAAAAATAAGAGGTCTTATTAATATTCCTCATCAGGAT
>NZ_MVAG01000054.1 GCF_002177115.1 Chryseobacterium mucoviscidosis | reverse complement strand
GCCGTCTGATAAGTTTGGCGATTGGTGAAATAATGCCACAACCGAGCGGTAATCAGTCGCAGAGATTTGGGAGATGGGTATTAATTTGCCATTTTTATTTAACATAATCTTATTAGCATTATCCAAAGGCAGTAAATCAGCTAATGCCTGTAATAACAAGGATTTACCAGACCCTGAGCGACCCATTAAGCTGATTTTTTGTCCAAAGTGTAGGGTGAGTGTGATATTATCTAGC
>NZ_MVAG01000013.1 GCF_002177115.1 Chryseobacterium mucoviscidosis | reverse complement strand
CCCCCCGCCCAGCCCCCAGTTTAGTTTTGCTTACTCAATCACATAATAATTTTTTAACGCAATTCACTTCAGTTCAGACGTTTGCTATTCCGATATTATAGTTGTCCTTCATCACGAAGATAATAATTTTTGAAAGCAATTCACAACTAATGTCATTCAGTTCCTGCTTTTACGGAAGTTGTCCTTCATCACGAAGAGATGTGTTTTTGACAGGTCTTCACTCCGGGCAGAGGGGT
>NZ_MVAG01000192.1 GCF_002177115.1 Chryseobacterium mucoviscidosis | reverse complement strand
GATTATCCTTGGCCTGATGCTCTCTATCGTGGGTGTGCTGCTGCGCTCGTTGTTTAATCGCGGTATCGAAAGCCCGCAGGTGCTGGAAGAACACGGTATCAGCGTTTATGCCAGCATCCCGCTGTCGGAGTGGCAGAAAGCGCGCGATAGCGTCAAAACCATCAAAGGGATTAAACGCTATAAACAGAGCCAGCTACTGGCGGTGGGGAATCCAACCGATCTGGCGATTGAAGCCA
>NZ_MVAG01000250.1 GCF_002177115.1 Chryseobacterium mucoviscidosis | reverse complement strand
ACCAACCCCCCCACAAAAACACCCCCCAAAACCATTCAAAACTTCAAATTCTAATTTTATTTTTTTACAAAAAAATAAAAAAATTAATCCAAAAAAAAAAAAAAAAAAAATAAAAACAAATAAAATAACATGAAAAAAATAAAACCGTAAAAAATACCAACCTTCACCAACAGAATATACTTATTAACAATTAAAAAAAAAAAAACAAAATATATCTTCCCAAAAAATAATATAAAA
>NZ_MVAG01000014.1 GCF_002177115.1 Chryseobacterium mucoviscidosis | reverse complement strand
CGTCCGCGCCAATCACCAGACGCGCCGTTAACATGCTGCCATCTTTCAACGTCAGGAAGGTTTCATTTTCACCCCAGGCGACCTGCTGTAATTCTGCGGGGGCCAACAGAGTGATATCTGACGACTGCAGCGCTTTGTTCCACAGCGCGTAGTGAATCACTGAGTTTTCAACGATATGCCCAAGATGGCTATAGCCCATGCTTTGATCGTCAAACGAGATGTGACCAAAGCTGTCTT
>NZ_MVAG01000015.1 GCF_002177115.1 Chryseobacterium mucoviscidosis | reverse complement strand
GGTTGTGTTAATAACGACACCCTGTCAGGGGATGTTTATACCGCTTCTGAAGCGAAACAAGTACAGAATGTCAGCTATGGCACCATCGTTAATGTACGTCAGGTACAGATTCAGGGCGGTGATGATTCCAACGTTATCGGCGCAATTGGCGGTGCTGTACTTGGTGGTTTCCTGGGAAATACTATTGGTGGCGGAACCGGGCGTTCTCTGGCTACTGCAGCAGGGGCCGTTGCAGGT
>NZ_MVAG01000074.1 GCF_002177115.1 Chryseobacterium mucoviscidosis | reverse complement strand
TCTTCTTTTTCTTCAAATTTCACAATATCAAAATAATCCACTAAGTATGGTGGAAGCAAAAACTTTAGTAATTCTTGATCGTTTAGCATTATACAAAGATAAAACTACTTAACATTCCTCCCCAACTTTTGAGACTGATCCATTTTCACCCATTGATAAAGATGTTGATTTTACTAAAAAAGCATTCTCTTTTTTATTATTACTTCTAAAAAATTCATTAATAATATTCCACTCTTTTCTCTTAAAGGTTTTAAGGTTTACCAGAATTGATTCAATCCGTAAGAATGATATTTCATTGATCTTCACGCAATAGTATGTCTTCTCATGAGTTTTAAAGTTTTTGTGAATACAATGAAATAGATACACGTCCTTTTCAAACGAAACTACTGATGTGATAATATCGTCATACCAATCAATTATATGTAAATTAGTAATGGTCATTTGTTTTAGTTTAGCTTTTAACTCTTACATTATGTTTTGCTCCGCAGAATTATGAATTTAGATGTTCTGAAATCCTTTGATATAAAACAAAGCCCCATAAAAATGATAACCAACCTTTATCATTAAGCATTTTTTATCATTTCCAATATAAACAACTTTATCCTGAAAAATGTAAAATAAATCTTTTCTAACGTTCAGTCTGCATTGATCAATTTTCATTTCTAATAATTCCTGTTGTAAATTTTTACCTATATTTTCAATTCCATACTGATAGAAATTTTTATTGGAATGGTGTTCTAAACTTCTGATGTTTTCAGTTTGTATTTTTGAAATAGTCACGCATAGCCTTCGTTCCAAATAGAAATTATAAACAAACGAAATCACAAGCAAAAGAATGAATAAAAACAAAATTTTATTTTTCATTTAAATTTCATCTAAAATAATGGTTATTAAACAGGTAAAGATAACAAAAACAGATGTTCAAAAAATTAACCAAAAATTATTTCAATTTTACTTTCATAATTCAAAAAAAGTTTATACATTTGCAACCACAAAAAACAAGGTAATTCTTGTTAAAAAGATGACCTCAATCGGGGCGTAGCGTAGTCCGGTCATCGCGCCTGGTTTGGGACCAGGAGGTCGCAGGTTCGAATCCTGCCGCCCCGACAATTTTAGGGTGCGTAGCTCAGCTGGATAGAGCATCTGCCTTCTAAGCAGACGGTCAAAGGTTCGAATCCTTTCGCGCTCACTTAAGCCTCATAGCTTTGTTATGAGGTTTTTTGTTTATATTAGTTTTCATGTGTTGCTGCTATATCGGGATCAAGCGCAAAACTTGGGGGCTATGCAAAAAGTTTAGTTAATCTGAATAGAAAGAAAGTTCTGTCTTTTACTCCCCGCAGCTGCATTCTGAAGTTTTTTATTTTGGCATTAAAAGATTCCGCAGCGGCATTGGTGCTTCTTTGATGAAAATAGCTTAAAATATCCCTGTAATGATTTATTATTGTTTTTCTTAAGGTAGAAAAAGATTTAAAATCTGCTTCTTCCACCTCTTTGAACCAATGTGCCAGTTTAGTCATCGCCAATGATTTTGGAATATTCTGATTATAAATCTTTCGCAGTCCATCGGTCAATTGATATGCTTTCTCCAGATCGGGATACTGAGCAAAAAGAATAGCAGCTCTTTGTTTTTGGGAAAGTGTCCATTTTTCACGGCTTTTATAAAGCAAATACCGGCTTCTTGCTAAAAGCTGTTTGCGTGAATCACCGTTTTCAAATATTTCTGTACCTGAGTTTTTTTCATGCTCCAGTCCTTGCGTTGCCGTATTTTCCATTTCAATAGCATCCCAACGATGTCTGATCCTAATTTCCTGAAGGGCTTCTGTAGCCAGCTTCTGAACATGAAAGCGGTCAATTACCGGTGTTGCACCAGGGAAGCAGCGTTGGGCAATACGCTTCATGGAACCCGCCATATCCAAAGTAATTTCATTTACCTTCATCCGAAGTTTTCTGCTGATTTTTAAAAGATGTGTGATGACAAAATCACTCCGGGTACCTTTTATGATGGCAACAATGCTTCCTTTCCAGCCTCGTGCAGTCTTGGAGGTAAGCACCGTGTAGAGTTCTCCGTCAGAGAGTGCCACTTCATCTAAGGATAAAGATGATGAGAGATTTTCAGGGTAAATGATCCAGTCTTCTGCGTGTCGTTTCTGTTCCCAGCTATGATACTCGCTGAGTTTATTCTTGTATTGCCTCTGAAAGGTCTTGCCTTTGATCCCGAAAAAATCTGCTATGACTTTTAGGGGAAGAGCTTTAGTGTCGGCTAATTTTTTTTAAGAAGCCTGCTAAATCCTTTGTCATGCGTGCTCCTTTCGCTACCAACTACCAGTCTCTTTGAAGGATTTCACCAGAGGATTTATCAGTCCATCTTCTTCTTTTCACATGAAGTTTTACGATTTTACCCCCGTGATGGATAATCATCTATAATGATTTCAGGTAAAAAGCCCTTCGATTCCAACTGTCTTTCTTTAAATTCATGAGGAATACTGCTTTTTTCTTCAAAATAAAGATGAAGTTCTGCATCATGAGTTTCTGCTTTGAGGATATCAAAGTGTTCAACTAAAAATTCAGGAAGTAACAATTTAAGAAGTTCTTGTTCGCTTAGCATTATACAAAGATAAAACTACTTAAAATTCCTCCCCAAGTTTTGAGACTGATCCATATTATGTCGGACATTCCTGTGAAATTTTACAGGAAAGATTAAGGAAACATTTATCGGATCATAATGGCTTTACTTCGATAGCTAAAGACTGGATGGTTGTCTATTCAGAAAGTTTTGATTCTAAAATTGAAGCTTATAAAAGAGAAAGGGAAATAAAGTCATGGAAAAGCAGTTCCAAAATCCAAAAGCTAATTGAGAGTTCAGCCGGATAGAGCATCCCGATTGTAATCGGGACGGTCAAAGGTTCGAATCCTTTCGCGCTCACTTAAAAAAACTCACAACTTTTGTTGTGAGTTTTTTGTTTATAATAACCCAAAGATATTACCCTCTTTCCTTTTTTAGATATTCAATAAACTTTGAAGGAGGAATCCCCATTTTTTCGATAAAAATTCTGCTGAAAACGGTGTGAGAAGAAAATCCGCATTCTTCTGCAAGATAGCTGATCTTATAGTTCAGATATTCGGGATTCTGTTTTAACTTCATAACAATATAGTCGATTCTTACCTGGTTCAGATAGCTATTAAAATTGCTTTGTTTATGCTTTTTAATAATGGATGAAAGATAATTCGTGTTCGTTCCTATCTGCGCAGAAAGGACGCTTAAAGACATCGAAGGGGATAAAAACTGTTTCTTTTGTTCAAACTTATTCAGTTTATCCAGAATTTCGTTTTCTTTTTCATCAGAAAGATTATTTTTATTAGACTTGGTATTGTTTTCATCTTTTATCGGGGCTGGAATTTGCTTTTCTAAATGCGCATTAATTTCCATAAATCTTTTTTTATATTTTTTCAGCGTAAAAAAACGATGGACTAAATAAGCAGTAAGCAATCCTAACACTAAAACAGCTATCCATAGATAGCTCATAAAGCTTTTTGTATGGTTCAATTCATATTCAAGAGGTTGTATTTGGTCTAAATTATAGAGTTTGGCAATGAAATCTGCCTTTGAATTGTAATCAAACTTTTGATTTGCCTTCTCATAAAGCCGGGAATATTTAAGATATGCTTTTTCATCTCCCATTTTATCAGTTGCCTGCATTGCGATTTTATAAAGTTCAAGCTCGTAGTTGATAAATCCAAAACTTATTTGTTTTGATTTAAGTGCCTGTTCACAGTAAGCCAATGAGGTTTCATATTTTTTTTTGAGAAGATAAGCCTGTGCTAAATAGTACGAGTCGTAAAAAACTGTTACTTTGTCATCTCTAAATTCATTTAAATCTTTATTTGCCTTTTCAATAGCATCATCGAGATTTCCCGATAAAATAGCGTAATGAATTTCACTATCACGTACTCCTTCGCTATCCAAATCACTTAAAGACAAAGGTAAACTTTTGATTTTTTTTAGATAAAAAGCTGCAGAATCTAATTTTTTCTGCAGCAGATAGGCGTCAACAATACTGTTATATTTTTCCCGCTTAGCACGATTTATTTCTAAAAAGATTTCAGGCGCGATTTTTTTTTGATTAGCCAGATAATCATCCAAATCTTTTACTGCTTTTATGTAGCCTTTTATTTTCTTGTCAAAATCACCTATTACTCCATACACCAAACCTTCATCACCTCCAAAAATCAATTCCTGAATGTTAGACTTATCTTTGGATTCGTACATTCTCTTTTTTTTCAGGCAGAACAATGCCAAATCATTGTTATTTTGAAGAGCATATATTAACGCTATCATATTCAAATTGTTGGCATACATTGTAAAATCCTCTTCTTTTTGTGCGTAAAAATTAGAAATTTTTATAAACTGTAGTGATTTATCGAAGTTATTCATTATTTCCAGATAATACTTTTCTCCACAGATTCTATAATATTTCATTTTATCTTTGTCGGACAAATTTCTTTTTGCCATCTCATCACAATAGATTTTAGGATTTTTTTCAGAATAAGATTTTCTGATGAGATCACCCAAAGAATATTTTTGTAAAGAATCTGCATTCTTCTGAATACTTTTTTGTCCCGCTATGGCACACACAGGAATACAGTATAGAAATAATATGAATATTTTTTTACGGAAGAAGCTTTTCATCATTCTTAGGTTTATACAAAAATAACATTTCAGTTGTATAGTATGCTTATTTTCTCTGATTTAAAATACTGATATGATATGTTTTATCAATATTCTTTTTAAATTATATCAAACATAAATAAAAAGCACCTCAAATTAATCTGAGGTGCAAATCAAAATTATTTCTAAAAAACGAGGCTGTCTAAAATTAAATATTGACTTTTTGCCTTTCTGACATCAACGAAAATAAAACGATTAAGATACTTTCCAACATTTTATTTCGCGGAATAATATTTTTAAAAACAACCCGTTTATTGTTATCGAAATTTGTTCAGAATTTAAAAAACATTCTTTTCCCAAATTTCGCTCTTAGATATAGGATGAAATCCATAATCTTTTCTGATTAATTAGTAAAGATCTTATATTAATTATTGTAATTATCCGACACCCAATACGTTCCGTTACTTGTAATGGTAACTTTATTAAGATTCGCTCCCCAAGCTATCTGATAGTTGGTAACTGCCGGTAATCCGTAAGCAAACTGTCCGCTGTTGGCTGTATTATAAATCGGATAATTTGTCCAGATATAAGTATATGCTCCGGAAGGATAATTCGCTTCATAAGAATTGTTGTAAATTTTCAGTTGTCTTCCTTTACATGTAGCAGGATCCGGCAAGATGAAATTAGCTGCTGCATTGATTCCTAAAGGAAGCGTGTAAGGCGTTGCATTTCCTACGGAAACATTAAAACCAAGCGCATTGGTAGATTTCGCCTGCCATTCTATCAGATAATCATCAGATTTAACGATATACGGCGAGAAACCTGCCTGATTATTATTGGCATTAAATGTTCCTCCTGCACCCACAATCTTATAATCGACAAAAACAGCTCCTGATCCTGAACCTCCTACACAGTTCCATGCTGAACCATCAAACAAGGAAAGACATTTTTTGGTAGTATCATACACAATCATGCCGCGCTCTGAAGCAGATGCTCCCAAAGCATTGATTTGTGCCGAGGTAAGTCTTGTAGGTAAAAAACCTTTATCTGTAGCAGATAATTCTAAAAGCGCTTTGCTGTTTTCTGTATTTTTATCTCCGATGGTAACAGATCCGCTGTTATGGATAAAAGTACCATTGCCGGTTGAAGGCTGATTTTGAAAATAGGCAATTTTAGTATCATCCAGTCCACTGTTGTATACTGCTTCTGTACCTATTGCAATTTTTTCCACAGCTATTCCCGACTGAGCTTCTACATGAGATACTGATGATAGTGCAAATGCACCTGCAATGATAAATAATTTCTTCATTTTTTGTTTGATTTTTATTTTATTTAACGATAAACTTGGTTTGATACTGGTTTTGAGCATCCTTAATTGTAAAAATGTATAATCCCTGATTCAAAGGATTGATTCTGATTTCCTGTACTCCTCTATCGGCAATACTAATGTTTGAAAGAAGCTGAACTACATTTCCTGCTGCGTTATAAATTTTTACCTCAGCATTTTTGTAAGACTCTTTTGAAGATAGCTGGAGAATCCCCTGCTTTGCCTGTGAAGCTGCTAATTTGGTAGTTTCTGTATTTACCAAATCCTGAATATCTTTCTCTTTTCCTCTGCTTATTTTCAGAAGACCAACTTTTCCTTCAGTCGAAGATGTTTTATTACTTTGATGTAGTACTGCGGTAAACAAAATTCCATTACCGTTTTCATGCTCTTTATTCGCAGGTAATTTAAGATCCTGCAGTTTTGCAATACTTCCTGTTAAATTCGTAATGTCTTCATCGGTAAATAATTCGCAGGCAGCTTTTGTCGTGTTAAAATTGCTTATTTTTAATACTACCAAATGATCTTCATTATAATTAAAAGTATTTGCAGGATATGCTTTGTTTTCAGGATTATTGCTGTCTGTTAAAGTAAATACAAATTGTTTTCCCACATTTTTTACCGCCAGTTGTACAAAACTGTTTCCTTTATACATGGAAGTTGGTACCTTCAGATCCAGAAGATGAAATTCTTTTTTTTCATCAATTTTCGAAAGGTTAAGGATAAAAGAAACCAGCAAGGTATTTTCTTCTTTGGAAACGTTGGTGTAAATATTTTGTAAAGCTCCCAATTCCCCTATTACAAAGTGTTTTTGCGTAGTTCCATAACCCGGATATGCCATCAGGTTTTCCGCAAAAAGCCCTTCGTTTATGCTTTTAGCGATCTTGCCACTCGTTGTTTTTGTAGTGGCGTACTTTTCGTAATTTTCTGTTTTCAGTGTCTGCTGGGCAAACCCTAGTGAAGAACATACTAAAAGTACGAATACATACTTTTTGTTCATAAAAATTATTTTAAAAAAATTCTGTTTTATAATTTCTTAAAATCAAGAATGTTACATTTTTTTACAGATTATTCTGTTTCTGTTTTAAATTCAGAAAGTTTCAAAACATCAGAAAAATCAAGGCTGTGTTACTACAAAAAAGTTACTGTTTGGGGTAAAAGTATAGGTCTGATTGGTAGATCCGCCCAGTGTAATATTAATTTCCGGATAATACGTACTGCCGTTCGTTAAATAGGCTGCGAAAATATAGGTTCCGGTAATTGTGGTTCCCGAAGTATTGATAGACTGTGATGATCCTGAAACTCCGTTTATGGCAAAACTGATAACCGGTGTAGCTCCCGTTCCGCTTCTCGTAAAGTTATACGCAATAGAAAAAACTCTTACTCCGTCGCCTTTTGCTGTAAATTTGCCTGTTGAAATATCAAATTCATTTAAATTATCTGCCACCTTTCCACCGAATGTTTTATTGTTTAAAGCAATCTGTGTGGTAGAAGAAGTTCCGGCAGTAATCACAAAACTCTGTGTTCCTGTATTGGTTGCCGATGCTCCGGATTTATCCACTGTTGTAGGTTCCCATTGCGAAGTTGTACCATTATATTTGAGGTATTGTTTATCTGTGGGTACGGCTGTACTTACATTGGCTCCCTGCAACTGATTGGCATTCCATAAAGGAGCCGTATTATTTACCGTAACCGAAGTATTTGCTCCGTTTACAACAGCACTTGTTCCGTTAGTAATGGTTACCGGATTTGTAGCCGTGGAAGAGCTTGTACCTGTATTAAGATCATTTCTGGTGATAGCGATTGTGGCTGTTCCTGTAGAAGCACTTACTGTGATGGGAGCTGTTGCAGATAAACCCGTAACACCTGTATTTGATAATGTTCCGGCAGATAATCCCAATCCTGATCCCAGTGTAATATCATTCAATTGCCCGTTTGCATCTGCTCCCAAGACTTTTGTAGCAGTACTTGCCGTAGTATTGGATACCCTTGCTGTACCCGCAACATCTAATGTAGCTACAGGGTTTGTAGTATTCCCAATTCTGGTATTCCCAAATAAAATGTTGTTGTCTGCATCTGATTGATAAATACCATATTGAGAATCTGTACCGTTTATAGTACCAATGTACAAACCGTAACCATTCTTAACCTGAGAAGCAGAAACTTCCGAACGCAACCCTATGGATTGAGTACCTGTACCATAAGTCCCCGATGAAATAAAACCCTCTACACCAATTCCATTGCCAGAGATATTACCTCCAGTAAGCAGACCTCTTACCCCATAAATATTGGGAACAGAAAAATTTCCTGCCCCCCCAACTTGTGCTTTTAATCCCGCAACATAGCCTGATCCAGATACAGTTCCTGCGTTATTAAAAGTTCCATCATAAGCAGCGGTAAAAAGACCTGGAGTTGCAGTAGTAGTTGTTGTACGAATAGTAACTGTACTTGCATTACCACTAATGGTTTGTCCGCTGTATGTAGCTCCATTATCTAAAAATAAATTTTGAAAAAGACCTCTTATGGGAGCTGTTCCTCCACCACGAAGGACGTCAAACAAATACGTTCCAAAATAATTGTTATTGACAGCTCCTGTTACAACCGAGTTGAAGCGTACATTTGCCGTTCCTGAATTTCCAGCTGGAATACTGGTAATTTCGTTCCCAACGGCAAAACTGCTTGGAAGGTTTTGATAACTAGTCGAAAGTGTAGCTGTTCCTCCAGTCCAGTTTCTATCAGCATCTTGAACATTGGGCGATGCAGATCTGTCTAGGATATTTCCATAATGTACGTGACCATTGCTGTTCTTTACACGCATAATCTCGCTGTTATTTACTTTAACCTGAAAATCTTGAGCATCTGTGGTTCCTAAAAATTGAGTTCCAGAAGGAACAGGATTGGTTCCAGAATTCCCAGTAAGTGCCCAGAAATTTCCATTGGCAACACCAGTTCCATTGACTACTTTCTGCCAAACCTTATTGCTATCGAAATAGTAATATCCTTCTGAGGTTACGTTTATTGTTTTTGTCGTAGTAGGATTTGCTGCTGCTGTTGCATACACCAAGGTTCCTATTTGTGGAGTATCATACAGAGCGTCTTTTGCTTTCAATTCATCTCCTGTAAGACGTGGAGCAAGAATTCCATCTGCAGCATTTACGTCTGTTGGATTTCCAGCAACGTCCAATGTTGCATTGGGGGATGTGGTATTGATCCCTACTTTTCCGGGAGATGTCTGTGCATTTGTTAAAATTCCGGTCATGGATAATACCATTACGAGTACAATTTTTCTATTCATGTTTTTTTATTATTTAATTCAAATAATTTGATTGAGATCCGATAGTATCAACAAGTAAGCTGAGAGGATGTAGAAGAATTAAAAGTTGGGCAAAATTATCATTTATCGTTCTTCAAAATAAACGAATGATTCAACAAATTACGATTTTATATAATAAAAAAACAACATCAAAAAATTGAAAATCAACAACTTAAACCCATCAATATAATTTTTTATTCTCCATGTATTTTCGGAGTAAAAAAGACCTGAAAATTTCAGAATATTCCATAAAATCCGAATTAATGGAATACATTTTTTTTAAGAATTAATCTTTTTAAAGAAATTTGCTTCGGTTAAAAGCTCACTCTTTTTATTAAACTATTTAAAGTAATTTCAGAGTTAATCAAAAAAGATCATTTAACATTATGATGAGAATTTCCAAGGTTCTCAGAAGAAAAAAATCAGAAGTTTTTTTACTGAACTTCTGATTCTTTATTATTAAAAAAACACAAATTATGGCTTATAAATCTATTCACATTGGCACACTCATACATCAGAGGGTAAAAGAAAGCAATATGGATATGAAGAGAATTACACATTTTTTTAAGTGCTGTGAAGAGCAAATTCAAAAACATTTTGAGAGTAAAGACATCCGATGCGAAGATCTGCTGAAATGGTCTAAGCTGTTAGAATATGATTTTTTCAGGATTTACTCGCAGCACCTGATTTTGCATGCGCCCCAGAGAAATGTAAATTATAACAAAAGATCTTCTGGGAAAACCTCGTCTTTACCGCAATTCCGGAAAAACATCTATACCAAAGAGATTATTGAGTTTATTCTGGAAAAGGTAAATAACGGAAAAATGTCTAAAAATGAAATTATGGATCAGTATAATATTCCTAAAACCACCTTATATAAATGGATTTACAAACATGATAAAAGTCTCATCAGGCAAAATGAAACATCAATCACATAAAAATGCAGACCATATTACGCGGCATCAGCTTAAAGAAAAAAGCAAACAGGAAATCATTCATCTTCTAGGAGAAAAAAATTTAGACCATTCTGAAGAAGATCTGTGGATTTATGTAGAAAGAAAAAAAATAATGAAGAAAGTTCTGTATGTGTATTTTGAAAATGAAAAGGTAAGTTTTACAGTAGAAAGATATTATTATTGGTATGAAAGAATTAAAAAAACCGAATTATAAAAGAATTTACAATGATCTGTTGTCTGAAAAATATCCCGAAAAAAAGGAAAAATGCACAAAGCTCCTTTCCAAAAAACATCTGTCTTTTGTAGACATTATAAGACTGAATGAGCTTATATTCGGCAAGAACAATGAAGCTTTTAATCAGCAATACCGTTCCTACGACAAAAAAACAATATCCGAGATTCTTGAATATCAAAAAAAGAATAACCTCAACAATAGCCAACTTGCCAGTCATTTTAAAATGAGCAGAAATACCGTTACAAAATGGAAAAAAATAAAGGAAATAAATTTCATCCGATAAAAAAACACTTCATATATAACAGCGTCCTGATTTGTCGACTAATACCTGATTTTTGAAACAGCAGGACAAATTAATTCAACCTCAAAGTTGCAATTAAAAACCAAAAGAGGACTGATCCATTTTCAGTCCTCTTTTAATTTATACACTGTAAATCAATACACAATCATTGATTTCTTTTATTTTAGTTTGTAAGAACTTCCGTCCCAAACGTACGTTTTAGTAGCCTTTTTCTTCTTTTCACGGTCTTTTTCATCCTTTTCCATTTCTTTCATTTTAAAGATGAAAGCATTGGGAATTCCGTCTTTGTCATTCGGGAAGATAAATTCTTCGGAATGGTAATAAACATCGGCATCACCAACACTCATTAACTGAGGTAAAGCAATCAGTTTTTTATCTTTAAACAAAATATATTGGTCATAACTTGGAATTCCACAAGCTTCACCCGAAACAGTAGCTTTTAAAGTCAGTTCAACGTTTTTCAGCTTATGATTACTTTCCGTTGCAAAACTTCCGTAGCTTAAACTTTCTCCCGAACCTGTTTCAAAAGAAACCTCATCAATCAGTGTATTTCCTTCCATAACTTTTACAGAAGCGTAATTTTGTTGAATGGTTCCGTTAAAATCAGGATTTTTTTTCGCTAATGTTTTAGTAAGACCGAAAAGAAAATCGTAGCCATTCTTATTTCTGTACCCTACACAAAGATTTCCGCCCCAAACATAGCCTTCTGAAGTTGAATCGCCTTTCTGATAAGAAATTTTAAACCAGTTCGCTCTTCTTTCGCCTAATTTAAGGATCGTTTCGTCTTTTTTGAGAATTAAAATCTGCTGATTGCTCTGCAAAGAATCTAAAACCGGAGAATTAACATTCGGAGACTGTCTTATTCTCGTCCAGTCCGTGAATATTTTCTGTGTTTTATTTTCTTCAAAATCGAAAACTCCGTTTGCGTACACGTAATCATCTTCCTGCGCAGAGAAAATCTGAACAACGAATACAAGCAGAATGGTGAAAAAGGTTTTCATAAGATTTGGCTAAAACTGAGGTTAAGATTAAGGCTAAGATTGAGGTTTAGGCTAAGTGAAAATTTGATTATTTATTTTTCAAGCAGCAAGCTTACCCATTCTTCTCTCTGAAGTTTTTTTGTAAGCGTTAAACCGTTTTCCTTACACACTTCAAGAATATCATCCACATCAAAGAAACACAATCCGGAAAGCAGTAATTTCCCACCTTCATTTAGTACAGAAACATACGTCGGAATGTCTGAAATTAAAATATTTCTGTTGATGTTTGCCAAAATAATATCGTAATGTTCTTTGCCTAAATTTTCCGCAGTTCCCAACTCAATATCCAGTTCCACATTATTTCTTACTGCATTTTCTTTGGAGTTTTCCACCGACCATTCATCAATATCAATCGCTTTGGTTTCTCCGGCTCCGATCTGTTTTGCATAAATTGCCAGAACCGACGTTCCGCAACCCATATCCAGAACTTTTTTACCTTTAAAATCAATATCCATCATCTGCTGAATCATCAGATGCGTTGTCGGATGATGTCCTGTTCCGAAAGACATTTTCGGCTGAATAACAATTTCGTGCATTCCCGGAACTGATTCGTGGAACTCTGCTCTGATCAGTACTTTATCGTCAATATTAATCGGCTCGAAGTTCTTTTCCCACTCTTCATTCCAGTTGATGTTCGGCATTTCTTTAAAAGTATATTCAATTTTTACCTCATCATTCTGAAAAAGCGGCAGAGATTTCAGCTCTTCTTCATTAAATAATTCTTTCTGAATATATCCTAAAATACCGTTGATTTCTTCCGTAAAACTGTCGAAACCTATCTCAATAAGTTCTGCCATTAATATTTCGTTCCACGGCTGAAGCGGTGTGATTTTGAAATCGAATTCTAAATAATTTTGCATGTGAATAATTTGTTGCAAAAATAAAACTACTTTTTTGATTTATTGGAATATTGCTGGTTTTGTTTTTAAAGCGATTAGTTTTGTTTTTAACACAAAGTGCACGAAGATTTTCTTAATAGTGTACTGTATATTCTTCGTTCGCAAAGGCGTTTCACTCAGCGAAGGTAACACGGTTACTTTGTCATTTTGACGAAGGAAGAATCTATCTTTTTTATTTACTAAAACATTGCTGTTCTTGTTTTTAACGCAAAGTCCGCGAAGATTTTCTTTTAAAAACTTACTGGATATTTTTAAGTTCACTAAGGCGTTTCACTTAAACAAGCACAGAGAGAAATTTTTATTACATACTAATTATTTTTAAACTTATCCTTCAGTTTAACTGCAAATTCTTAATCTCTCTTAACTGCTTAAATGTTCTTAATGGTTTTCTTTGTCATTCTGACGAAGGAAGAATCTCGATTTCTGAAGGAAGAAAAATCTGTCGTTTATTTATTAGAGATTCTTCACTCTCACTTCGTTCCCGTTCAGAATGACAGATTTCCCGCAGAAAAAAAGCGAACCGAAGTCCACTTTTACAATTGTTTTGTATCTTGAGTCCGAAAAAAATCCAGAACTCAAAACTTTAAATTTTAAACTTTAAACCAATTATGGATTGGTAGAGAAAATAGAACCGTTTGCGATCAACGCTCTTCTGTTCATTTTTAAAATATCTCTTACCCACTCTGCAAAGTCTTCCGGCTGAAGAACTTTTTCAGGATTTCCGTCTGTTAAACCACCCTGAATCGACATATCTGAAGCAATCGTACTCGGCGTTAAAGTAATAACACGAATATTCTGTTTTCTCCATTCTGCCATCATTGATTGAGACAGGGAAACCACCGCTGCTTTGGATGCTGCATAAGCCGACATATTTGGTCCGCCCTTCAGACCTGCCGTAGATGCAACGTTAACAATATCCCCCTCTCCTTTTTCTTTCATGAAAGGATAAACCGCTTTTGCTGCATAATATACCCCGAAAAGATTGGTTTTAATCACCTGTTCCCAGGTTTCGGAAGGCATTTCTTCGATAGAACCGAAATCTCCGATCCCTGCGTTGTTAATTAAAATATCAACACCTCCCAATTGCTCGGCAATAGAATCGATTCCTGCTTTTACATGGATTTCATTATCAATACTGAAAACTGCGTAAGCCGATTTTACTCCCAGTTTCTGGATTTCATCGACTACCATTTTAAGGTTTTCTTCATTTCTTCCCGTGATGGCTACATTTACTCCTTCACTTGCCAAAGCTAAAGCCACAGCTTTTCCCAATCCTCTTCCGCCTCCTGTAACGATGGCATTTTTTCCGTTTATATCCATTTTTAAAGAATTTTTTATTCGTTGATGCAAATTTACGAAACATTAGCCGAGCTAAAAATCCGTATTATGATTAATTTATAAATAACCGCTTATGTTTAAAGCAAAACCGACTCCAAAGTAGAGCCGGTTTCTTTGAAAGTATAGTAATAAATGAAAATTAAGGAATAATAATCTGGTTCTGAACGTCAAATTCTTCTGTGGCAGAGAACTGGTTTCCATACATATCCGTTGCTCTTACCTCAACTTTATGCTTTCCTAAAGAAAGTTTTTTCGGGAAATCTCCGGTCCAGATGTGTTTTGAAGATTCCGGATTGGAAGGTCTTCTTCCGGGGAAAATATTCTGCGTAGTGTCCCACTTGAAAACCGACATTGCAAAACTCGGATCTACGGTTTCGTCATATTGCATTTCTTCCCATTTTTCGCCGTCTATTCTGTATTCTACTTTGTCTTTTTTGCTTCCTATGAAGAAGTTTGCCAAAACTTTAGCAGAAGTTTTTGAAGGGAAAGGAACTACTTTCGGAACATATAAATTGATCTGATAATCTTCCGGCTTTCCGGCAGTTTTATATTTTACTTTATATTCGTTATCGTTAAAACTGATGAAAGAATATCCTTTTGCTGTTCCGTCTCTCATCGTGGAAGTAGGCAATCCCAAATCATCAGAAGTTCCGGACCACCAATCGCCGCAGGTTGTTCCTACATTGTATTCATGAAGATCTTTTGAACCGTTCCATCCTGCTTTTTTCCCGTAAAAAAGCTGCTGCTGAACGTGAGTGTGCGCCGAAAGCAACAAAGCGTTTTTAAACGGAGCAAGGTTATCAAATAATTTCTGGCGGTCTGCGTTTCTGAAGTTGTCTTCATTTTTATGCTCCAGAGGAATATGGAAAGAAACAACGATTAGTTTATTTTTATCCACCAGTTTCAGATCGTTTTCGATAAACTGCATCTGATCTTCACGGAAACCTCCCCAATATCCTTTTCCATCGCGCGGATCGGGATACAAAATATCATCCAAAATAATAAAATGTACATTTCCGTAATTGAAGGAATAATTTGCAGGTCCGAAATTGGATTCAAAAGTCTCATCGGAAAGCATATCTTCTTTCGCTTCGTAGTTCATGTCATGATTTCCCATCACGTTATACCAAGGAAGCCCGATTTCTTTCATCACGTCTGCGTAAGGTTTTTGCAGGCTTAAATTATCTCCTACCAAATCTCCAAGACTGATTCCTAAAACCGCATTTTTCTTCGTGCTTTTTACTTCATTTACAATGGCTCTTCGAAAGTAATCCAATTGTTTTTCTGTGTAAGGCTGCGGATCTCCGAAAACCAGAATATCAAAATTTTTGCTTTCATTCTGTTTATTTAAGGCAAAATTAATTTCTTTCGGAAGCTCGCCTGTAGGTGCAGAACCTTTGTATTTAAAATCTGTGGGAGAGCCTTTTGGCTTGTACTGATAATAATATTGAGGAAGATTGTTTGCATTTAGAGGAGTCATGTAGCCGGAAGGTTTGATGACAAAAATGGTCTGTCCGTCCTGAACAGGAAGACTGTATCTTCCGTTTTTATCGGTTAACACAACCTGAGCTCCGTTGGAAACCGCCACTCCTTCGATTCCTTTTTCTTTGTTTTCCCTCTTCTGATTTTTGTTGCTGTCTTCGTACACATATCCCGAAACAGAAGCCTGTGAAAATGCCATTACTGAAATTAAAAGACAAGGCATTAAAAATTTTATGTTCATTGTATTGATATTTACATTTAAGTTTTGGCTAAAGCCAATCTAATTATTTCTCTAAAATCGGGCTAAAGCCCGATCCTACGGATAAGTTTATGGTTTATTCCACCACATTTTAATATTAATATTGTCTCCACCCATTGCCTGAACTGCTGCATTGTAGTTTGCCGTGTTCATTACTTTGGTCTGGGTAGGATACATAAATCTTACCGGCATCTGTCCATTGTTCTGAAGCCCGCCGTTGTTCGGTAAAACCGGGAATCCTGTTCTTCTGTATTCGTACCATTGCTGATGGTCTACAAAGAATAAGGAAATGTATTTCTGAAGCATAATTCTTTCAAAAGTTCCGTTGTAAGACACATTAGCGTTGGTAAAATAATTGGCTGGAACAGTGGCTCCCCATTGTTCAATGATCGATTTTACCCCGTTTTCATAATAGGTCTGGGTATTTCCTGTAATAATTCCTTTGAAAGAAAGCTCTGCAAGGATAAACTGAACCTCAGAATAGGTCATGATTAAATCTTTCAACGGCGCTTTTGCAAGATTCTGGTTGAAATTCGAAGGCTGATAATTGAAAGCACTTCCCAAAGCATATCCTGAAGGAGCACCTTTGTAACCGATGTTTGCATTCGTTGCCAGATCTTTTGCCTGTGTGAAGAACATGCTCATTCTCGGATCATTATTGTTTTTCATGGCATTCACAAAAAATTCTCCTGCGGCACGGTACGCTGTAAAATCCTGTGGTCTTGCGATCGGCGGAAGGTAAGGTGAAATTCCTGAAATCGTTAATAAAGCACTGTCTGTATTGTTCTGGAAAATCGGATATGTGGCAGGATTGCTTACAATTTCCTGAATTCTTTCATGAACGTTGACTTCTCCGTTCCTTTTCAGAATTCTCGTTAACAATCTTAATGACAAAGAATTACAGAACTTCTTCCAGTTAACGATTCCCGTCACATTATTATTGGCATTATAGAAAAGATCCGTTTCCGTTAATGTTTTGGTGGTATCGAATAAACTGTTTGCTGTTTTAAGATCATTTAAAAGCTGAACATAAATCTCTTTCTGGCTGTCGTATTTCGGGGTGATGATTCCCTGATCGATTTTTACCGCTTCAGAAAAAGGAACATCTCCGAAAGCATCGGTAAGATTGGAGTAGATCCACGCATTCAAAACCATGGAAATTGCCAGATAATTGTTGTTCTGCTCTTTTTTGGCAAAAGTTCTCAGGTCATTCACCTGCTTCAGCCATTTGTAAGAGGTATTCCAGACACCGTTTCCGCTTCCTTCCGTCATGTAATATCTGCTGTACGTATTTCCTTCATTCGGAAAATCCAGACCGATCTGCATGATATCGAAAGTGAAATCATTGGCTCTGCTGTATCCGTAGTTTGCCATTTCGTACTGAATGGGAGCAAGAAGGCTTCCTACAGACGGATTGAGAATTTTACTGGTATCTGTGTTGATTTCTTCAAAATTTCTGTCGCAAGAATTGAAAATAAAAAGTGAAGCAACCAAAGCTATGTTGATGAATAATTTTTTCATTTTTTTAAGATTTAAAATTTAAGATTTAACTGAAATCCAACGGTTCTGGCGGTTGGAAGCTGCCCCATTTCCACTCCGGGAGTAATGGTTGCGTTATCTAAAGTTGCTACTTCAGGATCAAACATCGGGAACTTCGTCCACATCCATAGATTTTTTCCGAAAATAGCTAAGGTAAGATCCTGCAGTCCTAAAGATTTTATGGTTTCTTTCGGGAAAGAATAGGCGATTCTTGCATCTCTCAGTTTGATAAAATCTGTGCTGAATGTATTCGTTTCCACGTTGGCTCTTCTGTAGTATTCTGCATAATAAGCAGATACGGTAACCGCTTTTGTATTCGGGCTGTAAGAACCGTCCGGATTCTGTACAACTCCTTCTCCTACGATCATTCCGTTCGGATTGTCTCTTCCCGGAAGTGTAGATTTCAGTTTTCCCTGTTCCGACATTTTGTGATGCGACTGCGAATACGCAACGCCACCGTACTGACCATCGAATGAGAAGCTTACGGTGAAATTTTTAATTTTAAAATCATTCTGTAGACCGGCTCTCCATTTCGGGAATGCATTTCCTACTTTTTCTATTTCTGCAGGTCTTAAAGGCAATCCTGCGTTGTCATAAACAACCTGTCCCTGACTGTTTTTTACCAGTTTGAAACCATACATATCTCCTAAAGAACCTCCTACAACGGCTTTATAAAAAACCACTCCTCCCACGGTTGAAATAATTCCGTCGAAACCTTCGGACGTGGTAAGTACTCTGTTTTCGTTGGCAGACCAGTTGGCTCCGATCATCCAGGAGAAGCTTTTGGTTTTAAAAGGTGTTGTATTTAAAGATAATTCCATACCTCTGTTTCGGATTTTTCCTGCGTTGATGATTCTTTGGGAATAACCGCTTTCATAAGGAAGAGAAACCGGAATAATCTGGTTTTCACTCATGTTCTGATACAGCGTGAAATTAAAATTCAATCTGTTTTTTAATACGCTGAAATCCATTCCCGCTTCTACGTTGGCATTTTTTTCAGGCTTAAGATTAGGATTATTGAAGATATTTCTCGCCACCACACTTCCTGTGATTGAACTGGTATCGTAATAGGTATCCAACTGATAAGGAGAACCGTCGATTCCTACTTTTGCCCACGAAGCTCTCAGTTTCCAGTAATTGAAACGGTCGCTTTTCAGTTTAAAAATTTCTGAAAGGATGAAACTGGTACTTACGGAAGGATAAAAGAATGATCTGTTGGATTTCGGAAGTGTGGAACTCCAGTCGTTTCTTCCGGTAACATCCACAAAGAATTTATTGTCGTATCCCAATGTTACCAAACCATAGACACTGTTTACCTGTTCGTCTCCCGGTCTCGGATATTTTACATCAATTCCAAGCGCATTGGTAAGGTTGTATTCTCCTGCAATTTTCAATCCGTTCGCCTGATAATCATTCATCACATACTGATTGTAACGGATGCTTCCTCCGGCAGATGCAGAAATATTGAATTTATTAAAGTTCTGTTTGTACGAAAATAAAACATCGTTGTTGTATTCGTGATTTTTAATGTACTGCTCTCTGTAGAATCCTTTTGCATAATTGGCGGAACTCCACGGACGTTTTGTTGTTCTTTTTTCGTTCAGCACTTCCAGTCCGGATCTCAACATGAGGCTGAAATTTTTATTGAACTGATAATCTGCCGTAATGTTTCCGAAAATCGTTTTTTTATCCACTCCGTTCAGCATTTCATAAGCGATGAGGTAAGGATTGTCGATAAATGTACTGAAAGGGTGAATCTGATCGATCTGAACCTGTCCCGGTTTCCAGATGGGTTGATACCATGCAAGATCCACATTCGGATTCTGGAAGATCATGAAATAGGAAATCGACTGGTTATTGTATCCCGTTGCCGGAAGATTGTCACTTGAAGTTTTATTGAAAGTAAATTTGGTGGATACTTTTAATTTTTTAGTTAACTGATGCGCGAACGACAAAGCAAAATTCAGTCGGTCGAAACCTGTATTCGGCATCATCCATTCGTTATTAAGATAGGTAAGCGATGTTCTGAAATTGGTTTTATCATTGGAACTTTCCACCGAAAGACTGTTAGAATAAGTAGAACCTGTTCTCCAGAATCCTTTGATATTGTCTTCATAAGCTCTCCAAAGCTGTCTTTCCTTACTCTGTCCACCAACGGTAGGATCATACTGAAAATAATACTGTCCTGCGAATTTCGGTCCGAAAGCACTGCTTGTTCCTCCCGTACTTACGCCGTCTGCAGAAGCGCCGTAAGAATAATAAAATTGACCTGCTGTATTTTTAGCCAAAGTTCCCTGTCCGTATTCGTACTGCCAATCCGGCCATTTCAGAACCGTATCATAACTTGAATAGGAATTGAAGGTTACCTGAATTTTTCCGTTTTTACTTTTTCCTGATTTTGTGGTGATCATCAAAGCTCCGTTCGCAGCACGGGATCCGTATAAAGCGGCTGCAGAAGCTCCTTTCAGAACGGTTACTGATTCAATATCATCGGGATTGATGCTGTTCAGTCCGTTTCCTAAATCAATCGGAACATCCCCTCCGGAACCCGCTCCGTAAGCCGGAGTTCCGGTTCCTGTGGTGGAATTTCCCAGAGGAATTCCGTCTACAACAATCAATGCGTAATTATTATCCAATACCATCGACTTTTCGCCTCTTAAAGTAATTCTGGAACTGGCAAGCGGTCCCGCTCCGGCAGTCTGAACCTTCAGTCCTGCAACTTTTCCCTCCATAGACTGAGCCCAGTTGTTGTTCTGGGTTTCTTCGAAAGTGCCGGAATTTACTTTTTCGGCAACATAACCTAAAGATTTGTCCTGTCTTTTAATCCCCAAAGCGGTTACCACCACTTCGTCGATATTTTTAATGGTATCTTTTTTAGCCTTTTGCTGAGCCGCCAGATTTACACTGACAAGTCCTAGTAATGATAAAATGAGTACTTTTTGTGTCTCTTTACGCATATCCTTTTTGTTTGCGCAAAACTAAAACGATATTACGAGTAAGATTTTAATACTATTTTAACATTTATTAAAGAATTATTAAACGCCATATTAATTAAACCTTAATAACATTGCACAGTCAACTGGTTAACAACAGGTTAAAAGAATGAATAATTTTTAATATTTTAAAGCTGATTTATTTCCCTAATTTTATTGTCTTTTCCTGAGTAATTAAGGGATACCACAAAGTTGTCTGAATTTTAAAAGAAGTTTTTAAAACAAAAAAGTCCGCCTCAAAAGAGACAGACTTTCTGTATAAAGATGACATGATCTTATTTTTTAAGCTGATCCGGAATATTGGTAGTGATGAAACCGATTCCCTGCTTTTTTAATTCATTGGCAATGGCAACGTCATTTACCGTCCATGCATTGGTGATCAATCCCAAAGCTTTTGAATCTGCAATCCATGTAGGATTTTTCTGGAAAATGCTGTAATGGTAATCGATCCCATCCAAACCTTCGTCCTTGATCTGCTGCGGAGAAAGCTCTCCTTTCAAATACTGAACTTTAAAAGTGGGTTCCAGTCTTTTAATTTCCTTACAGATATTTAAGCTGAAAGAAATGAAATCGCATTGCGCTCCAAGCTTCATATCCTTGATCATTTTGATGGTTTTTGCCGTCAGTTCATCCTCTTTTTCCTTCGTTTTGTCAGGCTTTATTTCAACCACAAGTTTTAATGACTTATCTTTTTTTCCCTGTTTTAAATAGTCTTTCAGGGTGGGAAAATCTTCACCGTTGGATAATTTTACTTTTTCCAGTTCTTTAAAATCGGTTTCGGAAATTTCCATTTTAGCGTGATGTTCGTCGTGGTTTACCACCAAAACTCCGTCTTTCGTCATTCTCACATCGAATTCAGATCCGTAAATCTTTAAATTCTGTGCATTTTCCAACGATTTCAGAGAATTCTCTGTCGTGGGCGGCTGCGTCTGCCAATATCCTCTGTGTGCTACGATCTGGGTTTGTGCCTTCATTACTACTGTGCTTAAAACTGCGAACCCTAAGATAAAATTTTTCATAATATAATTTGAATAGTATTCGAAAGTCTTTCAACTTTCAGATAAAGGTATATAAATTTATTTAAGTGAATAGTCAATCGTGCGTCCTTCGCTGTCAATTCTCAATCATTTAATATTAACAATTGACTTGCAAAGCAAAATTGACCATTTACATTTTTTACATTAAACTTGTCTAAACTTTTTTACCGCAAAAGATTGTAACACTTTAGTTATTTAAGTTGAGTACTTAAATGTAAAAAAAGAGCACATAAGTTAAAAAAATCAAAGATTTTTCTCTTGCAGACTTTTGAAATACTTTAAATAAATCCAACAAAGTCTTTTGTCTCTTTTGCGGTTGAATTTAAAACTAGTTTAAACATTCTATTTTTAAATTAAAAAGAATATTTCGCTCCGATCTGGATTTGGTAAGGATTTCCTGAAAGTGGCTCCAGTCCGCTTGTATTCAGGCTGTACTTAAACTGTTTTGTTGCCTGATCAAATCCTGTAATTCTGTACAGCGCCGTATTTCCGTAAGATTTGTTAACGCCCCATTCTTTGTTAAGCAAATTGGCAACGTTGAAAATATCCACTGAAAGCTCAAAGGCTCCGATTTTTTCAAATTTGATTTTCTTTGCTACACGAACGTCCCAAACTCCGTAGAAACCGTTCTTTCCGCCGTTTCTTTCTGCAACTTTGTTGTTGTAATCTGTAATGTAGTTCTTCAAAGCCTGTCCCACTTCAGGATTATCAATTAAAGTCTGTGTAAGATTCGGAAAAATGTAAGCTAAATCGTTCGTGTCTACGAAATCTCCGTTTACATTTCCTCCTGCCGTTACAGAGAAACGGGTTCCGCCGATTCCGGCATACCTGATTCCCAAAGTAAATCCTGCAATCGTTGGTGAATTACCATAAATCACGACTTTGTTTCTGAACTGGTTGTCCGAATACGACATTCTTAAGTTTCTCGGATCTCCTGAAACCATGGTAGACAGTGTTGCAGAATTGGCTACGTTTCCGTTATACGAAGTATTGTCTTTGATGTCTGCCCAGGTGTAACTTGCTGTAATTTCTCCGTCTTTCCAGTAACGGTAACTTGTGTCTAAAACGAATGAAAACTGATTGACTTTTCCATCACTCACCAATTCCAGAACTCTTCCGAAATTTTTGTTGATTCTTCCATCTTTCCAGTTCAGCGTTCCGTTGGCTGTGATCGTTGCTGCAGGAACAAAAACGCCTCTTCCTCCTTCATTATCCAGCGTAAAATAAGGATTTGTCACCATATTTCTGTCGTAATAGAAATAGTTGTTTCTTCCCAACGTCATGTAACCCGCAACTCCCGCTCTGAATCTCTCGTTGAAGAAATGCGTGTAAGAAACATTGGCTTTATAAACCACCGGAATTTTTGCATCTTTTCCTGTATAGTTAATGGTAGGAATCTGATTCTGAGCAAGTGTAGGAACAGTGCTATAATCATTTCTATAGCTATTAAAGTTCGGAATAGGAACATCTTTGCCAGTCACATCCACTGTTGCCAAATGTCTTCCGTCAAACACCAGATTATTGATAATCATATAATTGTTGATGTCTGAAGAGAAAATTCCGGCTCCGAATTTCAGGAAGTCTTTATTTCCTTCATTAATATTCCAATCGAACTGGAATCTTGGCTGAATGATGAATGATTTGATCTGATTATCTGTCCGGATTCCCATTTCATCATACAATTTCTGGTTAAAGCCTGCTTTCGGATAGCCTCCGTAATCTAATCTTAAACCCGCCATTAAATCCAGACCTTTTGCAATTTTTGTCTGAATCTGTCCGTAAACTCCCAAGTTATAGATATTGGATTTCACGGAAGGATCTTCCATCAAAGGAACTTCTCTGTAAAATCTGTACGCAACAAGATTATTAAAATTAAATAAATTATCTCCACCGTTCACAGTAGGATTTTCCCTGAAGTGGAACCTTCCATTCACTTCACTTCCATACACAGATTTTGCCATCGTATACATTAAATCTGCTCCGAATGTATATTTAATTTTATCCGTATTGTAGTATAAATTGTCTACGATCTGGAAAACATTATTCCTGAAACTCTCCTGCGCAAAACGGTGTCCTCCGATCTGAATATTGGTCGCCTTGTCTTTTCCATCGATGCTGGTTACGATATTTTCGACAATGGCTCTCGGAACGGGATGACCAAGCTGATCGTTCTGATAACTGTCCTGAAACGTGTAAAGATACTGCGCCTTCAGTTCATTCGTCATATTCGGTTTTAAGTTGGATCTTAAAGTCAATAATAAGCTGTTATCCAGATTTTTATCATTTCCATAGGATTCAAATGCATTGATCGCTGTGTTGTCTCCTAAACCGTTTTTGTTCAGATCGTAGGTGAAGTTATTTCTTAGAGTTAATAAGTTTTTATCGTTAATCTGCCAGTCTAAACGCAAAAATCCGGCATCAGAATTTCTCACTTTATCAAAACTTCCGAACTGCGGTGTATTTCCAACCCCATATTTGGCTCTTGCAATATCAAGGAACTTATTTAAAGTAGCCGTTGTGGTATTTAATCTCAATTCGTCGTCATGAGATTTGATATCGGCAATCTGCAACGGTCTAGAATCCAACTGATGATCCCATGCAACGAAGAAATGCAGTTTGTTCTTAATGATCGGTCCGCCTAAAGAGAACCCAAACTGGGAAGTGGAAAAATCGTTGTTGATTTTATTTCCTCTGATGTCATATTTGCTCGAAAGCCAATTTGTTCT
Source organism: Chryseobacterium mucoviscidosis (assembly GCF_002177115.1). Classification (GTDB taxonomy): domain Bacteria; phylum Bacteroidota; class Bacteroidia; order Flavobacteriales; family Weeksellaceae; genus Chryseobacterium; species Chryseobacterium mucoviscidosis. Next base: position 35,326 of record NZ_MVAG01000074.1, on the reverse strand, counting down.
TAAATATTCCCATGCACTTCCAGAGAATGTATTCGTTCCGGATTTTGTAACCGCACTCACGGTTCCGCCTCCGCTTCTTCCTAATGTGACATCATATTGATTGGTGGTTACTTTAAATTCACGAACCGCTTCGATGGAAATAGAAAACGGAGCATTGCTTCTGCTTGTCGTAGAACCTGCAGATGTAGGATTTTTCGCTGTCATTCCGTCGATGGTAAAATTCGTGGAAGAGCCCAACTGTCCGGAAATACTTCCGTTTTTACCGCTCAAAGGTGAAAGTTCAGCAAGGTTGTTGAAGTTTCTTCCGTTTACAGGCAAAATTCCGATGTTTTTGGTTGTGATGGCTGTTGCCGCACCTAAATTCCCGATTTTGTTTTTTAAATTTCCGGTAACAACAACTTCTTCAATGCTTTTCTCGCTTCCCAGATCTACGTTTACCGTTACCTGATCTCCAAAATTCACATTGTATCCTTCCCTTTTTTCATCATTTACGAATACCGTATAAGGTCCGCCCAAAGGAATTTCTTTGAAAATATATTCCCCTTTCGAATTGGTTTCCGTTTCCGTTTTAAACCCTGTCGATTCATTTACAATGGTTACTTTTACCTTTTCCTGCGGAGCTTTTCCGGTTCCGGTAACTTTTCCTACAATGGAAGCCTGAGTGGTCTGCGCATACGCAAGAGTTCCGAAACTCAGAAACAATAACCCCAATACAATCTTTACTTTTTTCATATTTACAAATTAGCTTTGCAAATGTATTTTGACTTTCAGGATCCTCTGTTTAAGGGAGTTTTAACATTTTTTAAATTATATGGGAACCTTATGTTACCTGAATTTTAACCCCGATTTTATCTGGTGGATAATCAGTGGGTTGAAATATGTTACAACTTTTTAATTTTCGCAGAATATTTAATTCCCTTATTTTTTAAATTGGAATTTCTTTTATTTATTTTTGCTGAAAAGATAAAAACCCGATGTCCGAAAACATACAACAAAAAATAGAAGATCTGCGAAAAGAGCTTCATCAGCATAACGAAAATTATTATCTCCTTGATACTCCGACGATTTCGGATTATGATTTTGATATGCTGCTGGAAGAGCTTCGTGATCTGGAAGCCCGATATCCCGAATTTTTCGATGAAAACTCTCCTACCGTTCGTGTCGGCGGAGGAATTACCAAAGTTTTCCCCACGGTTCAGCATAAATTCAGAATGTATTCTCTGGATAATTCCTATGATTTTGATGATCTTGAAGACTGGGAAAAAAGAATTATTAAAACGATTGACGAACCGGTGGAATTTGTTGCCGAACTGAAATATGACGGTGCTTCAATCTCCATTTTGTATGAAAACGGAAAACTGGTTCAGGCAGTAACTCGCGGCGATGGTTTTCAGGGTGATGAAATAACGGCAAACGTTCGTACCATTTCGGATATTCCTCTGAAACTGAAAGGTGATTTCCCTGAACATTTCTTTATGCGCGGTGAAATTTATTTAACCCGAAAAAATTTCGATAAAATCAACAAACAGCGTGAGGAAGAAGGTCTGGATCCGTTCATGAATCCCAGAAATACCGCAAGCGGAAGTCTGAAAATGCAGGACAGCGGCGAAGTGAGAAAACGTGGGCTTTCATCGGTTCTGTATCAGTTTATTTCAGAAGATATTCCTGCAGCATCGCATTGGGAACTGCTTCAGAAAGCGCAAAGCTGGGGTTTCAAAACTTCTCAGCAGGCAAAATTGTGTACCTCTTTGGATGAGGTTAAAGAATTTATTAATTTCTGGGATGTAGAGCGTCATAATTTACCGTTTGAAATTGATGGTATCGTTTTAAAAGTCAACTCTTTAAAACAGCAGAGACAGCTTGGATATACCGCAAAATCTCCACGTTGGGCAATGGCTTATAAATTTAAGGCTGAAAAAGTGGAAACCGAACTGCAAAGTGTTTCCTATCAGGTCGGAAGAACAGGAGCCATCACTCCGGTTGCGAATCTGAAACCTGTGTTATTAGCCGGAACGATCGTAAAGAGAGCCTCGCTTCACAATGAAGATATTATTAAAAAGCTGGATCTTCATGAAAATGATTTCGTTTATGTAGAAAAAGGCGGTGAAATTATCCCGAAAATTGTCGGCGTCAATACCGAAAAAAGAACGGAAGAAAGCAAGGAAATTGAATACATCAAAAATTGTCCGGAATGCGGAACTGAACTTGTAAAAATTGAAGATCAGGCAATTCATTTCTGTCCGAATGATCTTCACTGTCCGCCACAGGTTGTGGGAAGAATGATCCATTATGTTTCGAGAAAGGCTTTAAATATTGATAATCTGGGAAGTGAGACTATTGAGCAGCTTTACAGGGAACAACTGATTGAAAATCCGGCAGATTTCTATGTTTTAACAAAAGAACAGCTTCTTCCGTTGGAAAGAATGGCAGAAAAATCGGCACAGAACATCATTTCAGGAATCGAAAAATCCAAAGAAATTCCGTTTGAAAAAGTTCTGTACGGAATCGGGATAAAACACGTCGGAGAAACAGTTGCAAAAAAACTGGTTAAAAATTTCCCGACCATCGAAGATCTGAAAAATGCAACGGTGGAAGAGCTTTGCCAAGTGGAAGATATCGGAACCAAAATCGCGGTAAGCATCGTGGAGTTTTTTGCAAATTCCGAAAATATTTTGATGATCGAAAGGTTAAGATCTTACGGAGTACAGCTTGAAAAAGGCGAAAGTACGAACGAAGTCCTGTCGAATGTTCTGGAAGGAAAAACATTCCTTTTTACTGGGAAATTATCATTATTTACAAGAGAAGCAGCAGAAGAAATGGTGGAAAAACACGGCGGAAAAAATATTTCGGCAGTATCCAAAAACCTGAATTTCCTTGTGGTGGGCGAAAAAGCCGGAAGCAAACTGAAAAAAGCACAGGACATCGGAACAATTGAGATTCTGGATGAACAGCAGTTTCTGGATTTGGTAGAAAAACAGTAAAAATTATAAAAATATTTAACATAATAAACCATTGAGATTAATTTTCAATGGTTTATTTTTGCTTTTAATTAAAAAAATAAACTAATAACTAATAATACATGAGAAAAATCTATTTAATCATTTGTATCGTTTTATGTGCTGTTTTTCAGGCACAGATTTTGAATATTCCGGATGCGAATTTCAAAAATATTTTACTCACTAACTCTACATCTTTCGCATTGAATATCAACGATTTTCCTACAGTTATTGATACTAATCATGATGGAGAAATTCAGGTGACCGAAGCTGCAAAAATAAAGTCGTTAAATTTTGATAAAATGATAATCCCTAATTCCTCTTATTATTTTGATAATATCGTTTCAATGGAAGGTATTAAAAGTTTTACCAAACTTGAGAGTCTTAGGATTAATAACTTTCTTCTTCTAACATCTCTTGATATTAGTGATAACGTCTACTTATATAAACTTGACATCTCCCAATGTTATGCACTTTCATCAGTTAATATCCAAGGTTGCAGCCAATTATACGATCTTGATATTTTCATGGCAAACCTTCCTTCTATTAATCTTTCCGGGTTAACAAATTTATATAGTGCTGATATTCAGTTATCACAACTTAATAATATTTATTTAAATAATAATATTAATCTAAATTCATTAAATCTGGCAGTGAATAATCTTCAGTCACTTCCTGTAAACCAAACACCTAATTTACAATATTTAAATATTTTTAATAATAAATTTACAACGCAGGATTTCAGCTCTTTTCCACAACTTTTAGGGATTAGATGTACGACTAATAAGTTTACAAGCATTGATTTTTCCCAAAATCCAAATCTGGCGACTTTTTTATGCGATTCAAATCCCTATCTTCAATCATTGTTTATAAAGAATGGTATCAACAATTTTACCCCAAATAATAATTCAACTTTTTCCAACACTCCTAATCTTGTTTACATTTGTGCCGATGATTCAGAAATATCGAATGTAAGCGCTTTATTACCATCTGGAAGTTCCTGCGTGATAAACTCTTACTGTTCTTTTACACCGGGTGGAGTAAATTATACCATTCAGGGAAATACAAAATATGATGGTAACAATAACGGTTGTGATGTTAATGACAGTAATAAAGCTTTTCAGAAATTCAATATTACCAACGGAACGGTTTCGGGAAGTTTAATTGCGAATGCATCAGGAAATCATTCAATTGCTGTAGGTGCTGGTTCTCACACAATAACTCCGGTTATTGAAAACCCTTCTTATTTCAATATTTCACCCACAAGCTTAACAGCAAATTTTCCAACGCAAACGAGTCCATTAATACAAAACTTCTGCCTTTCAGCCAATGGAGTACACAATGATCTTGAAGCAGTAATTATTCCGATTAATGCGGCAAGACCAGGCTTCAGTGCAAAATACAAAATCGTTTATAAAAATAAAGGAACCGGAACACAATCCGGAACTTTATCTTTCAATTATAATGATAATCTGATGGATTTCTCAAGCTCATCTGTCACAGTAAATTCTCAGTCAACCGGACTATTAAACTGGAATTTCAGCAACCTGAATCCTTTTGAAACCAGAGAAATTACAATTACTTTTGCTTTAAATACTCCTACGCAAACTCCTCCGTTAAATGGTGGCGCGGTTCTTAATTATACCACTCAAATTAATGGAGCAACGGACGAAACTCCTCTGGATAATACATTTACGTTAAATCAGACTGTTGTCAATTCTTTCGATCCGAATGATAAAACGTGTCTGGAAGGAACTTCCATTACACAAGCAAAAGTGGGCGACTATGTTCATTATGTGATCAGATTTGAGAATACCGGAACTGCAAATGCGCAAAACATTGTCGTAAAAGATGAGATTGATACCTCGAAATTTGATCTGTCCACACTAATTCCGTTAAACAGCAGTCATAACTTTATAACCCGAACTATCAATCCGAATACCGTAGAATTTATTTTCGAAAATATTCAGCTTCCTTACGCGGCAGGAAATAATGGCGGATATGTTTCATTTAAAATTAAAACAAAATCCACATTAAATATTGGAGACAGCTTCAGTAATACTGCAAAAATTTATTTTGATTATAATGCTCCGATTGTAACCAATACTTACACAACAACTGTTCAAAACGTATTGTCGACGTCCGAAATGGCATCAAAAAACAATGAAGTTTCGATCTATCCGAATCCTGTAAAAGAAGTTTTAAACATTCAGTCTAAAAATGAAATTGTAAAAGCTGAAATTTACGACGCTTCAGGAAGAATATTAAGTTCAGCATCGGTAAAAGGAAATTCAATGAATGTTTCTGAACTTGCCAAAGGAAACTACATCATTAAATTATCCACAAAAGATAAAACATTCGTTCAGAAATTCATTAAAAATTAAACTGATCTGAATACTATTACCAAAGACTGTCTTTCAAAGGCAGTCTTTTTTTAGCTATGTTCCAAAATATACAGAGCATCCGAAATTTCCCTTGCAAAACTTTCATTCCTCTTTTCGAAATAATAAAAACCTTCTTCAAGACTTTTCGCATTTTCTTTGATCCATTTCAGAAATTTTTTATGATCCGATTCATTCAAACTTTTATTTTTCAGGTTTTCGTTGACAAAATCCTGATAATAATACCGGATAAAATCCACATAAATCATAAAGCTGTTTTGGGCAATATCTACTTTCCAGTAGTCTAATAATTTTTCAATTTCACCAGCCATATTATAGACTTCGAAAAACAGATCATTATCAAAAAAAGTCCTGTTTTCTAAGAAATACTTCCACCATTCCAAAAGAAAAGTGATAACCGCTTCTTTTTCAACATCATTCCAGATTTCCCATTTTCCGTACTTCAGTTTTCCGAAAATACCAAACGGATGGATTCCCAGATCATGATCGATACAAAGTTCCAGTATTCTCGGCAGGAAATGTTTAAAATCATCCACATTTCCCCACGTTGTCATTGCTTTGAAAGCATATCGGGAAAGATCCTCTTCTTCGAGTTCTCTGAGTTCCTTACTATGAATTTTCTCTTTGTCACGATCCGAAACGCAACAGGGGCATCCCTCTATAAAAGACCGGATTTCATATTTTGAAAAAACAGAATATAAGTTTTCAATCGACTTTTTCAGACTTTCATTCAATGGTTTAGTATTTTACGATACAATATACCTCATTTGGATTTTTATCAAAAGAATTATTGTAATTTTATTTAGTAAAATCTTCAAAATGGAATTTTTAAAAGATCATTACGTCATCCAGAATGAGCTTCTGCTGATTTTTATCTCCGTTCTTCTCGGCATTTTCATCGGAACGGAGCGGGAATACAGAAATAAATCGGCAGGTTTGCGTACTTTTATTCTGGTCTGTTTCGGATCCTGCCTGTTTACAATACTTTCCATTAAAATCGGAGTTGCCAATCCGGATCGTCTTGCTGCCAATATCATTACCGGAATCGGCTTTTTAGGAGCAGGAGTTATTTTTAAAGGGGATAATAAAATCGACGGAATTACCACTGCCACAACCATTTTTGCAACCGCTTCCATCGGAATGGCAGTCGGATCCGGATATGTTTATCTTTCTCTCCTCGGAACGCTACTTATTTTATTGGTTTTAAACTACTTAACCTATTTTGAAAAATTTATAGACAGGCATCATAAAATCCGGGAGTATAAAATTGCAGTCGTCAATTATCATGATATTCAACACTGTGAAGAACTTTTTAAGAAAAACAATCTGAAATTCATCCTCGCAAAACAGCAGTACACACAGGGAAATTTATCGACAACATGGGTGGTTACAGGAAATAATACCAATCATGAAATTTTAATGAAAAGCCTAATGGAAGATGATAAAATAATTGCCTATCAGTTTTAATATCACCGATGTCAATAAAAAATCTCTTAAGATGAGGGATTTTGGAGGTTGCACTATTATTTCTTTTTAAAAATATACAGGGTTTTATTGGGACCATCAATCGGTTTTCCTTCGATATCAAGCTGTGTAAGTGTATTTTCCCCGACTTTATATTTGTATTTTGAAATTTTTCCGTTTAAGGTAATAATGCTTCCGGAAGAATCCCATTCAAAAGTTCCTGTATCTTCATTTTTAGAATTTCTTTCCAGATATTCTTCTGTAATTTTAAAAGCTTTGTCTTTACTTAAAACAAGGATGGTTTTAATTCCGGGGCAGTCAGCACATGGAACTGTGGCTTCATACGTTCCGTCCCAGTCCAAAGAATTTTCTGAATTATCAGATCCCGAAACAGAATCTGTTTTGGTACTGTCCACCGGAGCCTGAATCGCCATCGGATCTGTTTTAGGGTTCATCTCCACTTCAGGATTTTTGTCTTTTTGCGTACAGGAAACCACAAGCGATACAAGAACGATTCCCAGAATCTGAATTGAATTTTTCATAATAAATGATTTAGCGTGAATGCTTTTTCAGCAGCAAAAATTAAGCCGCCTGATGGTTTCTTGTTGATGGTTAATAGATCGAACTGATTAAAGATTAAACCTTATGATCAATCCTGATACAAAAATTTTATTTGTTTTTACTTTTCTAGAATAATCGTTATGCTGAATTAAAATTTTGTTTTTGAAAATAAAAGAATCATAAAATATTAAATTTGAACAGCCTCTAAAAAAACAATCAACTATCAGCCAATTTTAACCCAAATCTCCCTTTTTCTTTGTAAATTGGGGCAAAATTTTGATTATGACAAAAAAGATACTTCTATCTGTATTTCTTTTGCCGGCTGTAATGACGTTTGCACAGCAATACGGCGGAATGTGGATTCCAACGGAGCTTAATGAAAAGGAAATGAAAGATTTGGGAATGAAAATCTCTGCAAAAGACATTTTCAATCCGCAAAAAGCAAGCATAAAAGATGCGGTAGTACAATTCAACGGAGGCTGTACCGCGGAAATTATCTCGCCAAAAGGGTTATTGCTTACCAATCACCACTGCGGTTACGGACAGATTCAGTCTCACTCTACGGTACAGAATGACCTTTTATCAAATGGTTTCTGGGCAAAAAATCCTCAGGGAGAACTTCCGAATCCGGGAGTAACGGTAGACTTTATTGTTGATATCAAAGAAGTAACTTCTCAGATTTTAGAAGGTACGGATAAACTTCAGGAACCTGAACTTTCTAAACAGATTGCCAAAAATATTGAGATTTACAAAAACTCTCAGAAAACAGAACCTTATCAGTCGATTTCTGTAAGATCCATGTATTACGGAAATAAATTCTATGCTTTCACTATCGAAACATTCAAAGATATTCGTTTGGTAGGAGCGCCGCCTCAAAGCATCGGAAAATTCGGTTCAGATACAGACAACTGGGTTTGGCCAAGACATACAGGAGATTTCTCCATGTTCAGAATCTATGCTGATAAAAACAATAAACCAGCGGAATATTCTAAAGACAATGTTCCTTACGTTCCGAAACATTATCTTCCGGTTTCCATTAAAGATAAAAATGAGAATGATTTCACTTTTGTATTCGGATTCCCGGGAAGAACCACAGAATATCTTCCTGCGATTGCGGTTGAAAAGATCATGAAAGACACCGATCCTGCGAGAATTGCAGTGAGAGATGTTGCTTTGAAAACGCTGGACGAAAAAATGCGTACCGATGATGCCACAAGAATTCAGTATGCTTCAAAATACGCTTCGGTAGCCAATTACTGGAAAAAATGGATCGGCGAAGTAGAAGGTCTGAAAAAATCTAACGCGGTAGAGAAAAAAGTACAGTATGAAAACTCTCTGATCGCTAAAAACAAAGATATAAAAACGACTTTAGATCAACTGAACAAACTTTACAACGATCAGGCTCCTTATGCATTAAACAACGCATATTATTCTGAAACCATCAGAAATGCAGAAACATTAATGCTTGCCAATCTTTTCTACAACTACGTTACTGCGGTTGAAGCCGGAAGAATGGACGAAAAAGGAACCACTTCCTTTAAAAACAGGCTGACTTCTTTCTACAAAGATTACAATGCAGAACTTGATGCAAAAGTTACGGCAAAATTACTGGCTCTTTATGCCAATAAAACGGCTCCGGAATTTTTACCTGCAGGATTTGAAAAATATAAAAATGAAGCGCAAAATCTTCAGACGATTGAAGATGACTCTAAAAACTCCATCATCACAGGAAGAACTGAAGTAAACGGAGCTTTTCTTAGTAAAGATATCGAAAAAGCATTCTCCAATCAGGATAAACTGATCAAGACATTGAAAAAAGATCCTGTTTATCTGACTTATTTATCCATGAGAGATACCTACATCACAAAAGCGGATCCTCAGTTCACGTCGATGCAGACGAAAATTGACGCTTTACAGAAGACTTATATGGCACAGCAAATGGCAACGGATAAAGACAGAAAATTCTTTCCGGATGCGAACTCTACGCTTCGTGTAACGTACGGAAAAGTGAAAGGTTCTTCTCCGAGAGATGCCGTTTCTTACAATTATCAGACGCATTTGGCGGGTGTAATGGAAAAATATGTTCCGGGAGATTATGAATTTGATGTTCCGAAAAAGCTGATTGATCTTTACAGCAAGAAAGATTTCGGAGTGTACAAAGATAAAACCGGCGATGTTCCTGTAGGATTTACAGCAACCAACCACACAACTGGAGGAAACTCCGGAAGTCCGGCTCTTGATGCCAACGGAAATCTGGTAGGACTGAATTTCGACAGACAATGGGAAGGAACAATGAGCGACATTAATTATGACCCTCGTTTCAGCAGAAATATCATGGTGGATACGAAGTATATTCTTTTCATCATCGATAAATTTGCAGATTCCAAATGGCTGATTGATGAGATGAAGATTGTAAAATAATTTTTAAAACATATTTAAAAGAGTCTATTTAAATTTTTCAACGGATTTAAATAGATTCTTTTTATTTTTGACAGATCAATGAAAAGAAAAATCATTAATTTTTTGTCAGAATTTGAAAATGGGAATGTCGAAAAATCATTTCCTCTCTCTTACTTTTTACCCGTTTACCACTGTGTTTCCGATGAAAATCTGCCTCATCTTCAAAATATCATTCAATATAAAAATGTAAAACAGTTCGAGCAGGATTTAGATTATTTTCTGAAATATTTTCAGTTTGTCAACTGGCAGGAATTCAAAGATTTTATCAAAGGAAATTTTAAACCGAAAAAGAAGATTGCTTTACTGACTTTTGATGATGGATTGCGTGAGTTTTATGACGTTGTAATGCCTGTTTTGGAAAGAAAAGGAATTTATGCGGTTAACTTTATCAATCCTGAATTTATTGACAATAAAAACCTGATGTTTCGCTGTAAAGCAAGTCTTTTAGTTGATAAAATCGAGAAAAAAAAAGATATAAACCCTCACATTTTCAGCATTCTTAAAACAAAAGAAAATACTATTTCTGAAATTTTAAAAATCAGCTATTTACAACAAAATCTTTTAGACCAGCTTGCAGAAATTCTGGAAATTGATTTCAATTCATTTTTAAATCAGCAGAAACCCTACATGACTTTGGATCAGTTAAAAAGTGTTACGGAGAAAGGATTCGGAATCTCCTCTCACAGTTGGGATCATCCTTTATACAATGAATTAACTATTAATCAGCAACTTGAACCCTGTATCCGAACTTTTGACTATCTGAAGCAGAATGATTTTTTATATGAAAGTTTTGCTTTTCCATTTACTGATTTTGGAGTAGAAAAAGCTTTTTTTGATCAGTTATTTACAAATCCTGAAATCTTCTGCAGCTTTGGAACCGCAGGAATTAAGCTCGACAGTGTTCCTCAAAATTTTCAGAGAATTCCTTTTGAAACAGGCGAAAAGGCTGAAATTACTTTAAAAAAAGAAATGTCCTACTTTAAACTGAAGAAGATTTTTAACAAAAATAAAATTGCAAGAAGATGATTAATCTGAAAACTTTAAACCGAAAAAAACTTGAAGAATTCATATCATCCGGCGATTATAAAAAGTATGATTTTCTGCCTATTACAAAACATCGCGCTATTTCACACATTAGAAATCCAAAAGCTAATGACGAAGATATTTTATTGATTCTCGCGTTTCATAACGATCAGTTGGCAGGTTATTTAGGCTGTTTTCCCGATCATTTTATCATCGATGGAAAACCTTTTAAGTATGCATGGCTCAGTACCCTTTTCATCAGCAATGAGTTTCGCGGAAAGAAAATTGCACAAACTTTATTAAATACAGCCTTTGAAGAATACGACGGAAATATTGCCATTACAGAATTTACAAAAGAAGCAGAAAGTCTGTATAATAAAATTGGACTTTTCCGGTACATTCAGCCTAAAAGAGGAAAGAGATATTATTTCAAAGCAGATTTTGCAACGATCATTCCTTCAAAAAAGTCTGGTTTAAAATCTTTTCAGCCGATTTTTAAAATTGCGGATAGTTTTATCAATACGCTATTGTCGTTTAGAAAAATTTTCACCCAAAAGCCTGATTTTAAGTTTGAAATTTCAGATAAAATTGATGCGGAAAGTTCAGCATTTTTGTCGGCGTTTAAAAGCAACAGAACATCTGGTGAGATCAACTGGTTTATTGAAAATCCATGGGTTCTGAAAAGCGAAAACACAGAAAAAGATTATCTTTTTTCAGCTTACTCAAAACAGTTCAGATATTTTTGGATAAAAATCTATGATGAAAATAACAATCTGGAAACCTGTTCGCTTCTGCTTCTAAGAGATGGAACGCTTAAAGTTTTATATTTATTTTCAAAAACAGAATTAAAGAAATTTGTTGTATTTCTGAATGATTTCATTGTGAAAAATAAAGTGAAGGTTCTAACGAATTATCATATTGAACTTAATGAAAATATCGCTTCTTCAAAGCAGTTTCAGAAAATTTATCAGAAAGATTTTGAAAGAAGGTATATGTTCCATAAAAATTTACTTGCTAATCTGCCGAAAGATTTTAATCCGGATTTTCAGGATGGAGACGGAGATTGTGCAATGACCTAAAACGGAAAGAGGCTTTTTTCAAGCCTCTTTTTTAATGTCCGAAAATATCTTTTAAACTCACTTCACTGAAGGTTCCCATCTTATCAACCGCTTCCCTGTTCAGGTTTTCTTTTTTCCCGATAATGGCGGTGTTGAAGTGAACGGATTTTATGTAATGGTCGTAAAAATCTTTCAGATCTTCAAATTTCAGGCTTTCAATCTGCTGATAGATATCTTTCCTGAAATCATGATGAATATTCAGTTTTCTTAATCTTAACGTATTGAAGAAAATATTCGTTCTCGTTATCCGTTGCGAAGCAATCTGTTTCAAAGCAGAATTTTTTGCATTTTCAAACTGTACCTTCACTTCAGGAAGCTCGGTCATCAGTTCAGTCATCGTATCTACAGCAATCTGTAATTTGTCCGGCTGCGTTCCGATGTAGGTGGTAATGTAATCCGGATGATCCAGCTCTGAATTGGCAGCGTAAGAAACGTATGCAGAATACGCTAAACTTTTGCTTTCGCGGATTTCCTGAAAAACAATGGATGACAAACCACGTCCGAAATATTCATTAAAAACATTGATTTTACCAAAATTTTCTGTGTTTACGTTTCGACCTCTTCCTACCTTACTCATTTCCATCTGAACCATGTCGTAATCTGTAAAATATACATTTCCATCGGTTTCCGGTTCCGGATAATTTTTAGGCTCCGGAATTGCAAAAATTTCATTTTCAGTATATTTTCCGATGTATGAAGTGAAATTTTTAAAATTTCTTCCGTAGAAAAATATCTGATACGGATATTTGAAAAGCTTCTTCATCCGGTCTGTAAAAACCTCCACATTGCTGCTTTCCAGCTCTTCTTTAGAAATAACATCCGTAAACCGTGAAAAAGATCCCAATTTGGTATAATTTGTAAGAGCCGTCATAATTCTGCCTTTATCCTTCTTCATCGCAGCACGGTTTTCCAGAATAGTTTCTGTAAACTGCCTGTAAATTTCCTGATCCGGTTTTACTTCATACAGCCAATGCTGCAGAAGATCTATTCCTTTTTCAATGTTTTCTTCCAGACCGTTCAGCGAAATAATCAGCTGATCGTTGGTGGTTTTAAAATCATTGGTAACGCCGATTTTGAAGAATTCTTTTTTCAGATCTTCCGGAGAGAATTTTTCAGTTCCCAGATACTGAAGAACCTGTGTCGAAATGGCAAGGTCGCGGTCATGATCACTTCCGAACGGAAAAATAAAATGAACCTGCGCAATATCGTTGTATTTATTTTTAACAAAACTGACGGTCTTGCCTTTAATAACATCTTTCTGAATTTCCTTTTCATAGTCCACAAATTCAGGCTGAATATCTTCTGTTTTTTCTTCCAGAATCTGCTGTAAAAATTCAGACTGGGCTTCACGGTTTATTTTCACAGGAGTAATTCCCGGATTTTCTACGCGGATCAATTTTTCGTTTACTCCTTTTTCTTTATAAACGATCACATAATTATCTCTGAAAAACTCATTGGCAAAGGCGATAACCTCTTTTTTAGTCAGTTTTTCATACTGATCCATTTCATTCAGTTCCTGTTCCCACGTTCTTCCTTTGATGTACGTATCGTAAAGATTTGTTGCCAATCCGTCTGCGGTTTCCAGCGCTTTCATCCTCTGGATTTTAAAATCATTGATGATGGCAGGAAGCATCCAGTCCGGAAATTCTCCTTTTTTAACCAGTTCGATCTGCTCCAGAACCAAATCTCTGGCTTCATCCAAAGTCTGCGATTCCTTCGGAACGGCAACGATGGAAAAATATCCGTACTGTTTCAGACCTACTGAATACGCCTGTCCCCACAATAATTTTTGAGTCTGATTGATATTTAGATCCAGCAATCCTGCTTCTCCCCTGTTGCTAAGAATATTTACCACCACATCCGCCAAGATCGCTTCTTTTGTGCCGTAACTTTCCGTTCTCCACGCCAACTGCACTCTCGGCGTTGTGGGACTTTTTACCGTTCGTTTTATAATTTCCGTAATCGGTTTTTCGATAATGGGCGTTTTTTTCGGAAGTTCTCTGTACGGAATGGTTCCAAAATATTGGTCAACAAGTTGAATCGTATCTTCAAAATCAAGATCTCCTACCAAAACCATAGCATAATTGTTCGGAACATAATATTCATCAAAATATTTATGAATCGCCTTCATGGAAGGATTTTTCAGATGTTCCGCCTTTCCTAAAGTCGTTTGCTGACCGTTGGGATGCGTAGGAAAAAGTGCGTCCATCAGTTCATAATTTACCAGACGCGAATCGTTATCCTGTGCTCTGTTGAATTCTTCATAAACAGATTCCAGTTCGGTATGAAAAAGCCTTAAGGCCAGTTCAGAAAAACGTTCTTTCTCGATTTTCAGCCATTTTTCAAGCTCATTGTTCGGAACATTATTTTTGTAAACCGTTTCATCGAACCATGTATGCGCGTTGGTTCCGCTTGCGCCTAAAGAAGAAATTGCCTTATCATATTCATTCGCAATGGCATACTGACTGGCTTCCTGAGAAACTTCATCTATTTTGCGGTAAATTTCTTTCTTTTTTTCAGGATCATTCTCAGCTTTATGCTGTTCGTATAAATCTGAAATCTGATCTAATAATTCACTTTCCTTTTCCCAGTTTTGAGTTCCTAATTTAGAGGTTCCTTTAAACATCATGTGTTCCAGATAATGCGCCAAACCTGTATTATCAGAAGGATCGTTATTGCTTCCGGTTCTCACAGGAATATAAGTCTGGATTCTCGGAGCATCAGAATTTTGGGCAAGAAAAACCTTTAAACCATTTTTTAAAGTGTAAATTCTTACTCCATTTTCGTCATTGGAAACCGTGATATATTCGTAGTTATTTTTATCTGTATGAATTTCTTCCCTGAATTTTTTATCAATCATAAACTTCATTTTTCACCCTTAAAAATAGAATGAATACAAATGTAAGCAATCAAAAAAGAATCCTTCCATTTTATAAATATTAAAATCTATGATTAAGATTCGCATTTTATATTTAAGTTTGCATCAGTTTTCCAAATTACAACACCATGCAAGGAAACATCCTCATCATCGATGACGAGATCAAGCTCCTGAAATTATTAGGAATGATCCTTTCCCAAGAAAATTTCAACGTAAAAGAAGCTTCCACCGCACGTTCTGCGATGACGATGCTCGAACAGTATGAATTTGATGTCGTGCTGAGTGACGTAAGGCTTCCCGATGCTTTCGGAGTAGATTTAGTAAAATCCATCAAAATAAAATATCCTCATCTGGAAATTATTCTGATGACGGCTTTCGGAAATATTACGGACGCAGTTCAGGCAATGAAAAATGGCGCCTACGATTATCTGGTGAAAGGTGATGATAATGATAAAATTATTCCGCTTGTTTATAAATCTCTGGAAAAAGCGAAAGATAACAAGTCGAAAATCATTCAGAAGAGTTCTTCTTCAAAAGGTTTTGAAACGATTATCGGAAATTCACCGTCCATTATTCAGGCAAAAAAACTGGCTGAGAAAGTAGCGTTAACGGATGCAACCGTTCTTCTGACGGGCGAAACCGGAACCGGAAAGGAAGTTTTTGCGAATGCCATTCATGAAGGAAGCGACAGAAAGAAAAATAATTTTGTAGCCATCAATTGCTCTGCTTTCAGCAAAGAAATTCTGGAAAGCGAACTTTTCGGGCATAAAGCTGGTGCTTTCACCGGAGCAGTAAAAGATAAAAAAGGACTGGTGGAAGAAGCCAATGGCGGAACTTTATTTCTGGATGAAATCGGAGAAATGCCGATCGAGCTTCAGGCAAAACTGCTTCGCGTACTGGAAACCAAAGAATTTATCAAAATGGGAGAAACGAAGGTTTCCAGATCGGATTTCCGGCTGATTGCCGCGACAAACCGTGATCTGGAGGAAGAAATAAAGCAAGGAAACTTCCGTGAGGATCTTTATTTCCGGCTGAATATCTTTGAAATCAGGCTTCCGTCACTTCGCGAGAGAAAAGAGGATCTGAAAGCTCTGGCTAAAAATTTTGTGAATGTTTTTTCTCAAAAACTTCATATTTCCAATATTGAAATCTCCCCGGAATATTATAAAACATTGGAAAAAAACGACTGGAAAGGAAACATACGGGAACTTCGAAACACTGTCGAAAGGAGCTTAATCCTAATGAACGATCATATCCTTGATGCAGAAAGTCTTCCTCGTTACTCTGAAAAAGTTTCTTCTGAAAACGATTCTTTCAGCATGAAATCTCTGGAAAAGGAGCATATTCAGAAAGTGCTTCAATACACCAAAGGAAACAAGGCAGAAGCAGCGAGATTGCTGGAAATCGGGATTGCTACCTTATACCGCAAACTGGAAGAATATCATTTGAGATAAATGTTAATTAAAATCCACGCTGTAGATACTAGAATATTTTATTTAAAACAATAAACAATTGATTATAAATTAATTACAACTAATTTTAAATACATTGAGAATTAAACCATTAAGTTTTCAGTTTAGAAGTTAAGATTATATAAGAGAAGCTTCGCTTTAAGCTAAAAAATGCCTTCAAAAATATAAAGGAACATAGTTTTAGTCTGTTTTTTTTAAGAAAGAACTTAATTGGTTAAAAAAATAAAATCTATCATTTTAATAACGAGCCTATCATTTTGATAGGCTTTTCTGTATTTTGGCACATGATGAAATATAACCAAAACACTCATTTTCAATTAATTAAATTAATCTAAACAACAATGGAACTTCTTTTGGCATTGTCAGTCTGAATAAAATATTTATAAAATGACAATTTCAAGAAAAACGTTCAGAGAACGGGAGCGCTCAAAACTGAGTCTGCTGATGGTATCTTACGTAGTATTTACTTTATTAACCTTAATTGTTGCCGTATGATGTTAGCCGTTTTAATTCTTCTCAGCGCCTTATTATTCTGGATCTCTTACAAATCCGTTGAATTTTTTGATAAAATATAAAAATTATGTGGAGTTTATTTTTCCTATCCGTTATCGCCTTTGTGTACATCTGCTATGTATTAATAAAACCTGAAAAATTTTAACCAAAAATAATGAACACAGAAATTTTAGGCATTATTGCCATGTTCACGATTACCTTAGTAATTGGTATTTTTCTCGGAAAATATATTGCTAATGTATACGGCTACAAAAAAACCTTTTTAGACAAAATTTTTCAGCCCGCTGAAAATCTGATCTATAAAATCTCAGGCATCAATCCGAACCGTCAAATGACCTGGAAACAGAATATGTCTGCGATGTTAACCATCAATTTTGTATGGTTTATTCTTGCCTTTTTTATCTTGCTGAATCAATCCTGGCTCCCTTTGAATCCGGACGGAAATCCGGATATGTCGCCGGATTTAGCATTCAATACCGCCATCTCTTTTTTAGTCAACTGTAATTTGCAGCACTATTCCGGAGAAACGGGAGTCAGCTATTTCAGTCAGTTGTATTTAATGTTTTTGCAATTTGTCTCTGCTGCGACAGGAATGGCTGCAATGGCTGTTCTATTCAAAGCTTTCAAAGATAAAACGACAACAGAACTGGGGAATTTTTACGATTTCTTCACCAAATCTGTGATCCGTATTTTATTGCCTTTAAGCATTGTGGTTGCTTTCATTCTTTCATCCAACGGAAGTCCGATGACTTTCGAAGGAAAAGACCATATTACCACTCTGGAAGGAGCCAAAATGGATGTTTCGCGAGGTCCGGTTGCCGCTTTTGTTGCCATCAAACATCTGGGAACAAACGGAGGCGGATTTTTCGGAGCCAACTCGGCGCATCCGTTAGAAAACCCGAATTATACGACCAATATGACGGAAATGATTGTTCAGATGATTATTCCTTTTGCACTGGTTTTTGCTTTAGGATTTTATCTGAAGAAAAGAAAACTTTCATGGACGATTTTTGCCGTCATGACGATTGGTTTTCTGGCTTTAACCGTTCCGAACGTTATTAACGAAACCAATGGAAATCCTCTGATTACGCAAATGGGAACAGATTCTCATCTTGGAGCGATGGAAGGTAAAGAAATACGTTTCGGAAGTGCTGCTTCAGCGTACTGGAGCATTGCTACAACCGTTATTTCAACAGGATCTGTAAACGCGATGCATGACAGTACGATGCCGCTTTCGGGGATGAATGAGCTTCTTGCCATGATGATCAACTGTTTCTACGGCGGATGCGGTGTCGGAATTCTCAACTATTTCATTTTCATTATTCTTGCCGTATTCATCAGCGGATTAATGGTGGGAAGAACGCCTGAATTTTTAGGCAAAAAAATTGAAGCTAAAGAAATGAAGATCGCAATGATTGTGGCTTTATTCCATCCTTTTCTGATCTTGGTAGGAACAGCTTTAACAGCTTATCTGCCTGAATTCGGAGCAAAAACGCTGAATAATCCAGGTTTCCACGGCTTTAGTGAAATGCTGTACGAATTTACCTCATCATCTGCAAACAACGGTTCCGGTTTTGAAGGTTTGGGAGACAACACTCCGTGGTGGAACATTTCCACAGGAATTGTGCTTTTATTATCAAGATTTATCCCGATTATCGGTCCGGTAGCAATCGCAGGATTACTGGCACAGAAAAAATATATTCCTGAAAGCTCGGGAACGCTGAAAACAGATACTGCCACTTTCGGATTTATGACGTTAGCCGTTATTCTTCTGATCGCAGCGCTGTCCTTCTTCCCTGCCCTTACTTTGGGTCCGATTGCAGAACAGCTTCTGTATTTTTCTAAATAAAAAATTAAATAATTGAATCATTAAGACTTATTTAAGATGTTAAGAAAAATAAGCTTATCAAATTATTAAGTTTAAAATATTCATTGAATATTTCTTGATTAAACTTCGCTTCTTAAATAAATCTTAATGCTTCAAAAAAAGAAAAATTTAATTCAAAAATCAATTCAAACCATTAAGCAGATTATATAAAGAAAACTAGTCTCAATTTTCATCCATACCCAACTAATATTATCCATTTTTATTCTTTAATATTAATTTGCTTTAATGGTTGATTTTGGTTTCCAATGATATAACACTTTCAAAACAAAATGAAAAATCAATCTCAGACATTGTTTCAAAAAGATTTGGTAAACGAAGCCATCAAACAGTCTTTCGTAAAACTGAATCCGAAAATCATGTTTAAAAATCCTGTCATGTTTCTCGTAGAGATCGGAACCGTTGTCATGCTTATTGTAAGCCTTTTCAGCCTTACCGGAGATAAGTCTCAAGGCAGTTTCAGCTATAATTTTTTAGTATTCGTTATCTTATTTTTTACGGTTTTATTCGCAAATTTTGCCGAAGCCATTGCTGAAGCAAGAGGAAAAGCGCAAGCGGATACTTTACGAAAAACCCGTGAGGAAACTCCCGCAAAAGTTGTCGTAAGCAACAAACAGGGATTTCAGGTAGAAACCGTGATGAAAAAATCTGCCGAAATGAAACTGGGCGATATTTTCCTTTGCGAAGCCGGAGATCAGATCCCGATGGACGGAGAAATTATCGAAGGTCTTGCAACCATCGACGAATCTGCCATCACCGGAGAAAGCGCACCCGTTATCCGTGAAGCAGGAGGAGACAAAAGTTCCGTAACAGGCGGTACAAAAGTCCTTTCCGACAGAATAAAAGTAAAAGTAACCACCAAACCCGGAGAATCTTTCTTAGATAAAATGATTGCTCTTGTGGAAGGTGCTTCCCGACAGAAAACACCCAACGAAATCGCATTAACCATACTTTTAGCAGGTTTTACGCTTACCTTTATTATCGTAACCGTTACCCTGAAACCTTTTGCAGACTACGCGCAGACACCGATTACCATTGCGGCATTTATCTCACTTTTCGTTTGTTTGATTCCCACAACGATTGGCGGTCTGCTTTCTGCAATCGGAATCGCGGGAATGGACAGAGCTTTGAGAGCCAACGTGATCACCAAAAGTGGTAAAGCCGTTGAAACTGCGGGAGATATTGATGTACTGCTTCTGGATAAAACAGGAACCATTACCATCGGAAACCGTAAAGCAACCCAATTTCATCCTTCAAATGGAATTCAGCTTGATGAATTCATCAAAGCTTCGGCACTGAGTTCCGTTGCGGATGAAACACCTGAAGGAAAATCGATTATCGAATTAAGCCATTTAAAATCCGAAGATTTACTTGTTCCCAATCCGGTTTATATTGATTTTACGGCTGAAACCCGAACTTCAGGAATCGATTTTGAAAACACGAGAATCCGAAAGGGAGCCTATGACACCATTAAAAAACTGACGGAAAAAGCGGGAAATATTTTCCCTTCCGAAACACAGGAAGCCGTTACCAGAATTTCCGAAAACGGAGGAACTCCTTTAGTTGTTTCTGTTAATGAAAAAGTCTGGGGAGTTATCGAACTTCAGGACATCATCAAGACCGGAATTCAGGAGCGTTTTCAGAGGTTAAGAAAAATGGGCGTGAAAACAGTAATGGTAACCGGAGACAACCCTTTAACCGCAAAATTTATCGCTGAAAAAGCCGGAGTAGACGATTTTATCGCCGAAGCAAAACCGGAAGATAAGATGAACTACATTAAAAAAGAGCAGCAGGAAGGAAAACTGGTTGCTATGATGGGAGACGGAACCAACGATGCTCCCGCACTTGCACAAGCCGATGTGGGCGTAGCAATGAACAGCGGAACACAGGCAGCGAAAGAAGCAGGAAATATGGTGGATCTAGATAATGATCCTACGAAGCTTATTGAAATTGTGGAAATCGGAAAACAGTTACTGATGACACGCGGAACGTTAACAACTTTCAGTATAGCGAATGATGTTGCTAAATATTTTGCGATTATTCCGGCATTGTTCATCACGTTTATTCCGGCACTTCAGAAGCTGAATATTATGAATCTTCACAGCCCTGAATCTGCGATTTTATCTGCGATTATTTTTAACGCCATCATCATCCCGATCCTTATTCCTTTAGCTTTGAAAGGTGTTGCTTACAAACCGATCGGAGCCAGCGCATTATTGAGAAGAAATCTCTTAATCTACGGACTGGGCGGAATTATTGCCCCATTTTTCGGAATAAAGCTCATCGATTTAGTTATAAGTCTTTTTTATTAGACTGGAAGTTTGAAGCTGGAAATGGAACGTAATATTTTAACTTCCGTCACCCTTCTTCCATCTTCCTTCTACTCAACTCAAAAATTTAATTCAAATGAAAAATCATATTTTATCAGCATCCAGACTTACATTGGTAATGCTTGTAATTGTCGGAATATATTTAGGAATTGTCTACGCAGGTTCTAAAGTTTTACCGACTCAGGGAAATGCAGAAATTATTAATTTTAAAGGACAGAAATTTTACGCCAATATCGGACAGAATTTTACGTCTCCGAAATATTTTCACGGTCGTCCTTCTGCGGTAGATTACAATGCGGCAGGAAGTGCGGGAAGCAATAAAGGACCAAGCAACGAAGAATATCTTCAGACCGTACAGAAAAGAATTGACACTTTAAAAATGATGAATCCCGAAATGCAGAACGCAAAAGTGCCTGTAGAACTCGTAACAGCAAGCGGAAGCGGACTTGATCCGGACATTTCTCCGGAAGGCGCGCTTTATCAGATTAAAAGAGTGGCAAAAAACAGAAATATCAGTTCAGAAAAACTGGAACAACTTATCAAAAATCAAACAGAAACATCTATTTTCGGTCCATCAAAAGTAAATGTATTAAAACTTAACATTGCTCTGGATCAGCTTAAATAAAGTAAAATTTTATGAAAAAATATATTGCGGCATTCTTACTTGCAGGATTTTTCTTACCGAAGGCACAAAACACAGACTCTGCAAAAACCGATACCAAGCTGAAAATCTCTGCTTATGCTGAACTTTTTTACACCTATGATTTCAATGAACCTTCCGGAGGAAACCGCCAGAACTTTTTGTACAGCTACAACAGGCACAATGAAGTTAACCTCAATTTAGGATTCATTAAAGCCAACTATGAAAACGACAGGATGCGCGCCAATCTCGCTCTGATGGCAGGAACTTATGCACAGGATAATCTGGCTGCGGAACAGGACGCTCTGAAATATGTAAATGAAGCGAATATCGGAATTAAAATTTCCAAAACAAAAAATCTGTGGATCGATGCAGGGATCATGCCGTCGCACATTGGGTGGGAAAGCGCAATCGGGAAAGATAACGTTAATCTTACCAGAAGTCTCGCGGCAGAAAATTCTCCCTATTTCGAAACCGGAGCCAAAGTTTCTTACACTTCGGATAACGGAAAATGGTTTCTGAGCGGTCTTGTTTTAAACGGATGGCAGAGAATTGCAAAAGCTGAAGGAAATAAAAGTCTTTCTTTCGGGCATCAGATTACTTTTAAACCCAACGAGAAGATTACACTGAACAGCAGTTCATTCATAGGAAACGATAAACCGCAGGATGATAAAAGAATGCGTTACTTCCATGATCTGTACGGAAATTTTCAGTTGACGGATCATTTCTCAACAACGTTAGGTTTTGATATCGGAGCCGAACAGAAAGAAAAAGGAAGTGAAAGCTACAACCTTTGGTATTCTCCAAACGTATTGATGAAGTATCAGTTTGACGATCAGTGGAGTCTTGCGGGACGTGTGGAATATTTCAGCGATAAAAACGGGGTTATCATCGCTACGGAAACGCCTAATGGATTTCAGACTTTCGGATATTCTCTGAATGTTGATTATCAGATCCTGAAAAATGTGGTTTTCCGTACGGAAGCAAGAGGATTTACTTCCAAAGATGCCATTTTTGTAAAAAATGACAATTTAAGACAGGGAAATTTTTTCATCACCACCAGTTTAGCTGCCTGGTTTTAAGAGAAATTATTAAGTCTAAAGCAGGAAACCTCACAGGTTTTAAAAACCTGTGAGGTTTGTAATGACTTTGATAACGATGATAATCCTTTAAAATAAAATTAAAACAATAAAAGCCATGTCTTCTTCAGCAAAAGATTTTTTAGAACTCATCCAGAAATCCAGAAAAGGGAAATTTAAAATCTACATCGGAATGAGCGCGGGTGTAGGAAAAACCTTCCGTATGCTTCAGGAAGCGCATGCTCTTTTGCGAAACGGAATTGACGTAAAAATTGGCTACATTGAAACCCACGGAAGAGAAGAAACTGTCGCTTTAACAGACGGAATCCCAGAAATACCGAGACGGTCTTCTTTTTATAAAGGTAAAAATCTGGAGGAAATGGATCTTCAGACCATTATTAATACCCATCCCGAAGTTGTTTTGGTGGACGAACTGGCTCACACAAACATTGAAGGTTCAAAAAATAAAAAAAGATGGCAGGATGTTCTGGAAATTCTGGATAATGGAATCAACGTCATTAGTGCGATGAATATTCAGCATATTGAAAGCCTGAATGAAGAAGTAAAAAAGATCACCGGAATAGAAGTCTCGGAACGGGTTCCTGATAAAATTCTGGCTTTGGCGGATGAGGTAGTCAACATCGATTTAACCGCCGACGAACTTCTAACGCGCCTGAAAGAAGGAAAAATTTACAAAAAAGAGAAAATCCAAACCGCTTTAAGCAATTTTTTCCAAAGCGGACATATTTTGCAGCTTCGGGAACTGGCTTTAAAAGAAGTGGCAACCCATGTTGAAAGAAAGGTGGAAACGGAGATCAAAACTGAAAATTTTAAGCCCATAAAATTTCTTGCCTGCATCAGCAGCAACGAGAAAATAGCCAAAAATATCATCCGGAAAACGGCAAGACTGGCAAGTTATTACAACAGTCCGTGGACCGTTCTTTATATCCAGAAACCTTCAGAAAATCCTGAAAAAATTGCACTGAACAAGCAGCGATTTCTGATTAATAATTTTAATTTAGCTCAGGAATTGGGAGCCAAAGTGATCCGGCAGAAGGAAAGCAGTATTCATAAAGGGATTCTGGACTATGTGATTGCGCATAACATCACCACCGTATGCATCGGAAAACCGCACGCTCATCTTTTGCAGAGAATTTTCGGCTATAGCTGGATCTACACGTTAATGAACCGACTGAATGAAAGACAGATCGACATTATTATTTTATCTTAGAATGCAATGAAACTAAAAACGAAACTCACCCTCGGAGTAGGTCTTTTATTTGTGCTGATTGTTTTGCTATCGGTTATCGGGTCTTTTTACATCAATAAACTGAAATCTGACACGGAAAAAATTCTTATCGCCAATTACAATAGTCTGGAATTCTCCCAGAATATGCTTCTGGCTCTGGATAAAATGAAAACCGACAGCGCAGTTGCCATTAAAGATTTTAAGAAAAATAATCTTCTTCAGGAAAGAAATTTAACGGAATTCGGAGAGAAAGAAGCTACCCAGAATCTTAATCTTCATTTCAACAGCTACATCAATGATCCTTCACCGGAAAAGGAAAAGCTGATTCGTGAAGATCTGGTTAAAATCATGTCACTCAATATGAAAGGAATTGAGCGAAAAAGCGATATTGCCATTATAACAGCAGAAAATGCAACGTTCTGGATCGCCTGTCTTGGAACCATCTGTTTTTTAATTGCGATCACGCTAGTTTTTAATCTTCCTCAGACAATTGCGGAACCCATCAGTCAGCTTACGTTCAGCATCCGACAGATTGCCAATAAAAATTATAACGAAAGAGTTCATTTCAGGGGAAGTGAAGAATTTAATGATCTTGCGAATTCTTTCAACATCATGGCGGAAAAGCTTCAGGAATATGAAAGCAGCACATTGTCTGAACAGCTTATGGATAAAAAACGGATTGAAACGTTAGTGAATAATATGCACGATGCTGTAATCGGTCTGGACGAAAATCATTTTATTTATATGATTAATGATGAGGCTCTTAAAATCACCAATCTCAATAAAGATGAAATTATCGGGAAAACGGTTCATGAAGTGGCTGTAAACAATGATCTCATAAGGGAACTTTTGAAAAACATCAATCATCCGCAGAAAGATCCTATTAAAATTGTAACCGACAATAAGGAAAATTATTTTGAGCAGGATGTAATCCCGATCAATATTACAAAGACGGGAGAAAAGGAAAAAAAATACATCGGAAAGGTTATCCTGCTGCGAAATATTACACCTTTTAAAGAACTGGATTTTGCAAAAACCAACTTTATCGCCACCATTTCGCATGAACTAAAAACTCCTATTTCTGCTATAAAGATGGGCGTTCAGCTTTTGGAAAATCAAAAATTCGGGGAACTGAATGATCAGCAGAAAGAATTATTAAAAAGCATTAATGAAGACGGACAAAGACTGCTTGATATTACGGGAGAACTGTTGAATTTATCTCAAGTGGAAACCGGAAACATCCGCCTGAATATCGAAAGCTGTGCTCCAAAAGAAATGGTACAGACTGCTGTAAAAAATGTGGAAAAACTGGCGGAACAGAAAAACATTTCGATCCAAACCCAGTTTCTGACGGATGAAAAGGACTTTGTTTTGGCTGATTTTGATAAAACAGTCTGGGTAATGAATAATTTCCTGAGCAATGCTATTAAACATTCTTTTCAGGATGAAAATATCCTGATTTCGGTTGAAAAAGAACATTCGGGAATTAAATTCAGCATCACCGATACCGGAAAAGGGATTGAAGAGAAATATCAGCGACAGATTTTCGACCGCTATTTTCAGGTTCCGGGAGAACATCAGAACGGAACCGGTTTAGGACTTGCAATTTCTAAAAATTTCATTGAGAAACAAAATGGAGAAATCGGCGTTAAAAGTTCTTTAAATCAGGGAAGTACTTTTTATTTTGTGTTGCCCATCGCCTAAAAATGGAACTTTACAGATAAGTTTTATACATTTGAACTTTTAAAATTTAGTATAACCATGAAAAGCTTTTTCTACATTCTGTTCTCTATTGTTATATCTTCTAATCTATATGCTCAAAATTCAGGTTCTATGTTTTACAGTACCGAATTTAAATGGAAAATTCAGATTCCGGAAGGTTTTGAAAAAGTAGATCATGAAGAATGGGCAAGATTTCAAGGAAAAGGAGAACAGGCTTTAGAAAAAACTGTTGGACAAGACGTTATTAATCAAAGTAAAACGATATTTGTCGTAAAATCCGGAAATTTTAATTATCTGGAAACTAATTATCAGCCCTTTGATACCAAAACAGATGGCAGTTATGAAGAAGCTAATGCATTTATAAATGATATTGTTTATAAATCTTTCAAAGAAAATATGCCAAATACAAAGGTTACCAACACAAGAACCAAAGAAAAGATAAACAACCTTCTTTTTTACAAAAATACTTTCGAAATAGCATTGCCTAACGGAATATCTATGAAAATGTTAATGTTCAGCAGGCTTTTCGGTAAAAAAGATTTTTCTGTAAATATTATGTTCATGGATCCTGAAAAGGGAGACGAAATGCTTACTGCCTGGAAAAACTCTATATTTAATAATTAATTTTTTATCTGAAAATGCCTGAAGTTCCTATCTATTACTTCTTTATAGCATCAATCTGTTCTGCAATCATTGTCGGTATTTATTATTTCATTCAGAAGAAAAATACCATTAAAAATTACAGACAGGAAAATTCAATTGAGCTTAAAAATATCAGCGGAACAATAATTACAGAAAAAGGCTTTCTCAGTTGGGGAATGGAATTGGGTACATTTGATCTGTTGATCAACGATAATTCAATTTTTTTATTTCTGAAAAGTTTCGGTTTTATTCCGGGGCGGATTACGAATTTATTTTTTTCAAATTCCAACAGGAAAAATACTAAAAGAGCTGTTTTGCTCAGAGAATATAAAATTGACCGAAAAAGTGTTAAACTTGTTTATTATCCTGATCATCTGATGAACAGAAGCCGTCAAATTATACTGAAAAATCTTTCTGATGAACAGCTTTCCATTTTAGAAAAAACATTAGAAGGCAAAAGCCGCAGAATGTATTAATATGAAAATAGAACTTATCCCCGTTATCGAAGTCTCAAATTACGATGAGGATCTGGAAATGCCTTCCGGTTCGTCTTTAGAATTTCCGGATGAGTGGGAAAATTATAATATTTCCGCGAATCTAAAGACTGGTTTTTCCGAAAGTTTCAAAGCTTATTTTAAAAGTTCTTCTTTTTACAGAATAAGTGAAATTTCTGATGCAGATCTGTTGAAAATCATTTACAGAGAAATTGAAATACAGCAGACTGAAGAAAATCGCGGAATTGATGATTTGGTGTGTTCTATGGACGGCGGTTACATTTTAAAGATTAATGATGTCGACACCTATTTTCCACAATGTTGTGGAAGGCTTAAACACATTACTGAATGGGAAGATCTTGTTTCCGACGAAGGGAATCATTGTTTTTATACAGGACATCCCTCTCCGAAAGTTAAAATACAGGAACATAAGATCATTTTCGATTTTTTACATTCGATGCCCCAAGAAAGTTATGCTTATCCGGTTTCGGAAGATCAAATTGAAGTAGATAAAGAATCATTAAGAACAGCAATTGAAAATGTAAAAAAAGAACTTGAACATTTTGCTGAGCAGCTCATTAGAATTAATAAAAAAGAAAACTTGAATATTCCTGAAATTGATAAGATCTTAATTTATGGAATTGATTATTAATGACAAATCCGATTTTCAGATTCATGAAAAAAAACTCCAAATCTCTTCTTGTTATACTTCAGTAAGTACACAGGAATATTATTAAATTATATGAAATTATGTATATTTGCTAAAGGCGGAATGAAAACAGTACTCATTCCGCCTTTAATTTAATTCGGCAATTCACAGTTTGAATTTAAGTCTCTTAAATACACTTTCTGATATGAAAAATACTATTTCTGATTTCTTAAACCTTCATACAGGGGAAGAAAATCCTAAACTGGTTCTTGAAAATGTAACGAATAATATATCCTTCAGAGGATCAAACCTGTGGATTTTAGCCTGTGCCATTTTAATTGCTTCGGTAGGATTAAATGTAAATTCTACTGCGATAATTATCGGTGCTATGTTGATTTCGCCTTTAATGGGTCCTATTGTAGGAGCTGGTTTTGCTTTGGCAACCTTTAACTTCGGACTGTTGAAAAAATCATTAAAAAATCTTCTGATCGCTACTTTTGTAAGCCTTGCCGTTTCCGCAATTTATTTTTATTTAAGTCCATTTAAAGAGGTACAGTCAGAACTTCTCGCAAGAACGGCTCCAACTATATATGATGTTTTAATTGCATTTTTCGGAGGAATAGTGGGTGCGATTTCTATTACAAGAGTTGAAAAAGGAAATCCTATTCCGGGAGTTGCCATTGCGACTGCATTAATGCCTCCACTTTGTACGGTGGGCTTCGGAATTGCTACAGGAAATTTTTCGTTTGTGGCGGGAGCATTTTATCTTTATACTATTAATTGCTTTTTCATCTGTATTTCAACTTTTTTAATTATTAAATTACTGAAATATCAGGCAGTACAAACCGCAGACAAAACTGTTGAAAAAAGAATCCGCTACGGAATTTCTATTTTAATCGTAGTTATGATTGTTCCAAGCTGTTATCTTGCTTATAATTTACTGAACGAAAAAAAATATTCTCAGAATGTAGAGAAGTTTATTAACAGTGAATTTTCTAAGAACGGATATACGGTTATTTATAAAAAGGTAGATTATCATTCTAATCCGAAATCTATTGAACTGGCATTTTTAACCAAAAAGTTTGACAGTGCGGAAATTAAAAAGCTCAATAACTCGCTCAAAGATTTCGGAATCAGCAATACCAAGCTGAGTATTAAACAGAATACCTCCGATTTGAAGTCGGAAATCCTCAATGAAATCAATCTTCAGAAAACCACTTTTTCAGAAAAAGATCTGCAAATTAAGGAGCTGAAAAATGAACTGGGTGAATATAAAATGGATAATTCTGAATTAAATAAAGAAATCCAGATTCTTTTTCCTGAAGTAAAAGAGTTTGCTGTCGGAAGACTTCAAAATTTTTATACCAAGGATTCATTAAGCGTAGAAACTGCCTTTTTGTATAAGACCGATGCAAAAATAGACGAAGATAAACTAAAAGTCTGGCTGCAAAACAAGCTGAAAGTGAATAAGGTTATTTTGATGAATACAAGCGAAAAATAGACTATTTTTAATTGTTAATACAAGAGATGAAAAATAATATTGCTTTACAGTTAGTCGAAATTTGTAAAAAGCACCATCTTAAAGAAAAAGCATTCGATAGCTTTGAAAAATTATTTCATATAGAAAATGAAAATGACCCTGATTTTCTTAAAGGTTACAAGAAAGAGGGAATGAAGATCTTTTTTGGAGGACATCAATTTAATATTCACCATCATTTTTATACAAATACCATTAATACCAAAATAATTTTTTACGATTCAGCGGATGTTGAAGCTGGTTATTGGGATCCTGTAGGTTACTATGTTTTAGAAGCCGATTTTGAATGAGAAATCACAGACGATTATTTTGTAATAGAAAGAGAAAAACAAATTGGCGGAATTGATATTATTAAAGAGTTTTCATATGTATTCGCCAATCTTCCAACAGATTATCTGAAAAGAAATCACCTTCAGTATAATTTTGTTTCTTACCTTTCTTTAGTAGGAACTTTATTTACAAGTAAAAATTATGAAGGTTCAGGACGTTTCATTCATCGCGCATATTTTAATCTTAAAGAAACCGGTGAAGAGCATTTTGAAAAGGAATTTCTCAAAAAGTCAAAGAGATTCTTGAAAATGATGAAAAAATATTTAATTCATGAGAATTTGATTTCTGAAAAACTACAATCAGACTTTCAGAAACTTGACTAATAATCATTACACACTTGAATTAAATGTGGATAATAACCTTTCAATATGCCGGAAACTTTAATCTTTTTTACCGCTTTACTGGCAATTTCAAATTTCCACTATTTCCTCTTTTTCAGGAGGAAAAATAAGCAGATGAAGGTGAAAATATATTTAACGGTACTTTTCATGATTACTATTTTGGCAAGTTTGTATATCATTATTGTTACTCCACATTTCTTTGAATATAAAGGTTTGGAAAACTGCTTGTTTCTGGTGATGATTAACTTTGCTGTTCCCAGATATTTCTTAATGCTTTTCGGGATCAACAGTCTCTTGGAAAACATTCCGATTATTCGAGGCTATTTTACTTTCAATGTTATATTTTGTGTTTTATATCTTAGTTCGACGTTATTATATTATTTTTTAACGATGTTAATCATGATGATTTTAACTTTAAATAATGCTTAAATTTACTTTCAGATAAAGAATCCATGACGACTCGGCTTTACATGATTGCTCCGGCTCTCGATAAAAAGTTTGTGAAATCGAAAGGAAAAGTGTGGTTTGAACACTATTTATACTCCGAAAAAGAAATTTCACGGGATGAATTTCAGACACGTTGTACCCAAATTCCCAAAAAAGATTCTGCCATTGCCAACGAAATACTTAAATATCTGTTTTAAAAATCTCCAAATATTATTTTACCTTTGATCTTTATTACGTTTAAAATTAGAAAAGCAAATGACTACAGACACATTAGACTTTTGGGTAGGAAATTTCAAAAGCGAGGAAGATTTTTATGAATTTGTGGAAGAAGATGAAAATTTTTATCTTGAAGAAGATTCTGATGATGTTTTTATTTCAAAATTTGCAGAATCTCAGGATACGATTTGGCTAGATCACGATTTTGTAGAATACGGCTATGAAAACGGAAATGGAACCATTTACGAAAAATTTGCAGATTATTCTTTTGCCGAACAGTGGCTCCCGATTTTAATCAACAGACTCAACGAACTGAACCTTGATTTTGATATCAATTCCATTATTTTCCTGAATAAACAGATTCCGAAACCGACTTCCGTAGAAACAGATTTTTTCTCTTTGGTTTACATCGGAGGAATTGAATATTCTGCATAAAATATTTAAAAACTTATAACCTTTTTCAAATTATTAATGAACATTTATTCTGTTCTTCAGATTGGCGATTACCACATTAATCATTGCGAAGATTTTCTCATCACAAAGAAAATAGGGAGCAATAAGATTCTTTGTGCTGTAATGGATGGATGTTCAACTGCTATGGAAAGTCAGTTTGCTTCTGCACTATTTGGGAAAATTCTGCGTAAAATATGCATTGAAAAAGGTTATAAAGAATTATACGAAACAGAGAAAAATTCTGATCCTGAAGAAGATTTAAAAGCTGTTTTAAAAGAGCTGTTTAAAGAAATTACAACCGTCAAAAATTATTTACTGCTTGATGAAAAAGAACTTCTTACGACATTGATTATTCTTCTTTACGACACCAAAAAGGACGAAGGAATTATCATATGTATCGGAGATGGTTTTATTTCCGTAAATGGAAAAGCCACAGAATTTGAAAGGGACAACAAACCGGATTATCTGACCTATCATTTGAAAGAAGATTTCGAAGAATGGTACGGCAATCAGACTCAGAAAATACGATTCACTAAGCTTGAAGATGTTTCTATTGCTACAGACGGAATTTCATCTTTCATCCCAAATAAAAAGACAGATCACAGCGAAAAAATGAATCCGACAGACTATCTTCTCTATGATAAAAGCAATGTTGAATCTGAAGAAATGCTTTCCCTGAAATTAAAAAAAATTGAACATCATTACGGAATGAAACCGACTGATGATCTTGCCATCATAAGAATTATAAAATAACACAAATGAAAACATTTTCCCTCACAGGCGGCGCGAGAATCGGCAGAGCCAATGCAACCTACCCTTTCGCAAATTTACACGTAGAAGAAAATACCCTGAAAATAAATGCTTCACTGGTAGGAAATCTTATCTTTCAGCCACAGGATATTATTTCGATAAAACCCTATTCTTCAGTTCCTATCATCGGAAAAGGTATCAAAATTCTGCACAGAGTTGACAACTACAATCAGCACGTTGTGTTCTGGACAATGACAGATCCTGAATTTGTAATCAGCGAAATTAAAAAGACCGGATTTTTGGAGAAAACTAATTTTCCTTCAATCGAAAAAGATTTAACGATCGTTCAGCAGCAAAAACAGGGCGGATTTCCATTAAAACCTTTTGTGAAAATCATTTTTACAATAATTTGGTATCCGCTTTTTTTGTATGATTTTATTCCGTTTTTTTGGGGGAATAAAGAGGGAAAACCTTTTGGTACGGGAGTCTGTACAGCATTGGGATTACTTTTTACCACAGCTTTACTCACCTTAATTTCAGGAGATTTCCGAAAACTGATTTTAAAAGAAGGCAGAACACTGGACGATATAAAAAAATCAGCCATTTTTATCTTACTGATCAGCGGAATTATGTTTACAGCTTTCCTTACATTTGCTTTATCATAACTTAATAAGATGATTTCTAAAAAGTTACTTCGCATTACTATAGCTGTTTTATCCCTGCTTATCGTTGTTTATACTTTAGGAAATTATCTTATTCTTTATCCGATGAAATTTGATTTCCTGACCGTTATTTCGGAAAGTCAGCCGCATTATCTTCTTTTTATTATTGCTTTTTTTATTCTTATTTCATGGTTAATAAGCCATGTCAGAATTAAGAATTTAAGCCCTAAAAACAGATTTCTTCTGGCTTTCACCATTTTGTGCGGAATAATGCTTTTATGGATAGGTTATTATAATTTAAGCACTTTCTTTAATACCCGAAAAGTAATTACAAAAATTGAGAATGAATACATCCAACAGGCGAAAGAAGATATTAAAAATGATCAGGTTACTTTTAGATTTACCGGAGGATTTGAATTACCAAACAATAAAATGGATGTAAAAATTGACAGCATTCAAAAAAAGTATGGAATTAAAAGTGAAAATACAGGTTGTACCATAGACGAAATTGATAGTAAAGCTCAGGAAAAATATATCGAAACAGTAAAGCCGTACTTAGAAAAAAGAAATGGAAAAGACTGGGAAAGTAAAATGCAGAATGAAATCAACAAACTGAAATTAGCCGAATTATCTACTCAAAAATAATTTTCATTAATAATTTAGTTTCTAAGAAAAAAATCGCTAAATTTAAAACAAACTAACAATCAGTTATTTAAATTGATTTTAATAGCCTTAAAAACTATAAACATGAAATTATCTCAACATCAGTTATCCGAAAATTCAGGATAAATTACTTCTTTTTTATCGTCATACAGGATGGATTCTTAATTCATCTTTTCATCTAATTTTTACTTCTTAAAAAACGCTCAGCCATGAAAATAGGAATCTATATATCCGGATTGGGAATTTCAAAAAGTAATTCGGTTGAAAATTATGCAGAACGGTTAAAAAATGAAATCAATTTCAATACAAATGGTTACCAGTACGAAACCAAAATCGAAAAAATCCATTACAGCAAAAGCAGGGGAAGTACTGTTGTAAGCATTTTCGAAAAAGAATCATCCGAAAATCCCGTTTACAAATTTTACGACTTCAAATACAACGAAATTCTCACCGAGGATTTCAAAGGAAGGACGCTTATTTACAAAAGTTTCTGGCTTTTCGCATTGGTTATCAGGAAATTTCCATTAATCATCAAACGAATCTTTATTCCCCAAAACTATTCAAGACCGGGACAGTTAATGTATGTTTTCTCCATATTTTTGATTTTATCGGTTTCTTTGGTTCTGATGTTCCCTGCCGTTCTCGAAGCTACAGGTCAGTTTCTTGAAAACGGAAAAATGACTGAACTGAGGAAGCAGATTCCCATTGGAAACCTGAAATATATTTCGATGAAAGGAATTTTTATTGATTTTCCCAATGGCTGTTCTTTTAATATCGACTTTCATTGGCTTTCAAGAATGATTGTATTATTTACAGCGCTCTTGGTATTGCTTGTTCCAAACGCCAATACCATTATCACAGATCTCGCCACCAATTTCGTCTGCGCCAACGATTATTTGCAGCACGGCGCAAAAAAACAACTGATTCAGGGAAATTTAGAACATCTTGTAGATTACATTACGGAAAATGAAAAGGACTGTAAAATTCATTTTCACGCCTACAGTTTCGGAAGTGTTCTTGCGTTGGACTATGTCTTTCCTTATGGTGTAAAAGCCTCTAAAAACGCTTTACAATACTGCGAAGCCATCATTACCATCGGAACACCTTATGAATTTGTAAATTCTTATTATCCTGAATTTTACAACAATCGCCAAACCCAACCCGGAGATCAGCTTCAATGGTTTAATGTGTATTCTGCAGCCGATGCTTTAGGTTCCAACTTCAGAAAAGACGGAATTGCCGGAGACTCTGAAATCTCTTTTAAAGGAGCTTCCAATAAGCCGTATAATATCAATTACGAAGTTTATGCTATCGGAAAATTCAGCATTATTGATTTTATTATGCTCTACAGCATCAAAGTTCATGATATGTACTGGACGAAAATACGGAAGGACAAAGCTGTCTGGGACTGGTTTATCAGGAAATGAAAGGGAAAGGTTTGATGTAAATTCAATAAATTATTCAATAATTTCCCACTTATCATATTTGTATTCGTAGGTTTTTACTGTTTTTTTACTGTTGATATACTGATAAACTTTTACCTGATGATCCGGCAGATTATAAAAACTAAATTGAACATAATCCATCCCTGTATTTCCTGAGATTTCCAAAGAATCTTTACTATTTTTGGAATAGTAGTAAAATTCTGCTCCGGACTCCTTCACTTTTCCTACACTAAATTTCTTGAATTTTTCTGCATCTTCTTTATCCACGTAATAATATCCTTCATAATATCCAAAACCACTGCCAACCGAACTTGGAATGATAAATTTATCTTTAAATTTTTTCCCTAAATAAATCAAATCATCAGTGGTCCAATTTCGAAGATTATAAAACGGATCTTTGAGATTGTATTTTTCACATTCATATTCGCCAAGATCGAAACTTCCACATTCTAATCTAAAAATACTGTATCTGAAATTAATGTATCTTCTGGTAAATTGTCGCTCATCCAAATCATCTATTAAGGTTCTGGTTAAAGAATTGAAATCCATTTCGGAAGCTTCACGCTTTAGTTTATCATACAGAATCTTATCTTTTTTATTTTCTTCAATGCATTTCGCTTTTGAATATATATAATTTTCATAAATAGAATCCTTTTTCGCTTGGGAAAAGATAATGAGAGGGAAAAGCAGAAATAAAAATTTCATCAAAATTTTTATTTAAAATTAAGAATAATACTCTTCTGAACTTTAAAATCAATAATTAAAATTTGAATTACGGAAAGCCGTAAGTTTATTTTAATTCGTCACAATAAATTTGACATCATTAAATAACGTGAACTCGACGCTAAAATATTGAATTATATTTAGTTGTCCTTGCCATCTATGCATTTATCCAGTTCG
The DNA here is from genome assembly GCF_002177115.1 of Chryseobacterium mucoviscidosis. Lineage (GTDB taxonomy): Bacteria > Bacteroidota > Bacteroidia > Flavobacteriales > Weeksellaceae > Chryseobacterium > Chryseobacterium mucoviscidosis. The sequence goes on along the minus strand of NZ_MVAG01000074.1, from coordinate 5 downwards.
GGAAA
>NZ_MVAG01000017.1 GCF_002177115.1 Chryseobacterium mucoviscidosis | reverse complement strand
TTTCGGGTGAATTTTGTTTCCGTTGAGTGTTGTGTTGCTTTTGGATATAAATCCGTATAGAGGATTTTTCTCCATTCTTCTTTTGAAATTTCTAGTTTTGTATTGTCTTTTCTGTAGTATTATGGATTGTTTTTTGCTTGGTTTTACATATAATTTTAAATATTTTTTATAAAATAAAAAATTTAAGATTCAAATCCGGTGCCTTTGAGATATGAAAATAACGAATTAAAAATTTTTA
>NZ_MVAG01000018.1 GCF_002177115.1 Chryseobacterium mucoviscidosis | reverse complement strand
TTTTGCAAAATTATTTATGATTGAATTTTACATTCTTCTTAAAAATCTTCCAACTCATTTATTATTTAATAAATATGTCCTTCTTCATCAAAAATAATTGATTTCAGCATAATTTTTGAGGTTTATTTTTTCAGAATTTCGTGATAAAACGGTTTCAGTTCATGTGCACTAAACTGAATAGGATATGTTACAAAGAGATACGCCGCATATTTTAAATCTTCTTTAAAGAGATTGATAT
>NZ_MVAG01000019.1 GCF_002177115.1 Chryseobacterium mucoviscidosis | reverse complement strand
CACCCTGATTACGTGATCCGTTGTGAATTGATTTCAAAACTTATTATCTTCGTGATGATGGTCAACAGTAACAGAGTGACCGTTAGAAGATTAGGGGTTGTGAATTGCTTTCAAAAATTATTATCTTCGTGATGAAGGACAACAATTCTTTATCCCGTTTGAGGATAGATCGGATTAGCGTCTTGTATGGAAAGATTTTATATATCTGTGGTAGGCGTAGAATTAAAAAAAAAAGGTG
>NZ_MVAG01000179.1 GCF_002177115.1 Chryseobacterium mucoviscidosis | reverse complement strand
ATAGAGATTGAAGGGTTAAAAAAATTTGGACCAAATGTAGCATTAATCAAATTACATTATAAAGCTATAAAACAAATTGATTTAATTCAAATTGTGGATTTTTACAGGGAGATTTTTAATGATAATTACAAAAGAGTTGCTGAAAATCATACTGACTATTTTTATTTAATGATTATTAAAGAAAGTGAATAATTAAAAATTGGATATAGTAAAAATCCAAACTTTTGAGAAAAAACAT
>NZ_MVAG01000236.1 GCF_002177115.1 Chryseobacterium mucoviscidosis | reverse complement strand
CTTATCGGGAAGTGTGCTCCGGTGATACGGGTCATGCCGAAGCGGTACGCATTGTTTACGATCCTTCCGTCATCAGCTATGAGCAGTTGCTACAGGTATTTTGGGAGAATCACGATCCCGCCCAGGGAATGCGTCAGGGCAATGACCACGGCACGCAGTATCGTTCAGCGATTTATCCGCTGACCCCAGAACAGGATGCCGCAGCTCGCGCCAGTCTGGAACGTTTTCAGGCGGCGAT
>NZ_MVAG01000246.1 GCF_002177115.1 Chryseobacterium mucoviscidosis | reverse complement strand
TACGAGTTGCTTGAGAGAAGCCATTTTCTAAGGCTGGGAAGTCTGCTGGAGTCACCTCAACTGGATCACGGCCGTCGATAATAGCTTCTACTTCTGCAGCCAGTTCTGGATGAGCCTCTTTATAATCAGCAACTAATTTAGTCCAAGCTTGATAAGCTGATGCGCCACGGTCTGCAACATTTTCCTTGAAATCAGCATAAACTTCAGCTGGGATTTCAAATGGTTCATAGTCCCAACC
>NZ_MVAG01000099.1 GCF_002177115.1 Chryseobacterium mucoviscidosis | reverse complement strand
GAACATGCTGCGAGAATGACGGCGATGAGAAATGCGACAGACAATGCAAAAGAGATTATCGCCGATCTTGAACTGTCATACAACCGTGCCCGTCAGGCATCCATCACGCAGGAAATTACGGAAATTGTCGGCGGTGCAGCTGCTTTAGAATAGAAAAAGTTTGTCAGGAGGGATAGAGATGAAAAAAGGACGCGTTAGCCAGGTATTAGGGCCGGTCGTAGATGTTCGTTTTGAAGAC
>NZ_MVAG01000112.1 GCF_002177115.1 Chryseobacterium mucoviscidosis | reverse complement strand
ATTTTTCTGCTGACGCTCACGCTCGTGATTTGGCAGCCGAAAAATCTATCCATCGGCTGGTCGGCCTGCGGAGGAGCGGTGCTGGCTTTAATTGCCGGAGTCGTCAATTTTCAGGATGTATTAGACGTAACGGGAATCGTATGGAATGCGACTTTGGCATTTGTTGCGATCATCATTATCTCCCTGATCCTTGATGAAATCGGATTTTTCGAGTGGGCCGCCCTGCACATGGCCAAGG
>NZ_MVAG01000204.1 GCF_002177115.1 Chryseobacterium mucoviscidosis | reverse complement strand
CTATAACCCTTGTTAACTGCCTTCAACAATTTTTCTATTCGTGATGAAGGACAACTTTAATATCTTTACGCTCTTTTCTATTTGCGTTGTGAATTGCTTTCAAAAATTATTATCTTCGTGATGAAGGACAACTTCCGATAATTATGGAAATGATTGTAATTAGTTGAGATTTGATTAGAATAATTATTATATTCATTATGAATGTCAGGGTGCGAGGTTTCATTAAAAAAATAGGGGGG
>NZ_MVAG01000118.1 GCF_002177115.1 Chryseobacterium mucoviscidosis | reverse complement strand
GCCAAAGGCAGACAACTCTTTCAGCATCCAGTCTCGCAGTATTTCCAGTCGATTCACCAGCTTGACGGATGGTTCGAAGCTATAGAATTTCTCCGCCATAGCCTCAGCCGTAACAACAGCCCGCCCCTGGAAACGAACCGGGTTGAATTTCATGCCTTCAGACATCATGCTGTCCTTATATCGTGTAATAACCTTAAGGAAGGACTCAGACGATTTGAAACGAATGCCGGACATACGCG
>NZ_MVAG01000064.1 GCF_002177115.1 Chryseobacterium mucoviscidosis | reverse complement strand
TTTCCCGAACTGGATAAATGCATAGATGGCAAGGACAACTAAATATAATTCAATATTTTAGCGTCGAGTTCACGTTATTTTAACGTGATGCTTAGTAAAGCTCCAAAACTCAGTTACAACCAGAACAAGGAGGTTTATTTACTGATTGACGGCACTTATTTCTCCAATGAAATCTGTTTGGTGATTTACAGAGATAATGTTTTTAAGCAAACCCAGCTTTACAGAATTACGGACGGCGAGCATTATGAGGAACTGAAAGAGGATTTGGAAAACATCTTGAATTTAGGAATAAAAATTGGCGGGATAACCTGCGATGGCGACAAATCTCTACTGAAAGCTATCCGTAAAGTTTGTCCGAAAGTTCCTGTCCAGAGATGTTTGGTGCATATTCAGAGAATGTGCAAAATATGGCTTTCGGCTTATCCAAAGTCTGCAGCGGGTTTTGAGTTGCGAGAAATTGTCTGCAAGATTCATTTTATCGACAATGAAGTTAAAAAGCAGTATTGGATCAAAGAATTTTTAGATTGGTCTGAGAAGCATCACGAATTTTTGAATGAAAAATCATACAGTCAGGAAACCGGAAGATATTGGCACACGCACAAGATGGTAAGAAGCTGTTTTTCGGTTATCAGGAAGGCTTTACCCAATATGTTTATGTTTCTGCAAAATCCTAAAATCCCTAAAACAACCAACGGCATAGAGTCTTTTTTCGGTCATCTGAAAGGCAATCTCAATATTCATAGGGGACTTACCAAAAGCCGAAGAAAGAAGTTCATCCAATGGTATCTTTTCTATAAAAATCTAAAGTCGTAAAAGTTTTTTTAAGCCATAGAGCTGTTCCAATAATTTGCAAAAAAGGATGGCAAAGCCATCCTCTAAACTATTGTTTACAGCGTTGATTGTATTGCTGATGAGTTGCTCTTCAGCATTGCTCATTTCCTCTTCCAATCAACTGCCAAATATTACGAATTATTTCTGACAAAAACACCAACTATTTTTGACCACATTACCTTTATTTTTATGATAATGTACTGAAATATAGTTGGTGAAATTCAGGATATATTTAATAATTATGCTCGTTAATCAGAAGAGGATAAAAGCACTGGTGGAGATCAACTTTTCAGCAATAGGATTAATGTTCAAAACGATAGTTTTAAGAAGTTAGTTTTTAAAATGAGACGGCTTCTTTAGTTTTGATTTAAAAAAGTTACTAATTTTACTAGATCTTCCTCTTGATTAAATTTAATTTTATTTGACTTAAAGAACGTTTCTAGTTTTTCTTTTAATTCAGGAAATTGTTCAAAGATATTTTTTTGATTTTTAACTTTATGATATCCTTTTTCAGTTTTGATGTAATACACTGGTTCCAGCATACGGAAATTAGCAGGTCTTTCAGTAGCATAAGAGCTAGCAGCTGGAACTATATCTGTGAATTTTGTTTTTATTTTTTTTAATAAACTATTTTTACCACTTATAAGTTCAAAAAGATATCCGCTATTTTCATCTCCTGTATTTAAAAGAACGATAGTTTGCCTGGGGGAGATTATTTCAATTTTTGAAAATTTCGAATCTTTTGGCAAGACTTGTATTAAATTACCTTTCTGGAATTCTACTTCATCTTTATAAGAGTTATATCTTATTGGAATTTTTTCATAATTTTCTGCAACATTAGCCTCATGAAATTTTAAATCAAAATATGGAGAACCTTGAATTTCCTCATATTTTAAGGTTTTTCCTGTCGTTGATTTTATGCCAGAAAATACTGATTGGTCGCCTGTTACTTGATTCACTGAAAGTGTTTGTTGTGCGCATACTTTGCTAAATAAAGCTAATAAAATAATTAATTTTGTATTTTTCATTTTAATTAAATAATAAGCTAATTTAGTAAATAAAGTCATAAGATTATTAAACAACTTATTAGTAAAATTAGTTAAAATATTGTAGATTGTAATTATTCTAAATAATATAAATTGTCTTATTTTTTTTATCATAAATTCGTGTTTTAATTTGAATTATTTAACGAATTAAGATGTTGTGATTGCTATATCTGTACAATGCGTTGTTGTGTTTCTTAGTTTTTAAAGTTGTTTAAAAATAAAACTTGTAAGAGTTAAAATTTATTAACATATTTGTTGTCTTTAATATTAAAATTTGTTAATATGAATGTGAAATTACGTGTACTAACCGCAGGAGTATTGTTTTTTACTGGACAAGCTGTGCTAGCTCAAAAAAAAACTGATACGACCTCAAAGGAAACTAAAATTGAGGAAGTTGTGGTTTTGGGGTATAGTAAGACCTCAACAAAAGCTAAATCTACTACTTCATCCGTTACTGTTGGTTCAGAGACTTTAGAAAACAGACCTAATATCTCTGTTTTGAATTCTATTCAAGGAACCGCTCCAGGTATTGTTGTGAACTCCGCATCTGGATCACCAGGTTCTGGAAAATTTAATATTTTAATCAGAGGTTTAAGCTCTCTTAATGGTTCTACTGATCCTCTTTATGTAGTAGATGGCGTTATAACTTCTGGATCTCAATTTAGAAATTTAAACTCCTATGATATTGATACTTTTAGTATTTTAAAGGATGCTCAGGCAACTGCTATATATGGTAACAGAGCTGCAAATGGAGTTGTTGTAATTACAACTAAATCTGGAAGATTTAATTCTGGGCTAAAAATTTCTTATGATGCATTAACATCCTTTTCCACGATGCCTAAGCCAGACTATAATATGTCTAACGGAAGACAGTTATTGCAGATTCAAAAAAATTATGGAGGTGGGTTTGGAGCTGGTTTAACTCAAGATCAGATTGATAATTGGAATATAGATACAGATTGGAGAAAACAATTTACCCAAGTTGCAAGTTCGCAGCAACATAATTTATCAATAACTGGGGGTGGAGAAAATATCAATAACTTTTTATCCTTAGGTTATTTGGATAGTGAGGGGACGATTAAATCTACAGATTTTAAAAGATTTACATTAAGGAATAACTTGAGTGGAAAATCAAAAGATGGTAAACTTACATTTGGTACTATTATAGGTTTAGGATATTCCAAAAGAAATCAGTTAGATGATGAAACCAACACAGGAATTAGTGGAAATGTGATACAAAATCCATTATTTGGAAGTGTCCTTTCTCCATCTTATGTAATACCTTCCCCTTATGCAAATGGTCAAGCATTATATAATGCTATTGGTCAGAATAGTTCAGCAAATAGACAATGGATTCTTCAGGACAATATTAACGGTGGGATTAGAAACCGATTTACTGAGTTAAGTATTTCTGCAAATGCAAATGTTAACTATAAACTCACAGATTACTTAAGTATAGGGAATAGAACAGGAATAGAGTACAAAGAGTACGAAAGAATTTTTGCAAGATCTCCTTTAGGATATTTAGCAATTTCTGTTGCAGCGGGTCAAGGTGCTAAATATGGAGGATTTGAGCAATTTTCAACAACGCAAGATTTGACATTCAATAATATTACAAATATATCATTTAACAAGACGTTTGGAGATCATACAATATCGGCAGCTGCATATATGGATTATATCAAGGCTCATGTAATGACGAACAACCAAACTCAAAATGGATTAAATCCACTGCAGTGGTCATTTGGGGCAGGTACTGGTTATATACCTTTCAATCCAGAAACACCCAATATATATAGACCTACTGTAAGTGCCTCAAAAGTTACCGCTGGAACATTAGCGTATTTCGGAACATTTGATTATGATTACAAGGACAAATATGGATTTAGTGGAGTAGTAAGACGTGATGGGTCATATAGATTCTTACCCACAAATAGATGGGAAACATTCTGGTCTGCTGCAATTAGATGGAATCTTGATAAGGAGGAATTTATGGCAAATTCAGGATTCAGATTACTTAAGTTAAGAGCTTCAATTGGTACAACAGGAAATCAAAATCTTGGGATTGCTGCTAATAACCAAAATCCATTAGCCTTATTACCTAATAACTTTTTAGATTTATATTCTGGTGTTTCAGGTTATCAGAACTTATTAGGATACAATTTTGTGAACTTATCTAATCCTTATCTAAGGTGGGAGCAAGTAAAACAATTTAATGTTGGATTAGATTATAATTATAAAGGAATTGTAGAAGGTAGTTTTGATTATTATCAAAAAAGAACAACAAGGATGTTTAATACTTTGCAAAGATCAGCGGTTACAGGAGTTTACGGAATCAGAGGTAATGATGGTATTCTTGATAACAAAGGAGTTGAAGGTCTAATCAGATATAATGCAATCAAAACAGAAAATACAAAGCTATCAATCTTTTTAAATGGAGCATATAATTCAAATAAGATTGTTTCTATGAGTAATGAAGATTTATCTGGAGATGTCGTAAATGCTATAGGTGGACCTGCTAGCCAATATCAATTATATAGATATGTTGGAGTTGATCACTCTGATGGCGAGCAACTATTTTTAGATAAAGACGGTAATATTACAAAAACCCCAACTTCAGCAGATAGAATTTTAACAGGTAAATCTCCTTACGCTAAATTTACAGGAGGATTTGGATTCAACTTTCAACATAAAGGCTGGTTCTTAGATACATTATTCTCATTCCAGCAAGGAGGTTATATCTATGATAATTTATATTCTTGGGTGATGAATCCGGCATATGCAGGTATTAATATTAATGTTTCTTCTGACTTGTTAAATGCATGGACTCCAACTAATACAAATTCTGATATTCCTTCCTTTGATGCAAATAATGCAGGTTTAGAAGGATCTTCTGATAAATTTTTATATAAATCAGATTTTATTCGACTTAAGAATATTTCATTAGGTTATAATTTTACAAAAGACCAGTTAGGAAATTTACCAGTAAAAAGTATTAAGATTTTTGTTCAGGCGGAGAACTTATATACTTGGTCAGATTGGAAAGGATTTGATCCTGAGCCTGTAACTACATATTCATTAAATGTATATCCTAATCCTAGAACAGTTTCTGTAGGTGTAAATGTAGATTTTTAAAATAAGAGAATTATGAAAAGAATTATAAATACAATTTTAATTTTAACAACTTTATCGGCTACTACAGTTACTTTGAATAGCTGTGAAGACGCTTTAGATATTACTCAACCTGGTCAGTTGCTTGAAGATGATGTTTATACATCAGTAGCAAATTTGAATGATGTTTTAAACGGATCGGTTTATGGACAGTTGGATCCTATAGATGAAATTTATTTTACGGCTGTATTTACAGATGAAGTTAAGCCAGGTAGTGGAAGCGGAGGACAGGAGTATGAATTACATAGATTCTTTTTAGATCCTTCTACTTCGGTAGTTGGTGGAGGATCTGTTAGTACTGGTTCTAGTGATGGAATATGGCTTAATAATTATAGAGTAATTAACAGGGTAAATAGATTACTAGAAGGAGCAAAAAATGTAACTCCTACTACGGCAACAGAACAAACACAATATAAAAGTATTCTTGCGCAGGCAAGAGCTATCAGAGCTTTTTGTTATGTTCAGTTGGAATCATATTTTTCAACCAATATGAAAGATCCAAGTGCGTTAGGTGTAGTTCTGATAAAAGATGTGCCTGCAACTGATGCTAAATTACCGAGAAGTACAAATCAGGAGGTTTATGATTTTATTAATGAAGATTTAGACTATGCTAGAGGAATATTGACGTATGAAACTACTAATTCTAGATATTATGCAGATAAAAGATTTGTAAATGCACTTTCTGCACGTTTTAATTTGTATAGAGGAAATATGGTTTTAGCAAAACAATATGCTCAGGACGTAATATCAAATTCGGGATTATCATTAACTCTTGCGACTCCAATTACAGGTTCTAATCCACTTATAAACTCAGGAGCAGGAGGAGCTTCTGGTTCTCTTACCAATCCTGCTACTGCAACCTGGAATAATGCTTTTTATGGAGGTAACACAACTGCAAATGGAAATGGACTTTTAGGATCATTTAATCCATACAGAAATATGTGGAATGATACCTCAAGAGGAGAAGTACTTTTTTCACTTAATAGGCTTCCTTTAGGTGCAGGACAGAGTATTGGGACTAGATGGAATACAAACAGTTCGGCTGCTACAGGAGTTCCAATGTGGTTTTTAGGAAGAAATCTATTTAATTTAATTTACACAGCTCCTGGAGGCACAGATAAAGGAGATATAAGAAGATATACTTATATTGATCCAACATCAATAATTGCTTCAAATTACATGGATATAGATTCTAGAAATGATAGATTGGTAATAGATAAATATCCTGGTAAAACTAGTGCTGCAACAAGAAATGATATTAAAGTATTTAGATTATCTGAAATGTATTTTATTTTAGCAGAAGCTGAAACAGCTGCTGGTAATTTATCAACAGCTCAAAATCTTATTCAACAAGTAAGAGTAGCTAGAAATTACTTAGGTACAGCAACTACTCCAACGTATACAAGTGCTCAATCTGCATATGCAGATATCTTAAAAGAGCGTCGAATTGAGTTAGCCTTAGAAGGTCATCGTTATATAGATCTTAAGAGATTAGCTACATTAGCAGGTGTAACTATGGATAGAAATCCAAAAGATGATTTTGTAACTGTTACAAATCTTCCTAATAATAGTTACAAGTATACTTTACCAATTCCAGTAAAGGAAACATCAGCAAATCCAAATATTCAACAAAACCCTGGTTACTAATTTCAAAAACTAAATTGAATATTTTTTATCAACCCCGCAATTCAAGCGGGGTTTTTTATTCCCTATTATTTCTTATTTTTGCTTTACAATAAAAATAAATGAAATACCTATTTTCCATCATATTTTTCCTGAGTGTGGCAGCTCAAGCCCAGGTCGTCAACAAAACGGACTTCAATAAACTTCCCAAAGATAAAGACACGCTCGTTATCGATTCCGGGAAAAAAGACTCTTTAAAAATATTTAAGCCGACTATTAATGATTATCTCTATCAAAAGCAGTTTTCTGAAAAGAAAGTCTTTGATACGGTAATGACTTTCGATAAAACGTATATTTTTTCTCAGTATAACAATAAAGATAACTTTGGAAGAGCGCAGGTCGCAAACATAGGTGCAGGATTTAATCCGCTAACATATGAAGTGAATGCCGAACAAAATTTAGCACTATTACCAACCAACAAATCATATTGGATTTTAGGCGTTAATGACATCAATTACTATGACGTAAAAACGCCGACCGCAACCTTCATTTATCATAATGCAATGAAAAATGGAGCCGCTTTAAGATCTTCATACACACAAAACATTGGGAAAAGATTTAATTTTTCTTTGGAATACAGCGGATTGCGTTCTCAGGGAATGTACAGAAATTCATTGGCATCCAATAACAATACTTTGTTTACAGGACATTACGTCTCAAAAAGCGGAAATTATGAATTGTTTGCACACTATCTTCATCAGAATGTGAACAATCAGGAAAATGGAGGAATTGCAGTAGACAGTTTATTTCAAAACGGAGACAGCAATTCAAGGAACAGGCAGAATATGCAGGTGAATCTTACCTCTTCAAGTTCACAGTATTCCTACAGAAGATATTATTTAACCCATCAGTTTGCCCCGTTTAAATCAGAAAAAATTCCTTTTAAAATAAGACATACCATTTCTCATCAGGGAAACAAATATTACTATGCCCAAAGTGCCGCTGAAACTTACTGGTACGATGCTCCGGATGAGCTGGTGACAGGAGCTCCGCTTACTTCAAAAAAATATTCAGATAACTTCAGCAATACGGTAAGTCTGGTTTGGGACAATGAGAAATTTAAACTTGATGCCGGTCTTCGTTACCAGATGCTGAAATTTGGCTCCAATGAAATTACCCTTCCGATTTTAGTGATTCCTACAGAAATTAAAGAAAGCCGAATCGGGGCAGTCGGAAACTTACAGATTAAACTTTTTGATAAAATCCAGTTAAATTCATTTTTGGAATTTTCTAACGGAAGCCAGTTCGGAACCTATTTAAAAACAACCAACAATCTGAAATTCGAACCGGTAAAAGATTACTTTGTGAATGCAAAAGTAAACTTTCAAAGCGCATATCCATCATTCAATTATCTGTTGAATACTTCTGTGTATAATAATTACAACTATTATTTTCAAAACGCACAGAACCAAACCATCTCAGAAATCGGAGGAAGTGTTGGCTTAAAGTGGTTCAAAACAGAATTGTTCGCAAACTATTTCAGAATAGATAATTATACCTACTTTGATGCAATTGCCATGCCTCAGCAAAGCGGAAGTCCCGTTAATATTTCGCAGATCGGAGGTGACGCTACATTCAGCTATGGTAAATTTCATTTAAATACAAGACTGCACTTCCAGAACGTTTTAACCAACAAAGATTTACTTCCGTTACCCAGTTTTATAGGTCGTGCCAATTTCTTCTTCCAGTCCAAAGCCTTTAAAAATGCGGCAGAAATTCAGACCGGAATTAAAGTATATTATTTTTCGAAATTTGCATCTCGGGAATTTTTCCCTATTCTTAACGAATATATTTTGCCGGGTTCCAATTCATTTTCTATCGGAGGACAGCCGATTGCCGATGTTTACTTCAATCTGAAAGTTAAAAAAATGTTCTTTTTTATCGAAGGACAACAGGTCGGAACTTTCCTTTCTAACAACAAAGCATATGCATTTCCAAGTTATCCGGTCTACGATTTTAGGCTGAATCTGGGAATCGTATGGTATTTGTTCAACTAAAATATATATCAAGTTGAAAACTATAAAAAAAATATCTTTTCAGGATATCCAAAGCATCCCTCAGTTAATCAAAGATTTTTTAAATCATGATATCGAGGGATTTGAAGAAAAAACATTTTCTTTAGACCATTTTAAGAAACAGATCGCGCAGAAACAGAATTCTTTCACGGCGGATCAGAGAAATATTTTAGCCGGTAATTTAGAAAGGCAGCTTGCCCATCTTGAACTTTCTTCTAAACAGAACGAAAATATAGATCATTTAAGGCTTTCCAATACCTTCACCATTACAACCGGTCATCAGTTGAATCTCTTTTCAGGACCCGTCTTTTTTATATACAAGATTTTACAGACCATTAAAACCTGTACTTACTTAAAAGAAAATTTTCCTGAATTTAATTTTGTTCCTGTATACTGGATGGCTTCCGAAGATCACGACTTTGCGGAAATCAATCACTTTAAAACCGAGAACAATTTCTACGAAATAAACGAAAAATCAGGTAGTCCGGTTGGAAGGATAGAAATTAACGATACATTTTTCATATCTGAATTTGAAAGAGAATTCAAAGACTATGTTTTCGGAACCGAACTGATTTTAATGCTGAAAGAAGCTTATAAATCCGGAAATACATTAACTCAGGCAATCCAGATTTTAGTCAACAGACTGTTTTCAGACTTTGGTTTATTAATTTTAGATGGTGATTCTAAAGCGCTTAAAAATCAGATCAAAGAAACCTTTAAAGATGAACTGCTGAACTTCAGCTTATATAAAAATTCAAAAGAAAAAGTAGATTTCTTAACCGGAAAATATGGTAAAGTTCAGGTAAATCCTCGCGAAATTAATTTATTCTATCTTTCCGATACAAGAGACAGGATTGATTTTGACGGTCAGAAATACTTCGTTGTAGATAAAAATATTCAGTTTACCAAAGAAGAAATTTTAAATGAACTTGAAAATTATCCGGAAAAATTTAGCCCGAATGCTCTGATGCGTCCAGTTTATCAGGAAACAATTCTTCCTAACCTTGCTTACATTGGAGGAAATGCAGAAATCATGTATTGGCTGGAACTCAAAGATTACTTTTCAAAAATAAATATTCCTTTTCCGATCCTGATTCCCCGAAATTCCATGCTGTTTTTAAAAGAAAAAACACTCGGGAAAATAGAAAAACTGAATCTGAAAGTAGAAGATTTCTTCCAGAACTTTACAACAGTCATCAACAATAAAATGTTGGAAGATAATTCCATTCTGGAAATGTTGGAACAAAAGGAAAATACACTCATCAGTCAGTTTGCCAAACTTAAAAATATCGCCGAAACCACCGAAAAATCTTTCGGAAATATGGTGAAAGCCGAAGAAATAAGACAGTTGAAATCTTTTAAAAGAATGAAAAAACGTCTTCTTCATGCAGAAAAGATTAAAAAAAGCGAATTGATGGAAAGACTGGAAAAACTGTTTTTAGATGTAAATCCTTCTAAGAATTGGCAGGAAAGAGTTTATAATTTTAGCGTATTTTTTGCAGATCATGGATATCAGTGGTTAGATTTTTGTTTAGAAAAAATAGAAATAGAAAAATCAGAATTTATAATTATTGCTTATTAAGGATAAAGAATCTATTATTGCGTTTTAAAAATAAATGAAATGATGCAGAAAAATTCTTCTCTTTCGTCTACAAAAAAGATGTTCTGAAATTCTCAGGATAATAATTCTTAAACTGAAAGATCTATTATTTGGAGCATAACGAAGAAATTCAATTCTATCCCAAAGTAACACTCTGAATGTTAACAGAAAGTCTTTTCAAAACCAATAATTATTGTCATTTAATTTTAAAGAAGTATTTTTGCATTTATAATCACCGAATATGATAAAGAGGTTTTTTATTCTATCCAGTTTATGTATGGTTTTGGGTATGTCTGCCCAGAAATCGCACACCGTTGTAAAAGGAGATACTCCTTATAACATTGCTAAAAAATACGGACTTACTGTAGAAGAATTGCTAAAACTAAATCCTAAAGTGAAGGACGGTAAATTGGCGCTTGGAGATGTTCTTACAGTAAAAAATGATAAAGCAGCTCCTGCTTCATCAAAAACACCTGCTGGTTCAAAGCCTGTAAATAATTCTCAGCTTGGAAAAATAATTCTTCAGCCAAAACAAACCATCTACGGAATCACAAAACAATACAGAATATCCGAAACAGACCTCAGAAAAATGAATCCTGAATTGGATGCTCACATGAAGATCGGAGATGAAGTTACCCTGCCTCTTGAAAGCATTAAAAAATATGGCGGAGAACAGAGTATTGCCGTACATACTTCTCCGGTAGAAAAAACTGTTGAAACTGTTGCTGAAACTCATAGAGCAAAAGCTTCGGAAGACGAATATATTGTACAGCAGAAAGACAATTACTACAGAATTTCAAGACAGTTCAATATTACAAAAGAAGAATTGTTTGCCCTTAATCCCGGATTGGAAGAAAAAGGACTAAAACCGGGGGAAACAATTAAAATAAAAAAAGCAGGAACAAAAAATTCCGGAGCTGATATTTTTGAAGAAAATTCAAATCCGAAAACCAAAGTAGATTCAGGTAATGAAAAATCTTCATCGAACACGGTTTCTTCGGAAGACGATTATGTAACCTATACTGTTCAGCAGGGAGATACCGTTTTCTCGATTGTGAATAAATTTGGAGTTACAATAGATGAACTGATTGCGCTGAATCCTGAACTTTCCAAAGGACTGAAAACAGGAATGGTTTTAAAAATTAAAAAACTGGATCCTGCCTATGTAAAGAAAAACGGTGATGCGTTAAGCGTTGTAATGATGCTTCCTTTTGGCTACAGCACAGGAGAAACACAATATCGTACAATGGCTTTGGATTTTCTTACGGGGGCAAAACTTGCCATTGAAAGAAATGCCAGAAACGGACAAAAATTAGATATAAAAATTGTGGATTCCGGAAACGAAGCTTCGTTCCGAAATTCATTAACCCAGATAAATCCGGATAATACAGACTTAATTATCGGTCCCTTCTTCAAGTCGAACGTTGTAGATGTTCTGGACTTCACGAAAAACCAGAAAATCCCGATTGTTGCACCATTTGCCAACTCTCCTGAATTATACAACTACAGCAACCTGATTATTGTGGAAACCAACGATCAGACCTATGCCGATAAAATTGTAGAAGAAGTAAAATCTGCATTCTCGGATCAGAAAATTTATGTGGTTGCCGATTCCAAAAAAGAAAATGCCAACTACATTAAAGCTGGTCTTGAAAAAACGCTTAAAAATCCAAACATCACCATCGTAAATTCATCAGCGGATATTCAGCTTGATAAAAATATGATGACAGGACAGTCTGCTCCGGTGATCGCGATTTTAGCAAGTGATAGTGATTCGGCAGGTGAAGCTTTCGCCAACAGAGTAATCGCTTTATCCAAAGAAGTTCAGGGAGTAAAAGCTTTCAGTATGCATTATGCTCCGGTTTTCGAGAAAAAAGTAGATGATCTTAGTCTGGCAAATCTTGTCTATTTAATGGACAGAAAGATCAATACAGAAGGAAGCTTTGAAAAAGAAATTCTTGCCGCTTATAAAAATAAATACTGTAAAACACCTCCAAAATTTGCCATCGTAGGTTTTGATATTGTGAATGATATGCTGACCAGAGAAAACAAAAAAGGAGAAATTTTCAAGCAAATGAATAAAGTTCAGACTCAGCTTGCCACAAAATTTGAGTTTGTAAAATCCAAAGCAAACGGAGCCTATGTAAACACAGGATACCGTGTTATCAGATTGGTTCCATAATCATTTGATTGTGTTTTAAAGAATATTGTTAACATTATAATTATATTTGCATAATATTTTAAATTAATACATGAAAGCACTTGTATTTCCAGGGCAGGGTTCTCAGTTCGTAGGAATGGGAAAAGAATTATACGATTCTAGAAAAGACATCAAAGATCTGATGGAATCTGCCAACGAAATTTTAGGGTTTGATATCCTTTCGATGATGTTCAGAGGAACGGATGAAGATCTTAAAAAAACGGAGGTTACCCAGCCTTCAATTTTTATCCACTCGGTTGCTGCCCTGAAAGCAGTAAACGGTCTTGGAGCTGAAATGGTTGCAGGACATTCTTTAGGAGAATTTTCAGCATTGGTTGCCAATGGAGTTTTATCTTTTGACGACGGTCTGAAACTGGTTTCCGAAAGAGCAAAAGCAATGCAGGAAGCCTGTGATGCCAATCCAAGTTCTATGGCAGCTATTTTAGGACTGGAAGATGCTAAAGTGGAAGAAATCTGTGCAGCAATCAGCGGAGTTGTTGTTCCCGCAAATTATAACTGTCCGGGACAGTTGGTTATTTCCGGCGAAACAGCGTCTGTAGAAGAAGCTTGTGCAAAGCTGAAAGAAGCAGGAGCAAAAAGAGCCTTATTATTGCCTGTAAACGGAGCATTCCATTCTCCATTGATGCAGCCGGCGCAGGAAAGATTGGCTGCGGCAATAGAAAAAACAAAATTCAGAAAAGCAACCATTCCGGTATACCAGAATATTACCACCACCGCAGTTTCTGATCCTGAAGAAATTAAGAAAAACCTAATTGCACAGCTTACAGGTCCTGTAAAATGGACGCAGTCTGTTCAGAATATGATTAAAGACGGTGCCAATAACTTCGTGGAAGTAGGACCGGGAAAAACATTACAGGGACTCATCAAAAAAATTGATTCTTCTGTAGATGTAGCTTCAGCAATCTAATTAATAAAAAAATCATGGGCGAGATATTTTCACCGGGAAAGCTGATGCTTACTTCAGAATATTTCGCAATGGACGGAGCTCTTGTCTTAGCGGTACCTACCAAGCTGGGACAAGAGTTTTCTTTTGAAGAAATTCACGATGAAAAATCTCTCATTTTCTGGGAAGCCTATCATCAGAATAAATTATGGCTGAAAGCTGTCATCGATTACCAGAACTGGCAGATTTTAGAAACCAATATTCCGGCAAGTGCTGAATTTATTTTAAGGACATTAAAAAATGTTCAGTCACTTTCTACAACTACATTCAAAAATAACTTTACTTACCATTTAAAAACCAACCTTCAGTTTCCTGCAGATTACGGTTTAGGAAGCAGTTCAACTTTAATGACCAATCTTGCGGAGTGGGCGGAGATCGATCCATTTTATTTGAATAAGATAAGTCTGGGCGGAAGCGGATACGATATTGCTGTGGCAAAAGAGAAATCGGCAGTGCTGTATCAAAGTGTTCCTGAAATTAAATATGAAAAGATAAATTTTAATCCTTCTTTTAAAGATGAATTGATTTTTATTCACTTAAATCAAAAACAGGACAGCCGTGAAGGAATCAGTTTTTACAAGTCTAAAACCAGGTCCCAAAAAAGGGTTGATGAATTTTCGGATATTACAAGAAATATTTTACTATGCAATGAATTGGAAAATTTTTCTGAACTAATGTTGATTCATGAGCAAAAAATATCGAATTTTCTTGAAATTCCTACAGTTAAGGCTAAATTTTTTCCAGATTGCCCTATTTTTGTCAAAAGTTTGGGAGCTTGGGGAGGAGATTTTGTAATGAGCTCAAAATTTGATGGCTTTAAGGACTATTTTTGGGGAAAAGGTTTTCACACAATTTTCGAATGGTGTGAAATAATTGCTTGATTTTCAATTTTTTACAAGGTTTATTTTTTATTTGTCATTCTGACTTATATCATTATATTTAACCACCTTTAACAATTAATTAATATTTAATTTTGTTATACCCAAAAAAGAAATAGAAAATATAAGTAAAATGAAACACGCTAAAATCATCCAAGATTTAGAAAAATTAGGGATTAAAGGAAATTACGAAGTAGTGTACAATCCGTCTTACGAAGAATTGTATCAGGCTGAAGTTTCTCCTGAAAATCAGGGCTTTGAGAAAGCTGAGCTTACGGAATCTGGTGCAGTATCAGTAAAAACAGGAATTTTCACAGGTCGTTCTCCTAAAGACAGGTACATAGTTCAGGATGATGTTACAAGAGAAACGATTTTCTGGGACGGAAAAGTAAACTTGCCGACTACTCCGGAAATTTTTGCGTCTTGTAAAGATTTAGTGCTGAACCAACTTGCTGCTGCAAAGAAAATTTATGTAGTAGATGCTTTCTGCGGAACCAATGCAGATACGAGACTAAAAGTGAGGTTCATCGTTGAAGTAGCGTGGCAGGCACATTTCGTTACCAATATGTTTATCCGTCCTTCTCATTATGAGCTGGAAAACTTTGGTGAGCCGGATTTTACCGTAATCAATGGTTCTAAAACAACGAATCCAAACTGGGAAGCACAGGAACTGAATTCTGAAAACTTCGTGATGTTCAACCTTACTGAAAAACTTCAGATCATCGGAGGAACATGGTACGGCGGAGAGATGAAAAAAGGAATGTTCGCAATGATGAACTATTACCTTCCGCTAAAAGGAATGGCTTCAATGCACTGTTCTGCAAATGTTGGAGAAGAAGGAGACGTAGCTCTTTTCTTCGGACTTTCAGGAACAGGAAAAACAACTTTGTCTGCAGATCCTAAAAGATATCTGATCGGAGACGACGAACACGGTTGGGATAACAACGGAGTGTTCAACTATGAAGGAGGTTGCTATGCAAAAGTAATCGATCTTTCGGAAGAAAAAGAACCGGATATTTTCAGAGCCATTAAAAGAGATGCGCTTTTGGAAAACGTGGTGGTAAACAACGGAGTTTCAGATTATACAGACGGATCAATCACAGAAAATACAAGAGTTTCTTATCCTATTTATCATATCAATAAAATTGTTCTGCCTTCAAAAGCAGGACACGCAAAAAAGATCGTTTATCTTTCAGCAGATGCTTTCGGAGTATTGCCTCCGGTTTCTATTTTGGATGAAGATCAGGCACAATACCACTTCCTTTGCGGGTATACATCGAAATTAGCGGGAACTGAAAGAGGAATTATCTCTCCGGAACCGTCTTTCTCTCCTGCATTCGGGGAAGCTTTCTTAACATTGCACCCAACAATGTACTCTAAAACATTAATCGGGAAAATGAAAGAACACGGTGCAAAAGCATATCTGGTAAACACAGGATGGAACGGAACAGGAAAGAGAATTTCTCTGAAAGATACAAGAGCTATTATCGATGCGATCATCGACGGATCTATCGAAAATGCTCCGAAAACAAGAATTCCGATCATAAATCTGGAAGTTCCTACCGCATTGCCAAATGTTTCAGAAGGAATCTTAGATCCTAGAAATACGTATAATGATGCTTCTGAATGGGAAGAAAAAGCAAAAGACTTAGCTTCAAGATATATTAAAAACTTTGAGCAGTACTGCAATACCGAAGAAGGTAAAAAATTAATTCCTTCCGGTCCTCAGTTACAGGAGCAGACAACCAACTAAAAATAGAAATCCTCATCGTGCGATGAGGATTTTTTTATTTGTATTCCTGAAAATTTCTAGGGAAATTATTTCAGACTTAAAACAGCCAGTCTGTAGCCTTCCATCCCGAAACCGGATAAAACAGCATCCGTATTTGCCGCAGTTACAGATTTCTGGCGGAATTCTTCTCTTTTGTAAATATTGCTGATGTGAACCTCAACTTTTGGTTTTCGGATATTCTTTAAACAGTCGGCAATAGCATAAGAATAATGCGTAAAAGCTCCCGGATTAATAATCAGGGCATCAAATTCATCTTTCTGAAGCTGGTTGATAATTTCACCCTCGATATTAGACTGATAATATTCCAGTTTATGCGAAGGAAAATCGGCTCTGAGACGATCCAGATAATCCTCCATGGAAACTGTTCCGTAAATTTCTGGCTCTCGGGTTCCTAATAAATTCAGATTGGGACCATTCACGATAAGAATTTTCATTGAAAATAATTTATTCAAAGATAGCACATTTTAAAAACACAATTAAATGGTATTTTTAAGATGTTTCTGGAAATATTCCGAAGGCGTTATCCCTTCAATCTGTTTAAAAGCACGGTTAAAAGTCGACTGGTTCGAAAAACCGGCTTCCGTGTACAAATACATTAACGTTGCTTTCTGAAAATCGATTTCGGTGAATAGTTTTTTCACATAATTTACCCTGCACGTATTCAGATAACTGTTAAAATTAGGATACCCTTTGTAACGGATTGCTTTTGAAATATAACTGCTGTTAACTTCCAATGCAACACTCAAAGCAGAAAGGTTGAATTTCATATCCTTAAATAACAGTTTTTCATTCATGGAAATTTCAATTCTGGAAAAAAGTTTTTCCATACTCTCTATGTTTTCGGCAGTACTTTCGGCAGAGATATCCGCTGTTTTTTTATCCTCTGCAATTATTATCTTTTCTGTTTTCTCAAATTCCGAAAGAATTTCCAGCCTTCTTATTTTGTCTTTATAATAAATAAGCAGCGTAACCACTAAAATATTAGAAATAATGATGATAATATCTGTGAACAAAACCGTTTTCTGGGTACGTTCAGGAAATTCCAGATTGAAATTTGCGGTAATAAAATAACAGGCTAAAATAATAAGTACGGTATAAAGCGTGTAAAGAAAAACCTCTTTTTTTGAAAAGAAAATGTAGGCTCCGATAGGAATTGGCAGATACCAGCAAAAACTTACCACAGAATAATCCCAAAATGCCAGTACAATATAAATATTGAAAAGAGGCGCAATTAAAAGATGAAGATGAACAATTGTAGATTGTTTAAATCTTCCTCTCATCAGAAAATAAGTGTATCCCAGAAAAAATAATGCCGATCCCAAATACCAGATAAGAAAATTATCATAAGTATAAAATGTAAAGATAAAAATATAAAAAGCTAAAATGGCAAGCATGAGAATCACATACCTGTCCATGAGTTCCTGTTTCAGTTTTTCAATTTGTTCAAATTTTGTACTCATTTGTATTTTACTTCATTTTTACAAGTTTAAGCAGGCATTTTCAATAAATGACTTTTTTAAAGTATTGATATGTAAGCAAATATAATCATTGTAAATCATTTTCAGAATTATGATTTGCATAGCTCTTTTTTTGATTTATCAGAGGAAATAACTTTGCAAAACAATTTTTAACTAAAAAATGTACAAGATCAATGCTTCTAAGAATAGGGCATTTTTGTGACAAGGTGATGAAGATCTTTTTATTTATTACAAACAAAAAGAACAATAGAGTTCAAAATTAGAGAAAATAAATTGATAATGAATATTAATTAAACACGTCATTCCGATTTTTCATAAAGTCAGTATATAAAGAATATTTAATCTGCATAAAAAAATAAACAGATCAATCAGAGTCTATAAATTCTAAAAACAACAAATGAAGCAAAACTGAAAATGAGTTTTTAAAAAGTCTTTTTCAAAATCCCTTAAAAAAACATTCTTATGAGAAAAATTATTTTATCGATGACCATCGTGGCCTTTAATCTTTTTTATTCCCAAGTGGGGATTAATACATCCAATCCAAAAGGTATTTTTCATGTAGACGGAGCAAAAGACAATCCGTCAACAGGAAATCCTACGGCTGCACAACAGGCAAATGATTTTGTGGTAACCTCTTCTGGTAATGTTGGGATTGGAACCAACTCGCCGAATTCTTCTGCACTGCTGGACGTGAATGTGGACGGACTGGCTTCAGGAAGCAAGAAAGGCTTTTTGGGTCCGAAAGCAGCGCTAACTTCACAGACAGACCAGACAACCATCCCTTCTCCGGCAACAGGACTCTTGGTTTACAATTTAGGAACCGGAGGATTAGTCTATAACGGCTATGTTTTTTGGAACGGAACAGAGTGGAGAACCTTTAATAACGGATCTTTAGCGCCCGGAACAGTAGGAACAATTACCTGTAACGGAATTACCCTCTCTCCAAGTACATACACAACAGGAGTTCCTTATACCGGCACAATGAATGTCCCTTATACCGGAGGAAACGGAGGAATTTATGCTGCACAGACAATAGGTCCTGTAAACGGACTTACCGCAACTTTATCCGCAGGAAATTTTAACTCCGGCTCAGGAACGCTGAGTTATACCGTTTCCGGAACACCTACCGTAACAAGTCCCATTACAACTACATTTTCTTTAAATATCGGAGGCAAAACATGTAATGCCGTAATTGGAGCAGGAGACGGGCTGGCTCCCGGTGATCTCGTATTTTACAAAGCCGGATTTTCCGCAAATGTCTCTGGCTGGATGAGTGCTTTTGTTACAGATTTGCCGATTATCGGAGGAAAAATAAGACTTGATGCATGGTTCAACGGAGCTTCCAACGGAGGAAACGGAAGCGTAACGATGTGGCCAAGACTGGTAAATACATCTTCATCTCCGGTGAAACTGTGGTTTAGTGCCTTAACCAACGTAGACCGTTTTAATGCCTCAAATTATCTTTTGGCTCCAAGTACACCTACAGGTTCAGGAGCTACCCTTGCTCCTTCTGCGTATATGGAACTCGATAACGGAATTTACTACGGAGTAGGATATAATGATATCTTAGGATCTACAACACCAAGAGCAACAGGAAGCGGGGAAGGCGGACATCAGGAAGTTCTTACAATGGATCTTTCTTTAGATGATAAATGGTACAGAGTCTATTATTTCCCAACAGTTGATAATATGAATACAACAAGTACAGCAGATAATATGAGAGTAATTTATCTGTCGATCCAAAGATTATACTAACACTTCAGTATTTTGAAGCAGTGTGTTTTTCAAGAGTGGTTTGTAATGAACCGCTCTTTTTTGCTGTTTAGCTTTTTTTATTAAAATAGAATGAACATTCACAGAAACAAATTTTAAAACCACTAACTTTGAAATGGATATGCTAAATAAAATCGTATGAAAAAGGACATTGAGAATAAATTAATAAATAAAAATACCAAACCTACAAGCATGAGGATTTTGGTGTACGATTTTTTGAGTTCTCAGGAAGCCGCCCTTTCTCTTTCAGAAATTGAAAATCATTTTGAAAATGCAGACCGGACAACCATTTACCGCACTCTGAAAACATTTGAAGAAAAAGGAATCGTACACAGCATTCAGGAAAATACGACAACAAAATACAAACTCTGCCACGATGGATGCGATGAACATACCCACAAAGACTGGCATCTTCATTTCTACTGTAAAATCTGCAAACAGACCACCTGTAAAGAAGATATTTCGTTTCCCGAAAACATTCAGACCCAATTCAGGATCGACGAAATAAGGCTTTTTGCTAAAGGAATCTGCGAAAACTGTCTGGAAAGTTTGCAATAGCATTGCACGCATTTTGACTGTAATTTTGAATAAAAATTTAAGTTATGGAAGAATGCTGCAGCACAAAACCGAAAAAAGATCACCAACATCATCATGAAGGTCACGACCACGATCATTCTCATGAGACGGGAGATCAGTCTGTTTTCAGGATGTTTCTTCCTGCAATCATCTCTTTTGGATTGTTATTAATAGGAATCGCTTTGGATCATTTCATCAAAGCTGAATGGTTTTCCGGCTGGATTCGTCCGGTTTGGTATCTCATCGCCTATATTCCGGTTGGTCTTCCGGTTTTGAAAGAAGCGTTCGAAAGCATAAAAAACGGAGATGTATTTTCCGAGTTTTTCTTAATGGGAATCGCCACCGTAGGTGCTTTTGCCATCGGAGAATATCCGGAAGGCGTTGCGGTCATGCTTTTTTATTCCGTTGGCGAGGTTTTTCAGGCAATGGCGGTAACAAGAGCCAAAACCAATATCAAATCTTTACTCGATCAGCGTCCCGATGAGGTGACCGTTTTAAAAGACGGAAAACCTCAGATTATGAAAGCCGAAAAAGTAAACATCGGAGATGTCATTCAGTTAAAATCCGGAGAAAAATTAGGCTTAGACGGAGAATTATTATCTGAAACTGCCTCATTCAACACTTCTGCTTTAACCGGAGAAAGTAAACCCGATACCAAAACAAAAGGCGAAACTGTTTTAGCCGGAATGATCAATCTCAATACAGTAAGCGAAGTAAAAGTAACCACCGCTTACAAAGATAGCAAACTGAGCAAAATTTTAGAACTCGTTCAGAATGCGACTGCTCAAAAAGCTCCCACCGAATTATTCATCAGGAAATTTGCTAAAATCTACACCCCGATTGTTGTATTTCTTGCCATCGGAATCACATTTATACCCTATTTATTTGTAGAAGATTACCAGTTCAGAGCGTGGCTGTACAGAGCCTTGGTTTTCCTTGTGATCTCCTGTCCGTGTGCTTTGGTGATTTCCATTCCGTTGGGATATTTCGGAGGAATCGGAGCGGGAAGCCGAAACGGAATTTTATTTAAAGGAAGCAATTTCTTAGATATTTTGGCAAACGTTCAGAATGTAGTGATGGATAAAACCGGAACGATGACGGAAGGCGTATTCAAAGTTCAGGAAGTTAATTTTAATGATGAATGTAATACAGATGATATTTTAAAACTCGTTAATGCTCTGGAAAGTAAAAGCTCACATCCCGTAGCAACGGCTATTCATGAATATGTGGGAGAAGTCGATCATTCGATTCTGTTGGAAAATGTGGAAGAAATCGCAGGTTATGGTTTAAAAGCAGTCATCAACGGAAAAGAACTGTTGGTCGGAAACTTAAAACTGATGGATAAATTCAACATCAGATATGATATTCAGACTGAAAATATCGTCTATACTTTAATTGCTGTTGCATATGACAACAAATTTATAGGGTATTTAACAATTGCAGATTCTGTTAAAACTGATGTACAATTAACCATCAATAAATTAAAATCTTTAGGAGTAAAAACCACAATGCTGAGCGGAGATAAATCCTCCGTCGTGAAACACGTTGCCGATACATTAGGCATTCAGAACGCTTACGGAGATCTGCTTCCCGAAGACAAAGTCAATAAAGTGAAGGAAATAAAAGCAAAAAATCAAACCGTTGCTTTTGTAGGCGACGGAGTAAATGATGCTCCCGTTGTTGCGTTAAGCGATGTCGGAATTGCTATGGGCGGATTGGGAAGTGATGCGACGATTGAAACAGCAGATGTTGTCATTCAGGATGATATGCCGGGTAAAATCCCGATGGCCATTAACATTGGAAAACAGACAAAGAAAATTGTGTGGCAAAATATCATTCTGGCATTTTCGATCAAAGCGGTTGTTCTAATTCTCGGAGCAGGAGGTTTGGCAACCATGTGGGAAGCCGTTTTCGCCGACGTCGGAGTGGCGTTACTTGCCATTTTAAATGCGGTAAGAATTCAACGGATGAGGTTTTAATAAGCCGGAAGAGGGAAGTAGGATGATAGAAACTTATTGTATTGCGAATATATTGTCAAAAAGCTGTTTAATCATCAATAGGAACGGGCTTTAGCCCGTTTGCAAGGATAAATTTTTCAATCCGGCTTTAGCCAAAATTTATTTTCTCCTACAGATTTCGCAGATTCCTTTAATCATCATAAAGCATTTTTATTCATCTGTGAAAATCCGTGGTTTCGTGGTAGAATATTAATCAGCTTTATCTGCGAAATCTGCGGGAGAAAATAAAAAGTTTCCTGCAGATTTTGTGGATTTTTAATGCTTTAAATTATTTATCCGAAGCTGTGGAATTTGAGAAATCTCTACGAAAATAAAGCGTACAATTAAACCATTGCCAAAACTGACTTTCATCATAATCTATCTTAAAAACAAAATTTCATTAGTATATTTGTAGAGTAGAATACATCATTGAAGTTTTTCGTTTCCATATTTATCATTTTTACGATTGCATTACGTCCCGTTTTGCCTTTGATTAATTATGCCGTTAATTATGACTACATCGTAAAAAACCTTTGTGAAAACAGAAACATTCCGCAATCCACCTGCAAAGGAAAATGCTACGTAGAAAAAGAACTGGCAAAAACAGAAAAACAGTCCAATACCAATCAGACAGTAAAAATTTCAGGACTTGATGTATTTATCTCCCATGAAATACTTTCCTTTTCAGATAACAGTCAGTTGAGTGTTTTAAACAAAAACTCAGACTCAGATTATATCAGTTTTCATACTTCAGAATATTTTTCCAGAATATTCCATCCTCCTCTTGTGTAAAGTTTTAAACTAAATTTTCAGTAATTATTTTAACGGATAAATTTCAATAAGCTTTTAAGAGTTTTAGACTTGCTTTATATATGTCAGAAGCTTGAAATAAATATGATTTCTTAATAAGACTTAACTTCTTCAATCTTCTTAATGGTTTAAATTAATTCAGTAAGTATTAAATTTAGTTTAAAAATTCAATCAAATTTTTATTCAAATATCATTAATAATTTCAATGTAAATAAAAATGAAATCAAAACTTATCTTAACAGCACTATTGTCTGTTTCATTAATGGCATGTGCACAGGAAACCCCTAAAGTAAAGCATAAAAAAGCAAAAACAACTGCAAATTCCGGAACAAAAACAGTGAAATTTGCCAATGCGGTAGATCCCATCTGCAATATGCCCACCGAAGCCGATATGAAAGATACGGCAGTCTATAAAAATAAAACGTACGGTTTTTGCAGTGCTTACTGTAAAGACGAATTCAAAAAGAATCCTGAGAAATATGCCAAAAAATAAAAAGACCAGCAATTCCAAAAGCAAAGTAATCGTTCCGATTGTGATTATTGCTTTACTTTTTCTGGGGATCGGTGTCGGAATGGGGTATTTCAAAAAAAATCTGTACACCGTAATGAAAATTCCGGATTTCAAATTGACCGATCAGAACAACAAAACGGTTACCAATAAAGATATGCTCGGAAAAGTATATCTGGTCGAATTTTTCTTCAGCAAATGTCCCACGATTTGTCCGGTCATGAATACCAACATGAGAGCCATTGAAGAGGAGATTAACAATCCGGATTTCGGAATCATCTCTATAAGCATTGATCCGGAAAATGATACTCCGCAGACATTAAAGGAACACGCACAAAGAATTGGCGTAAAATCTCCGAACTGGCATTTTTTAACCGGAAACAGAGATTATATTGGTAAATTAGCAGATCAGTTCAATATTTATGTCGGAGATAAGGAAGATGAAAGCGAAAGTCTTAATCATAGCGGAATGATTGCTCTTGTGGATAAAGAAGGAAA
The DNA here is from genome assembly GCF_002177115.1 of Chryseobacterium mucoviscidosis. GTDB lineage: Bacteria > Bacteroidota > Bacteroidia > Flavobacteriales > Weeksellaceae > Chryseobacterium > Chryseobacterium mucoviscidosis. Next base: position 41,645 of record NZ_MVAG01000064.1, on the reverse strand, counting down.
TATCCGTTGCCGATACAATAAAGACAATATGCCGATCCTGTATTATTCGGGATTAAACTATGAAGATCCGGAAGGAAAAACTCCGAAACTGACAGGGAAATACCATCCCGACAGAGAAATATTGATAGAGGATATTAAAAAATTATTGAAATAGAGGTTTGGAAAATGGAAGTTAGAGGCTGGAAGTTTTATGGAGTATGTAAAAGAACTTCAGGCTTCCATCATCTGTCTCCCAGCCAAAATAAATCACATAAAAATAAAATAGTATGAAGATTTTGAAAGTAGCTGCTCTGAGTGCAGTTTTTGCAGCGCAGTTTGCGTTTGCACAGTTTAAGCAGACACCGTTGCCGTATGCTTACAATGCGTTGGAAGGAAATATCGACGCACAGACAATGGAAATTCATTATTCCAAACACGCAGCAGCCTATGTTGCAAACCTGAATAAAGCAATCGCAGGAACGCCGCAGGAAAAACAAACCCTGTTCGAGATCATGTCCAATGCTTCAAAATTACCGGCTGCCGTAAGAAATAACGCAGGAGGACATTACAATCACGAGTTGTTCTGGACCGTCTTAACTCCGGAAAAAAATACACAACCTTCTGAAAAACTTGCAAAAGCAATCAATGAAGCATTCGGAAGCATGGATGCTTTTAAAGCGAAGATGGCAAAAGCAGGAGCCGACCGTTTCGGATCAGGTTGGGCATGGCTTTCTGTGGATAAGAGCGGAAAATTATTTGTTTCCTCAACGCCCAATCAGGATAACCCCTTAATGGATGTTGTAGAAGAAAAAGGAACCCCTATTTTCGGGATCGATGTTTGGGAACACGCGTATTACCTGAAATATCAGAACAAAAGAGCAGATTATTTAACCGCGATCTGGAACGTAACCAACTGGAAAGAAATCAGCAGAAGATACGAAGAAGCAACGAAAGCAAAAAAAGGAAAATTCGATGATTGGCAGGCTATGAAAGATTTTCACACCGTGATGTCTCAGACTTTCCATCCTGCGGAAGAAGGCAATCTTCAGCCTATCAAAACAAGAGCAGCAGAAATGGCATCAAAAGCAAAAGCATTGCAAACTTCGGCTGTTCCTGCTGAATTTAACAAAAAAGGCGTTAAGGAAGCCATTGCAAAACTTTCTAAGGACAGTCAGGATCTTGAAAAACAAATCAAGAAAAAAGATTCTGATGCAAATATTACAAAATCTCTTACTGCTCTGCACGATACTTTCCATACAATTGTAGGATTGTGTTCTGCTGAGGATGAACATTAATTGATTTACATAAAAGGCAGCTTATTAATTTTTGTAAGTTGCCTTTTTATGTTTAATATCATATAACAAAACAAAAAGTATTATTAAATTTGCTCCGTGAAATATATCATTTCTATTTTCATGATTATTCAGATGACAATACGTCCGATATTGCCATTTATAGATTATACAGTTAATTACGACTATATAACTAAAGAACTTTGTGAAAACAGAATGAAACCAGAGTTAATGTGTAACGGTAAATGTTACCTTTCAAAAGAACTCTCAAAAACTCAGGAGCAGGGAAACAAAAGCAGTCAGAAAATAAGTCTGAATTCCATAGATATCTTTATCGTAAATGAAAGTTTAGACGACAGCTTCATCCTCAAATCAAATATTCTGAAAAATACTGTCGGTACATTCAAAGCCGATTCTTATCATCATTTACACTATTTTCAGGTTTTTCATCCTCCATTAGTGTAGCATAATCTCTTCTGTTTCTGAAAATGCAGAAGAATAATTTTCCGGACAATCTATAAAGGTTTTTCTGATATTGTTTTACAGTGTCAATGTTAAGCAATTGCATAAAATTAAACGTTTAGCTGTAATGCCACGGCTGTAATCGTTGGCCTCGGTCTCCTTATATTTCAGAGGATACGCAATGCTGAAAATAAAAACTGTGTTTTTTATAAAATCCTGTAAAATAGTGTTCAGAAAATTCCTCAAAAATATCAACAAAACTTTTTTCTTCAAGAGAATCGGGATCTGCTCATAACAGAATGGGTTTAAGAAATCGTTTCGTTTCCATAATTGATTTTTACAGATCAATTTATTAGAGCATTTTGCCGATTCTCTTATTTGTTTAATATATATCCGGAGCAAAAATATCCCGGATCAAAATTTCATAAAGATATGTTTCAAAAAATATTATCTGTAATAGTTTTCTCTTTTTTCAATCTTATTTTTTCCCAGCAATATTCGTGGAATACTCAGGGGATTACCGTTGCCGGAGGAAACGGAGCGGGCGGTGCAAATAACCAGCTTAATTTTCCTTACTCTGTTTTTATTGATAGCAGCAGCAATTTATACATTACAGACACCCAAAATCATAGAATTGTAAAATGGGATTCGGCATTAAATCAGGGAGTTACTGTTGCCGGAGGAAATGGTTCGGGAGGTAATTCCAATCAGCTTAATACTCCTACTTGTGTTTGGGTAGACGATAATAAGAATATCTATGTTCTGGATTCGTTTAATGCAAGAATTCAAAAGTGGGAACCCAATGCCGTAACAGGAATTACTGTTGCCGGAGGAAATGGAGAAGGAGCAGCACTTGATCAACTAAACAAGCCCGGTGGATTTTATCTCAGAGGAAACACCTTCTATATTGTTGATGCAGGAAACAGCAGAATTGTGAAATGGGCAATAGGAGATTCTTCCGGAACTTTGGCTGCTGCGGGTACTTATGGCGCAAATGCAGATCAGTTAGCCAATCCTTCTGTTAACGGAACCATCTATGTAGACAACAATGAGAATCTTTATGTAACAGATTATATTAACAACAGGGTACAGAAATTTTCTTCAGGCAGTACAAATGCAGTAACAGTTGCGGGAGGCAATGGCTCCGGAACCGCTAATAATCAAATGAAAGCACCCAACGGTATTTTTATGATGAACGACGGAACAATGATTATTGCTGAATACACAGGAAGAAGAATCCTTTCCTGAAAAGAAGGACAGGCCAGCGGAAATGTGATTGCAGGAGGAAACGTAAATGGAAGTGGAGCAGATCAGTTCAAAAGTCCAAGAGGAGTTTTTGTGGCGCCAAACGGAGATCTTTATGTTACAGACATGGGAAACCACCGCATCCAGAAATTTATCTTCAACGGAACACTTTCTACTCAGGATGAGAGTAAGCATACCGTTTCCAGTTCCATATATCCTAATCCGGCAGATGAGGTCATTCATATAACTGCGAAATATCAGATTGAAAGCATCAAAATTTTTGATTGTTCAGGGAGAGATGTTACAGGAAACAATTCCGTTCAAAACAATTCTGTACTTACGGTTCAGAGTTTAGAACCGGGAGTATACTTCCTTCAGCTTTTTGGGAAAAAAGAACATGAAACTTTAAAATTTATCAAAAAATAAATACTAAACAACAATAATTTTTACAATTAAATTTAATCAAAATGAAAATTTACAAATTCTTATCATTACTTTTCGTAGCAATTACATTATTTACCGTTTCATCTTGCAGCAATAATGACGATGAAGAAGTTCTGGACACGACTCCGGGAAGTTTACAGCTAAAATTCGAAAACGGATTCAATAACCTTGGAGACATCGTTTTAAACCAGACCACACAAACTTCCGTTAACGGACAAAAACACCAGTTTTCTACTTTGAAATATGTAATCAGCAACATCACTTTAATCGATGAAAACGGAGGAGAATTCAAATACCATTATAATGATCCGGATAACGGAGCTTTTATCGTAGATCAGGCAGAAGCTGTTGCCGGAATTAATTACATCAACCTGAAAGAAGTTCCTAAAAACAATTACAAAAAAGTAAGAATCGGTTTAGGAATCAGTCAGTCCGCTTACCTTTTGGGACAAAGCGGACAGGGTGTTTTCTGGCAGAAAGCAAAAACCGCAGGAATGGCTTGGTCTTGGGCGGCAGGATACATCTTCACAAAACTGGAAGGTAAATATGGAACTTCTTCAGCCACTACAGAATTCATGAACCACTGTGGAAATATGGGGAACACTGCAGCAAACAACACTGCAGATCTTTACCGTGAAATTACCCTTGATTTTCCTTCAACGGCAAGAGTATCAAAACAGATTACACCATCGGTTCACATTTTAGCGGATCTTAACCAATATCTGAGCGGACAGACTGCTTTAACATTGGATACTTCTAACGACATGGCAATGGGATCAAACCAGCATTTGGTGAATGTTACCAATAATATTTCTAAAATGTTTAAAGTAGATCACGTTCACAATGATTAATTTTTTCATACAATCCAAAAGAGGGCAATTCTGCTCTCTTTGGATTTTTCTCTTTATTGTGGTATTTCCCCTGACTTCCTGCACGGAAGATGAGGTTTTGGAGCCTTTGCCAAAAGATGAAGCTTATCGTCTCGACAAACCTGCGGGTTTTCCGGACATCACTTTTGATATTACAGGAAATCCGGTCACGGTGAATGGAGTAGCATTGGGGAAAAAACTTTTTTACGAAGGAAAATTATCCAGAAATAATACCATCTCATGCGGATTCTGCCATATTCAGGAATATGCTTTTACCCATCACGGTCATACGGTGAGCCATGGAATTGATGACCGATTAGGCATCCGAAATGCACCACCAATACAGAATATGGCATTTCTGAAAAATTACACATGGGACGGAGTCAGCCACAATCTGGACGAAAGATCTCTGGTTCCCATTACCACAGATTTTGAGATGGACAGCTCGCTTCCTGAAGCGGTAGGAAAATTAAATGCTGATGCAAATTACAAGAAAATGTTTAAAGCAGCGTTCGGTGACGAAAACATTACCGGTGAAAAAATTCTCAAAGCCATTTCGCAGTTTATGGCAACCATGATTTCCGCGGATTCAAAGTACGACAGGATGAAAAAAGGAACAGAAGTATTTTCAGCAGAAGAAAATCAGGGAATGGCTCTGTTTCAGAATAAATGCGCATCTTGTCATTCGGGAGACTTATTTACTGATGAAAGCTATCGGAATACTGGAATGTATTATAATCCGCAGTTTGACGACAGAGGAAGATATCGTGTAACGCTGGACTGGAATGACAATATGAAATTTCGTGTTCCAAGCCTCAGAAATGTAGAATATACAGCACCTTATATGCACGACGGAAGACTTTACAGTTTGGAAGCGGTTATGAATTTTTATTCTGATAATGTAGAAAACCAGCCCAACCTCGATCCGTTGCTGAAGCAAAACGGTCACGTTGGAATTCCTATGACCGCTTCTGAAAAACAGAACATCATCGCATTTCTGAAAACGTTAAGCGATAAAAATTTTATAATGAATCCAAAATTTGCAGAATAATAGAATTATGAAGAAGGTATTTTTAACATTGGGTTTAGCCGGATGTTTTTTCAGTCAGGCAAAAGAAATCCATGACAGTTTATTTATTCCCAAAGAACTCAATCCACTGTTCTTTGATGATTGTGATGCATGTGGCTGCGCCGCAGGAAACGGTTCTTCCGGATTTGAATCTTTACTGAATCCTCAGTTTATCGGAGTTAAATATTTTGCACAGCATTACAGAGCCAAAGAAAATTTATTCGTCAATGATCTTACGCAGGATCAGTATTTCAATACGGTTCAGCTTTGGGGAAAAATTCCGCTTGCCAAAAATGTAAGTGTATATGCAAGTATTCCGTTTCAGTTTCACACCAAAAAAACGTTGCAGGGAGATATCAAAATTGAAGGAATCGGAGATGCGAATGTAATGGGAATCTATCAGATCATCGATTCCAAAGATTCTTCCCATCAACTGAATGGAGGTTTCGGCGTGAAAATTCCGATCGGAAAATTTGATGAAAAAGGAATCACAGGAGTAAATCCCAGTTTTCAGCTTGGAACAGGAAGCTGGGATTATCAGATGGTTTTGAATTATAAATTTCAGAAAGATAAGCTGGCGGTATTGCTGAATACAGATTATACTTTAAAAACAGAAAACAAAAAGCATTACCGTTTCGGCAACCAGTGGAATTATGCAGCGACAGGATTTTACAGACTCTGGAAAAATGAAAACAGTATTCTTTCGGGAAAATTCGGAATGCAGGGGGAAGTCTACGACTGGAACAGACAGTTTGGAGAAGTAATGCCTAAAACTGCCGGAAGCGCTTTATACGGAAAGCTGGGTTTTGAAGCCTCCTACAAAAAATTCAGTTTGGGAAGTGAAGTAATGCTTCCTGCTTACACAAATCTTGCCGGAGGAGATATTGAAGCGAAATCACGGTTCAGCATTTTCATAAATTTCGGAATTTAGATTTAATATATTAATTCTACCCAAAACCTTCATTTTACAGTGAAGGTTTTTCTTTTTGTAAACTGTAGTAATAAATATTAAGAATGAGATGAAATAGATGGTTTTCTAAGATTAATAAACAAAAAAAGAGATCCAATAATGAATCTCTTTTTGTAGCCCGTAGGGGAATCGAACCCCTCTTACCAGAATGAAAATCTGAGGTCCTAACCGATAGACGAACGGGCCATCTAATTTCTGCGAATTATCGCAGGGTTAGTTTTTTGTTTTTATAAGTTTCAACTCTTATTAATTACCAGGTTAGAGTAGTAATTAAGTTTTGTAGCCCGTAGGGGAATCGAACCCCTCTTACCAGAATGAAAATCTGAGGTCCTAACCGATAGACGAACGGGCCAACTATACTTATTAAGCTAGTTTATTAACGTGCTTAGTTAATTTGCTTTTCAAGTTAGCTGCTTTGTTTTTGTGAATAATATTTTTCTTAGCTAATTTATCCAACAAAGAGATAACTTTTGGCAATTGCTCTGCAGCAGCAGCCTTATCTTCTTCATTTCTTAACACTTTCATTGCTGTTCTAGCAGTCTTGTGGTAGTATCTGTTACGAAGTTTTCTTACTTCGTTTTGTCTGATTCTTTTTAATGCTGATTTATGATTTGCCATATCGTTCAAATGTGAGTGCAAAAGTAAAAACTTTTTTTTTATCCTCCAAATTTATTTTCAAAAATTTTTAATTTTCTTCAGATAAATATTTTTTGAGTTTATCTATTGCCTGTTCTATTTTAATATTCTCTTCTTCTCTTTCTAATTTTTTGATGGTGCTTTTCAGCATTACCATCGCATTGTTCCATTCTCCAGTGGTATTGGTGAAGGTAAGTCCGTCAATCGTTACTGCAAAAGTTACCCTTTCTCCAGTCCTGTCAAGTCTGAAACTTATTTTATCATCACTGCCTGTTATCCCGTCTTCATTGATTTTTAAATCATAACTTTTTGGGTTAGAGTGGATTTTCTTAAAAAGCAATTTTGCTTCTTGTATTTTTAAATCCGGCATGATATAAATTTGGTAGCCTATAGGAGAATCGAACTCCTGTTGCAAGGATGAAAACCTTGAGTCCTAACCACTAGACGAATAGGCCAAATTTTGAGGTTGCAAAAGTAATAATTAACTTTTTAACTTCAAAATTATTTTTTTATTATTTGAAAACTTTTTGAATAACGGTATTCTTAATTCCTTTAGCATCAAGCTCTTTCTGTAATTTCACCGCATCCTCCAAAGTATACACTTTTCCGTAGGTATAATAGAAAACGCCGCTTTCTTTGTTTCTTTCCACGTCTTTCAGCGTCTGAAGAATGAAAGAATTTCCATTCAGTTTTTCGCCCACGTAGACTTCAATGGTGTAGTATCCCGTATTTAATTTCTGGTTCGGCATGAATCCTACCGCATAGGCATTCCGGAATCCGGCGTCTTTTGCTGTTTTAATATTAATATCTCTTACAGAAGCAAGGTTGGTAACCCCGTAATAATATTTGTACTGTCCGTTCTCTTTAATAGGCAGAATATAATTTAACCCTTTTAAAGCAGGATCTCCCTCCTTGAATCTTTCCGGAGAACTCAACAGTAAGATTCTGAAATCATTTTTCAGTGCGATTTCCGCCAGTTTATCAGGTTCAGGTTTTTTTACCACTGCGGAAACACCTGATTTTCTGTCGATCGCTTTTTTATAATCAATAATTGCCTGATAAATACTTTCGGAAATTTCATCCTGTCCTTTTTCAGAAGCCAGATAATGACTTTCTTCGGGATGATTGATGAATCCGGTTTCAATTAATACGGAAGGCATTGCATTCATACGCAGAACGTGCAGGTTTTTCTGGAACACACCGCGGGAACTTCTTTTGTCTTTATTTACAAAATTATTTTCTACCAGTCCGCCCAGAAGAAGGCTGGATTCCAGATATTTGCTTTGCTGAAGTTTCAGGGCAATTAAAGATTCCGGAGAACTTGCATCATAAGAACCGAAGGTCTGCTTATCTTTTTCATCCAGAAAGATCACATCATTTTCACGTTTTGCCACTTCGAGATTGGTGTCATTCTGATCCGGTCCCTGTACATAAGTTTCGGTTCCGTACGCGGTTGGTCTTTTGGAAGAATTACAGTGGATGGAAACAAAAAGATCCGCTTTGCTTCTGTTCGCAAGATTGGTTCTGTCCGACAAAGAAGGATATTCGTCGATCTTTCTTGTGTAGATTACTTTAAAATCTTTATTTTTTTCGAGCATTGCCCCTACTTTAAGCGTAATGGAGAGCGTTACATCCTTTTCGGAGATCCTTCCGATATCGGTGTAGGTTCTGTTTGCTCCGTAATCACTTCCTCCGTGTCCTGCGTCCAAAACAATGGTAAATTTCTTTTGCGAAAAAATAAAGTTGGCAGTCAGGATGAAGAGAAATGATAAAATTATTTTAAAATTTACTTTGTACATCTTACAGTTTTAAAATTTATATTAATTTTGAGCCTTAATTGTATACATATAAATATAACAAAAAATTGGTCAAAACCGTCTCCAAAAATATATTACAAATTTTAATTATCCTAATTTTTAACAATTTTTTAGCACAGCAAACGCCCAAAAAATTGCCTGAAAATGCGGTTAATGATACTATTTCCAAAAAAGATACCATTGTTCTGAAAAAGGAACCTTTGGAATCTGTTCTGCAGACAAAAGCAGACTACCAGAGAAGAGATTTCCAGAAGAAAATGGTGTATCTGAACAAAAATGCGCAAGTGAAATATCAGGATATGCAGATTGATGCAGACTATATTTCCATTGATGAGCAGAAACATCTCATGTACGCACGAGGAAAACAGGACTCTTTAGGAAGAATTATTGAGCCTGTTATTACAACACAGGCAGGGAAGAAATACGAAACTACAGAATTTCAGTATAATACCTTAACAAGACAGGCAATTGCATTTAATGCAAGAACCGAAGAAAACGAAGGGGTTATTACCGCGAACAAAACCAAGAAGTACAACGACAGTATCTTTGCGATGAGCCGCGCAGATTATACGACGGACGATTATTACATCAAGAAAAAAGATACGGCGGCAGATTATTTTTTAAGAGCAAGATATCTGAAGCTTGTAAAAACAAAAAATAAATCTTCTATTGTTTCGGGACCGATCCAGATGTATATAGAACAGGTTCCCACTCCGCTTATCATGCCTTTTGCGATCCTTCCTTTTTCAACCAAAAGATCTGCGGGAATCCTGATTCCGAGTTTCGGGGAAAGACAGGATGTAGGATTCTTCCTGAACGGTTTAGGTTATTATCAGCCGATCGGGGAACATTTTGACCTTAAAATCCTTTCGGATATTTACACCAAAGGAAGTTGGAATCTGCGGCCTGAAATGAATTATATTAAAAAATACCGCTATTCCGGAAACTTTTCTGCGGACATCGGAACCATGGTTCGTGGGATCAAAGGTTTAGATGATTACAGCAAAACAGGAACGTACAGAATTGCGTGGAGACATACACAGGATTCCAAAGCCAATCCTTTCCTTACATTTTCTGCATCGGTAGATATTGTGAGTACAAAATTTTATAACAATACACTGAACAATAATTATATTTTAAATCAGAATGTTTTAAATACCCAGCAAAACTCTACGGTTACCCTTACCAAAAGATTTTTAAAACTTCCGGTTACCATTACGGGAACGGCTTCCTATTCGCAGAATTTTGCCACCGGTTTATCAGATCTTCGTCTGCCGCAGATGAACGTGGCAATCAATCAGTTTTATTTATTCAGATCCAAGACAGGAGTGCGTTCCGGTCTGCTTGAAAATTTAACCGTAAACACAGGAATTAATTTATCAAACTTTGTTCAGACTAACGAAGGCGAACTTTTTAAAGCGGCAATGTGGGATAAACTGCAGACCGGAGTGAAAAATAACATTGCTCTGGGAACCAATACAACCGTAGCGAAATATTTCACATTCAGTTTGGGAGCGAATATTGATAATGCATTAACCACAAAAACCATCAATAAATTCTACGACCCTATTCAGAATAAAGTAATTACGGAAACTAATAAAGGAATTTCAGGATATTCTACGTTTTCAACAACAGCAAGTATTCAGACTACGTTATACGGACAGGCAAACTTTAAGAAAGGTTCCGCCATTGAAGCTATCAGACACATGATGACACCAAGTATCGGGTTTACCTATTCTCCGGATTTCGGAGGTTCCGGGTATGGATATTTTAAAAACTATTACGATGCAAATGGAGCTTTAACACCATATTCTATTTTTGAAGGCGGAATTATCGGAAGTCCGACGACAGGATTAGTAGGAGCTTTAGGTTTTAACATCGGGAATAATTTAGAGATGAAGGTAAGATCGAAAAGCGATTCTACAGGAGTGAAGAAGATCAAGATTTTTGAATCTCTTAACCTTTCCGGAAATTATAATTTTGCGGCGAAAGATCATCCTTTTTCCATTATTACGATTACGGGACAGTCTTCTTTCTTTAATAATAAACTCAGCCTGAATACAAGTTTATCTTTAGATCCATACAGAATTATCTATCTTCCGGGGCAGGATGCCGGAATAAGAACAGAAGAGTTCGGCTACTTCAGTGTTCAGGGATTCAACGTTCAGATGTCTTATCCTCTGAGCAGCGAAATTTTTGGAGAAAAAACAGATTATTCTAAGAAATACAAAACCAAAGGAGAAGTAAGGAACGAAAATTATTATTTTGATGATGATAATTATGCGCATTTCGATCAGGCATGGACGTTAAATGTAAATGCAAACTATGCCTACACGAAAAGTTCAGCTTCCAGAACACCAACGAGACTGGCTTCTGTGGGACTGGACGGAAGTCTTAAATTAACACCCTACTGGAATATCAACGGAAGTACACACTATGATATGGTGACGCAGAAACTGGCGTATACCAGAATAGGTTTTGCAAGAGATCAGCGAAGTTTTACCATTAATTTCAACTGGGTTCCTTTCGGCCAGTATAAAGTATATGACTTCTTTATCGGGATCAAAGCCAATATCTTAAGTGATGCGCTGAAGTATAAAGACAGAAGTTTTACACAGCCAAATGCACCTTTCTAATATTTGATTATAGAAATAGAATATAAATTTTATATTTGCACCCAAAATAAATTTTCATGAAAAAAGTAATCAACACCGTAAATGCTCCTGCAGCGATCGGACCATATTCACAAGCCAATATGGCAAACGGAATATTGTATATTTCCGGACAGATCCCTGTAGATCCTGCAACCGGTAAACTGGTAGAAGGAATTGAAAAAGAAACCCATCAGGTAATGAAAAACCTTGAAGCAATTCTTACAGAAGCAGGAATGACTTTTAAGAATGTGGTAAAAGCAACCATTTTCCTTAAAAGCATGGATGATTTTGCGGTAATGAATGATATTTACGCTTCCTATCTGGACGCGGAAAGCTTTCCTGCGCGTGAAACGGTACAGGTTTCCTGTCTGCCGAAAAATGTGGATATCGAAATTTCTATGATCGCACATCAGGATTAATGAATTTTATAAGAAATACAATTGCGGTTATCGTAGGTCTTGGGATTGCAGGACTCATCATTACTCTTGGGATAAGAGCATTTCCGCAATGGGTAAATTTCGACGCTTTTGCTCCGTTTGAGCATTGGCAGAGATTTCTTCAGAGCAAGCAGAACGACGGTGCGTTTTTCGGTTTCCTGCTGTTTGTTTCCGGACTGGGAACTACAGTGGGAGGAGTGGCAACTGCCATTATCGTAAAATATGCTAAAGTAGCTTATGCTATTCTTATCGGTTTCATTATGCTTTTTATAGCCATGCTGGATGTTATTGTTTTCCCTTATCATCCTACCTTCTATAAAATCTCTATTTTTCTTACGTTCTTCCCGTTTTCGTGGATCGGTGGTAAAATTGTAGAAGTCATTTATGAACGAAAGAAAAAAAGAAGAATCGCTGAAAAAATGAATAAATCATAATTATAAAAACGTTGCAGGTTGCAGCGTTTTTTGTTTGTACTCAATTTCCGGAAAGTTTCTTACTAGGGTGCGGGAAGGTTTCCCGCTTTCCGGAAAGTTTGCTGCAGGGGTGCAGGAAGCTTTCCGGAAGGATCGTTTGCTAATTTCAGTTGCAGGATTTCTTTTTCAATTAAATAAGATGTTTCTGAATATTAAACTAAAAAAACTCGGCTGCCTCATTTGAGGCAGCCGAGTTTTTGATATGAAGTGAAGTTTAGCTCTTTTTATTAAGGCATTTTAAAGCCTCTCTGATACCCTCTTCCGTAGTCATCCATGTATTTGATCTGGGCAGTGCCATTGAACTTATTCAGAATGTTTTCTACATCTTTCTGAGAGTTTACAGGTTTTCCGTTGATCTCTGTGATGATGTATCCGTCTACGACTCCTGCTTTAGCCATTTCACCGCCTTCAACTACATTTTTGGCAATTACTCCGCTGTTCAGACCATAATATGCTTTTGTTTTATCATCAATACTCTGGAAATCGGCTCCGATTTTTTCCGTTACGCTCAGATCCGCTTTCGTTCTTGTAGAAGTTCCTCCTTTCTGATCTCTTAATGTAACGGTTGTAGTGGAAGGTTTTCCGTTTCTCTGGTAAGTTACCGTCACTTTATCTCCAGGACGTTTGCTTCCGATGGCAATGGAAAGATCTGCAAAATCTGTAATTGGTGTTGTATCAATTTGGGTAATGATATCACCTACTTTTAATCCTGCATCTTCTGCACCGCTGCTTTCTCCGAATCCTGTTACCAGAACTCCTGAACCGGATTTATAATTGGTCTTTTTATCTTTATTGTAAGCGGCAACAAGCTGATCGTCGGATAGATCTAAAGAAGTTACTCCTAAGAATCCTCTCTGTACGATACCGAACTTCTTAATGTCTTCAACAATCTTTCTCGCTAAGTTTGCCGGAACTGCAAATCCGTATCCTTGGTAATAACCTGTCGTAGACTGAATCGCTGAGTTAATCCCGATCAGATCTCCGTTTGTATTTACCAAAGCTCCTCCGGAGTTCCCCGGATTAATTGCTGCATCGGTCTGAATAAAACTTTCAATCGGATTGGCTGCTTTTCCCTGTGAACTTAAAATTCCGATTCCTCTGCCTTTTGCAGAGACAATTCCGGCTGTAACGGTAGAATTCAATCCAAGCGGATTTCCTACGGCAAGTACCCATTGTCCTACTTCAATATTATCGGAATTCGCAAAATTTAAATAAGGCAATCCTTTTTCTTCAATTTTAAGAAGGGAAATATCTGTATTCGGGTCTGTTCCTACTAAAGTGGCGATATACGATTTTTTGTTACTCAAAACAACTTCCAGTTTATTGGCTCCTGCAACAACGTGGTTGTTTGAAATGATGTATCCGTCCGGAGAGATGATAACTCCCGATCCCATTCCGGAAGGCATATTGTCCGGAACCTGCTGCTTTTGTCTCTGCTGTCCTCTTCCTCCGAAAGGATCTCCAAAGAAGAAATCGAACATATCCTGCTCAGAAGCTCTGCTTGTGGTTCTGGACTGATAATTTTTTATGGTTACCACTGCCGGAACTGTCGTTTTGGCAGCTTTTACAAAATCGTCCCCCACTGCAGCGGAATTCATCCCTGCGAAGGAAACATTAGAAGATTTTGTAAAATATGATTGATCTGCGTTGTTGGAATCGTGATTAAGATACTGTAATCCTCCAACGGTAGTAGCACCGGAAATTACTCCCACTACTGCAAATGGTAATAGTTTTTTTAAAGTACTCTTCATTGTATATCTTTCTTTGTTATTTATTGATGTTAACTTTTTCATTTTACTGGAAACAAATTTAATGCTAAATACGTATGCAATTGGTACATAATGTTTCATTTTTAACTAAAATTTAACAACAATTGCAATAATTTATGCATTATCCCATAAATTTTAAAATCTCAATTAACGAACCTTAAAAAAATCTTAATGACATTATGGCATATTGATGTTTTAAATGTCATAAAATTACAAAGGTTGAAGATGATTCATCCAAAAGAGTACCAATCTGAATATATACCTGACAAATCTTATATTTTTCATTAATCTGAAAATAATTATCTTTGCAAAAATTTTCTCACTTAAAACGTTTATAGCATGCAACTGTACAACACCTTAAGCGCAGAAGAAAGAGCTCGACTAATTGATGAGGCCGGAAAAGAGCGCCTTACCCTATCTTTCTATGCGTATGCCAAAATTGAAGATCCCAAAAAATTTCGCGACGATTTATTTATAGCCTGGAATGCACTGGATGCGCTTGGTCGTATCTATGTGGCGCATGAAGGAATTAACGCTCAGATGAGCGTTCCTGCCGACAACTTTGAGGCATTTCGCGAGACACTTGAAGCATACGATTTCATGAAAGGCATTCGTTTGAATGTAGCAGTGGAGCAGGACAATCATTCATTTTTAAAATTAACCATCAAAGTCAGAAACAAAATCGTAGCCGATGGTCTGAACGATGAGACTTTTGATGTTACCAATAAAGGCGTTCATTTAAGAGCAAAAGAATTTAACAGTTTGCTTGAAGATCCGAACACCATTGTCGTAGATTTCAGAAATCACTACGAAAGTGAAGTCGGGCATTTTGAAGGAGCAATTACTCCCGATGTGGAAAACTTCAGAGAAAGTCTGCCGATTATTAACGAACAGCTACAGGATTTTAAAGAAGATAAAAACCTTTTGATGTACTGTACCGGAGGAATCCGTTGCGAAAAGGCAAGTGCTTACTTCAAACATCAGGGTTTTAAAAATGTATTTCAATTGGAAGGCGGAATTATAGAATACACCCGTCAGATAAAAGAAGAAGGCATAGAAAGTAAGTTTATCGGTAAAAACTTTGTATTCGATCATAGATTAGGCGAAAGAATTACCGATGACATTATTGCGCAGTGTCACCAGTGTGGAAAACCGTGTGACAATCATACGAACTGTGCGAACGATGCGTGTCATTTATTGTTTATCCAGTGTGATGAATGTAAAGCGGCGATGGAAAACTGCTGTTCGACAGAATGTCAGGAAACCATTCATTTGCCTTGGGAAGAGCAGGTTGCTAAAAGAAAGGGTCTTCAGGTAGGAAATAAAGTATTCAGAAAAGGAAAATCTGAAGCTTTGAAATTCAAAAAATCCGGAGATTTACCAGATAAGCCTTTAGCAAAAGCTGAAACAAAAGATATCCGCCAGAAAATAAAAGTTAAAAAGACTTTGATCGGAAAGGCGGAGCATTATTATTCAAAATCTAAGATTGCTCAGTTTTTAATTGAAAACAATGAACTTGCAGTAGGAGATAAAGTATTAATTTCCGGACCCACAACAGGAGATCAGGAAATAACCATCTCTCAGATTTTTGTGAACGGAGTTTTCAGCGACACAGCAAAAGCAGGAGATCAGATTACTTTTGAACTGCCTTTCAGAGTTCGTCTGTCTGATAAATTGTACAAAATCCTTGATTCTGAAAACGCATAATCGATATGTTAAAAGCAGAGTTAAGAAAAAAATATATGCAAAAAAGAAAAGCCTTGTCGATTGATGAGGCTTTCTTGTTATCTGAAAAGGTTTTTAAAAATTTCATTGAATATTTCAAGCCTTCTCAAAACCAGAAAATCCACATTTTCATCCCGATTGAGAAGTTAAGGGAAGTAAATACCCAGATTTTCGTCAGCTACTTTGTAAGCGGAAAGATTCGTGTTTTTGTTCCTAAAATTGTCGATACAAGACTGATTTCGGTAGAAATTTTTGCAGATTCTAAATTTGAATTGAATAACTGGGGAATTTCCGAACCTGTTTCTGATGAAGATTCAGGTATTCTGGATTATGATTTTATAATTACCCCTTTATTATACTGCGATTCTAAAGGAAACAGAGTAGGATACGGAAAAGGTTTCTACGATGGTTTTTTTGAAAAAGTATCGGTAGAGACAAAAAAAATCGGAGTTAATTATTTTAACCCCGAAGAAAATATCGATGATGTCTGGGAAAATGATATTCCGCTCGATTATTTGGTTACACCTGATGTGGTACTGTCTTTTTCAGGAGCATCAGAGTAAAATTTCACAAAGTAAAATTTAAATTCCTTGCTTTTCTGAGCCGGTTTTGATACCAAAGTGTATTGTGCATTTCGCTCAAAATTTCCCAAAGATTTATTTTTATCCCCAAAATATTCCACATTGAATTTGGCGAAATTCAGCGTGTCCTTTTCTTTTATTTTCTGGAAAACATTCAGATTGCTTACGCGTACATTTTTTACATTCAGGCTTTCGAGTTCTTTAAAAAGATCCTTAAAGGTCGTAGAATCAGATTTCTGGAAATACTTTTCTATTTTAGAATAAATTGCCGTGTCAATTTCCGTATTTCTCTGTCCGGAAAGATATAACGTAGACAAATCCAGCACATCCTGCACTTTTTGCGAAGTAATGGAATTGATAGCCTGAGTACTGTCCATTTTTACCGTTTTGTTGTTCGTATTTCGTAGCTTTTCCAGATCACTCTGTCCTCCGTTTTCTTCTTTTTTAATGCACGAAGTCATGGTGAATCCTATTAATATGATAAAAAACAAAAAGTTATTTATTGTTTTCATTGGCTGAGATTTTAAATTTAATAGATACGATTTTCCCTTTGTTATCCGTCTTCATCTCGATAACATTAAGGTTTTTAAGTGATGTTGTAGGTGTGGTAACTAAGGTAATGTAATCTTCCTTATCCAAGGTTTCAAGTCCGTAAATATCACTGTCATAAACCTGAGTGATCACGGCGTTGTTGCTGATTCGGTTTTCCAGTTGTCTTCTTTTCTGGGTGATGAGATCATTCTGTTCCTGCGAATTTTCTCCCTTTACATCCTTTGTTGAAAAATAATAAAGCGCCATCTTATAATCATCGGGTTTCAGCTCGATGGTTTCCTCTTCGGGTGCATTTTCTAAGTTTCGGTTCACTTCCAGATATTCATAAAACGGAGAACTGATCTGCATTTTAAGATTTTTGTCCTTTGTGGCATATCTGAAACATTCTCCGGGTTTTATTCGGTAAAGAATAGGAGATTCGTTTTCCTTGATCACTTTGATTTCTATTTCACGCTGAATACTTAAATTTCTGTCGGCATCCGTAAAACAGTACACATAAGTTTTTTGGAAGATCGCATCTTTAAATCCTAAAAGTCCTGTAAGAATTACCAAAATAGTGGTGACAATTGCCCAAACATTCTTTCTGATGAAATTTTTCTTGGGTTTTTCAGCTTCTGCTAAGGAAATTTTTTCAGTCTCTGAATTTTTAGTAATTAATTGATTTTCAATTATTGATTTTTGTAAATCTGAATTTTCAGGGGCTTTAAATTCCTGTTTTTTAGGTAAATCTTCATCTTTTGGCAAATCAAGTGATGCAGAAACTGTTTTTTCCAGTTCTTTAAGTTCATTGTCTTTCAAATCTTCATCATCCTGCAGCAATTCACCTGCAAAAAGATGCTGTTTTTTGAATTCATACCATGAGTCGTATCCTGCATAAATACTGAGTAAATTCAGCATATCGATTCTTGGCAGTTTGGTAACCGGCGAATTCTTAAAATAGGTATAAAAAGATTTTTCGCTGATGTTCCCTTTTGCCTTTTTTCTGAGATCTTCCTGAAAATAAATGATGTCGATACCCTTCCATTTCGAAATATCGTCATAGGAAGGAGTGTATTCTTTCAGATATTGAGCCTGGACATCCTTTTTTAACTGCTCAAAATGTAATAGATCTAAGTCCGTCAATTTATTTTAAAATGATTAAATTATTGATTATCAGTAATGTTATTTTGTAAAACTATTTTACAAAGGTATTACAATTATTTTTCCTAAACAAATTTTCTATCTGCTATACCTTTGTCTTGTTCAAATAACAGAACAGAAAAAGATTTTATAAAACAATATTAACAAAATTAAATTTAATTTATTATGAAAAAGTCATTATTCGTAGCTGCTATCGCTGCAATCTCTCTAGTTGCTTGTAAAAAAACTGAAGCTAACACTACTGAAGCTTCTACAGATTCAGTTGCTGCTGCTACAGATTCTGCTACTACAGCTATCGATTCTACAGCTAACGCTGCTAAAGATTCAGTAACTGTTGCTGCTGATGCTGCTAAAGATTCAGTTAAAGCTGACGCTAAAGTTGCTAAAGAAGAAATCAAAGCTGAAGCTAAGAAAGAAGAAGCTGCTAAGAAATAATCTAAGCTTAAAAATAAAAGAACCGTTTCACTCAGTGGAACGGTTCTTTTATGCTTATATGTTTAGTAATTGTTGTTTTGGTAACAATCAATGATGAACCATCACCAATCTCCAACAACCAAATTAGCCCTTCTTCTGCTTCAGTGTTTCGTAACACGTAATCGCAACAGCATTGCTCAGGTTTAAAGAATCAATGCTTCCTGCCATCGGAATCAGTGTATTTTTTCCTTTCCCGATCCAGAAATCACTTAACCCCGAATGTTCTGTCCCGAATAAAACGGCAGATTTCTGTTTAAAATCTCTTTTGTAAAGATCTTCGGCAGTTTCATCCATGATCGTTGTGTAAATATTGAAATTATTTTTCTGAAGAAATTCAAACGTTTCCTGATTTTCTGCCTGAAAAATTTCCATTCCGAATAAGCAGCCTACACTTGAGCGGATTACATTCGGATTATAAAAATCGGTTTTTCCGTCTGAAACAATTAACGCATCAATTCCGAAAGCTTCACAACTGCGCAAAATAGCCCCCAGATTTCCCGGTTTTTCAACACCTTCTACAATAATGATCGTAGAATCTTCCTTTGGTTTAAACGCAGATAGATCGGCTTCTTTTGTTTTGTAAATCCCGATAATTCCTTCCGAAGTTCCGCGATAGGCGATTTTTTCGTACACTTTTTCGCTAACGAGATGAATTTTCCCTTTGGGAAGTTCTTTCTGAAAAATAGTTTCACAGATAAAAAATTCCACGGGTTCAAAATGATATTTCTGGGCGCGGTCGTTTTCCTGCTGTCCTTCCACCACAAAAACATCCGATTTTTTACGGAATCTATTATCAGTAAGAAGTTTGGTAATGTATTTTACTTTTTCGTTCTGAAAGCTTTCTATTAACATCCTGCAAAATTAGTTAAAATTTACAGTTAAATAAAAAACCTCAGAGCCGATCTGAGGTTGTAGATTTTATTCTTCTAAATTTTCTAGTGCGGTCTGAGAGTTTTCTACCAGACTCTGCGGAAGGTCTTTCTTATTTTTTATCCCCAAAGATTTCAGCTTTTGGGTTTGGATCACCAAATTGTCATTTCCTGTTGAAAGCTGTTTGTAAGCATCATTATAAACATTTTTCGCCTGATCCAGATTTTTTCCTACTTTTTCCAGATTTTCGATAAAACCTACGAATTTATCATACAGTTTTGCTCCTCTTTCTGCTATTTCCATGGAATTTCTGTTCTGGTATTCGCGTTTCCAGAGATCGGCAATCAGTTTTAAAGAAGTAATCAGGTTGCTTGGATTCAGCAGCAGAATTCTTCTTTCGTAGGCAAAATTCCAAAGATTCTGGTCTGCCTGCATCGCTGCAATATAAGCAGGTTCGCTCGGAATAAACATCATCACGAAATCCAGAGATTTTCCGTAATCATCATATGCTTTTTGACTAAGCTGAGTAATGTGATTTTTAATGGAAGATAAATGCTGATTGAGTTTCATTAAATAAACATCCTGATCGGTTTCGTCTACCAGTTCGGTAAAAGCTGTGAGCGAAACTTTAGAATCTATGATAACATTTCTTTCATCGGGATATTTTATAACCGCATCGGGACGCATTTTTTTACCGGAAAATTCTGAGAACAATGCTTTGTTGTCTTCATCGCGAAGTTCATGTTCAAGAAAATATTCTCTACCTTTTACCAGACCGGATTTTTCAAGAATGCTTTCCAGAATCATTTCGCCCCAGTTTCCCTGCGTTTTGCTTTCGCCTTTCAGAGCTCTCGTCAGTTTTTTTGCATCTTCAGAAATCTGCTGATTCAGTTCTGCTAATTCCTTTACTTTTTCGGCAAGAGAAAAACGCTCTTTGTTTTCCTTTTCGTAGGCTTCATTCACGCGGTTTTTCAATTCCACGATTCTTTCCTGAAATGGTTCAAGGATAGTTTTAAGGTTGTTTTGATTTAAGGTGGTGAATTTTTCCGTTTTTTCTTCAAGGATTTTATTGGCTAAATTTTCGAACTGCAATTTAGATTCCTCCTGAATTTTTGCGATTTCTTCTTTCTGCGTCTGCAAAGATTTCTGTAAGCTTTCGTTAATCGCGGAAAGCTCGGAGTTTTTTGCAAACAAAGTCTGTTTTTCTGTTAAAAGATTTTCGATCTGAAGATTCTGTTTCGCATTAAATTCTTTCTGTTCGGAAAACTGAGTGTTTAAAGAAGCGTATTCCGCAGAAATTTTGGCAAATTCATTTTTCAGATCATTAAGAAGGTCGCTCTGCTGTGCATTGATTTCTTTTTCTCTGCTGATATTCTGCGTTAATTCCTGAATTTTCTGATTGGAATTTTCTAAATCGGAACTGTTTTTAATGTGTAAATTATTGAGTTCATCGTAAGAATTCCTCGAAACGGTAGACGATTTCTGGGCGAAATATAAAATAACCGCACCAAGAATTCCTCCGGCTATAAATCCTATAATTAAATATGTCATCTCCATTTTTCAAAATTACAAAAAGGAAAATTGATTTCTTTTATGGAAAACCGTAAGTTTTATATTAGGAATTATTTTTTTTAGCCGCAAAAGCTGCAAAAGATCATTATAATACTGTTATTACGATATTCAAAACTTTCAGTGTAATAAAAAATTAAAAATCTTTTGTGACATTGTCTTTAAAAATTAATCAACTAAAAGTTTTGGTTTTTCGGAAAAGATATTTGCAGAATCAATTTGTTTTCCGTTATTTCATCTTTTCAAATCAAAAATAAGTTTCATGAAATTCTTAAGCATTGCGGCCGTTATGTTTTCAGCCTTGTTTTCCGCACAGGATTTTGCCAATTATGCTAAATATGAAAAGCAAAATCGGGAAGTTGTAGCCAAAAAAACGGCTCCAAATTCTGTTTTTATGGGAGATTCTATTACGGAAGGCTGGTTTTCCACAGATCCATCATTTTTTACAAAGAATAATTTTGTCGGAAGAGGGATCAGCGGACAGGTAACTTCGCAGATGCTTTTAAGGTTCCGTGAAGATGTCATTAATTTAAAACCGAAAAGAGTCATTATTCTTGCCGGAACGAATGATATTGCGGAAAATCAGGGACCGATTTCCCTGGATAAAGTTTTTGGAAATATTGTTTCGATGGTGGAACTTGCAAAAACGAATAATATAAAAGTGGTACTTTGTTCGGTACTTCCTGCTTATGATTTCGGCTGGAGAAAAGACATGCATCCGGCGGAAAAAGCAATTGCCCTGAATACAATGATTGAAGCGTATGCGAAAAAGAACAATATTCCGTACGTAGATTATCATTCGGAAATGAAAGATTCCCGAAACGGACTGGATAAGATCTACACCGAAGACGAAATTCATCCAACGGCAAAAGGCTACGAAAAGATGGAAGCTATTCTTATGAAAAAGCTTGGTAAAAACTAAGAGTCTTACTTGGGTCGGATTAAATTAATTGTAAGGTTACATAAGAAACTTAAACATTTTTGGTGGAAGCCAGAATTTCTATGTTTTTTACCACGTCATTGCTCTCGCATTTTTTCAATTCCTTTAATAAAGAAGGAGTGAGGATTTTAGGATTCAAAATTTGGGTGGCAACTTTTGCTGCGGCATAATCAACAATTCCGATCACGTTCTCGCGTAGGAAATTTGGCGTATTTGACGCGATAACGGCAGTTGCCCATGAAGTATCTCTTGCTTTTGAAATGGCAAAGTCCAAAATAACGTTGTCTTTTCCGTTCGAAAGCTTATCAATTAATTCTACTGGATAACAAATCTTGTTTAAAGAATCCTGAACTTTCTGGTTAATGGAGGCAATCACATTGTTGATGTTTTCGAAATCTTTTTTCAGCGGATTTATTTTTCGATAAGGCATAATGGAAGCAGCGGAAATTCCTAAATCGAGATTGATGTGAGCATTCATGCCTAAGAAAATATGCTGTAAGATGAGCAGATTTTTGTTTTTTGCGGCTTCAAAAGCTAAAAACCATGAGTTGGTGCATTTTTGTCCTTTCGAATAAGCTTCCCACGCTTCAAGATAACGTGTGGCAAAAGCAATATCCAGTACAGTCATTCTCGGATTGTCTTCAAATTTTTTCTGTTGAATTCCTTTCAGAACCTGTGCTGTCATAATTCTGTAGGTGCAGGCAAAATATCCGACCGGACTTTGATTTTCTTTCGCCCAGATGATGATTGCGTCTAATTTTTTCAGGACTTCTTCTATGGTTTTCATGATGTTTTGTTTTTTATAAAGATAAGAAAACCAGTCAAAAGTTTTTAATTAAAATATTTTGTATATTTAAATCTCTATAAAAGGAATTATTAAAGAGGTGTCCGAAAATCTTAAGAGTAGGAGCAAAATAAACAAAATACTATGAAAAATTTAAAATCTTTAAACCGAAAAGAGCTGAAAACAATTTCAGGAGGGCTTTATGAAAACTGCCAAGTTCCTTTAGAATACGGAGTCTGTAATCCGGGATATACCTTCTGCAGTAATCCTTATTGTTGTGTACTTGCGCGTAAACCTTATATTTGCATTGATTATTAGAAAAAACAGGCTGTCATAATTTTGACAGCCAGTTTTTTATTTCATAGTAAGTTAATTGAATCTTATTGTCTCTTATTTCCAAAATTCCTTTTTGGGGATGTTGGAAATATAATTTGAGATGGTTGTCTGCTTTTAAATGCTTAAGTTCATCAATAATATTTTTTGAAACATGATTTATTTTTACTTCAAATACGGAAGATTTATTCTTGCAGTTGATTAATGATAGTAACAATAAAACATAAGATAGTTTTCTCATTGACCTGAGTAATTAAGGATTTTCTTTCGCAATTTCCTCATGGTGCTTCAGGTATAAAGGCAGAGCTGCCGATCCGTACCATGGGAAGATTTCATATCCGAAGACTCCTGCTTTTACAGCGGGATCTGTTTTTACCCATGATTCTGCTTCTTCTTTGGATTTTGTATTGAAGATGAACATCCCTTCAAAATTTTGTTTGTTATCTGAGGTGAACGGACCTGCCACTACAACTTTTCCTTCTTTAGCAAGTTTTCCGATATTGGCTAAATGTTCTTTCATTAACTCAGCCATTTTTGTCTTGTCTTCAATTTTTGTAGTTCCTGTTGTTAGCATTACGATTACGTACGGCTTCATTCCGTATTTATCGGCTCCCAGTTCTGTAGCCAGTTCTTGATTAAATGTATTTTTGGAGCTTGTGTTAGAAGCGTTTTTTCCAGCTTTTCCAGGTTGTCCGTCTTTCCCTTTTGTAATGACACATGAAGAAAGAAATAGAGACAAACCTATCAGCAATGAAAATTTTCTCATCGTATTACTCTTTTATTCTTAAAAATTCTTTAGCCAGTTCAATCATTTTAGGATCTCCGGTGTATTTTCCGTGTTCATCGGATAATTTTACAGTTGGAATCCATTCTTTGTTCGGAGCCTGAACACCGATAAGTTTCATGACGATATTCATCGGTTTTAAGCCGACATCATTGGTAAGATTGGTTCCTATTCCGAAAGATACTCCGATTTTTCCTTTGCAGTAATTGGTGATTTCTTCTACTTTCTCAAGATTTAAACCATCTGAAAAAATAATATATTTGAATAACGGATTAATGCCGTGTCTTTCATAATGAGCAATGGTTTTATCTGCGAATTCCAGAGGATCGCCGCTGTCGTGACGAACACCGTCGAAAAGTTTCGCAAACTTTTTATCAAACTGCTGAAAGAAAACATCTGTTGTGTAGGTATCTGAAAGAGCAACTCCCAAATCTCCACGGTAAACATCCACCCAATGTTCCAGAGCCAGTTCGTTTGCCATTTTGAAACCATATTCCGCAGCGTGGAACATAAACCATTCGTGAGCGTGGGTTCCGATAGGTTTTACACCATACTTCATGGCGAAATGCACATTGGAAGAACCGATGAATGTAGACTCTTTCTTTTGTGTTAAAGCTTCCATAACCAGATTCTGAACTTTATGAGAGTGTCTTCTTCGGGTTCCGAATTCCGCGAAATTAACGCCCAGTTTTGCCAGTGTTTCAGCTTTTTCCAGTGTTTTGTTCATCACCACTTCATTGGAGTCTCTTTCCATGTGGTTCATTTCGTAGTGAAGCTCGCTGATAAGAGCTAATAATGGGACTTCCCAAAGTATCGTTCGGTACCATAATCCCTCAACGGTTACGGAAAGATCGTTTCCTTCCTGATGAATTTTAACTTCGGAAGGATCATAATGATAACCTTCAAGGAAATCAAGATAGGGAAGATCAATATAAGGGCAGGTTCTTGCCATGAACTTTTTTTCGTCTTTCGTCAGCTTCAGTTCAGCCATCTTATCAACGGCTTCTCTTAAAGCAGCGTCAAAGCCTTCCGGAAACTGGTGTTTTCCGCGGTTGATGAATTCATATTTTACCACAGAACCTGGGAATAATTTTACTACTGCATTCTGCATGGTTATTTTATAAAAGTCGTTATCTAAAATGGAGTTTAATCGTACGTTGTGCATAATTGTGTAATTTATACGCAAATATAGTTATTAAAAATAAAATCACCTAAATGTAAGGTGATTTTTTTTAATTTTCCGGATATTTTTTCTTTCTTTACTTTCCAAGATAAGAGTTGTACATCCATACTTCTTTTTCCTGTTCTGTAATGTAGTCGCTCATTTGCGAGTTGGTTCCTTCGTCTCCTGCTTTTTCCGTCATATCCAAAAGTTCTCTCTGAAGATCGATAACTACTTTAAATGAATTTAAAATGTTTTCAACACTTTTTGTAGCATCGCTTACTTCCACGCTTTCTTTTATGGTTGACACTTTAAGGTAATCTGAATAATTGTGAGCCGGTGTAGCACCCAATGTTAAAATTCTTTCTGCAATTTCATCAATCTTTAAAACAAGACTATTATAAAGCTCTTCAAATTTTGGGTGAAGCGTAAAGAACTGATCTCCTTTAATATTCCAGTGAGAGCCTCTTGTATTCTGATAAAATACGGAATAGTTAGCTAAAAGAATATTTAATTTTTCTGAAATCTTTTTGCAGTCGGTTTCTTTAAGACCGATAATGTTGGCGTTTTTCATATCTCTATTGTAGTTTATTTTTCTGTAACAATATTATGTAAATATTGTGCCGAAAATGCGGTTTCGTGATTGATGATACTTATCTTTGATATTTTTAGAATGAATTTAAATATGCAAGCTTCGTCAAAAGTTAATTTGAAAAGTTTTATTATCTCTCTTCTTTTTTTTGCTGCTGTATGTGCAGCTTATTTTTTGATATCCTTGTCAAAAACCGACGGACATTATATATATATGATAGATGATGCGTATATTCATTTGGCAATGGCTAAAAATTTTGCGCTGTATGATGTTTGGGGAGTTACGAAATATAAATTTTCTTCAACTTCTTCTTCTCCTTTATTTACCTATATTTTAAGTGTTTTAATAAAAGTTTCAGGAAATAATGATCTCCTTTCGCTATGGGTAAATATTTTTTTTGGAGTCGGAACGGTTTATTTTCTGAATAAATATTTTTCGGGCGTTTTCAATACGGCAAAAAATATCGTGCTTTCAGTGCTTTTTATCCTTTTCTTTTCTGTAATGCATTTGCAGGTTTTATCCGGAATGGAGCATGTTTTTCATGTTTTTTTATTTGTGGTAAATATTTTCTGTCTTTCAAATTTTAAAAACAAATATTCTGTTTTTGGATTTTATCTCACCTTATTATTGATGGGGTTGGTACGTTTTGAAAGTATGTTTTATTTTGTAATTCTTGCTTTTCTGTTTTTTTTAATTAAAAAATGGAAGAATGTATTCTTGATTTTGCTGGTAGGTTTTATCCCGATTGTACTGTTTTGTTATTTTAATTTTCAGCATGATGGTTATTTATTTCCGAATTCAGTAATTGTGAAAGGAACGAGGTTTACTTTTGATTCCCATTTTCCGAATCAGTTGAAAACTATTTTTCTTGATAATTTTTTGTTAAATGTGAGCTTTTATAAAATTGGGCTCTTTCCTATTATGATTTGTCTGATTTTAATGATTAGAGATTTTAGAACAAAGAACTTTCAACAAATAGTTAAAGATCATTTTTTACTGATTGTTATTTCTTTGCTAATGATCTGTCACTCTATGTTTGCTGATCTGAAAGGAATGTTCAGGTATGAAGCTTATATTCTTACGGGTTTTTCCATGGCTCTGATTCCAAAACTTAAGGGCTTATTTGAAAATTTCAGGACTTACATTAAAAAGGAATTAATTATTTCAGGATTTATCTTGGTAAATATTTTTCTATTGGTATATAAATTTTCCTTCGCTCACAAAATGCTGATTGACGGGGGCAAAAATATTTATGAACAGCAAATTCAGTCTGCTAGATTTCTGCACACCTACTATAATAAATCAAAAGTTGTTGCCAATGATATTGGAGCTGTTACTTATTATACAGATATTCATTTGCTTGATATAGCGGGTTTAGGTTCGAAGGAAACAATTGTCTTTAATGAAAATAAAAGGCATGCAGATTCTCAGTTTCAAAGTTTTCTAACAAAATATACTACTGTAAATAATTATGATATTGCCATCATTTACGAAGCATGGCTTCAAACTTACATCCCCAAAAACTGGACAAAGGTAGCCGAACTCAAGATCAGTAATCCCATTACGGTAGCAAAAGATAAGGTGTCCGTTTATTCTGTTAATGGTAATAATCTGGAAGAACTTAAAAATAATATCAAAGATTTTCACTGGAACAGAAATGTTCGTGTTACAATTGTTGATAAACCGTAAGTATCTGTTAATTAAATTTTAAATAAAAATATTATTTCTATATAACTGCTTGTTAATTAAAAAAATATTACTATTTTTGCACCCTAAAATAAAAAGCAATTAAATGCCTACTATTCAACAATTAGTAAGAAAAGGAAGAGCCACGCTTGCCAAGAAGAGCAAATCGGCTGCCCTAGATTCTTGTCCACAAAGACGTGGTGTATGTACGAGAGTATATACTACTACACCTAAGAAACCTAACTCTGCACTAAGAAAAGTTGCAAGGGTAAGACTTTCTAACGGTAAAGAAGTGAATGCCTATATCCCGGGCGAAGGACACAATCTTCAGGAGCACTCGATAGTATTGGTTAGAGGCGGAAGGGTGAAAGACCTACCGGGAGTACGTTACCACATCGTAAGAGGTGCATTAGACACTGCAGGTGTAAATGGAAGAACGCAGAGAAGATCGAAGTACGGAGCTAAGAGACCTAAACCAGGTCAGGCACCAGCTGCACCAGCAAAAGGAAAGAAAAAATAATCATTAAATAAGGTACAGAAACAATGAGAAAGACGAAAGCGAAAAAAAGACCGTTGTTACCAGATCCAAAATTTAATGATCAGTTGGTAACGAGATTCGTAAACAATTTAATGCTTGACGGTAAGAAGTCAATCGCATTTAAAATTTTCTATGATGCGTTGGATATCGTAGAAACTAAAAAAGGAGATTCTGAAAAAACAGCCCTTGAAATCTGGAAAGATGCATTAACAAATGTTATGCCTCACGTAGAAGTACGTTCTAGAAGAGTAGGTGGAGCTAACTTCCAGATCCCAATGCCAATCAGAGCAGATAGAAAAATTTCTATGGCAATGAAATGGTTAATTAGCTACTCTAAAAAGAGAAATGATAAGTCTATGGCTTTGAAATTAGCTAATGAGGTAGTAGCTGCTTCAAGAGAAGAAGGTGCTGCTTTCAAAAAGAAAACAGATACTCACAAAATGGCGGAAGCAAACAAAGCTTTCTCACACTTCAAATTCTAATCTGAAATGGGAAGAGATCTTAAATTTACAAGAAATATTGGTATTGCTGCTCACATTGATGCAGGTAAGACTACCACTACAGAAAGGATTTTATTCTATACAGGTGTAAACCACAAAATTGGAGAGGTTCACGATGGTGCTTCTACAATGGACTGGATGGAACAGGAAGCAGAAAGAGGTATTACTATTACTTCTGCTGCAACTACTTGTAACTGGAATTTCCCAACAGATCAAGGTAAGAAATTACCTGAAACAAAACCTTACCACTTCAACATTATCGATACACCGGGACACGTTGACTTCACTGTAGAAGTAAACAGATCTTTGAGAGTATTGGACGGTTTGGTATTCTTATTCTCTGCAGTAGATGGAGTAGAGCCTCAGTCTGAAACAAACTGGAGACTTGCTGACAACTATAAAGTTGCGAGAATGGGATTCGTAAACAAAATGGACAGACAGGGTGCTGACTTCTTGAACGTTGTAAAACAAGTAAAAGAAATGTTAGGATCTAATGCAGTTCCAATCGTTTTACCAATCGGTGCTGAAGAAGATTTCAAAGGAGTTGTAGACTTAATTAAAAACAGAGCGATCATCTGGGATGAAGCAGGACAGGGAGCAACTTATGAAGTAGTTCCGATTCCTGAAGACATGAAGGATGAAGTTCTTGAATATAGAGAGAAATTAGTAGAAGCTGTAGCGGATTATGATGAGACTTTGATGGAGAAATTCTTCGAAGATCCGGATTCAATTTCTGAAGAGGAAATCAACGAAGCATTAAGAAAAGCGACTATCGATCTTTCTATCATCCCAATGACTTGTGGATCTTCTTTCAAAAACAAAGGAGTACAGTTCATGCTTGATGCTGTTTGTAAATATCTTCCTTCTCCACTAGATAAGGATAATATCAAAGGAACAGATCCAAGAACTGACGCTGATATCGAAAGAAAACCATCTGTTGAGGAGCCTTTCGCTGCATTAGCTTTCAAAATTGCTACTGACCCATTCGTAGGTAGATTAGCATTCTTCAGAGCTTATTCAGGAAGATTGGATGCTGGTTCTTATGTACTAAACACAAGATCTGGTAACAAAGAAAGAATCTCAAGAATCTATCAGATGCACGCAAACAAGCAAAATCCGGTTGAGTATATCGAGGCTGGAGATATCGGTGCAGCTGTAGGATTTAAAGATATTAAAACAGGAGATACATTATCTGATGAAAAGAACCCAATCGTTCTTGAATCGATGATCTTCCCAGACCCGGTAATCGGTATCGCTGTTGAACCTAAAACGAAAGCTGACCAGGATAAAATGGGTAACGCTTTAGCTAAATTAGCTGAAGAAGATCCAACGTTCCAGGTTAAGACAGACGAGGCTTCAGGACAAACTATTATCTCAGGTATGGGTGAGCTTCACTTGGATATCATCGTAGACCGTATGAGAAGAGAGTTCAAAGTAGAGGTTAACCAAGGTCAGCCGCAAGTAGAATACAAAGAAGCTCTTACACAAAAAGCTAACCACAGAGAAGTTTACAAAAAACAGTCTGGAGGTAGAGGTAAGTTCGCAGATATCGTATTCGAAATCGGTCCTGCAGACGAAGGTAAAACAGGTCTTGAGTTCATCAACGAAATTAAAGGAGGTAACATTCCTAAGGAATTTGTTCCTTCAGTTGAAAAAGGATTCAGAGAAGCAATGAAGAACGGTCCTTTAGCTGGATTTGAGGTAGAATCTATGAAGATTACATTGAAAGATGGATCTTACCACCAGGTTGACTCGGATCAGTTATCTTTCGAATTGGCTGCGAAGCTAGGTTTCAAAGAATCTGGTAGAGCTGCTAAAGCGGTTATCATGGAACCAATCATGAAGCTTGAAGTAGTAACTCCTGAAGAGTACATGGGTGATATCGTAGGTGACC
Source organism: Chryseobacterium mucoviscidosis (assembly GCF_002177115.1). Lineage (GTDB taxonomy): Bacteria > Bacteroidota > Bacteroidia > Flavobacteriales > Weeksellaceae > Chryseobacterium > Chryseobacterium mucoviscidosis. The sequence goes on along the minus strand of NZ_MVAG01000064.1, from coordinate 11,405 downwards.
TTAACAGAAGAAGAGGTACTGTAAACGGTATGGACGACAGAAACAACGCTAAAGTTATCAAGGCTTTCGTTCCACTTTCTGAAATGTTTGGTTATGTAACTTCTCTTAGAACGTTATCTTCAGGTAGAGCAACATCTTCTATGGAATTCGAGAAATACGAAGCTGCTCCTACAAACGTTGCTGAAGAAGTAATCGCTAAGGCTAAAGGTTAATATTAAATTAGATTAAAATGTCACAAAGAATCAGAATAAAACTTAAATCTTACGATTACAACTTGGTAGATAAATCTGCAGAGAAAATCGTAAAAACGGTAAAGGCTACTGGTGCTGTTGTAAACGGACCAATTCCATTGCCAACCAACAAGAGAATCTTCACAGTGTTGAGATCTCCGCACGTAAACAAGAAAGCAAGAGAGCAGTTCCAATTATCAGCTCACAAGAGATTGATGGATATCTACTCTTCTTCTTCTAAAACTGTTGATGCTCTAATGAAATTAGAACTTCCTTCAGGAGTTGACGTAGAAATTAAAGTGTGATAATTGCATACTTTGCAATGATTATATAAAATCCGTTCCTTTCGGGGAGCGGATTTTTTATGTATTGTCATATTTTGTTTTTAGAAACAAGGTATAAAATGTAACTGAATTTAACATTTTGATTATCCACAAACTCATCTTTTTCGGCGGAGTTTTTGATGCCTTAAATCTCATTAAAACCAACGAAAATGGATAAGTCAGATAAAAGTTTTTTCGAGAAATTTTCAGACTGGGCAACAAAATTTACAGGAAGTTCTTACGCCTTCATCGGGGCAACCTTAATCGTTATTATCTGGGGTGCTTCAGGACCGATTTTTAAATATTCCGAAACATGGCAGCTCGTAATTAATACCGGAACAACCATCATCACATTCCTGATGGTATTTTTAATTCAGAAAGCACAGAATAAAGACTCGAAAGCCATTCAGATCAAATTAAATGAACTGATCGCCGCGAATGAAAAAGCCAGCAACAGAATTGTGGATATTGAAGATTTAACGGAAAAAGAACTCGATCAGCTTCATTGTTACTATGAAAAACTGGCAGATTTTGCAGAAGAAGATGAAGATATCCATTCCTCACATTCTATTGATGCTGCCAAAAGAAATCAGGATTACAAGCACGATTTTTTCAGAAAAAAACATGAAGAATGGCTGCAGAAACAGAAACAAAAAAAGGAATCGATCTGATTCCTTTTTTTTTATTAAACATTCTATTTCATAAAATACCCGAAATAAGAACAGCTTCCCATCAGATTTTTTGCAGTCTCTGTATCGGCATACTGTGTTTTCAGCATGGCAAAATAGGTTCTGTATTTCTGATTTTTAATCTGATCTAACTGCTTTTGGAAAGCATCCGTTTTCTCGCTCCATTTTGGATCCGAATAATCTACGTTCGAAGGATTTTTAGCTTCATACTGATAATATTTCCCTTGTTCCGCACTTGCCATCTGAAACAGAATTCTTGCTTTTTGTTCTTTATCCGTTGATGTATTCAATGCTTTTTTATAATAATTAATTGCCAGATCAAAATTATCAGGTTCAATAAAAGTAGTACTCGTAAAGTTTTTATAATAGTACTGATAAGGTGTTTCATTGTCGGTGCTCCAGAAATTATATTTTCCGCCATTCGTATTGTCAACATCCATCACAAATAACTGTCTGTAATATCCCAAAGAAGAAGTATTGTAAAGAAGATTTCCGATGAGCTGATTGGCTTTTGTTGATTTTTCGTCCTTACCGCTTCCTATTTTTTTAAGCTGAATTAAAGCATCTGCCAATTCAAGTTTATTCATCATAGGTTTAATGAAAGAAAACTGAGAAAAATCTTCCTTCACCATACTTTCTTCAGGTGTACTCTGATAACTTTCCCAAACATTATGTCCGAAAACAAGATCCGAAATACTTCTGAAACCATTGTATTCTGAAGCTCCGTATTGATGAGGCGTTTTTTTCTGAGAGTTCCCGTCCCAGTCATAATTGATTCTAGGAATTCCTGTGAAATTCTGTGCTTTTGTGTAGTATGATTTAGCTTTCTCAAAATCTGCCTGTCTCATGGCTCTGTCACCATAAATCACTGCGAAAAAGGCATCAATATTTCCCACATCATCAATATTTTTAGCAATAATCTGTTCCTCGAATTTCGTTTTGTTCGGCTTTCTGTAAAAATCTTCCACACTTTTTACCAGACTGGAGTTGGGATTGTACTGAAGATCAGAAAGCGTATTGCTCATTAGGAAAGATTTTCCGTCTTCACCCTGCAGGAAATAACGGTTGGCAAGAACATCTTTCAGGAAATCTTTTGTAGAAGGAACCTCACCATAATAATCATATTCTGTTTCCGTACTGTCTTTTTTAGGTGGTTCCGGTTTATCCACAAAATATTCAGCATAATCTTTCATTAAATGATCTTCGAAATCCGCATCAATTTTAGGCTGCGAAACGATATCATTCAGAATCTTCATTCTTTTAATCTGTTCCAGATATTCGGGATTGCTGGTTTGAATGTCTGATAAAATCTCTGTACTGGCTTTATAATCTTTCTTAAGAAACTTCAGATAAGCATCTGCAATCTGCCAGTATTCGTCCTTAGATTTTTCTTTCGTTTTGCTTGTGAATTTTTCCAGATCATCTAAGAAATCTTTCGTCTGATCGTCATAGTAATAATTATTCTTGTTGAAAACCGGAATTCTGTTCGGGTTGTCCAGCAATTCATCATCGCTTTGATCTGCTTTCATTTCAGTACTCGTTTTATCTTTAACACCGAATAGCTTCTTAAAAAAGCGCACAATTTTCTCCCAGAACGATATTTTTTCCTCTTTAGGAGCTTCCGCAGCCTCAGTTTTTGGCTGATCTGCTGTAGTTGTAGTGTTTGCAGAAACTTTTACCGCAGATTTTTCATTATTGTTGGTGTAATAATAAATCGGAAGATAGTTTCTTTCCAGTTCATTGATGCTCCTCACCGCCATCACTTTCAGAATTTCAGAATCAGGATCTATTTCAAACATTTTTTCCATGATCGGAATCGGATTGTTGAAATCTTCATAGCCTAAAAGAAAATAAGCCATGTTTTTTTCTTCATTTGTTCCCGCTCTTTTCATAATATTATTAAAAGAAGCAGTGTCCGAAAGTTTCATAGACACGAAGGCAGACTCTTTGCGGCTTTTACTGTTCATAAAAACCTGAAAGAAATTCCAGTTGGCATCACTTTTCAGATCCAGTCCGCGTTGTGCACCCGCCAATTGATCAAGAGCCATAAAATAAGTAGCTCCTCTTGATTTTATGGGTTCAACATAATTCTTGAAAGCTTCAACCGCTGCTTCGTAATTTCGCGTGTAATGGTTGAAACGCACCAATTGATATCCGTAACGCTGTTTGATTTCAGGATTTTTTGCCGCATTGTAAAGAGAGGTTAATGCCGTGATGGTTTTATTGTAATCAAGATTTGTTGCATTTTGTGAACTTTCGCTTTCACGGTAATAAAAAGAATCCGGACTTTCAACGTAGTTGATTTTCATGTACGGTTCAAGATATTTTGCCTCAATAAGATAATCAATCGCTTCCTTATATTTAGAATAAAAACCAGATCCGAGTTTCGTAAGAAGCTGATTGTTCGTGCTGCCATTTTTCAGAGCATTCAAATCATTGATGTTCATTTTATTCACCAGATAATCTGTTTCCGCGAAAGTCAGTTGATTATTAAAGAATTTTTTCCAGACATCCACATTTTCATTAGGAATCTGGGATTGTTTAAAATCAGTATAAAATCTGGTGGAATAGCTGTGAAGAAAAGGCAGGTAAGATTTATCCTTGATGATACTCTGCGTAAACAGATTGAAATATTCATAATCCGGATCAGACCATGCGCATGCTTCAGTTTTACTGTAAAAAAGCGATAGAACCGCAAGCGAAAGAAAGTACTTTTTCATTTTGTTAATGGTGTTTTTTTAAGTTTATAATTTTAATGAATGTATGTTTATTTTAAATAAATCTTACGCTGATCCGTTTAAAAAATCTGTAAGAGTTATCTTTTTAAGCATAATGCAATTTACGCAGAATTTTAATTGAATTTACAAGCTAAAGTTCTGACCTGTAACAAATTTACTGTCTAGCTGATAATAAATCATAGTAAAGTTGTTTATTTTTTTCTCCAGAAAACGGATAACTTCCTGAAGCTGCTGATCCGAAATTTCTTCAATTTTAATTCTGAAACCTTTGTTCAGATAACTTCCGAAATAAAATCCGTCCTTCTGTATTTCAATTTCTGTGTCGGATATTCGCTTGAAATCGGGGTTTTTAAGATCCTTTTCAGATAATGCATTAATCAGTTTATGTTTTCCCAAATGGTTGGTTACAATTCCCCACGAATAAATCGGCAGGGCAACCTCAATTTTTTTAACAGGATAATCTTCCAGCTTAGAAAGGTAATTTTTGAGTGTACTCACATCCAAAATAGAATTTTTATCTGAGTTTTCCAGCGGAGAAGAAGTGGAGTAGCACATGAGAAATACCTGCTCAACCGGTGGAATTCCCATGATATTTTTATCTTTTACCTGATGAAGACGAAGTGTACAGGTTACCGATTTTTTAGAAACTTTCTTTAATTTTTTCAGAAATTTAAAATAATCATCGCGAGTTCCTGCAGTCCAGTCGCAGTCAATTTGTATTTGATTGTTCGTTTTCAACTGATATTCTGAAGTCTTTTTTGTAATTAAATCATTAATGCTTGCTGCAAGAAACTGTATTTCCTCATTGGTGATGTTGAGAAACGCACGGTTTGTAATAAAAACCGTCGGAACAATATTTTTGTCGGTGCTGAAACTCTGATCTTTTGTAATAACTCCGACAGGCTGAAATTTCCCGTCCAATTTATCAACATCAAAAAAACGCGTATATAAATAAGGATCGGTTGCTTTTTGTAAAACGTCTTTCTCTGTTTTGTCTAAAGCCAAACGGGTTTTCCAGTAATAAAAAGTGTACGGATGAGACTGTTTTTTACCACAGGAAACAACAAGAAATAAAATTAACAGAAGTTGAGAAGCTTTCATCATTGGTATAATATTCCTGAGCATTCGCAATTCGTTTTTTCCATTTCAGAAACTGGACAGCAATCGTCTGACTTTTTTACTTTTCCGTTTTCATCGGTCAGATAAATTTTTTCTTTATCAAATTTCACGTAAAATGTTTCATTATAGGTTTTAAAATAAACTTTCATCACTTTCGGATCATATTTTCCGGCATTGATCTCTTCTTTGGTTTCTGTTCCGTCTGCCTGATTGATCTGTACAAAACCGAAATAGACATCGCCGTTATCTTTGATGTTGATATAATAGCTTGGTGTTCCTGAGCCATTTGTTCCATCTTCTATATTGAAATCTTTTTTCCCTGAAAAAGGAGCTTTCGACTGTGCAAATAACAGGAAGCCTAAAAGAAGTGTGAGTAGAAATAAAAGTTTTTTCACAAGTGAATTTTTCCCAAAATTAAAAATATCCTATCAAAAATTACACCGTAAAATCACGGTAATTACTTTTATACAAGATTTTGTAAAGTTTAATTTTACTCTTTGTTTAACTTAGCGATGAAACTAAACGCAAAGAAAGACAAAGAAAATTCAAATTATTAACACCGTAGATTTAGATAAGCAAAGGCATTTCACTTATTTTCGAAAAACAAAGTTTTTTTAATAAAAGCAAAAAACCACCTCAAAAAGAGATGGTCTGTACATTACTAACAATTAATTTTTAAAATACCGTTGCAGCTAATTGAATTCTTGCAAACTTATTGGAAGGATTCCACATTGCCATCATGGAAACAGGCAGGCTGTAATGATCTGTGATTTTTACGGTCTTATTAGCCTTCACGCCTACATTTACAATATCAAAACTTTTTTCTCCGTTTCCGTAAAGAAATCTTTTGTCATTTAACGCAAATCCGGCTCCTACAAAAGCGTCAAGATTTACTTTTTTATCTTTAATAACAGGATAACTCGCCTGAATATATGTTGAATATTTATTCTTTTTATACGTTCCGTCAGATTCCAGAACCACTTCTCCTGCATTAGCTCCTCCATACAGCATAATGTCTGCTTCAATATTTAAAGGAAAAGAAGCTCCAAATGTATAATTGGTTCTTAAATCAATAATATGCGCTGTTCTCCTATTGGAATAATTAAAAATATCTTCCGAAGCCACCGCAGTGTTTATATTTCTTGAATTAAATAAATCCCATAATCCAATGTAAAATCTTCCGTTGGAAAACTGTACATAATAATTGATTTCTTTATAATGTGTATTGTCTTTATCGTCCGCTAAAGCAGATGCGCCCCAAATCCCGACCTTCCATTTTTTATCTTTATCCAGAGCATAAGAAAGATTTCCCATCACAACCGGCTTATCGGTAATTATTAAGCCTCTCCAAAGATGGTTATTCTGAATGTTTGCAGTAAAATCCAGCCTGCTTTCTTCCGCTGTTTCTTTATTTTCCTGGGCAAAAAGAGTCCCTGTACCTGATAAAATCAGGCATAAATAGATTATTTTTTTCATAAAGTAAAGTGTTGTTAGCTCAGAATTCCGTGAAGTAAAGCGGCAAGTCCTGCTCCGATGATTGGTCCTGCAATAGGAATCCATGCGTAACCCCAATCGCTGCTTCCTTTTACCGGAAGAAGAGCATGCATAATTCTTGGTCCGAGATCTCTTGCCGGATTAATGGCATAGCCTGTGGTTCCTCCCAAAGAAAGACCGATTGCCCAGACCAATAAAGTTACCGGTAAAGCTCCTACACTTCCTAATCCTATTTTTGCTGTCGGATCATTATTTAAAGTCATACTTGGATCTGCGAAATGAAAAATCACGAACACTAGAACGAAAGTTCCGATAATTTCACTGATTAAATTGGAAATGGGTTTTCTGATGGCAGGTCCGGTACTGAAACATGCAAGTTTTGCCCCTTCGTCTTCCGTAATGGCAAAATGATCTTTATTGAAAATCCAGACCAGAGATGCGCCCAACATTGCCCCGATCATTTCTCCGGCAATATAGGTAGGAACCAGATCCCAAGAAAATTTTCCTGCGAAAGCCAATCCTAAAGTCACTGCGGGATTCAGGTGCGCTCCGCTGACAGGTCCTGCAACGGTTACTCCCACAAAAACGGCCAAAGCCCAGGCGGTGGTAATAACGATCCAGCCGGAGCTGTTTCCTTTTGTGCCTTTCAAAACAACATTGGCTACTACGCCGTTTCCTAAAAGGATCATCAGCATTGTGCCGATTATTTCTGCTGTAAATGGAGTCATAGTTTTATTTTAAAAAGGTTAATCTTCGATCCAGTTTTGAGAACGCTGTACCGCTTTTGTCCACGTTTTTACCATTTTTTCCACTTTTTCTTTTTCCAGTTGCGGGTGGAAATCTTTATCAATGATCCATTGAGACTGTATTTCATCAATATTTTTCCAGTATCCGACAGCAAGTCCGGCAAGATAAGCCGCTCCCAAAGCGGTTGTTTCCAGAGTTTTTGGTCTTGTAATCTTAAATCCGAATAAATCTGACTGAATCTGCATCAGCAAATCACTTGCAGAAGCTCCGCCGTCTACTCTTAATTCTAAACTTTCCGTTCCGGAATCAGCTTCCATTGCTTTTACAATATCATACACCTGAAAAGCAATACCTTCCAGAGTAGCTCTTGCGATATGCCCGTTTGTGGTTCCACGGGTTACGCCAACGATATTTCCGCGGGCATACTGATCCCAGTGAGGAGCGCCTAAACCCGTTAATGCAGGAACAAAATACACACCGCCATTATCTTCAACCGATTGTGCCAAAGTATTTACTTCCTCTGCGGAACGGATTAATTTTAAACCGTCTCTCAGCCACTGAATCGCTGCACCTCCTACAAAAACACTTCCTTCCAAAGCGTAATTCACTTCTCCATTAATTTTCCATGCAACGGTCGTCAGTAAATTGTTTTTAGATAAAACGGCTTCTGTTCCTGTATTCATTAAAAGAAAACAGCCCGTTCCATACGTGTTTTTTACCATTCCCGGAGTCGTACACATCTGTCCGAATAATGCAGCCTGCTGATCTCCCGCAATCCCTGCAATCGGAATTTTTGTGGAGAATAATGTAGTGGCTGTTTCTCCGTAGATTTCACTGCTTTGTTTCACCTCCGGTAAAATCGCTCTTGGAATATTGAAGAGTTCCAGTAAATCATCGTCCCATTCTAAAGTATGAATATTCAAAAGCATGGTTCTGCTTGCATTCGAAACATCGGTGATGAACATTTTTCCGCGCGTAAGTTTCCAGACAAGGAAAGTGTCTACTGTTCCGAAACATAATTTTCCGGCTTCTGCTTTTTCTCTTGCGCCTTCTACATTGTCTAAAATCCATTTCAGTTTTGTTGCTGAAAAATAAGCATCCAGTACAAGACCTGTTTTTTCTTTAATTTTCTCAGCATGACCCTGCTCTTTTAATTCGTCACAATATTTGGACGTTCTTCTGTCCTGCCATACAATGGCATTATACACAGGTTCTCCGGTTTCTTTATCCCATACAACGGTGGTTTCACGCTGATTGGTAATTCCGATGGCGGCAATTTCCCGACCGGAAATTCCGGCTTTGGCAATGACTTCTGCGGCTACGGAAACCTGAGAAGACCAGATTTCATTGGGGTCATGTTCTACCCAACCCGGTGTAGGAAATATCTGTTCAAAACTTTTCTGAGAAACAAATTCAATTTCTCCGCTGTGATTGAATAAAATGGCTCTCGACGAAGTCGTACCTTGGTCCAGAGCGAGAATCAACTTTTCACTCATGCTGTGATCGTAAATTAAGGTTAAATGGATCTTGGAGAATAAGGAGTCAGTAGATATCCTTTCGCCAATTCGATAAATTCTCTTTCCTGTTCAACTGCCCATTCCGCAGAATGCCCGTTTTCTTTTGCGATGATCTGTGCAATCTTGTGCGCGCTGTCGATTGCTGCTCTTGCATCTAAAAATAAAAGCCGTACTCTTCGTGCTAAAATATCCTCAATGGTTTGTGCCATTTCGCTTCGTATTGCCCAGACTGCTTCTGCCATGGTGAAGGGATGATCAGGATGTATTTTTTCTGATAATTCAGGATTGTTCTGCTGTAGTTTTTTTATTTCCGGAATATCGGCTCCGTAAACATATAAATGATTCGTTCTGTCTACCGTTTCGGGTTTCACATTTCCATGTATCGAAAGGTGTTCTGTTTTGGAAGTGGTTATTCCGAGGTTATGAACTTTCATGGCTTCATCAATCGTATCTTCCGCCATTTTACGGTAAGTCGTCCATTTTCCTCCGATAATCGAGATGAGTCCCGTGTCTGAGGTAACGACTTTATGACTTCTGGAAACTTCTTTTGTGCTTTTGCTGCCATCTTTTGGAGCTGCGAGAGGTCTGAGTCCTGCGAAAACAGATTTTACGTCTTCACGGGTTGGCTTTTTCGCTAAATATTGTCTTGCGGTATTCAGGACAAATTTAATTTCATCTTCCAAAGCTCTTGGCTCAAAACTTTCGTTTTCCAATAAAGTATCTGTTGTTCCTACCAAAGCTCTGTCGTGCCACGGAACGACAAATAAAACCCTTCCGTCTGAAGTTTTAGGAATCATGATGGCATCATCGCTTTTCAGAAACGATTTATCCAGAACCAAATGAATTCCCTGACTTGGAACGACGAATTTTCCGTGTTTCGGGTTATTCATATTTAAAATATCATTCGTGAAAACTCCGGTTGCATTGATGACTACTTTCGCTTTGATTTCGAATTGCTGTTTTGTAAACTGATCTTCTGCAACAACGCCGATGATTTTATTGGAATCATTTTTAATTAAATTAATCACTTTTACGTAATTAACCGCTGTTCCGCCTTTTTCGATAATGGTTTGTGTTAAGTTGATCGCCAGTCTTGCATCGTCAAACTGTCCGTCCTGATAAACCACTCCGCTCGCCAGACCTTTTTGTTCGATGGTCGGAAGTTTCTCTACGGTTTTTGATTTGCTGATGTATTTCGTTCTTCCCAAACTTAATTTTCCGGCAAGAAAATCGTAAACCGAAAGTCCTATTTTATAATAAATTCCTTCCCACCAAGTGTAATTTGGAATAATAAAAGACTGGTTTTTTACAACGTGCGCTGCATTTTTTGCCAGTAAACCTCTTTCTTTCAAGGCTTCTTTTACCAAGCCGATATCTCCCTGTGCTAAATATCTTACGCCGCCGTGTACCAGTTTTGTACTTCTGCTGGAAGTTGCTTTTGCAAAATCGTGAGATTCTAACAGTAACGTTTTAAATCCTCTGCTCGTTGCGTCCAGTGCCGAACCTAATCCACTCGCTCCTCCGCCAATGATGATAAAGTCCCATTCTTTAACGGTGGATAATTTGCTGAGTTCTTCGTTTCGTTTCATAATATTTCGTTATGTTTCGTTTTCAAAGTTATAAATTAAAAACGAAACCAAAAAGAAAATAAATGAAATTTTTCGAATCAAAATAAAAATGGTATTTTTGAGAAAACGAAACGTAATGGAGAAATTGCTTCCAAGGCATAATGATATTTTAAAGGAATTAGACGAAAAAGATCATATTCTGGTTCAGGATCTTTGTGAGAAATTCAATGTTTCGTCGGTTACGATCCGAAAGGATCTTAATTATCTTGAAAGTCTTGGATTGCTGTTCCGGAATCACGGAGGAGCAAGTAAGCAGGTGCGGTATGCTTATGAAAAGAATGTTGATGAAAAGGAAAATATTAATGTAGAGGCTAAGCAGAATATTGCGAAAGGTGCGCTTTCTCTGATTCAGGAGAATGACTGTATTATTCTGGCTTCAGGAACCACGATGCATTATCTTGCACGAATGCTGGTAAATTTTGGCCCATTAACAGTTCTTACTTCTTCTTTACGGGTTGCGATCGAGCTTTGCAATAATCCTAACATTAATATTATACAATTAGGAGGGGAGGTGAGAAAAAGTTCGACTTCTATTGTGGGTTCCATCTCTGAGACGATTCTGAAACATTTCTCGTGCAATAAATTATTTCTGGGAGTAGACGGAATTGATATGGATTTCGGGATCAGTACTTCCAATGCTGCGGAAGCTCATCTTAATCAACTGATGATTGAATGTTCGGATAAAGTAGTGATTCTGGCAGATTCTTCCAAGCTGAATAAAAAAGGTTTCGGAAAAATCGCGGATCTGGATAAAATTGATTTTCTGATTACAGATGGTGATATTTTAGACGAGGATAAAAATAAGCTTGAAGAAATTGGCGTGAGTGTTATTGTTAAATAAATATTTGAATATCCGTTTTCTAACCTAAAGCTGTGATATTAGCAATAATCAGCCTTTCAAATAACTTTTCTCCAAAATA
>NZ_MVAG01000255.1 GCF_002177115.1 Chryseobacterium mucoviscidosis | reverse complement strand
ATTTAATATTAAGTACAGTTAATTGCCGTATCAGATTTTATTCAGATTGATGAAAATGATAGAGTTGTGAATAAAAAAGTCAGTTACAGAACCGTCGGATACATGACCTGTACCGCCGCAATAGAAAGTGCTGCCGAAACTTTGTATGAGGTTGTGAATGAAATCACCGCATCCAGAATTTCCGAGCGCGTCGAAACCATAATCGACGATAAAGTGACGGAATCCGCGATGGAAGACCG
>NZ_MVAG01000253.1 GCF_002177115.1 Chryseobacterium mucoviscidosis | reverse complement strand
TACAACAGAGGACTTATTTACCGTTGGTACAGAATGGTAAACTGGGATCCCGAAGCAAAAACCAATATTTCCTATTAAGAAGTAATCTTTAAGGAACAGAATTGGAAATTATATTTCCTGAAATATAAAATTGAATCTTCGACAGGCTCATATACCTATTAATATTTGTCAGTGTCGACAACGCGTCCGTAAACTATTTTCGGGGATACTGCGGTTTTTATCAATCCTAATGATGAGAG
>NZ_MVAG01000040.1 GCF_002177115.1 Chryseobacterium mucoviscidosis | reverse complement strand
TCTATAAAACAGAGATATATTGAGGTGGCAGACCTTATTATACAGCCTGATGTTATTTCAGACGAAAAAAGATATTCTTCTTTGATCAAAGAATATAGCGATTTGGGGAAAATTGTAAAAGTTTACGATGAATATAAAGGAGCGTTGGATGCGGTTGAAGAGGCGGACGAACTTATTGCCGACGGCTCAGAGGAAGATTTCGTGGGCCGGGCGACGGTCGCTGGGGGCGCAGGGCTGGG
>NZ_MVAG01000070.1 GCF_002177115.1 Chryseobacterium mucoviscidosis | reverse complement strand
CAAGGTTGCCGAGAAAAAACTGGCGAAGGTGCCCGATCAGATTGAAGCGGCCGAGTTTTATTTTAAAGTGTCCTGGCTGTATATGTCTCTTCGGCAAAATGCGGTTTCTCTCAATTATGCGAGAGACGCGATGAATATTTACAAAATGCATGACGGGTACGAAAAAAAGCTGGCGATTTCCCAAGTTGTGATGGGGACAAATTACATGCAGATGCAGCGCTTTAAAGATGCGGAGAAGT
>NZ_MVAG01000139.1 GCF_002177115.1 Chryseobacterium mucoviscidosis | reverse complement strand
CCCCCCCGCCCCACAACCCAACCCCCCCCGCCTCCCTCCCGACCATAATAATTTTTTAAAGCAATTCACAACGGCTCGTCGAGACTCGTACAATGATAATCTGTTGTCCTTCATCACGAAGATAATAATTTTTGAAAGCAATTCACAACGGAAAGCCATAAGAATAAGCAAGTTAACATTTGGTAATTAAAAACGAAGTTAATATGTTGGGAAGCGAGTCCG
>NZ_MVAG01000058.1 GCF_002177115.1 Chryseobacterium mucoviscidosis | reverse complement strand
GATTCTGCTGACCATTGCTGCGGCTGTTCGACAGTAAAATCAAAGCGGGCGCTGGTCAGTTTTTCAATTGCCAAATGATCAATGGCGCTGCTGTGCACCACGCGTTCGCCATCAAACAGGGTATATTCCAGCGTCGTGACGACAGGGGAGGCGGCGAGATTTTCCAGCACCACTTCGCAGGAAAGTGTGGCATCGCAATAGGCTTCGTCAAAGTCGGTGCGCACGGTGAAATCGTTAATG
>NZ_MVAG01000252.1 GCF_002177115.1 Chryseobacterium mucoviscidosis | reverse complement strand
AATAAACCGAAAATACCAAAAAAACTACAACACAAAAAAAAATAAGCACAAATAAGATTAATAACGCTAATTTAAAATTTAAAAAAACTAAATTAATAATAAAACTACTAATAATTAGATAAAAAAAATATAAAAAAACAGAATAAACGACTAATGTTTAAATATAAAAACCATGAAAATCAAATCAAAATTAAACAACTAAAAAAATTTAAACAAACATATTATTACAACACAACAAAAC
>NZ_MVAG01000152.1 GCF_002177115.1 Chryseobacterium mucoviscidosis | reverse complement strand
GGCATGGGTGGTTAAAGAAATAAGAACCATAACTAATAGAAAAGTAATTTTATTTATATTTTTGTCTGATGCAAATAATTATCTTTTAATCTTGGAAATTCTATTTCAAGATTAAAAAATTTACTTATAAAAATGCTCTGTTTATCATAAAAACGAAATATCCGATAATACATCCATACTAGCACCCTGCTTCAATCCTTGTATCAATACATCAAGCTGGCTAAGCTGATATTTACTATAC
>NZ_MVAG01000093.1 GCF_002177115.1 Chryseobacterium mucoviscidosis | reverse complement strand
CCCCCCCCCCCCCCCCCCCCATCCGTTGTCCTTTATCATTAATTTTATTCCTACTCAACCCATCTAAACTCTTTCACTACACGACTCTCTTCTTATCTTCCGTTGTCCTTCATCACGAAGATAATAATTTTTGAAAGCAATTCACAACCTGATTATATAAGGTCCTGAATTAATAGATGTTGTCCTTCATCATGAGTATATTAATTTTTTAAAGAAATTTCAAATGCATAAATTTCTGTTG
>NZ_MVAG01000024.1 GCF_002177115.1 Chryseobacterium mucoviscidosis | reverse complement strand
AACTAAATATATTCATCTTAAACAATTGACTATACGCAAATTTACTAAATTTAGGTGAAATTACGGATATTCAATAATTTAAAAAAAATTAAGGCTAATCTATTGTTATTAGAAGTAAAGTTTAAAGATTCTTTATTCAGTATATAAGTTTGCTTATCTTGAAAATGCTGATGAAAAATTCTTTTTTGACGCTCTGTCAACTCAAATTCCAATTTGTCTCCATATCTAGAAAAAGAATACTTGTCTTCTAACATTTCTGAATAATACTCAAATACACCTCTTTTATTTTTATCTTTATTGGCAAAAACATCTTTAAACTTAGTAACCTCATCAAAAGAATAAGTAAGAAACATTGATGCTAAATCATTTCCAGCAGAATTCATTATAGATTTATACTGTTCCTGAGTAGTACTTAATACAAGTGAAAGTTTAGGTTTTTCAATATTCATATAAAAATCTTCTTCCTTAAATGATATTGGTTCATGGTGAAAACTTTTCTTCAGAATATGTGAGAAATTATCCATCATAAATTTAATTATATCTGCTTCTGACTCTATAATCAACAATCCTCCATCAGTTCTGGCCATAAAGCTGTAAAAATCTTTGCTATTAATATTTACAGGTAAAATCTTTAAATCAAAACAGGGTGTGACCATTTTACTATAACGTTTCATTTCAAATTCATAATCTGAGGTAGATACAGAGATGATAGCTTCATTAGTAATATCTACTAAACTTCTAGCTTTCATTATAACTCCATTACCTGATGCAATAGGTGCAGTTATAAAAGTTTGTAAATTAGGATAAACTATATCAGAGTCATAATATCCATAGATATGAGGTAATAAACTGCTTAACACTCCTAAAGATGATGTAAGGAGCATATCCTTCTCCCTGCCTGAAAAATCTCTAGTAACATCTCTAAGGATAAGTGGTAAATTCTTATAAACTTTGTTAGGAATTAATGGTGTTTTAGTTTGTCTTTCCATTAGATTTAAAATTTTTGGTTAATAAATGCTTTTCTAAACTTTCAACAGATTTCATCTCATTCTGCATCATCCAGTTCTCCAAATCTTCTTTTCTAAAGTAGATTTTACCATTATTAGGTTTGAAGAAGTTAATTCTGCCTTCTGATGTCAATTTATACAAGAATGACTTGCTGACATCCATAAATTCAATGGATTCTTTGAAACTCAAAATTTCTTTTTCAATGTTTTTCATTGCTTTAAATTTCTGTTGTGACAAAGGTAAATCCAAGAAAAAAACCTCAATACTAAAGTGTAAGAGGCTGTAAGGAGTGCGTAAGAAAAGTGTAAGATTATTTAACCTTTATATTCAGACTATCAATATATTTCAAAATTATTTCTAAGGATTTTTGTTCATTTTTTCTTTTTAAAAATCTAGTTTTATTTGTATCATAATTTCCAGAGCTTATTGGTTTTCCCTGACTTGCTATAAATCTTTTACTTTGAACTACTGTCTTTTTATTCAGGTTTTTAAAGAGTTTAGAAATTGTTTCTAAATAACCCACCATCAAACTTGTTGTGCAATTAAAAGATAAGAATGAAGATGGATTTTCTTTTGTAAATACTTCTATAAATGTTTCTTCACTTACTTCCTCTGTATCAAAAATCAAAGATTCATCTATTGATAAGCTATATAATTTTTTAAGATTAGGTAAGTTTCCTTTATATTTGAAAATACTATCTATCTTAAATTTTTCTCTTTGTAGATATATTTGAAGTCTGTATTTACTCCATAAGTAATTTTTGATTTGTTGAAAATTACTTTTTATTTCAGGATAATCTTTAAGAAAGTCCTGATAATTGTTTAAAATATATTTTAAAGTATTTTCAATATAACTTGTAAACGTATGTTTATCATTAGTAGAAATGGAAATCATAATAGTATCTAATTCAGATTTTGTATGATTATAAAATTCTTCATACTTAATTAGAATATGATTTTTCAGTGAAAAAAATCTATCATTTTCCCAAACTCCATCTTCAAGAAAAAGACAGTTCCCTGGGACACCACCTATCTCGTTAAGAAAATCAGCAAAGAACTGCTCCTTAAGTATTTCTATGTTTGGTTTTGTAAAGAATTCTTCTAAAGGTTTGAGGAATAGATTCATTTTTCAAAAATATGAAATGTTTCACCTATGTTTCACCCAACAAAACAAAAAAGCACCTACATTTCTGTAAGTGCTTGATTTAAAAAGTGGTCCCACCTGGGCTCGAACCAGGGACCACCTGATTATGAGTCAGGTGCTCTAACCAACTGAGCTATAGGACCTCAAAACTTGGTTAAATTTTGTGTTTGCAAAAATAGTAAAATTTCTTTCACTACAAAATTTTTTATTGCTTTTCTTGGCAAAGTTCTACCAGTACGCCGTTCGTGGATTTGGGATGAAGGAAGACAACTAATTTATTATCAGCACCTTCTTTCGGCTCTTCCGAGATAAATTCAAAACCTTCTTTTTTCAGTCTTTGCACTTCCTCAAGAATATTTTCCACGCCAAAAGCCAGATGATGGATGCCTTCTCCTTTTTTTTCAATAAACTTTGAGATCGGACTATCCTCTTTACTCGCCTCCAAAAGTTCAATTTTGCTTTCTCCGGCAGCATAAAAAGAAGTAACTACCCCTTCCCTTTCTACAGATTCCTGTTTGTAAGATTCCTTTCCTAAAAGCTTTGCAAAAAGTTCATCAGATACGCCTAAAGATTTTACGGCAATGCCGATATGTTCCAATTTCATAAATATTTAAATAAATTAAGTCGTAAATTTGATACAGCGAACAAATTTCAAAGTATCAATTCAAACAAAAGTACTAAATTTGCAGAAATTATGGAAAGTAACAGACAAAGAAAAGTAGCACAGATTATACAGGAAGATTTCGCAGAACTTTTCCGCAAACAGGCTTCAGAAAGCAAACAAAGCATTCTGGTAACGGTTTCGGATGTAAAAGTAACGGCGGATCTGGGTATTGCCAAAATTTATTTAAGCATATTTCCGCAGGAGCACCGCAAAGCCGTGATGAAGGAAATTGAAGAAAATAAAGCACAATACAGAAACTTCATCGGTCAGAAAATGGCGAAGCAGGTTCGTGTAATCCCTAATCTTAATTTCTACTTAGACACTTCTCTGGACGACGTTGAAAAACTGGAACGTGAATTGAGAGGTGAAGGTGAAAACCCTATTCTGTAACCCTTGAAAAACATTGCATTTTATATCGCTTCCCGATACCTTTTGTCTAAAAAAGGAAGTACTGCCGTTACGTTTATTACGTGGTTGGCGGTTGGGGCGATGACGGTTGCCGTAACTGCAATGTTCGTTATTATCTCCGTTTTTTCGGGGCTTGAAGACCTCAATAAAGAATTGATTTCAAATCTTCATGCCGATCTTACGATTAAAAGTTCTTCCGGAAAAACACTGAAAGATTTCGATAAAATTAATTCCGTTCTCAAAAACAATAAAGAGATCAGTAACTTTTCGAGAGTTATTGAAGAAAAGGTATATATTAGCTATAACGGAAAAGGCGATATTGCTTATTTAAGAGGGGTAGATTCTGCCTACACAAAAGTGAACCCCATCAATAAGGATGTTTTTTACGGCGCTTATCCCAGCTTTAAGTATTCCAACGAAGTTTTAATGGAAAACTCTCTGGATAACAGACTTTCGATTCCTGTACCGTCCAGTTCAGATTATGCAACGATCTTTATGCCGAAACCGGGAACCGGAATCATTAATAAAGAAGAAGATATTTACAACAAGAAAGATATCCTCGTCTCCGGAGTTTTTGCTGGAAAAGACCAACTGGACAATTATATTATTGCTCCTGTTGAATTGACTGAAGAGCTTTTAAATCTTCCTAAACATTCGGCTTATCAAATCGTTATCAAATTAAAGAATCCTGAAAATACAGACTCCGTAAAGCAACAGCTTATTTCTTCCCTTGGAAAAAACATTGATGTAAAAACCAAAGAGGAAGAAAATGCGGCATTCTGGAAAATGATCAATACCGAGAAGCTTTTTATTTATTTAATTTTTGCTTTGGTAATCTTTATTACCACCTTCAATTTAGCAGGAGCCATCATCATTCTTCAACTGGATAAAAAAGAACAGGCAAAATCCCTTATTTCGTTAGGTTTTCCGTTAAGTCATTTAAGACAGGTTTACTTTTATACCGGAGTTTTAATTGTCGTTCTAGGAATTATTTCAGGCTTACTTATAGGAACCGGACTTTGCTATTTCCAGCAGTTCACAGAGTTCTTTAAAGCCAACGAAACCTTACCTTTTCCGGTGAAAATAGTGGGTAAAAATTACATCACTGTTGCGGTTACCGCATCCTTATTCGGCTTTGGAATTTCATGGGCATTTTCCAAGATCAGCAAAGATTATATTACTAAAAATTAATACATAAGCTTTCATTTTTTCGTATCTTTGCGTCCCAATTTTTAAAAATGAAACGTAAATTATTCTCTTTTTTATTGAGCTTTGTCTTGATAAGTACCTTTGCTCAGATTCCTACGGGATATTACGACGGAACTGCAGGTCTTTCCGGAGCTGCTTTAAAAACCAAACTGAAACAGATTATTACTAACGGTCACGTTGACAATGGATATAGTGCACTATATAGTGGTTATGCAACAACGGATCGCGATAATATTGCAGGAATTCCGGGACTGGAAAACGACAATACGGTTTTAGACATGTATTCCGAGAATCCTAACGGAACAGATCCTTACTCATACAGCTATCCGGGAGCGCAGTGCGGAAATTATAACAGCGAAGGCGACTGCTACAACAGAGAGCATATCGTTCCTCAAAGTTTATTCAACAGCAATGCTCCGATGGTTTCAGATATTCATTTCATCAGACCGACCGACGGAAAAGTAAACGGAATGAGATCAAACTTTCCTTTCGGAAAAGTAGGATCGGCTTCTTTCACTTCTCAAAACGGATCAAAACTGGGAACTTCTGTTTCTCCGGGATATTCGGGGACGGTTTTTGAGCCTGTTGATGCTTTTAAAGGAGATATCGCGAGAATGGTTTTATATTTCGTAACAAGATATGAAACTCAGCTTTCAGGTTTCGGAACAGGAAATATGTTGGGAGGTTCCGCATTTCCGGGATTACAGACCTGGGAACTGAACCAGTTATTGGCATGGCATATCGCAGATCCTGTTTCTGCTACCGAAATTGCAAGAAACAACGCTTCTTATACTTATCAGGGAAACAGAAATCCATACATCGATCATCCTGAATACGTTGCTCAGATCTGGGGAACTCCGGTTGCCGATACACAGGCTCCGACTGCTCCAACTAATTTGGCGACCAACAACCCTACTTCCAACACCATTTCTTTAAGCTGGACGGCTTCTACAGATAACATCGGTGTTGTAGGATATGAAATTTATAAAGACGGCGTTTTATATGCTACGGTTTCCGGAACAACGGCTACGGTTTCCGGGCTGAATCCTTCTACTACCTATAATTTTTATGTGATTGCTAAAGATGCAGCAGGAAATGCTTCTCCGGCGAGTAACACCGCTTCAGGAACAACTCTTGCAGGAGGACAGCCGGGCGGAAGCTGCGGAACAGAGGATTTCTCTAATATTCCGGCGGCGGCTTCAAACTATACAACGCAAACATGGACGAGCAATAGCATTACATGGACAGCCACAGACGCAAGAACCGATCAGACAATTAACAGCAGAGCTATTACTATTAAGAATGGTAACCTGACAAGCTCTACAATTTCAGGCGGAATCGGAAGCTTAACAGTAACTACGAAAATACCGTTTTCTGACTCTGCAGGTAATCTGACTTTACAGATTAACGGAACTAATGCAGGAACTATTCCTTTTACTACTTCAGCTACCACTACTACAATCAGCAACATCAATGTTCCTAACAATGTGGTTATTAAAATAATCAATTCTGAAACAGGAAAAAGAATTTCTATTGATGATTTAAGCTGGACCTGCTTCACTTCATTGGCAACTGCGGAAGTTTCAAAAGATAAATCTCAGTTTACCATCTATCCTAATCCTGTAAAAAACAATGAATTGTTTGTAAAAGGAGAAAATCTGAATAAAATTTCGAAAGCTCAGATTTATGATCTATCCGGAAAGCTGATCGAAACGATTGAAAATCCTTTTAAAACTTCTAACAGAATTAACCTGAAAGGTTTGTCCAAAGGAACTTACATTCTGAAAACAGATTCTTCCTCAGCGAAATTCATCGTAGAATAAAACAAAAAAAATATTTATCTCAAAGACCGGTTTTTTCCGGTCTTTTTTTATAATTTTATCTTATGGATTCCAACAAAAAATTAGGCTTGATCGGGAAAAACATTTCCTACTCTTTCTCGAAAAAATACTTTGAAGACAAATTCCAGAAACTGATGTTGAAAGATTATTCTTACAACATTTTTGATTTAAATGAAATTGATGAAGTAGAAGATGTCTTTTCTGCTCCGGAATTACTGGGCTTTAACGTAACGATTCCCTACAAGGAAAAAATCATCGATTATCTGGACGAACTGAGCGATGAAGCGAAAAACATCGGAGCCGTAAACTGTGTACTGATTGAAAACGGGAAGAAAAGAGGCTATAACACGGATGCTTTCGGGTTCGAAAAGACTTTGCTGCTTCACAAAAAACCCCACCATGATTCAGCCATCATTTTAGGAAACGGAGGTGCAGCAAAAGCGGTAAAATATGTTTTGGACAAACACGGAATTCCATCGATTACGGTTTCCAGAAGCACGGAAATTAATTATGACAATTTAGATGCGGCCTTTGTACAGGATCATAAGCTCATTATCCAGTGTACTCCGGTAGGAACTTTCCCGAATGTGGAAGACTGCCTGAATTTCCCTTTCGAAGGTCTTTCAAAAGACCATTTGATTATCGATTTAATTTACAACCCAAACTATACCAAATTCATCATCAATGCCTCTGAAAAAGGAGCCAAAACAGTGAACGGATATTATATGCTGGAACAACAGGCAGAAAAAGCCTGGGAAATTTGGAATTTTCAAAAAAAATAACATAAATTAGTACTATATTTAGCTTTTTAGCTCTATATTTAGAGGATATTTTAATGCCACTCACATAAACGATTTGCTATGATTACAGAAAACAACCTTTCTGAAAACGAGGAAAACAAAAATTCTAACGAAGTCCCTCAGGAAAAAACATCAGAACCTGTAGAGTCTCAGGATGAAAGCACTCATCATGAGGAAACGGAACATGAAGAAGAGCACGAAGAAGTAGAAATTTCTCTTGCCGATGCCCTGAAGGAAATGGAAAAAATCATCAATGCACCCAATGCAGGTGAAGATTTCAAAAAATTCAATCAGCTCAAAGAAAAAGCAAGTCATTACATCCATGATGAAGTGGAAGATAAAAAGCATGAATATGCCGAAGCGGGAAATGCTCCTGAAAATTTTAGTTATGAGCATCCTTCTCAGGCGAAATTCTCTGCTTTGGTGAATATTTTCAGAGAAAAGCATGATGCTTACCAAAAGGGGCAGGAAGAAGAACAGAAGAAAAATCTGGAGCACCGCCAAACCATCATCGAAAGGCTTAAAAATCTGTATACGAATTCCGAACCGGGAACCAATCTTTTTAAATCGATAAGAGAGATTAAAGAAGAATGGTCTAAAGCGGGACAGGTTGCGAAATCTGAATTCAAGATTCTTAACAACAATTATTTTCATCATCTGAACCAGTTTTATCAGATGCTTGATCTGAATAAAGAATTTCTGGAGCAGGAATACAGCCACAATCTTGAAAAAAGACAACACATCATTGAGCGTGCAAAACAGCTTGAACATGAGCCTGTGATTCAGAAAGCGCTGAATGAACTGCAATATCTTCACAAATTATGGAAGGAAGAAGCTGAACCGGTTGCAGAAGAATTCCGTGAGAAAACATGGGAAGAATTCAAAGAAATTTCCAACAAAATCCACGAAAGAAAATCTGAACTTTCTGCCGCCATTGAAACAGAGCAGAACGAAAATCTGGAAAAGAAAAATCAGATCATCGCTGAAATCAAGAAACTTTCTGAGCCCGGTGAAAATCCTAACCATAATTACTGGCAGAATGCTATCCGCAGAGTGGAAGAACTTCGTTCGGAATTTCTGAAAACAGGGAGCGTTCCGAGAAAGCTTTCTAACCAGAACTGGAATGAATTTAAAACAATTCTTAGAGGATTCAATACAACAAAAAACACCTATTATAAATCGTTAAAAGGCTCTCAGCAGGCAAATCTGGAAGAAAAATTAAAACTGATCCAGACTGCGAAAGACAACAAGAATAACGAAGAATGGGACATTGCTGTTCCTTTGTTCAAAAAACTTCAGGAAGACTGGAAAAAAATCGGTCACGTTCCGAAAAGCATGACGAATAAAATCTGGGACGAATTTCGTGATGCGTGTAATGCATTCTTCAACAATTACCGTGAAAAGAGCAATGCTTCTACGGATAACTGGAAGGAAAATTACAAACACAAAAAAGCAATTCTTGACGAGTTAAAAACAATCGGGAACGAAGATGGAAGCATCGAAAGAATTGAAGCCATTAAAACCGCATGGAACAACATCGGAAAAGTACCGAGAGATAAAATCTCCATCAACACAGAATTCAACAAAACGTTGAGAGAAAAACTGAAATTAAATAAAATCAACGAGCTGGAACTTAAAGAAGAAGGATTATCTGAAAATCAGCTTACGGACAAAGCAAGAAAAATCAAGAGCCAGATTTCTGATCTTGAAGCTGAAATCGTAAAGCTGGAAAACAATCTCGCTTTCTTTAAAAACCCTTCGAGAGAGAATCCTATGTTGAGAGATACTTATAATTCTATCGACGAGAAAAAAGCTCATCTGGAAACTTTAAAACAAAATCTTCACAGCATTATTGCGGGAGAATAAAACTATTTAAAATATTAGGAAGCGGAGCAAAGCAATTTGACTTCGCTTTTTTCATTCAGTATGCAGGACGAATTTTATATTAAAAGAGCCATCGAACTGGCTCAGAAAGCCATCGGAAAAACCTATCCGAATCCTTTGGTGGGAAGTGTGATTGTTCACAACGGTACAATTATCGGCGAAGGTTATCATCAGAAAGCAGGAGAACCTCATGCGGAAATTAACGCCATTAATTCTGTTGAAGACCCATCTTTAATCCCCGAATCTACTATTTACGTTACATTAGAACCTTGTGCACATTACGGAAAAACGCCGCCCTGTGCTTTAAAAATCAAAGAATTAGGCTTTAAAAAAGTGGTTGTTGGGGCGATGGATTCTCATGACAAAGTGAACGGAAAAGGAAAAAAAATCATTCAGGATGCAGGAATTGAAGTAGTTTCAGGCGTTCTGGAGAAAGAATGTATTGATCTTAATAAAAGATTTTTCACTTACCACGAAAAGAAAAGACCTTACATTATTCTGAAATGGGCTCAGTCCGGAGACGGATTTCTGGATAAAGACTTTAAACCAACCGCTGTTTCAAATTCTCTGGTGAATCAGTTTGTGCATCAGTTGAGAGCAGATGAACACGCTATTTTAGTCGGAACACAGACCGCACTGAATGACGATCCAAGTTTAACGGTAAGAAATGTGGAAGGCGTTAATCCTGTGAGAATTTTAATTGATTTTGATCTGAAAGTTCCTCAGAATTTTAAAATTTACAACGAAGAAGCGAAAACAATCGTGATTAATTCTGTAAAAGAAGAAATTGCAGATCATGTTCATTTTATTAAAACCGAAAAGGACAATTTCCTTCAGAATCTTATGGAAGCTCTTTATAAAGAGCAGATTCAGTCTGTGATTATCGAGGGTGGAAAATTCACTTTACAGCAGTTTATAGATGCCAATCTCTGGGACGAAACTGTGATAATTACTAACGAAAATCTACTTTTGGAAAACGGAACCAAAGCTCCTGTTTTTGACCAGTCAAATCCTTTCAAAACTGAAATTATCAGAGATAACCGCGTTGATTTTTTCCTTTCAGAAATCATTTAAACATTTAACAGTCAAAAATTTAACATAATAAATATTTTATAATTTTTCACCGTAGTTTGAAATTAATTATGTAGCTTTATGATGAACTAAAAATCATCATCATGAAAAATTTAAGAAAATTATCAAAACATGAACTGAAAAGCGTTCTGGGAGGAATCGAAACCTGTGATCAAAACTGCATAACAGGATATTACAAATGCTGCATCCCGCGTCAGAGATATTATTGTCTTCCGATCGGCACAAAATGTACCAGTAATAATGGTCCCGGAAATCCAGGAGAGCCGGTTTAATGCTGATCAGAAATTTTAATCATCTCCACAACTAATTCAAACTATATGAAAAATCTAAAAAAGCTACCCAGAAAAGAACTTAAAGATCTTGTTGGCGGAATAGCACCGGTTTGCTGTTCTTATTATCCTGCAAACCTGCAAAGATGCTGTAAAACCCCTTCGAGTATGAGTTGTCCTCCGCCTTGGCTGGAAGGAAGCTTTCCTTGTTAACGGATTAAAGAGAACTGTAACGGTTCTCTTTTTTATTGTCCGTTTCCGGGACTTTTTCTTAAAAATATTTTACCTTTGAACAATTATTCTAACATTCGAAAAAATATTTTTCCTCATTATATATGTTCAATTTTAAGACGATAGAATCTGCAGTAGAAAATACTTTGTTAAAAGAAAAGGGAAGCAAATTTCTGGGTTTTGCATTCCCGGTGAACAACGAGGAAGAACTGAAACACGCTTTGGAAAAGATTCGTGCAGAACATCCGAAGGCAACGCATCATTGTTATGCTTTCAGAATGGGACTTAACGGAGAAAATTACCGCGCAAATGACGACGGAGAACCTTCGGGAAGTGCCGGACTTCCGATTTACAACCAGTTATTAGCAAATGAAATTACGAATGTTCTGGTTATTTCTGTCCGTTACTACGGAGGAACAAAACTGGGGGTTTCCGGTTTGGTAAAAGCCTATAAAGAATCGGCAAAAATTACACTGGAAGAAGCAAATATCATTACAAAAGAACTGGAAACGACTGTTGAGATTCAGTTTAATTTTAATCAGCAGAATATTATTTTCACTTTGCTGTCGAAGTATGATGCGAAAATCATCAATTTTGATGCACAGGAAAGAGCAATAATTTCAGCAAAAATAAAATTAAGACACAAAGATGAAATTTTGGAATCCTTAATCAATATGCAATTTGTGGAATATAAAGTGCTCAATTAAAATGAATTCACGTAAAGATTGCAAATCAAAAAATGGCTTCAACTGAAATTGATGATAAGTTTAGGTAAAGGCAATTCGTATTGATATTTTTGTAATGTTATTATATCATACTCAGATCAATTAAGATCAAAGTTTTATCATTTTATTTTCTTCCATGTTATAAAGTATAATTTGAATATTCTTTTTCTGATATTTTTTCTTCAAATAAACTGCGATCTTCCGTTGAATTTCAATTTCCGGAATCGGTGCCGATTTTATTTCTTTAAACGCCCACTCCTGTAAATTTATATACCGACTTCCTTTACAAAAATTATTGGGTTCAGCTTCAAAATACGGTTTTAATTCTTTTACATTTTGTGAAATACAGATATTCATTTGATAGCCTTTTCCGGAATATAAATTAAATGAAAAATACTGATACCAACTCCCCCAGAAACTAAAAACAGGCAGTACAAACCACAGTACCAAAAACAATGCATTTGTGGCAATGGTTTTCTTATTAAGACCTTCCATGGGTTTTGAATAGATAATGCCTAAAATAAATATCATGGCAAAATTCCAGAGCCAGACTATTGAATTATATTTCAGCCCGAATGGTCCTATAAAAATAAGAATGCTTAAGTGCATACCCATTAATAGATAACTAATCACTCTCTTTGACTTTGAAAACAATAATAGTAATGCTAAAAGAACTTCTACAAAAGGAATGAATAAGCCCACAAAAAAAAGCTTATACTTTAAAATAAAATCCATCGACAAGCCAAGAAAATCCCTTAAAAACATATTGAGCCATACCAAAGAAAGGAAACTGCGACTGAATTTATGAAGACCACTGAAAATATAGACCGACACTAAAAATAAATGACCTAAAATCAAAATATTTTCTCGCTTGTAGAAATTAATAATAATCAGGAGTAAAAAACACAGATACATATATTCCCAAGGCTGCCATCTCACCGTATCTAACAAACAGCTCATTATTTCGGAT
Source organism: Chryseobacterium mucoviscidosis (assembly GCF_002177115.1). Taxonomy (GTDB): domain Bacteria; phylum Bacteroidota; class Bacteroidia; order Flavobacteriales; family Weeksellaceae; genus Chryseobacterium; species Chryseobacterium mucoviscidosis. Next base: position 53,340 of record NZ_MVAG01000024.1, on the reverse strand, counting down.
AAAAATAAAAAAATAAGCACCCATCTTTTGGGTTTAATACATACAACAAGTAATAATGCAGACAAAGAAGCTCCGAATAAAAACTGATGGACAAAAGCAGGAATGTTTTCTAAACTGCTTATTGGAGGGATTACAGGATATACTCTTTCTGTAATCCAAGTTTTATAGCTCCCTACTTTAGTTAAAAACCATAAAAAATTAATACCCTTGATTAAATAGTTGGTTTGCTTTTCTAATTCATAATTATCGCGCATTGATGTTTCCTGATTATTTCATAAAAATATTAATTTCAATTGAATATAGAACATCATTTATTGCACAAAAAAACATCTCGGACAAACTATCCGAGATGCAATATGTTTCGTTTACATTTGAAGATTAATCCCTTCTTCCGCCCATTAATAAGGAAGCAAAATAAAGAAGCTGTACCAAAGATCCGATTGCAGCCACCACATATGTTCTTGCTGCCCATTTCAGACTGTCTTTTACGCCTACATACTCTTCCGTTGTTACCGTGCCTGTATCACGAAGCCATTTCATCGCTCTGTTGCTTGCATCATATTCCACCGGAAGCGTCACAAATGCGAAAAGCGTTGTAAAAGCAAACATAATCACTCCTATTGTAAGAACAAGTTTACTTCCGCTTAATGCCATGATAACAAGCCCTCCCATAATGACAAACTGCATCAGGTTGGAACTTATGCTTACCACCGGAACCAATTTAGAACGAAGCTGTAACATAGAATATCCTACTTTATGCTGAACGGCATGACCGCATTCATGAGCTGCAACAGCCGCTGCTGCTGCGTTCCTCTGCATATACACCGCTTCGGATAGGTTAACTGTTTTATTTTCGGGATTATAATGATCTGTTAACTGTCCCGGAACCGACATTACCTGTACGTCATTAATTCCGTTGTCTCTCAGCATTTTTTCCGCAATTTCTTTTCCTGAAAGTCCGTTTCTAAGATAGACTTTAGAATATTCTTCGAATTTCGATTTCAGCCTCCATGAAACAAACCAGCTTACCGCCATCGAAACAATAATAATCAAATAATAACCATTCATCTCTGTAATCTTTTATAATATACTTTTCATCCCATATGATGTAAAAACTGTGCCAAAGTATTGTATTAATTTAGCTATATTTGTTCCATAATTTCACGAAAGAATCATGTCAGAAATTTCAGTTATTGAGGTAAAAAACAGCGATCAGCTAAAGCAATTCGTAAGATTTCCCATGGATCTGTACAAAAACAATCCGTATTACGTTCCGGCTCTTATTAATGATGAGATTAAAATATGGAGTACGAAGGAAAATCCGGCACTGCAATACTCTGAAGCCAAACAGTTTCTTGCCTATCAGAATAATAAAATCGTCGGAAGAATTGCCTTAATGATCAATCATAAGGAAGAACGCGAACTAGGGATAAAGAAAGTACGCTTTGGCTGGATTGATTTTATTGATGATGAAAAAGTTTCTCAGGCACTCATCGGAAAGGCAGTTGAGTACGCCAAAGAAAAAAATATCGGAAAGATTGAAGGACCGATGGGTTTCACCAACCTTGATAAAGCCGGAATGCTGACTTTAGGCTTCGATAAACTGGCAACGATGATCGGAATTTACAATCATGCGTATTATCCTCAACATCTGGAAAAACTGGGTTTAACCAAAGAAAAGGAATGGGTGGAATTTGAAATCATGTTTCCTGATTCCCTTCCTGAGAAAATTTACAAATTCAATGAACTGATTTCCCAGAAATATCATCTGAAAGTTCTAAGATTTAAATCTAAAGAAGAAATTCTGCAGTATGTGGATGCGATGTTTGATCTGCTGGATGAAACGTACAAGCACCTTTCTACCTACACTCCTATTTCAGATGAACAGCGAAAAACCTACAAAGAGAAATATTTCCCTTTAATCGATAAAGATTTCATCGTGTGTATCGCAGATGAAAATAACAATCTGGTTTCTTTTGCCATTACAATGCCCTCCTATTCAAAAGCTTTGCAAAAATCCAAAGGAAAACTGCTTCCTTTCGGATGGTGGCATTTTTTACAGGCAGGAAAGAAAAACGACAGGGCTAATTTTTACCTGATCGGTATTCATCCCGATTATCAGAGACGTGGTGTAACGTCCATTATTTTTAAAGAAATCTGGGATATCTTCAATAAAAAAGGAGTGAAATATCTGGAAACCAATCCTGAACTGGAAGAGAACAAAAGCATTCAGCTTCTTTGGCAGGATTACAATCCCGTTAACCATAAAAGAAGGAGAACCTACGCTCTGGAAATTAAATAATTTTTCATCATCAAAAAGTAGACTTATTGTAAGTTTTAAAATATGAAGCCACAACTCATCATTTTCGGAATTTTAATTGCCGGATTCATTGCATACAATTTATTTTTCCAGTTGGCGGACGACAGAACCAATACGGCGGTGAATATTATCTACGCAAGTCTCCTTTTTGCCTATATTTCCTTTATGGCGTATTCTCTCATCAGAAAAATGAAAAAATAATTGTTATTTTTAATGATTCTAAATTACCTGTTTTGCCTATTTTGGAGCCACTTTTAACCTCATAAATTTCATGCTTTCTTGTTTATTCGCTAAATTTGCAAATTGAGATAATAATGCAAAAATGAATTTACCTGAAAGTTATATTCCAATCCTTATACAAGCAGGTGTTGCGATCGGTTTCGTAGCCATTTCTTTGCTTGGAGCGCATTTTTTAGGTCCAAAACAGAAAAAAGGAAATTCTGTGAAAAACCAAAGCTGGGAGTGTGGAGTCCCGGTAGAAGGAAATGCAAGAACACCGTTTTCCATTAAGTACTTTTTGACGGCGGTATTATTCGTATTATTCGATATTGAAATCGTATTTTTTTATCCGTACGCGGTAAACTTCAGAGAATTCGGAATGGAAGGATTCCTTGCCGTTCTTACATTCGTGGCAATCTTTTTCATGGCATTTTTCTATGTTTGGAAAAGAGGCGCTTTAGATTGGGATAAATAAGAAATTATAAATTTTAAATTACAAATTTTAGATGGCGATTTTCGATTAAAGTTTATATTAACAATAATTTAGAATCTAAAATTTAAAATCTAAAATCTACTAAAATGTCAGATAACAAACCAGTAATAAGAACAGATGCACCTGCTCCGGAAGGATTTGAAGGAGAAGGGTTTTTCGCAACGAAACTGAGCAGTGTAATCGGGATGGCGAGAAAATTTTCTCTTTGGCCGTTACCATTTGCAACCTCTTGTTGCGGTATTGAGTTTATGGCTACGCTGAATCCAACATACGATGCTTCCCGATTTGGTATGGAAAGAAACTCTTTCTCTCCAAGACAGGCAGATATGTTGATGGTTTGCGGAACAATATCCAAAAAATTGGGACCTGTCCTGAAAGAAGTGTACACGCAGATGGCAGAACCGAAATGGGTAGTTGCAGTTGGAGCCTGCGCTTCCAGCGGTGGTATTTTTGATACATATTCTGTTTTACAGGGTATTGACAAAATTATTCCGGTAGACGTTTACGTTCCGGGATGTCCTCCGAGACCGGAACAGATTATTGAAGGCGTAATGCAGGTTCAGGCTTTGGCGGAAAGCGAAAGCATCAGAAGAAGAGATATGCCTGAATATCAGAAATTATTAGATTCTTACAATATTAGCAACTAACGGAAATGACAAACGAATTTGTATTAGAAGCAATTACAAGAGAATTTCCGGAGTCTGTTATTGCAAGTTCAGAGCCTTATGGCATGTTGACGATTGAAGTAAAGAAGGAAGATCTGAAAAAAATCGTTCACTATCTGAAAGATTCATCACTGGAAATCAATTTCCTTACCGATGTATGCGGAATCCATTATCCTGAGTTTCCGGAAAAGGAAATCGGCGTGGTTTATCACCTGCACAATATGATGACGAACTTCAGATTACGTCTGAAAATATTCATGTCCAGAGAAAACATCGAAGTAGATTCTTTAGTGGAATTATATGCAGGAGCCAACTGGATGGAAAGAGAAACGTATGATTTCTACGGAATCAAATTTAAAGGACATCCGGATCTTAGACCTATTTTAAATATGGAAGATCTTGGTTACCACCCGATGCTGAAAGAATATCGTCTGGAAGACGGAACAAGAACAGACAAGAACGACAGCATGTTCGGAAGATAAAAAAGCGAATGGCACCAATGGCAGCGAGCCAATAGCCAGAAGCAAATAGCTAAAAGCAATCATTATGAAAGATAACTCATTATCTAATATACTCAACCAATACGAAAGTAAGGAACAGATTGACGGACAGTTATACACCCTCAATTTAGGACCTACCCACCCTGCAACGCACGGTATTTTCCAGAATATCTTAACGATGGACGGAGAAAGAATCCTTCATGCAGAGCAGACTGTGGGATATATCCACAGAGCATTTGAGAAAATTTCTGAAAGAAGGAACTACTCTCAGATCACTACCCTTACCGACCGTATGAATTACTGTTCTGCGCCGATTAACAATTTAGGTTGGCACATGACGGTTGAAAAACTGATCGGCGTTGAAGTTCCAAAACGTGTAGACTATATGCGTGTTATTTTAATGGAGCTTGCGAGAATCGGAGATCACCTGATCTGTAACGGTGTAACAGGAATGGACTCCGGAGCAATTACCGGTCTTACCTATATGTTCATCGAAAGAGAACGTATCTATGATATGTATGAGCAGATCTGCGGTGCGAGAATGACGACCAATATGGGAAGAATCGGAGGTTTTGAAAGAGATTTCACTCCAAAATTCCATGAGTTATTAAAGGATTTCCTTAAAACGTTCCCGCCAAGATTCAAAGAATTCTGTACATTATTAGAAAGAAACAGAATCTTTATGGACAGAACCATCGGAGCAGGATCTATTTCTGCAGAAAGAGCATTAAGCTATGGTTTCACAGGTCCGAATTTACGTGCAACCGGTGTGGATTATGACGTGAGAGTTGCGCAGCCTTATTCTTCTTACCAGGATTTCGACTTCATCATTCCGGTAGGAACTTCCGGAGATACCTACGACCGTTTCATGGTTCGTCAGCAGGAAATCTGGGAATCTATCAAAATCATCAAACAAGCATACGAAAACCTTCCTGAAGGACCATTCCACGCGGATGTTCCGGATTTCTATCTTCCTGAAAAGGCAGATGTCTACAAGAAAATGGAAGCACTGATTTACCATTTCAAAATTGTAATGGGAGAAACAGATGTACCGAAAGGAGAAGTATATCATGCAGTAGAAGGCGGAAACGGAGAATTAGGTTTCTATCTTGTGAGTGATGGCGGAAGAAGCCCTTACCGACTGCATTTCAGAAGACCTTGTTTCATCTACTATCAGGCATATCCTGAGATGATTACAGGTTCTGTAATTTCAGATGCGATCGTTACGATGTGTAGTATGAATATTATTGCGGGAGAATTGGACGCATAAAAGAAATTATAGATTTTGGATTATAAATTTTAAATTAATCTAAACTCTTTAAATATAAATTAATATCAAAATTGATAAGATTTTTAGAACTAAGATTTTCATCTAAAATCTAAAATCTAAAATCTAAAATCTTTAAATATGAGCGAAACAATAGCTTTTAAACCGGAAAGTTTAGCACAGGTACACAAAATTATCGCAAGATATCCTGAAGGAAGACAAAAATCTGCCCTTATTCCTGTACTTCATTTGGCACAGAAAGAATTCGGAGGCTGGTTAGACGTTCCGGTAATGGATTATGTTGCAGAATTATTGAGTATCAAACCTATCGAAGTTTATGAAGTAGCTACTTTCTACACCATGTTCAACATGAAGCCGGTAGGTAAATATGTTCTGGAGGTTTGCAGAACCGGACCTTGTATGGTTTCGGGAAGTGAAAAAATCCTAGACCATATCCGTACAAAACTGAACATTAAAGACGGACAGACTACGGAAGACGGAATGTTTACTTTAAAACCTGCTGAATGTCTGGGAGCTTGTGGATATGCTCCGATGATGCAGTTAGGGAAATTTTTTCATGAAAATTTAACGATAGAAAAAGTAGACGAGATCCTTGATCTTTGCAGAGAAGGACAGATCGCTTTAGACTAATAGAAATTTTAAATTCTACATTTTAGATTTTAAATTATTCACTTAACGTTTAATCATAATTAATGCAAGAAGCCAAAAGCCTATTGCAAGAAGCAAATAACAATGAGTAAAAAACTTTTACTTAAAAACGCACATATTGAAGGCATCCGCTACTTTGAAACCTACCGTAAAAACGGAGGTTATGAAGCTGCTGAAAAAGCCTTAAAAATGACTCCTGACGAAATTCTTGAAGAAGTAAAAGCTTCAGGACTTCGTGGACGTGGTGGAGCAGGATTCCCAACAGGAATGAAATGGAGCTTCCTTGCAAAACCGGAAGGTGTTCCGAGACACCTTGTTGTAAATGCCGACGAATCTGAACCGGGAACGTTCAAAGACAGATATCTGATGGAGTTTCTTCCTCACTTACTGATTGAAGGAATGCTTATTTCATCATACTGTTTAGGTTCAAATGTTTCCTATATCTACATCCGTGGAGAATACTCATGGATTCCTGATATTCTGGAAGAAGCTATTGAAGAAGCGAAGGCAGCAGGATTTTTAGGTAAAAATATTTTAGGAACCGGTTTCGATTGCGAAATTTACGTTCAGAGAGGAGGTGGAGCATACATCTGCGGTGAAGAAACCGCATTGCTTGAATCTCTTGAAGGTAAAAGAGGGAATCCGAGACTAAAACCGCCATTCCCTGCTGTAAAAGGACTTTGGGAAAGACCAACGGTAGTAAACAACGTTGAGTCTATTGCAGCAGTTGTTCCGATCATTGAAATTACAGGAGCTGAATATGCTAAAATAGGAGTTGGAAGATCTACAGGAACAAAATTGATTTCTGCCTGTGGAAACATCAACAAACCCGGAGTGTATGAAATCGACATGACCATTACGGTTGAAGAATTCATTTACTCTGAAGAATATTGCGGAGGAATTAAAGACGGGAAAAGATTAAAAGCCTGTATTCCGGGAGGAAGCTCTGTTCCGATTGTTCCGGCTAATTTATTATTAAAAACCGTAAACGGAGAACCTCGATACATGAACTACGAATCTTTGGCTGATGGTGGTTTTGCTACCGGAACCATGATGGGTTCAGGAGGATTCATTGTTTTGGATGAAGATCAGTGTATCGTAGAACATACCATGACTTTAGCGAGATTTTACAATCACGAAAGTTGCGGACAATGTACGCCTTGCCGTGAAGGAACGGGATGGATGTACAAGATTTTAAAGAAAATCGAGAAAGGAGAAGGAAAAATGGAAGACATCGATTTACTTTGGGACATTCAGAGAAAAATCGAAGGAAACACAATTTGTCCGTTAGGTGATGCAGCAGCATGGCCTGTTGCAGCGGCTATTCGTCACTTCAGAGATGAATTCGAATGGCACATTAAAAACCCTGAGTTATCACAGACTCAGAACTACGGATTGGCACATTATGCAGATCCGATTCCTGCAGTTGAGAAGAATGCTTAAGATGAAAAAAATATTGGCAGTAGGTCTAATGATGTCGGGTTTTGTTTTCGCACAGGTAAAAAAAGATACATTAGAAGAAAAAGAATATAAACTGGAGGCGACTCCATACAAAGCTGAAAAAAAAGAAAAACCTTTAGCCTTAAGCAAAAAAGGTCAGGTTTTCGTTTTCTACGGATGGAACAGAGCGGCTTACAGCAATTCTGACATTCATTTCTCGGGAAACGGTTATGATTTTCAGTTAAATAATGTCTCTGCGAAAGACAGACCAACGAAATTCGGAATTGTTTATTTCGATCCAAGTTGGTTTACAGTGACCCAATATAATTTCAGACTTGGTTATTTTATTAAAGATAATTTAGCTTTGGTTTTAGGAATTGATCACATGAAATATGTAATGAACCAGGATCAGACGGTTGGGTTTTCAGGAAATATTTCAGATCCGAAATATGCAGCGATGGTACAGAACGGGCAGGTAAATCTTGCTGATGAAAAGTTCCTTACTTTTGAGCATACAGACGGATTAAATTATGAAAATGTCGGGCTTGAAAAATATAAAAATCTGGTTCATAAAAAAAACATCGATCTGGTATGGTCTTACGGAGCCGGAATCGGGTTTATGTTTCCGAAAAGTAATGTAAAACTTTTTGGTAACGAGAGAAGCGACCGTTTTCACGTTGCCGGAATGGGAACCGATTTAAGATCCAGTCTTAACCTTGTATTCTGGAAAAACTGGATGCTGAGAGCAGAAGTAAAAGCCGGGTACATCAATATGTGGGACATTAAAACGACATTAAATAATAAACCGGATAAAGCCAGACAGGATTTTGTTTTCGGACAGGTTCTCGCCGGAATCGGGTATACATTTAATACAAAAAAGTATAATTAATAGTGAATCAACACATTCAAAATATTGAAATTTCCAATTTTAAATCAATTAAAGATTTAAAAATAGACGGTTGCAAGAAAATAAATATTTTTGCAGGAAAGCCGAATGCCGGAAAGAGTAATATTTTGGAGGCTGTGGGAATATTTGATTTATTTTTTAGTCTTTTAAATCCACAGAACCTTAAAAATTTTGTAAGATATGAGAACTTAAGTGATCTTTTTTTTGAAGGAGACTATAGCAAAAGTTCACAAATAAAGTTAAACAAAGAAAAAATTTTTTCATTTTACAATTTTAATAACGACAGATTAAAAATTCATTTAGAAAATAACTCTATTGAGAAAACTAAATTAAAAGAATTTTCGACTATGGGACATCAAGAGACATCTACTGTTCCAGACCTTGTAAAAAGGGATTTGAAAATTAGAAAGTACTTTTTTAAAATAGAAAATAATATAATAAAATTTTCTAATTTTCTAATTTCTCCTTTTGGCGAAAATATTAGTACAGTAATTTCAAGTAATCCTGAAATAAGAAATTTTGTTAATCAATTTTTATCTGTAAATAATTTAAAATTATTAATTGAAAGAGGTTCAAATAATTTAAAAATATTTAAAGAATATGAGGATGGAACAGTATTCTCTCTTTCTTATAATATGATTGCAGACACTCTTCAAAGGTTAATTTTTTACAAAACTGCAATTATGAGCAATCAAGATTCAGTTTTATTATTTGAAGAACCAGAAGCTCATTGTTTTGAACCTTATATTTTAGAATTTACTAATGAAGTAAAGTACAATGAAAACAATAACCAGTTTTTCATGGTTACTCACAGTGATTTTATAATACAGGAGTTTTTGAGAGACGAGGAAAGCAGAAACAACTTACAGATTTATCTTGTTAATAATGTTGACGGAAAAACAGAAGTCAAAAAATTAGATAAAGAAACTAATGATGATGTTTATGAATATGGGATGAACGTATTTTTCAACTTCGACAGTCTTTGGGAAAATAATTAATCATGGAAAGGGTTGTTGCTGTTGAATGTTTTGCAGATAAATATTTTTTCGGAAAGTTATTACAAAATGAAAAACGCATTCGAAAAGAAAAAAATAAAAATGAAGTTATAAAAGCTTTTGAGAGAGTAAAAGGAGAATTTCTTATCGGAATTGTAGATGAGGATAGAAAAGATTTATTGCTTAATCCTAATTTAAAAAGCTTCGAGAAAATTAAAGAAGGAAATAGTTTCAAGATTTATAAGGATAAAACAAAATATCAGTTTATTTTTGCACTTTGTCCTAAAGCCTTTGAAGATTGGCTTTGTCAATTTTTAAAACTTCAGAGTAAAGATCTAATTGAATTCGATTATATTGATTTTGAATCATTCAAGAAAGAAACTAAAAGTGAACAGATAGATAAGGAAAGTAAGTATAAAAATCTGGTTAAACATATTATTCAAACTTATCCAGATTTTGACAATCATATTAAAGAATTTAAAATTCATATTGATTATCTTCTTACAGAAACTTATAATTTTAATTTAGAGAGATTTAAAAATTTATAGAGCTTAATTATTAAGCGAAAAGCATAGAATATGAGCGAAGAGGTTAAAAAATTCAAAATAACGATAGACGGACAGACTACTGAAGTTTTGCCGGGTACTTCTATTCTGGAAGCTGCAAGACAAATCGGCGGAAAATCTGTACCTCCTGCAATGTGCTACTACAGCAAACTGGAAACCAGCGGCGGAAGATGCAGAACCTGCCTTGTGGAAGTTTCCAAAGGATCTGAAGCAGATCCGCGTCCTATGCCGAAATTGGTGGCAAGCTGCAGAACCAACGTTATGGATGGGATGGAAGTAAAAAATCTTACTTCTGAAAAAGCTCAGGAAGGAAGAAAAGCAGTTACGGAATTCCTTTTGGTAAACCATCCGTTAGACTGCCCTATCTGCGATCAGGCTGGAGAATGTCATCTTCAGGATTTAGGGTATGAACACGGAAATCTTGAAACCAGAACGGAGTTCGAAAGAAATACATATGAAGCAGACGATTTGGGTCCGCACATCAAACTGAATATGAACCGTTGTATTCTTTGTGCAAGATGTGTACTCGCTGCAAACCAGTTAACCGGAGAAAGAGAACACGGAATTTTATTCAGAGGGGATCACGCTGAAATTTCAACCTACTTAAATAAAGCTTTGGATAATGATTTCATCGGAAACGTCATCGACGTTTGTCCGGTTGGAGCATTAACCGACAGAACAGCCCGTTTTTCAAGCAGAGTATGGTTTACAAAACCGATGAATGCTACCTGCAAATGTGATAAATGTTCCGGAAAAGCCGTAGTCTGGATGAAAGGTGATGAAATCGTGAGAGTTACCGCAAGAAAAGACCAGTGGGGAGAAGTTGAAGAATTTATCTGCGACACCTGCCGTTTCGATAGAAAAGAGCTTTCTGACTGGAATATTGAAGGTCCGAGACACATCGACAGACACTCAGTAATTTCATTGAACCACTATGAAAAGCCTAAAGATGAACTAAGAGTTTTAGATAATCCGATGGCAAAGGAAATCAGTGAAAAAGACGAAAAATAAGAAGTTGGATGTCTGAAGATGGAAGATGGAGGTTTATAACCGTAAAATATTCCGCTTCTGCTTTTAACTTTAAAATCGTTAAAAAATAAAATAAATTGGTAATGTGATGAAGGGTTGATGCCACGATGTGATAAACTTCCAGCTCCCAGCTCCCATCTTCAAAACATTTAAAATAAAAAATGGATTTACTTACATTTAAACTTATACTTGTATTTGCGCTTTTCCTGCTTTCGTTAACGATTGCAGCCTACTCTACCTGGGCAGAAAGAAAAGTAGCTTCTATCATGCAGGACAGAATTGGTCCCAACAGATCAGGACCTTTCGGATTGCTTCAGCCTTTAGCCGACGGTGGAAAGTTTTTCTTTAAAGAAGATTTTACCCCTGCCAATGCAGAAAAATTCCTTTTCGTACTGGGTCCGGCTTTAGTGATGTTTATTTCGTTAATCACAGGAGCTGTTATTCCTTGGGGTAAAAGTTTAAATATTGCAGGTACTTCTTACGATCTTCAGGTGGCAAACATTGATGTCGGTGTACTTTTCATCATCGGAATGGCTTCCATCGGAGTTTACGGAATTATGATCGGAGGTTGGGCTTCCAACAACAAATATTCATTATTGGGAGCGATCCGTGCTTCTTCTCAGATGATTTCTTATGAATTGGCAATGGGTTTGGCTTTGCTTTCCATCATTATGATGACAGGAAGTTTAGATTTAAAAGAAATTACGGAAAGCCAGACAAACGGAAAACTGTGGGGATTCATTCCTTGGGTTTCGGGTCTTAACTGGAATATTTTCTACCAGCCGATTGCTTTCTTAGTATTTATTGTAGCAGCTTTGGCAGAAACCAACAGACACCCTTTCGATTTACCAGAGTGTGAATCTGAATTGGTAACAGGATATTCTACGGAGTATTCTTCCATGAAATTAGGATTGTACATGTTCGGTGAATACGTGAATATGTTTATTTCGAATGCTTTCATGGTTGTTTTATTCTTCGGAGGTTACAATTATCCCGGAATTGAATGGGTTACTCAGAACTGGGGAGAAAATACAGCCGGAATTTTGAGTATTGTGGCGTTTTTAATTAAAACCATCATCGGAATTCTGATCTTTATGTGGATCAGATGGACACTTCCGAGATTCAGATATGACCAATTAATGCACTTAGGATGGAAAACTCTGATTCCAATGGCATTGGTCAACTTATTAATTACAGGTGCTGTAATTTTAGCATTTGGAAATTAATTAATGTATCTAAACCTTATAGGTTTTAAAAACCTATAAGGTTTGTGTATGAATAGAATATTAAAAATTAAGATAACAGGCAAGATTCGTCTAAAATCTAATGTCTAACATCTAACATCTATAATTAAATGAAACTTACGAACAGATCAAAAGTTGTTTCTAATAAAGAAATGACCCTTGCTGAAAAAATCTACTTACCTGCGATTTTTACAGGAATGGGGATTACATTTAAGCATGCTGTAAGAACCGTATTGAAAGGGGCTCCCGCAGTATATTCGTATCCGGAAGTACAGAAACCGAGAGCAGAAATCTGGAGAGGTCAGCACGTTTTGAAAAGAGACGAGGAAGGCAGAGAAAGATGTACGGCTTGCGGACTTTGTGCGGTGGCATGTCCTGCAGAAGCAATTACCATGACTGCTGCAGAGAGAACTAAGGAAGAAAAGCATCTTTACAGAGAAGAAAAATATGCATCGGTATATGAAATCAATATGCTGAGATGTATTTTCTGCGGTATGTGTGAAGAAGCCTGTCCGAAATCTGCGATCTATCTTACCGACAGATTGGTGGACGTGGAAACCAACAGAGGTTCTTTCATTTACGGAAAAGATAAATTAGTAGAAAAAATAAATGAAAGGATTGACATCACAGAAAGACAATCCGAGAAACAAAAAAATGCGGTAAAATAATGGATCAGTTTTTATTTTTCTTGGTGGCGTTTTTAGCGGTGGCAAGTGCGGTTTACTTCGTTTTTGCAAGAAATCCTCTGTACGCTGTTTTGTCATTAATTGTTACAATGTTCTCTATTGCGGGCATGTACATCCTTCTGAATGCACAGTTCCTTGCGATTATCCAGATTATTGTGTATGCCGGAGCGATCATGGTATTGTTCCTTTACATTCTGATGATGCTTAATCTTAATAAACAAGACGAAAGTAAGAAGGGCAATACTTTAAAATTTGCCGGAGTTTTTACAGCAGGACTTTTGTTAATTGGAGTTTTAGGCGTTTTCAGAGGTGTTCAGCAGAACCAGATCGTTGTTGAAAATGTAGACAACGGAGTTGGTTTGACGAAAAATCTGGGAAGACTTTTGTTTAATGAATATGTTTTGCCGTTTGAGCTTGCATCCATCCTTATTTTGGCAGGTATTGTAGGTGCGGTATTAATCGGTAAAAAAGATCTATAAAATTATGGGAGAAGTAAATACATTTATACAAAGCGTCCCTCTGAATTATTTCATCATACTTTCATCAGTACTGTTCTGTTTGGGAGTTTTGGGAGTATTGCTGAGAAAAAACGCGATTGTTATTTTGGGTTGTGTAGAGCTTATGCTGAATTCTGTAAACCTTTTACTGGCTGCGTTTTCTGCATACAAAGGTAATGGCGACGGACAACTTTTAGTTTTCTTCATTATGGTGGTTGCTGCTGCGGAAGTAGCGGTAGGTCTGGCAATTATTGCTATGCTGTATAGAAATACCCGTTCTGTTGATGTAAGTATATTTAATAAATTAAGAGGATAAGAATGGAAAATTTAGTGTATGCAATAATACTTTTACCACTTTTAGGTTTTCTTATAAACGGACTTTTCGGAAAAAATCTTCCAAAAATAGTTGTCGGTAGTTTGGCTACAGCAATGGTTTTTGCATCTTTCTGCATCGCAGTAAGTATTTTCATGAATTTTGATTCTGAAAGCCAGCCTGTCATTGTAAAAGCTTTTGAATGGTTCAGAGTAAACGGAGTTCAGATTAATTTCGGGTTCCAGATCGATCAGTTATCATTAATGATGGTGATGATCATCACAGGGATTGGATCTTTAATTCACCTCTACTCTATCGGATATATGAGCCACGATAAAGGTTTCTATAAGTTTTTCACTTATCTGAATCTGTTTATCTTCTCTATGTTGTTATTGGTAATGGGAAGCAACTACTTAATCCTGTTCATCGGATGGGAAGGTGTAGGATTGTGTTCTTATCTACTGATCGGATTCTGGTACACCAACGAAGAGTATGGTAAAGCGGCAAGAAAAGCGTTCATCATGAACAGAATTGGTGACCTTGCTTTATTAATAGGTATTTTCATGTTAGCTTCACAGACAAATGCTGTGGATTATTTAACAATCAAAGAAAATGCAGGAAAATTTGAATTGGACGGAACGGTAATCATTTTCATTACAACGAGTTTATTTATTGGTGCTACCGGTAAATCTGCTCAGGTTCCATTATATACATGGTTGCCGGATGCGATGGCGGGACCTACTCCGGTTTCAGCGTTAATTCACGCAGCTACCATGGTAACGGCAGGTATTTATTTAGTGGTAAGATCCAACTTCTTATTCACTTTGGCACCTACCGTTCAGGGAGTAATTTTATTCATCGGATTCTTAACGGCAGCTTTGGCAGGATTCTACGCGCTTCGTCAGAACGATATCAAAAAAGTACTGGCGTATTCCACCGTTTCTCAGCTTGGATTCATGTTCATCGCATTAGGTCTTGGAGCTTATACAACAGCGATGTTCCACGTAATGACACACGCTTTCTTCAAGGCATTATTGTTCTTGGGAGCAGGATCTGTAATCCACGCGATGAGCAACGAACAGGATATGCGTTTCATGGGAGGTCTGAAAAAATACATTCCGATCACACACGCTACATTCCTTATCGGAACATTGGCAATCTCAGGATTCCCTTTGCTTTCAGGGATGATTTCCAAAGACGAAATTTTAGTGGCGGCTTTTGCTAAAAATCCTGTGTACTGGGTAATTTTATTTGTTTTAGCGGCTGTTACGGCTACGTATATGTTCAGATTGTACTATCTGACTTTCCACGGAGAGTTCAGAGGTACCGAAGAACAAAAACACCACTTACACGAAAGCCCTTCGAATATGACATTACCATTGATCGTATTGGCTGTTCTTTCTGTTTTGGGTGGATTAATTAACCTTCCTCACTTCATCGGTCACGGTCATTATGCCAAATTAATGGAATGGCTGAAGCCTGTTCTTACCGAGGAAAGCTTTAAACAAATGGAAGCAACTCTTTCGGGAGTTCCGTTTGGGACTGAAATGATACTTTTAGGAGCAACAGTTGTAATGTTCTTCTGCGTTTGGTTCCTTGTTAAAAATACTTATGTGAATAAGAAAAAACAGGCATTACCGGAACAGCAGTACACAGGATGGGAAAAACTGTCTGCTAAAAAATTATATATTGACGAAATTTACAATGCATTAATTGTAAAAACTGTTGAAGGATTAGGACGCGGAGGAAAGATGTTTGATAAAGGTATTCTTGATCGTTTTGTGGACTTCGTAGGTGAAGGAGCTGAAGACAGCGGAAAAGCCATGAAGCGTATCCAGAACGGAAATGTTGAGAATTACATCTTAATCATGTCTTTGGCTGTGGGAATTATACTGATTGTTAACTTTATATTACAATAATGTCTGGTTTATTATTAACACTATTACTATTACCTCTGGTAGGTTCGGGATTAGTTTTTGCATGGAAAGATAAATCCAGCAAATATTTGGCACTGGGAATTGCGTTGGTACAAATGCTGATTACCTTCTACATCACTGCGGATTTTGATTTTAATCCTACGGTAGACAGCGTATTGCAGCACGAGATCAACTATCCTTGGTCACAATTTATGAAGAGTTCTCTCCATTTCGGAATCGATGGGATGAGTTTACTTCTTTTATTGTTAACCAATATTCTGGCGCCGATCATTATTTTATCTTCTTTTAATGAAAATGTAAACTACAGAAATACATTCTATGGTTTAATTCTGCTAATGCAGTTCGGTCTTGTAGGTGTTTTCACTTCGCTGGACGGTTTGCTGTTCTACATTTTCTGGGAAGTTACTTTGATTCCGATTTGGTTTATTGCCGGAATCTGGGGTCAGGAAAATAAAAGATTTGAATTCACTACGAAATTCTTCGTTTATACCTTCGTTGGATCATTATTCATGTTAGCAGGATTGATTTATGTATACAATCACTCTGCCTCTTTTGCGCTGACAGATTTATATAATGCACAGTTAAACGAAACACAACAAACCGTTGTATTCTGGTTTATCTTCTTTGCTTTTGCAGTGAAATTGCCGGTTTTCCCTTTCCACACGTGGCAGCCGGATACGTATACCTATTCGCCAACACAAGGTTCGATGCTTTTATCAGGGATCATGCTGAAAATGGCGATCTATGGAGTTATGCGTTATCTTTTACCGATCACTCCCCTTCCGATTGCAGGAATTTCAGGACAGATTGTGATTATCTTAGCTATTGTGGGAATTGTTCACGGTGCTTTAATTGCGATCATTCAGACTGATATGAAGAGAATTATTGCATATTCTTCTTTCTCTCACGTTGGGTTAATGGTGGCAGGTATTTTTGCTTCGGCAGTAATAACCTTAAGAGGAAACTTCAATATCGAAGGTGCTGAAGGAGCTTTGGTACAGACTTTTGCTCACGGTATCAACGTTGTAGGTTTATTCTACTGCTGCGATATTTTATACAAGAGATTTAAATCAAGAGACATCAGACAAATGGGAGGTCTGGCGAAAGTTGCTCCTAAGTTTGCCGTATTGTTCTTGATCATTATATTAGGTTCAATGGGAGTTCCGTTGACCAATGGATTCATCGGGGAATTTATCCTGTTGAAATCGGTATATGATTTTAACGGATTGGCAGCAGTAATTGCAGGTCTTACCGTAATCCTTTGTGCTGTCTATTTATTGAGATTCTACGGAAAAGCAATGTTCGGACAGGGTGATGAAGCGGTTTTAAGCACAGTAAAAGATCTTTCTGCAGCAGAATTCTCTGTATTGGCAAGTTTAGCGGTTTTTGTGATTGTATTTGGTATTTTCCCACAACCGATAATCGAAATGGTGAATAGTTCGTTGAAGTTTATCTACCAATCAATGGTAAGCTAATTTGATATTTTAAGAAATGAGTGTTTTAATTATTGTTTTCCTAACGGCAGTTGTTGCGTTATTTTCAGGAGTTTTTGAACAAGGGAAATTCGCAAGATACATTGGGATTTTGGGATTAATCATCGCATTATGGGTAAGTTTCATGCCGGAATGTGCTTTCTTCGGACAGTACAAACATATGTATGACTACACTGCCAATACTGCGCTATTCACAAAAATATCAATCGTAACGACATTATTGTTATTCTTTCTGGGCGGTTTTGCATTCAGCAACCACAGAAGCCACCAGTCTGAACTGTATGCTTTAATGCTTTTCGCTCTTTGTGGCGGGATTATCCTTTTCGGATATCAGAATATGGTAACGCTGTTCTTAGGAGTTGAAATCCTTTCTATTCCTTTATATGTAATGGCAGGTGCTAACAAAACAGATCTGAGATCCAACGAAGCTTCCATCAAGTATTTTCTTATGGGTGCATTCGCAACAGGTTTCCTGTTATTCGGGATCGCATTTATCTACGGAAGTGTAGGAAGTTTTGATTTATATAAAATTCAGGACTTCGGAGTTTCAAACCCTAAAGATGTCATGTTCATCTTAGGTGTTCTTCTGATTCTTTGCGCATTGGCATTTAAAGTTGCTTTAGCACCTTTCCATATGTGGAGTCCGGATGTTTATTACGGTGCACCTTCATTAATCACCGCTTTCATGGCGAGTGTGGTAAAAATCTCAGGATTTTTCGCATTATTCAGATTAATGACGATAGGATTTGGCGGAGTTACAGAAAACTGGATCAATGTTTTCGGAGTATTTTTAATCATTACATTGCTTTTGGCAAACGTTATGGGACTGGCTCAGACGAATGCAAAAAGAATGTTGGCATACTCTTCAGTTTCTCACGCAGGATACATCGGTTTGGTATTCTTCGGAATGACAAGTCTTTCTACTTACAATTTGGCGTTCTATCTATTTGCTTACGCTTTGGCTACAGTAGGAGTTTTCATGTGTCTGATTTATGTTGAAAAACTGAAAAGAGAAACGTCTTTCGGAGCGTTCAAAGGATTGGCAAAAACAGAACCTTTATTGGCAACCACTGCATCAGTTTCTATGCTTTCAATGGCTGGAATTCCGTTAACAGCAGGTTTCATGGGGAAATTCTCTTTATTTTCTCAGGCAATGAATTCTCAACACGGAGTTTTCCTTGTGTTGATCGCTGTTTTAGGTTCAGCAGTTTCTATTGCTTATTATTTAAGACTGATTATTTCCATGTTCTTCTTCAAAGAAAGTACATTTAAATCTTCAGAAAAAGTAACGATCACGTACAACATCGTAGGAGTATTTGTTATTGCATCCATTGTTGTTCTTGGAGTTTTCCCGGATCTGTTTGCAAGACTTTTCGGATTATAAAAAATCATATTAAAATAGAGAACCACAACCCTTAAGTTGTGGTTTTTTTTTACCTTTACTCTAAATTTCAGTTTTTGTGTCACAGCTATATAAAAAAGACACTCCATTTCAGGTTTTTATTTCGTTCAAAAAATATTTGGATGTGTTGGAACACATTCGATATAATGACCGTTTGGAATACCGAGCCAATTATGCTGAATCTTTAATTGAAAAGACTAAAAATTTCAACGAATTCCGCAACGGATTTCAGGATATTTCTCTGCTTGAAAAAAATGAAGACCTCATCAAACTTCTTCTTGCAGACCTCTTCCCTACCGGACTTACCAATAACGAAATAAAAGCGGCAAGTGTTCCGCTTTCCAATCTCACCTTTAATTATACAGACCGTTTCAAGGCAATATTAAAAGATGCCGGAAAAGATTTCGAGATCGGATTGCGTGGTATTGATGATGACGAATTTTATGTCTTCTGCTGCTGTCTTATTTTGCAGAGCTACTTCAAAAAAGATATAAAAAGTACCATTCCTTTTTATTATGATATTCCTAATGCACAGGGAATCATGAAGCATTATAAAATTACGGTAAATGCAGATTTTACCGAAATATTTCCTGCTGAAGGAACAAAAATTCCTTCCGATGAAATTCTGGATATCTTGCTGGAAAATTTAGATGATTTTAAACTGTGGAAGAAACATTTTCAGCCGGAATCATGGATTTTAAAAGGGTTTACTATTATTTCTCTTGTAGACTGTACCAGTGAAATTGCCCTCTCCGATCTTAAATCTACCATGATCGAAATAGATTCTGAAAACTTCTCGCAGGATGAAAACCTTGTTGAAATATTCAAATCGTATTTTGATATTCCGGAGCTGAATTTCGGACTGATGCTTTACAATAAAAAAGAGCAGCGGCTGGAAAAAATGCCGGTGTATGAAAATATGTTCACCAATCATGTATTGAACTTTTGGATCAATGCCATAGATGAAGATACAAGAAAAAGTACCATCATCAATCTTCACTACAACCCGAAACCTATTGTTGTTTCAAACCTTAATCATCTCGAAGAAGAAGCGAAAATGAAACCTTCTTTCAGTATCTTAAAGGAAAACAACATCAACAGTTTTATGGTTATCCCGATCGTGAAAGACAACGAGCTTTTGGCTATCATGGAGTTTACCTCTCCTATTCCGAACAGCTTCAATGGTCTTAAACTGAAAAAAATGGAATCGTTCAGCAACATGATTATTTTCTCGCTGAGCAGATTCAGCTTTGAAAAAAATTATCAGATTGAAGCCATCATTCAGCGTGAATATACCACCATCCACAACAGCGTGGTATGGAAATTCAGAAATGAAGCCGAAAAATATTTCAACGCTTCTCTTGGCAATAAAATATATTCTTTAAAAGAAATTTCATTTAAAAACCTTACCCCGCTCTTTGGATTTTCAGACATCCGTTCTTCTTCGGAAAAACGTTTTAATTTAATGCTCGAAGATCTCAACCAACAGATTGAATCCCTTTACGAGATTTTTAATTTAACCCTTTCAGACTCAGAAAAATTTTTACCGGCTCTGGATATTTTCGAAAACGAACTAAATAATGAGATCAAAGCAGACAGCGAACAGAGGTTTCAGGGATTATTGAGAGATGAAATTCATCCTTATCTTCAGGCTAAACTGGAAGTAAAATCTTCCAGTGAAGTAAAGGCAAAAATAAAAGATTATTTTGCGCAGGTTTTTAGCCAGACCGATCTCTTTTATACCCATAGAAAAAGCCTGGATGATTCGATAACGTTAGTCAACAGAAAACTGGCAGACGTTCTGGATGAAGCGCAGATACAGGCACAGCAGATTTTTCCGCATTATTATGAAAGATTTAAATCAGACGGGGTGGAGCATAATTTGTACACCGGACAAAACATTGCGCCGGATCTTCATTACCATCCAAAAATTGTTAACAAACTTCGTTACTGGCAGTTAAAAACCATCTGCAATATGGAAATTGAATTCCGAAATTTCAAAAAAGATCTTCCGGTTTGTCTCAATATTGCTTCGCTGATTTTTGTATATAATGAAAAAATAGACATCCGCTTCAGAATGGACGAAAAGCGTTTTGATGTAGACGGAGCTTATAATTCGTACTATGAAATCATTAAAAAACGTCTGGATAAAGCCCACGTAAAAGATTCAGACGACAGAATTACCTGCCCCGGAAAAATAACCATCGTTTATTTCGGGATGGAAAATCAGAGAGAATATCTCGATTACATCAACAAACTGCAAAAGAAAGGAATTCTCCAAAACGACATAGAATTCCTGAAAGTAGAAGATTTGCAGGGAATTACAGGACTTTTAGCTTTAAGAGTATCTTTAGTACAATAAAAAAGCTCATCCAACCGGGTGAGCTTTCCTATTAAGTTGATATTTTATCTAAAGACTTAAAAACGCATACGCAAAAGACAGAACAGAAATTACAATTCCTGCCATAAAAATCTGGTACGTAATGGATAAAAGCCTGTATTTTCTGTCTAAAACCTTTCCTAAAAAATACAAATCCTTCACCATAGAATCGTAAATATAATCGCGGTCTTTAATAAGAACATTCATTGCATCCTGATAATCATCAAAAATCATCCTGTTGAAATTTCCGAAGAATAAAAGATTCACCTTTCTGTCGGCAACATCCTGTAAACTGAATTTTGCTTTGGTGACATTCGGTTTTGTGGATAAAATGGCAAAAATGATGGTAAGAACCGCAGAAGCCAGCAAAATAAAACTTGGAATAATAAGATGAGAATTCTTAGGCGTATCCAGTTTCGGAACCAAAACAGAAAGACAAACTGATATGATGATGGCATTTACAGAAAGAAGAATATTCGCTTTGCTGTCGGCAATATCACTCAGTCTTGTATGATTGCTTAAAGTCACTCTGAACAGCGTATCTACACTTCTGTCGGATTTTGGTTCCTTCTCCTTTGACTTTTTATTTTCAGAACTCTCTTTTTTATCCTCGTCTTTTTCCAACTTCTTTTCAATTTTTTTAATATTTTTCTCCTTCAGAGGCTGCCATTCTTTTTTTGCATACTCTGTATAAAACTGATGTTTGTTTTTCAGCATATCCAAATTTCCGGCGTTCCATTCGTCGTTAGAATAGCAGCGTACATTGGTAAGCTCCCACTCTTTTCTGAGGGCATCGGAAATATCGTTATAATCGTGGCTTGCAAAATGGCTGCAATCTGCATCTTTCACTATTTTTTCCAGAAGATTCTGCGGAACATACGTTATTTTGGTTGCCAAAATAAGCTTGGAAACATCTTCGATATAGTTTGCAGGATAATTTTCCTGCTGCAGAAAATCTTTCATAATCTTTACTCCTGCCTCTTCATGATTTTTGGCACACTCTATGTACCCTGTATCATGAAACCAAAGAGCCAGAACTACTTTCTCCTGATCTTCTTCAGAAACCTGAGTGTTTTTAAGAATTTCTTCAGCCTTATTTACTGTGAAGGTAGTATGTATAAAATTATGATAAGAATATACTGAAGATAGTTTATCTTTGAATAAGGTTTCGACATAGTCTTTGGCTTTTTGTAAAATATTCATCACCGAAATTTTATTATTGTAAATTTATGAATTTATCCTTTAAAACTCATTTAAAAAATACGTCTGTTGTCATCAGAGTAGCATTGTCTGCCGGAGTTCTCTACTCCTGCGCAACATATAACGTAAAAAAGGGTAAAAACTTATCTGAAATTAAAAATTCTGATATAAAATCTGCCACCGATTTTAAAATATTTCTCGTAGGCGATGCCGGAAATGCAGACGAAGCACAGGCTCAGAACACCCTGAATCTGTTAAAAAGCCAGCTTGAAAAAGCAGACAGCAATTCGATGCTGATCTTTTTGGGCGACAATATCTATCCTTCCGGAATGCCAAAAGAATCTGATAAAAATTATCCACTGGCAAAACAGAAACTGGAAGATCAATTATCCATTGTAAAAAACTTTAAAGGAAAAACGCTTGTTATTCCGGGAAATCATGACTGGTACAACGGATTGGACGGTTTAAAAGCGCAGGAAGAACTCGTAAAAAATTATTTAAACGATAAAAAAGCATTTCTTCCTAAAAATTCATGCCCGATTGATGATATTAATCTTACCAAGGACATTAAACTGATCGTAATCGACACGGAATGGGCTCTCGTCAATTGGAACAACTATCCGGGAATTAATAAAAACTGCGATATTAAAACGCGGGAAGATCTTTTCACAGAGTTTAAAGATTTAATTAATAAAAATCAGGACAAAAGAATTATCGTTGCGCTGCATCATCCGATTATCAGTAGCGGAACTCATGCAGGATACACCTCTGCAAAATCTCATCTTTTTCCGCTGAAAAGTAAAATTCCGGCTCCGGGAGTTGCCAGTCTCATTAATGTGGTAAGAAGTTCATCGGGAGTAAGCCCTGAAGATCTCAACAACCAGCATTATGCAGATTTAGCCAACAGAATAAAAAGCATTGTTCAGGAAAAGGAAAACATCATTTTTGTTTCGGGACACGATCATAATTTACAGTATCATGAATTCAGAAACATCAGACAGATCGTAAGCGGAGCCGGTTCTAAGGTAGATCCTGCAACAATTGGCGAGAAAACAGATTTTTCTTATGGAGGAAGCGGTTTTGCAGTTCTGAATATCAGAAAAGACAAAAGCTCGGATGTAGAATATTTTTCAACAAAAAACAATGCGCTGGAACAGCTTTCGCACATTCAGGTGATCGATAAGCCGAAAGAATTTGTTAATAATTACCCGAATTCTTTTCCTTCTGCGATAACCTCAACCATTTATCCTGAAAAATTAACGAAAAAAAGAAAATTTTATACGTGGCTTTGGGGAGAACATTACCGAAAATATTACGGAATGCCTATTGAAGCTCCGACCGCAAACATTTCAACACTTGACGGGGGTTATACTCCTTTTCGTGAAGGCGGCGGAAACCAGTCTAACAGTTTAAGACTGAAAGCACAGGACGGACAGGAATTTGTAATGAGAGGCGTTAAAAAAAGTGCTGTGCGTTTTCTGAACAACATGGCTTTTAAGAAAAGTACATTCGGGAACGAGCTCAATAATACCTTTCCTGAAAAATTCCTTTTGGATTTTTATACAACCAATCATCCGTTTACACCATTTGCCATCGGAAATATGGCGGATAAAATTGATCTTTTCCACAGCAATCCGCGGTTGTTTTACATTCCTAAACAAAAAGCTCTGGGAGAATACAATCTCAATTACGGGGACGAATTTTATATGGTGGAAGAACGTTTTTCATCCGATCCTAAAACACTCGCTTCACTGGATAACGCAACGGATATTCTTTCCACAGATGATGTCTTAAAGAATTTCGGTAAAAATTATAAATACTCGGTAGATAAAGAAACCTACATCAGAGCAAGAATTTTTGATATGCTGATCGGCGACTGGGACAGACATTCTGACCAATGGAAATGGGCGGAATACAAAGAAGGTGATAAGGTAATTTACAAACCGATTGCCAAAGACAGAGATCAGGCTTTCAGTAAATACGACGGAGCTGCTTTTAAAATCATTATGAATATTCCGGCAATCCACCATATGAAAACCTTTAAAGATGATATTAAAAGTGTAAAATGGCTTGCTATGGAACCTTATCCTCTGGATTTGGTATTCCTGAAAGGTTCTACGCAGGAAGACTGGATTGCACAGGCGAAATACATACAGGAACATTTATCGGATAAAGATATTGATGAAACCTTTGCCAATCTTCCGAAAGAAGTTCAGGATGAAACCATTGCAGATATTCAGCGAAAACTGAAACTGAGAAAGACAAAATTAGAAACCTACGCTTCGCAATATTATGAGGTACTGCAGGAAAAAGTTCCTCTTGCAGGAACGGTGAATCCTGATAAATTTGTGATTACAAAAACGGCAAATACCGTTAATGTAAAGCAATATAAATTAGACAAAAACAAAGAAAATCCGGAACTGGTTTTCGAAAAAACATATGACGATTCCAAAACAAAGGAACTGTGGATTTACGGACTGGAAGATGATGATATCTACGAAGTTTCCGGAGACGGAAGACCTAAAATGAACATCCGACTTATCGGAGGATACAATCACGATACCTACAATGTTGCCAATGGAAGCAAAGTAAAGATCTATGATTTTAAATCTCAGAAAAATACCTACAATACAAATGGTGCGACGAAAAATATTTCCGACGATTACGACATCAATACCTACAACTATAAACATCCGAAATACAACTTTGTAGCAGGATATCCGAATGCAGATTTCAATCCGGATGACGGAGTGATTCTCGGTGCGTTGGTTAATTACACGGTCAACAATTTTATCCGCTCTCCTTTTACCCAAAAGCACAGCCTGAAAGTTAATTATTATACGGCAACAGGCGGTTTTAATGCCTATTATAAGGGGATCTTTAAAAAAGCCATTGGAAGCTGGGATTTTAATCTTGACGCAGGATTTACCACACCGCGTTTCGCCGAAAATTTCTTCGGATTATCCAATGAAAGTTTTTACGATAAGGAAGCAGAAGACAGAAGATTCAACAGGGCAAGAATTTCAAAGATCAATTTTGCACCTTCCGTTTCCAAGAAAAGCTGGACGAATGTTTTCAATCAGTTTCAGTTGACTTTTGAAAATAATAAAGTACAGCGAAACGGCGACCGCTTTGTGGATCTTTCTGCCGATGTAAGACCTGAAGTTTTCGATAATCAGCAGTTTGCAGGAGGAAATTACACCTTCAGCTATAAAAATCTGGATAACAATGCTTTCCCGACCATGGGAATGGAATTTAAAGTAAATGCAGACTGGAAAACCAATCTTGCCGATACCAAAAGAAATTTTCTGATCTTAAAAGGAACGCTTTCCATAGATCACAGATTAGACAGCCGCGGAAATTTTGTTTTTGCCAACTCCAGCAACGGAATGTGGATCAACAATAACAATTTTGATTTTTATCAGGCAGCAGCCATCGGTGGAAACAATGGAATGAGAGCTTTCAGAAACGACCGATTCTCAGGAAAATCCTATTTTACCAATAACTCGGAGATCCGTTGGGATTTCGGAAGGGTAAAAAACAATATTGTTCCGGCAAACATGGGCGTTTTACTGGGATATGATGTCGGAAGAGTGTGGAATGACAATGAAGACTCTAAAAAATGGCATCAGTCTGTAGGCGCAGGTTTCTGGCTGAGTATTGTAGAAATGTTCTCTGCAAGACTGAACTATTTCTACGGAAGCGACGGAGGAAGAATTTCCGGAGGTGTGGGAATGACGTTTTAAAAATTATACAATTATAGAGATAAAAATCCGCAGAAAGTTTCTGCGGATTTTGTTATTAAAGTTTGCAGTAAAATGCCAGAATCTGTGTAGAAATCATATTAGGAGTAGATTCAGCGTTCCGTAGGAACGCTATCTTTAGAACATTTATCGTATTACAGATATCAATCCTACGGATTGATTGATAGACTTATTCTTATTTCTACACAGATTCTGCTCCTAAAAGAGCAAAGATCTTTTACTTCATTATAATTTGAAAGATGCTTCGACAGGCTCAGCATGACATTCCTAATAATAACTTTTGTTTTATGGCGGTGTCAGACTGAGCTTGTCGAAGTCTTTTTGATAAAAACATTATTAGATCCTTTACAGGATGACAATCATTCAGCATAACATTCCTAATACTAACTTTTGTTTTGTGGCGGTGTCAGACTGAGCTTGTCGAAGTCTTTTTGATAAAAACAGGCAATTAAAATATAGTGTTCATTATTGAAAATGCGTTGTTGAGATCCTTTAAGTATGACATCATTCTGCATGACGTATCCGTCTAAATTCATTTATTTTAAACTAAACTGATACACATTTCCGCCTTCTTTCCCATCCTTTTCATCGGCGATAAGCAGTGTTTTATCATCAGCAAATACAACGGCTTCTTTTTGAGAATTGTGGTTGAGTGAAACTTTTTCAATCTTGGTCTTGCTGAAATCATCTGCTGAAAAACCAGTGAGGATCTGGATATTTTTATGGTTCAGAAGAACAATTTTATCTTTCGTGCTGTTGATGGTTGCGGAAGTAATTGCAGCATCGCTGTATCCTCCATCAAGTTTCAGTTTCCCGATCAGTTTTGCTTCAAAATCTCCTGCTTTGTTAGGAACCTGAAAAACTAAAAAAGTGCCGTCGAAACCTTTGCTTCTGTTTTTGGTGAAAAGGTAGAAATTTCCATTCATCTCTACGAAAGCCTCGCAATCGTATAGCCAGTTGGATTTCTTTGGCGGAAATTCCGTCTGTCCTTCGTAATGAAATGTTGTGGTTTGGGTAACTTTTGTGGATTTTTGGGAGGCATCTTTTAAATCAACTTTTAAAATCGATAAATTCTGCCTGTCGTTTTCATTATTTCCAAAGTCGCCGATGTAGATATTTCCGGCTGCATCTTTGGTAATATCTTCCCAGTCGTGGTTTTCTGCATTTTCTACCAGAACATCACTCGTAAGGTTTCCTTTTCGGTCTACTCCGTAAATAACGTTTTTATTTCCCTGATCTTCAATTGCCCAGATTGTATTGCTATCCTGAGACAAAGTAATACCGGAAACTTCCTTTAGTTTTTTAGGCAAAGAAAATTCAACCTTCAGATCATCGGTTTTGGGAGCTTCCTGAGCTTTTGGATTACAGCTCAACAGTAAAAATGACGATAAAACGACGATGCGCAACATATTTATTTTTTTAATTTTTTAAACTGAAAATAAGAGAACCTTATATTTTTCTCTAATTTATTAATAATCTGCTGATGATGGAGGAAAAATCCTGCCGCCAAACCAATAAGACTTCCGATAATGGTATCCAATAATCTTGCCTTCATTAAAATTTCCACATCATGATGAATTTCACTTGCCGTTTCCGCCAGAAGAATCGTTAAAGGCGTGATGAAAACCACCGCAAAACCGTAGTTTCTTACAATTAACAATTCAATAATAAACTGTAAAACGGTAATGATAACGATCATGATGATCTTTTCGGGATTAAAAAGCAGAATCACCAATGCCAAACCAATTCCGATGAAAGTTCCCAGAATTCTGTGCATATTTCTCTGTCGGACGTGTTCAAAATTCCTTCCCTGCATAATGGCGACTGCCGCGATGGAAATCCAATAAGTATTTTTAAATTCCAGAAGATGACCAATGATTAAAGTAAGCGCCATAAAAAAACCGATGATGGTGCTTTCTACAAATTTTGTATATCTTCTTTTGTTGAAACTTCTTCTCGGTACGGTTACCACTTTGCTTTTTTCAATAAAAACGGAGTACAGAAAAGCAAAGGAACAGGAAAGTATCGCTCCCATTGCAACCAGTCCTACTCTTGTGGGGATCATTTCCAGATCAAACTTATAGGTACTTGCCATTGCTGCGACCATGATGAAGAAAAAATTTCCCGGCGGCGGAATTTTAAAATACGAAGAAATAAAATGCGCCAGAAAAGAAATAACGGCAACCGACAGCACGGCAAAATAAATATTAAACCCGAAAAAAGAACTTACCGTAAAAGAGAAAACAATTCCGAAAGCACAAATCGCGAGATGAATCATTCTCTGTGTAATCGGTACCGAAGTAAAATATAAAATCGTTAAAGCGCCCAAACTCGAAAGCGCGCCGTAATTCGGTTTTCCTAAAAAATATCCGATGAAAAGACAGCTTCCGATACAAAGCGCGGCAAGAAAAGGAAAATGCCATTTCCTTTCCGTCTGCTTAAACTCCAAGAGATACTGAAATCTGTTCTGCGTCGGGTTCTGTACCTTCATTTACTGTAAACGTTTAGCTTTTTCCCACAAAACATCCATTTCTTCCAGAGAAAGATCGGCAAGATTCAGATTCTGTTCTGAAGCTAAAGTTTCCATTTTCTGAAACCTTGAAATGAATTTAAGGTTGGTTCTTTCGAGTGCAGAATCGGGATTGATTCCTGAAATTCTGGCATAATTGATTAATGAGAAAAATACATCGCCCAATTCCTGCTCTTTTCTATCCAGATCAGTTTCCGCATGAAATTCCTGAATTTCTTCATCCACTTTTTTCCACGCATCTTCCGCATCATGAAATTCGAAACCGATTCCTTTTACCTTATCCTGAATTCTGTAGGCTTTTACCAGACTCGGAAGACTTTTCGGAACACCGCCGAGAATAGATTTGTTGCCTTCTTTCAGTTTCAGTTTTTCCCAGTTCTGTTTTACTTCCTCTTCGTCTTTCACTTCCGTGTCTCCGTAAATGTGAGGATGGCGGAAAATTAATTTTTCGTTCAAAGAATTAATGACATCCGCAATATCGAAACTGCCTTTCTCAGAGCCTATTTTGGCATAGAAAACCAGATGAAGCAGCACATCTCCCAACTCCTTTTTTATTTCCTGCAAATCATTCTGCAAAATGGCATCCGAAAGTTCGTAAGTTTCTTCCAGCGTTAAATGGCGGAGCGATTCCAGCGTCTGTTTCTGATCCCACGGACATTTTTCGCGCAGATCGTCCATAATGTCTAATAATCTTCCGAAAGCTTCCAGTTTTTCCTGTTTGGTATTCATAATTGAGAATTCAAGTCTTACAAATTTACGGGAAATCTTTGTGAAAGTTCTTCTGTCCTGAAATAAATGAGGGTTGTCGTTGGCTTCGGCTCCGCTCAGCCAACGGTTTTGCTCCTCCCATTATGATTTTTGGTTTTATTCTACAGACCATCATAGTTGGCTGAGCGGAGCCGAAGCCAACAGTTTTGCTCATCCCATTATGATTTTGAGTTTATTCTACTGACCATCATAGTTGGCTGAGCGGAGCCGAAGCCAACGGTTTTACTCGTTCCATTTTGATTCTTCGTTTTATTTTACAGACCATTGCAGTTGGCTGAGCGGAGCCGAAGCCAACATTACAAGTCATTACAGTCTGCGGTTGGCTTCGGCTCCGCTCAGCCAACCGATTACGCTCAACCAACCTTATCCCTTCATACTTTTATAGCGATTTTCCACAATAAGCGGAGCGGCTTCCAGTAATTTTATGAGCTGGAAGTAAGGAATGATGATCTTCTTTTCAGTGTCACAACTGAAATCTCCTAATGAGAAGTAAGCTGTTGCCGACAGAAAATCATCAAAATCCTGCAAAGTGCAGACTTTAAAAGCGTTCTGAAATACGCGCAACGGATTCCGATATTCTTTTTCTGAAAGGCTTATTGCTGTTTTGGGAAAACTGATTTCCGTTGAGTTTTTAAACTTCCCTTTTTTACCTTTTTTTGCGATGTGATGAGCAACGAGAATGAATGACCGTAACGATTGGTACAAATAGAAAATTTCGGCGGGTTCTTTTGCAATTCGGGTGTTTTTCTGTACTGAAGATTGTACCATTTCATTGAGGGTTTCTTTCGTTGCAGCAAGATCATTGAACTGGAAAAAGGTTTCCAGTAAACTTATGGCGGTATGTTTTCTCGTTCCTGACCAGAATTTGGCTTCGAAATCTGTTTTTTTCTTTTTCATGAGTCTGTTTTTGGGTTATCGTTTTTTGGATTTTAACAGATTGGATTTCAACAGGTTGGATTTTCGAAAAGGCGCGAAGTTGTTTTAAAATAGTATGCTTTAAGACGCAAGGATTTTATCTGCGATAAAATTCTTCATCAACATTATAAAAGAAAATCTTTGATTTTCTTGCGCCTTAAAATATTTGATATGTATAAAAAAACTTTGCGCCTTCGCGTTTTCCAACAAGAATATTTTTATTTATAAAAAAGCTTAAACAAGCCCTTTAAAAAATTCTAAAATCCGTTTGTTTTGATGGCAAAAGTTTGCCAAATGGAACAACAGCGCTTCCCGATCTTTGGCAGAGAAACCTTTTGCATTTTTTAAATTCCTTTCGGGATGAAAATAATTTGGAAAATTAAAAGAAAGCCAGTACTTTTAAGGGTGATTTTTAGCGTACTTCGGCTTTCCTTTTGCCGTAAAGGAATTTCGAAGGGTAAAGGTTTTTGGGTAAAACCGTACTCCGACTTCCTGCGTTTGCGGGCAGTCTCGGTGTAGCGCTGTTGTTGGTTTTGCAGCAGAACTCCATTTATTCGGGAAGGGCTGAAAACAGCAGGGTTGAGATCTTCTTTTTCATCATCTGTGTATTTTGAAAATTTGTACCTGAAACCTATCCAAAGACCGCATTTTTACCGACGAAAAAGTGCTGTACTTTTTGTTGTGGGCTCGGAATGCGTCTTTTCAATTGGTCTTTCGAGGCTTTTGCTAATTCGCTGACACAAATATAAGAATAAATTTTTAATACACCAATATATAGGTGTAATATTTTTTAATATGGACAAAACTTTCGTGTTTGAAACAACTCAATTTGACTATGATCTTATCAATCATATTAAAAAGTTGAGAATTGAAAAAGGATTATCTCAAGAGAAATTAAGCCTAAAAATGGGCTTAGCGAGAAGTTTTGTTGGTAATGTTGAAAATATAAAAGAAAATCATAAATATTCCACTCGCCATATTGCATTACTGGCAAAAGCATTCGGTTACAAAAATATTTCCGAACTAATGGATTTCCCCACTCCGCAACACGACCGAATTAAAGTAACCGTAAAGCAGGTTTACAACGAAACCGGAACAAAGGTGATGGAAAGTGAGGTTGTGGAGATTGAGGGGATTGAATAAAAAACTCCTGAGTTTTCAGGAGTTTTTGGTTAATGTATAATGTAAACTTATTATTTCAGTTATAAAATTCTATCGTTTTGTGAGATTATTTATTTCCTATATAGTTTTTTTAGAAGAGTATTTTTGCTTATAATGTTGTTTGTTCAAAATCTAGTTCGAATTCTATGTTACCTTCTACATTTTTGCGAAACAAAGCTTCGCAAATTAATTCTGGAAAATCGGAAGTCCAAAATCCAAATCTGAGTTCTTCTCCTTCTCTAATCTCAAGTGTCTTTGAGATTTTTTCAGCCTCTTTTTTACTTAAAATTTGAAGATCTTCAAAAGAATCAGTAGTTTTTCCAATTGAAATGCTATCATTACTCATTATAATTATGTTTTTAATGTGAAAATTTTGTTTTAATTAGTTAAAATTTTTATCGTTTTTTGAGATTTTATATTCAATCTAATATTATATTTTATTTAAATCAACATTAAATAATTCTTAATTTATCTATGATTATTTATTACAGTCTAACAGTGGCAAAAACTTTTATAAAAATCAAAAATTGTAATAAAAAAAATTTTACTAAATATTTCTAAAACATATCATAGAACTATTGGTTATTAACGATTGGGGCTAATTCTTTTTTTAATTCTTCAAACTCTTCTTTGCTCATCATATCAATTTCTAATAGTTCTTTTGCTTCTTTCAGTTTTGCAATCGCTTCATCTCTTGTCATTTTTCTGTTTTTCAAAAGAATTTCTCCCGACTCAATACCCAATTCGGTATCCATTACACTTAAAAATTTATTTATTCCAAAAGCTCTACCATTTATTTCTCCTAAAATCATAACTACATATAATGGTTTATTTTTACTGCCTCTATGATATGTTTTTATTTCATTCACTATGACTTTCGTATTCTTCAAACTGTTATCTGCCATGTTTTGCGCATCACCATTCATAGCAGACATAATACTTCCAAATCCAGCGGGTCTACCCAATTGTATAAATTCGTAGGTTTTCTTTGAAGTACTTCGTGATTGTGCTATCCCTCCTCTTGCTCTATTACCATAGCTGCCTGAATAAGTTCTTGTATTCATCTCTTGAGAGGTAGGAGCACCTAATATTAAGGTATCACCTACTTTAACACTATTTTTATTATTGGTAATATATTCCTTGATTTGAGTTCCATTTTTAACAGAATTGAAAAAATTTATATCCTGAGTATTATCATAAGTCAATGAATTAATCTGTTCTTGAGCCTGAATAGTAATTATTGATATTAGAATAGTTAAAAAAGTAATTGTTTTTTTCATAGTCATTGATTTTTATATTTATTATACTTAATACTTTTAACATTAGACAATGCAAGAATTAATCTACAATATAAAGAAATTCAAAAATATTTATAGCAATCATTAAACAAATGTAATAATAAGCAATTATCAACGTTTACGGCAATCCGTATTTATACGGAATTTTTAATAAAATATTCTTCATTACATCACAAACAACAAAAAAACCTCATCATTTCTGACGAGGTTTTATATTTTAAATTCAAGTAAATGAATTATCCCTGCTTTCTGTGGGTGCTTTTAGGAGCAGATTTTGCAGCAGAAGTTGCTTTTACTTTTGGAGCTGCAGGTTTTTCTGCTTTTGGCGCTTTTTTAGGCGCTTCTTTTTCTACGTTTACGTCTTCCGTTGCTGCTTCACCTTCCAATGTTTCAGGCTCTGCTTTTACGAAGCTTTCCGGCGTAATGTATCCCGCTTTCTGAAGGATGTTGTACCACTGCGCCAGTTTTTTGATGTCTGAAGCATATACTCTTTCGGTATCGTAGTTCGGAAGAGAAGCCGTCATGAATTCTTTCAGTTCAGCATCTGTTGCTTTATGGTGGATCGCTTCTTTGTAATCGTAGTTTTTAGCAATATTTTCAAAAACTTCGAACAACGGAACTTCTTTATCAAAGGTAAACATCGCAATGTTATCCAACAAACTTACCTGACTGGAGTTTCCAATGCTTACTTTTTTCTTCGTGGTAACGTCTTCAATAATAAATCCGTTTCTTAATTGTGAAACTAATTTGAAAAGTCCTGGTTTTCCTGAAATTGAAATTATTTTTTCTAACAGCATAATTTTATTTTTTGTAAATTCTGCAATCGGCATTCCGCCTTTTGCTATTTAATATTTTTTTTATTTTAATTCAAACTTTATTTTGGAAATCTCATCTTGTAACCGATGCTTACATCACCCTGAGTAATTTTAGACAGTTTTCCTTTTACAAGCTTCTTCTTCAAGGCGCTTAAATGGTCTGTAAACAAAATTCCTTCTATGTGATCGTACTCATGCTGAATTACGCGGGCTCTAATATCGGAAAAAGTTTCTGTATGTTTTACAAAATTTTCGTCATAATATTCGATCACGATGGTTCCTTTTCTTTTTACATCTTCTCTTACATCCGGAATAGAAAGACATCCCTCGTTGAATTTCCACTCTTCTCCGGATTCTTCAAGAATTCTGGCATTAATGAATACTTTCTTGAATTCTGCCAGTTCATCCTTAATATCCTCATAATCTTCATCTTCTGCCAAAGGACTTACGTCGATCACAAAAAGACGGATATCCAGTCCGATCTGTGGAGCAGCCAAACCAATTCCGTTGGCGCTGTACATGGTTTCGAACATGTTGCCTATCAACTCCTGTAGCTCGGGATAATCTTTGTCTATATCCTTCCCTACTTTTCTTAAAACTGGGTCACCAAAGGCTCTTATCGGTAAAATCATCTTGTTCTTTGTTCTAAAAAATTCTGCAATATGATGGTTGCGCTTACTTTATCTATTAATCCTTTTTCCTGTCTTTTCTTTTTATTCTTTCCGCTTTGGGAAATAAAAAACGAAGCCATTTTGGAGGTAAATCTCTCATCGAAGCGGTGTACTTTTATCATCGGAAATTCTTTCTGAAAAACTTCAATGAATTTTAAAATATCTGTTTCCACTTCAGATATATTCCCCTTTAAATCTGTCGGAAGACCGATTACCACTTCATCTACCCGATTTTCACCGAAATATTTCGTCAGAAAATCAATAATTAATGAAGTCTGTACCGTCTCCAGACCGCTCGCAATAATCTGCATATCATCCGTTGCAGCGATGCCGCAACGAGCCTTTCCGTAGTCTATTGCAAGGATTTGTCCCATAGGTTTGCAAATTTAGTAAATTTTAATGATTTTATTCCAAACACAGTTTTTTTTATAAATCAATGTTTTAATCCGCTAATTTTTTTATAATTTTAATTCTTCAAAAACAAAATTATGAAGAAACTCATCCTCGTAAGACATGCGAAAAGTGACTGGCCGGAAGAAACGGAAGACTTTGACAGACCTTTGGCAGACAAGGGTTTGGAAGAAGCAATGCATATGTCCCGATTCATGAAAAACAATAACGTAGCGATCGATTACTTTGTATCGAGCCCCGCAGTACGCGCACTGAATACGTGCAAAATTTTCAACCAGGCTTACCAGATCAGCATTAATACGAATGAGAAACTTTATAATCCTTCCGAAAGCAATTTCGAATCCGTAATCTACGATCTGGACGACAGCCACGAATCGGTTGCCTTTTTCTCTCACAACAACGGAATTTCCAATTTTGCGAATTCCATTTCCGAAGATATTTTCCATTTTCCAACCTGCGGTGTTGCCGGTTTCGAGATCGACTGCAATTCGTGGTCAGAATTCGACGGAGCCAAAAAGAAACTGCTGTTTTTCTACGATCCGGGAAAGATTAAATAAATCGTCTGTAAAAAATTCCCCTCCTCTGGAGGGGTGGCGAAAATTCGAAAGAATTTTTGACGGGGTGGTTTTAGAATGTAGGTGAAAAGTAAATTTGTGAATGGTGAATTTAACCACAAAAGTCGCAAAAGATTTTAAAGCGTTATTAGAATATGTAAAGTCCTCAAAAGAATAAAAATCAAAGATTTTTAAAAACTAATGTGTTCTAAAATATTCGCATTTTTTTTATTTAATCTTCTGTGACTTAAGTGTTAAAAACTTTTTGAACCCTTATAAAAAAAGCCTAAATAAACTTAATCAATAATTTTGCTAAAGCCTTTTTCTCCACTTCAAACAAAAAGACGGGCTAAAGCCCGTCCCTATTGATAATCATATTGAATGATTTTTCCTGAATTATTTTCGTCTCAGATCCAGATCATCAAAATCAAAACTGAAATCTGTAACATCTGAAATGGGTTTTAATCTTGCAGATTGAGCTTTTCCGGTTTCATCATAATCAAAAATAATATAAGCATCGGCATCGTAGCTTCTGTCGTCCCATTTAATGATGAATGAATTATTGGAATACGGAAGAAGTTCACCTTTTAAACGTGGAGAACTTTTGCAGGAAATTCTGTAGATACTTCCCTGCTGCGCAATTTCCACATCACCAAACCATTGGTCGTTGTACATTCCTACAAACTGCTCCGGTTTTGGCTGTAAATTTTTATCTTTTTTAAATGTTTCAGATTTTGCAAAAGCCTCTTTTTTCTGCTTATCAAAACTTTCTTCCATTTTTTTCATCCGGTCGCCGTAGGTTTTCAGCCAGTTGCGGTCTGCAATTCCCAGATAAGAATCTTTCACGGTATTGGTAATCGTGTTGAAAGCCGCTCCCGATTGCTGGTTTGTTAAAACAACAATTCCAAGCTTCATATCCGGAATCAGCGTAAACTGCGTTACCGTTCCGATCAGTCCTCCTGTATGCTGAATTTGTTTATGACCTTTCACATCGCTTAAAAACCAACCCATTCCGTATCCATAGAAACTGGTATCATAAGGATTTTTCGCCGCCACACTACTCGGAATTTGTAAACTCCACAACTGCTGAACATTTTTATCTGAAACCAATTTTTTGCCGTCTTTCGTTGTGAAATTATTCAACAGGAATTCTGCCCAGATGGTCATGTCTTTAATGTTACTCATAATTCCTCCGGCTGCGTTGGCTGTTTCGTTCCAGTCGTGAGGAACAGCGATGGCTTTTCCGTCTACCGGTGCATGAGCGTCAATTTTGTTGGCAACGGCTTTGGCTCTGTTATAACTTCCGAAACTGGATGTCATTCCTACAGGTTTCATAATGCGCTGTTCGATAAATTCTGCCCAGCTTAATCCCGAAACTCTGTGGATTACTTCTCCGGCTACAATAAACATGATGTTATTGTAGTCTAAATTTGTTCTGAAAGGATTTTCAGGCTTTAAATATCTTACGTTGTGAACGATGTCGTTTACCGTTAAATTTCCGCCTTCCGGAAAGAACATCAAATCTCCCTGTCCCAAACCTAATCCGGCTCTGTGTGTTACCAGATCTTTAATGGTAACATTCTGCGAAACATACGGATCGTACATCTGAAATTCAGGAATGTATTTTGAAACTCTATCGTCCCAGTTCAGTTTTCCTTCGTCTGCTAAAATGGCAAGTGCAGTACAAGTAAAACCTTTGGAATTGGAGGCGATTCCGACCAATGTAGTATCGTCCATCGGTTGTTTGGAAGTTAAGGAACGTACCCCAAAACCTTTGGAATAAATTACTTTTCCGTCTTTGATGACACCAACCGACATTCCCGGAACGTCGAAAGTTTTTAAAGTGTTCTGGACCAATTCATCCAGTTTTTTCTCTTCAACCTGCGCATTCGCAATACCAACCGATAAAAGAAGAAGGAAAAAAGAAAGTTTCTGCTTCATTTTTAATTTTTTTCAAATGTAGTAAATAAAGCGGTTTAAACTCTTTTCAAATTTAAATGTAAAGATTCATCAATTCAAAAAAAGATTCTTTATTTTCGGTTAAAATACTTTTTTATTGTGATGAAAACTTCAGTTTATATTTTTCTACTAACACAACTTCCTTTTAATTTGATTAAAAGTCAAAATACGGTCGATAATCCATACTTATTTCAAACATGGAAATTTAAGAATACGGAACACCTAAATGCTGTTTATGAAAAAAGCAAATATTCTGATAAGAACACATTAAACTTTAGACTTAGTAAAGATGGAAAAGTTATTGCCAACTGGGTTGAAAATATTTGTTATTCAGAAGATAAAAAACCGAAGTTTAAATTTAAAAAGATAAAAGGAAGTTGGGAAAAGATTTCAGACTCTGTCATTCATATCAATTTCACCACAAATGTAAGTTTAAAAGGAAACTATATCATTTCAAATCTCACAGAAGAACAGTTAACATTAAAGATGTTTATAAATCTTAAGAAAAAATAATTTCAAATCTTATCTTTGCAGAGAATTTTAAATAATGACGAAAATCCTACTTCTTTCCGACTCTCATTCATACATCGACGACCGCACTTTAGAATATGCAAGTCAGGCGGATGAAATCTGGCATGGCGGAGATTTCGGAAGTATGGATGTCATCGAGCAGCTTGAAAAGATAAAACCACTGAAAGGAGTTTACGGAAATATCGACAACGCAAAAATCCGTTCCGAGTTTCCGGAAGTGAGTCGTTTTAGATGCGAAAATGTAGAAGTTCTTATGATCCACATCGGCGGTTATCCGGGAAAATATACACCTTTGGCAAAGCAGGAGATTGCTGAAAAAGCTCCGAAGCTGTTTATTTCGGGACACTCTCATATTTTGAAGGCAATGTTTGATGAAAAAAACAATCTTCTCCACCTGAATCCCGGAGCGTGCGGAAAACAGGGATGGCATAAAATGCGAACGATGATGCGTTTTGTAATCGATGATACGGAAATAAAGGATTTGGAGGTTATTGAATTGGGACCGAAGTTTTAAAATAATTTTTAAACCATTAAGAAAAAAATTGAGGAGTTAAGAATAATAAGAGATTGCTTCGTTCCTCGCAATGACAGTACTATGAAAATTGGTGATAAAGTTTCTGTGGTAGATGAAGATTTAAGCGGGGTGGTTACTTCCGTGAAAGGAAATATCGTGGTTTTTAAAGATGAATACGGTTTTACGCATCAATATCCGAAGGAGAAACTGGTTCCGAAAATTTCTGATTTTTATGAAAATACCCCCATCATAAAAAAAGCGGAGCCGAAAAAGGTAATTTCCAAAGCACATCAGAAAAATCATTTGGTTCTTGATCTTCATTTTCATAATTTAGTTAAAAATCCAAATGATTATACCAGTTTTGAAAGACTTTTCATCCAAAAAGAAAGACTGGTGGAAACCATCAACTTTTGCAGAAAACACAATCTGAAAAGGCTGGAAATCGTACACGGAATCGGAGACGGAGTTTTGCAGAAAATGGTATTCGATACGTTAGAAAGCCAGACAAATGTAGATTTTTATAATAAGGAAATACTTCATCATCAATCGGGTGCGGTAATGGTAGAATTTCACTAAATTTGCAGGAATCAAATTATGAATATACTTAATTTACTTTTTACCAAAGACGGATTAATCTACCAGATTGCTAAAAATAAGAGCATTGTGGAAGAGAAATCGTATTTCGTGGATGAAGAATCTCCGGAAAACTTTATTTCGGATATGCTGGATAAAGTGCTTCTTCTGCAGAGATTTGATGAGATCCATGTGATTTCCGCACTCAATCATTTCACGTTGATGCCGGAAGGTTTTTCGGAACATGAAGCAG
This sequence comes from Chryseobacterium mucoviscidosis, assembly GCF_002177115.1. GTDB lineage: Bacteria > Bacteroidota > Bacteroidia > Flavobacteriales > Weeksellaceae > Chryseobacterium > Chryseobacterium mucoviscidosis. The sequence continues at coordinate 14,401 of NZ_MVAG01000024.1, read as the reverse complement.
GATTCGATCTTATCGCCTTCAACGCTCCTGTGGATAAAGAGAAAGAAGAACTAATGCTTTCGATTAATGAAAAGTTTAAAATTCAGTTTTATTATACATTCCCGAAGCATTTTTACAAAAAGATTAAAGAACTCGCGCTGCCTGTTCAGTTTAATTTTTCCGGTGAAAAGTTTTTAAATTCCATTAATAACAAAAACAGCAAAGAAATTCACATCAACCTGTATCATAATCAATGTGAGTTTTTCGCGATAGACAACAAAAAAATTATTTTATACAACAATCTGGATGTTAATTCTGAGGTCGATTTTCTTTATTTCGTGATGTTTACGTTAAGCAAAATCGGTTTCGGGATCAATGAAACCAATTTCTACGCGTACGGAGAAACTACTGAGAATGAAACCTTTATTTCAGAGCTTCAGAAATTCGTAAAGAATCTGAAAATTGTATTTGATAATATTCCTTCTAAAAATTTTATATTAAATTAGGTTGCAGAAGATCAGATAGCAGGTTTTAGTTTATCTGCAATCTTTTACTACAATCTAAAACCTATCAATTATGTACAGAATCATATCCGGCAAATGGAAAGCCAAAAAAATCGCCGCTCCGAAGAATTTTGATGTAAGACCGACCACGGATTTTGCCAAAGAAGCACTTTTCAGTATTCTGGAAAACACCTACGATATGCAGTCGGTTTCCGTGCTGGATCTTTTTGCGGGAATCGGTTCTATTTCGTTTGAATTTGCTTCAAGAGGATGTCAGGATATTACGTCCGTAGAAATGAATCCGAAACATACGTCTTTTCTTAATTCTACCGCTTCTGAACTTGGATTCAGTCTGCAGGTGAATGTTCAGCGGGGTGATGTTTTCGACTGGCTGAAGAAATTCAGAAACAAAAAATCTTTTGAAATCGTTTTTTCCGATGCTCCTTTCGAAATGGAAGAAAAAAAGTATCAGGAAATTATTTCTCTGGTTTTAAACAATAAATACCTGAAGGAAAACGGAATTCTAGTGATAGAACACCAAAGCCGAATGAAATTTGATCATCCGAATTTAATCGATACCCGAAAATACGGAAATGTAAGTTTCAGCTTTTTTGAACCGAATAAGGAAGAAACTACAGAAATACAGAATCAGGAATAATTTTCCTGATTTTTTGTTTTAAACAATTTTTACTTTTTCAGAAGAAACAACCGCACTTTCGCCCCATTTTGCAATTTCTTTTAAAAGAGGAAGCAACGTTTTCCCGAAATCCGTTAAAGTGTATTCCACCATTAAAGGCGGCTTTTCTGTGTACACCTTTCTGTCGATAATATGATCTTCTTCAAGCTGTTTTAGCTGTAAACTTAACGTTCTTTCTGTAATTGTGGGAATTAATTTTCTTAGCTCGTTGTATCTTTTTGCTCCATCAATCAGATAAAACAAAATGACCGCTTTCCATTTTCCGCCGATAAATCTCATGGTAACTGTTGTACAGCACGGATATTCTTTATTATCTATGGAATACATTTTTTTCATACTATCATTTTAGACCGTTATTGCAAATATATCAAACATACATTAATTTTGCAACTATAAAAAATATAGTATAAAAATTATGAGCTTTTTAGAAAAAATGAAATCGAGATATACCGTAAAAAAGTATAATCCTCAAGGTACAATAAGTGAAGAGCAGATTCAGCAGCTTAAAGAAATTCTGCATTTAAGTCCATCTTCCATTAACAGTCAGCCATGGAATTTTGTGTTTGTATCGGATCCGGAAACAAAAATACAGCTTGCCGAAGCTTCTTATTTTAACAAGGAAAAAGTATTGGACGGAAGTCACCTTATCGTTTTTCAGGCACTGAAAAACCCTGAAGATTTTGAAAAGCAGATTGAAGAAAATCTTCCGGAAGGTTCGGTAACTTATTATAAAACTTTTGTAAAACCGAAAGGAGAAGCGGAGATCAGATCATGGCTGAAACATCAGGTTTATCTTTCATTGGGCGTTTTGCTTTCTGCGTGTGCAGATATGGGAATAGATTCTACTCCGATGGAAGGAATTGAAACTGAAAAGTATGATGCGATTTTAAAGAACGAAAAATACGAAAGTGTTTTTGCAGTAGTGATTGGAGTAAAGTCTGAAGAAGATAAAAATCAGCCGGTTCATACCCCGAAAAGAAGACTGGAAAGACAGCACGTAATTTTGGAAATTTAATTTATTTAAATGCAAAGATTAATATAATCCCCGAAATTATTTAAGAGAGCAAAGAGTGGCGACAAAGTCGCTTATGAAGTATGCTTTATAAAATCAATTTTCAATTGATTAATTCTTAGCTCACTAAAAATAAACTTTGAAAAATAAATCTTTGCGTTAAAGAATCTTATATAGAAAAAGCTGTTTCAAATTGAGACAGCTTTTGTTTTTTATAATACTTTCAATTCTAAATCGATGGTTTTCCCGAAGAATTTCTTTGAGATTTTTTCGAAATTTTTCGTTAAATCTGAAAGATAGAAATGGTAATTCGGTTTCGGATTCTGCTCATTCAGCAGATGATACTTATCCAGAATGATTTTTAAATGATTGGCGACAATATTCGGAGAATCAATCACACGGACACGATTTCCGTAATATTGCTTGATTTCATCAATCAGCAACGGATAATGCGTACAACCCAGAATTAAGGTCTCAATATTCTTTAATTTACTGTTGCTTAAGTAATTGTAGATAATCGCATGCGTAATCGGATGATTTTTAAAACCTTCCTCAATGGCAGGAACCAATAAAGGCGTTGCCAGTTCATCCACCTTGATCCATTTATTGTGCTTTCTGATGCTTTTTTTATACAATCCCGAATTCACAGTAGCTTTCGTTGCAATGACACCCACATTATTATGGATTTCATAGGATACTTTTTCTGCAACCGGATTAATTACGTCAATCACAGGAACTTTTCCCGCAACAGACTGCATCACTTCATTCAGCGCATTTGCCGTTGCTGTGTTGCAGGCAATAACAATCGCTTTACAGTTTTGCTCCAACAGAAAATTGGTGATCTTTGTAGAATATTCGATAATCGCCTCCTTCGATTTTTCACCATACGGAAGATGTTTGGTATCGCCGAAATAGATCAGATCTTCGTTTGGAAGAAGTCTTTTTATTTCTTTGGCAACTGTAAGTCCGCCCACTCCGCTATCGAAAATTCCGATAGGCTGCTTCTGGGAAAGATGCGAATAATCCTGCTTTTTAGTTTTCAAAATTGAGCTGAAATTTTATACAAAAATAGTGAAATTGTTGGATGCAAAATATGGATGTTATAAGTTTTTCACAAACCGTTCTTCCGACTTCCGGCTTTAGACTTTCATCTTAGACGATGAACAGATCCGAAGCAATTCCGTCTGCCATAAACCAGTGTTTTTCCGGAATTTTAAGGTGGTTATTTTCTGTTACCAGAATTCCTTCTTCCAGTTTTGATTTGATTTCATTCTGAAAATGTTCTAAAATGCTGTCATTAAATTTTTCCTTTAAGCTTTCCAGATCAACACCCCATATTGTTCTTAAACCAATCATGAGCATTTCATTAAACTGATCGTTTTGCGAAAGAAATTCCTCTTCTTTAGCCAAAAGATTTGAGTTTAATTTTTTGATATACTGCTGATTGTTCGCGACATTCCAGCTTCTGACATCAAAACCGTTGTAAGAATGAGCAGAAGGACCAATTCCCAGATATTCTTTATATTTCCAGTAGGAAGAATTGTGTCTTGAGTAAAATCCGGGTTTGGCAAAATTGGAAACTTCATAATGCTCAAAACCATTATCTTTCAGAAAATCCGATAAGTAGTAAAATTCTCTGTTTTGTTCTTCTTCCTTCGGGCTTTTTACTTTTCCTTTTGAGATCCAGTTTTCTAAAGCCGTTTTCGGCTCAACCGTTAAAGCATAAGAAGAAATGTGCGGAACTTCAAGCGCAATGGTTTTATTTAAATTCTCTTTCCAGATTTCCAGATTGGAAGTTGGTGAACCGTAAATTAGATCAATGCTTAAATTTTCAAAACCAAAATCCTGGGCTCTTTTGATGGAATCTTCGGCTTCGTTTGCAGTGTGTGCCCGATTCATTAATTTCAGATCTTCTTCAAAAAAACTTTGGATCCCGATTGATAATCTGTTTATAGGAGATTCCGACAGTCCTTTCAGGAAGTTTTTATCCAAATCATCGGGATTGGCTTCTAAAGTAATTTCGATATCCTTTTCAAAAGTAAAATGTTTTAATACCTCATCAATTAAAGATTTGATTTCATCCGACGAAAGAATGGAAGGTGTTCCGCCACCAAAATAGAGTGACTGTAAGTTTTTGTTTTGCAATTCATTTTTTCGGAGAAAGATTTCTTTCTTCATCGCAGCCAGCATTTCATCCTTAAAGTTCAAAGATGTAGAAAAGTGGAAATTGCAGTAGCTGCACTTTTGCCTGCAAAACGGAATGTGAATGTAAATCATAAAAAAAGCTCTGAAAAAATTCAGAGCTCAAATTTATTTAAATTAAATCAATTAATATCTATAACCTCTGTGGTTAATGAAGTTATCGAAGTTATATCCTAACCCGATCATGAAACTGTTTCCTCCATATTCCTGAATATCAGACAAACCTAAGTTGTAAGTAGCTCCAATCATGAATTTGTTGAATCTTACTTTTACAACCGGAGCGATTTGTAATTGCTGACTGTCGAATCTGTTCTGAACAGATCTGTAGCTTACCCCGAAAGAGAATGCATTGATATCGTTAAAGAACGTTGCCATTAAGTTATAATCAATCGTTCTTGTAGAGTTTGTGTTCAGGTTGATTAAAGCTGAAGGTGTGAAATAGATGTTATCACCTACATGCCAGTCATACCCTAAGTTTAAGAAGAACTTAATTGGAGAAGGCTCACGTCCGTTTACGATCGCTTCATCGTTGGTAAGTGCGATATCGTTAACTGAAACTCCAGCGAAAATATTTTTGTAAGTTGCCTGTGCTCCGAAGTTTGCATAAGCCATGAAGATATTACTTTCACTTCCCTGCAATAATGGATCTGAAGCATCCTGCGTATTAATCTTTGAATAATCAAAATTCATATTGTAGAAGCTAACGCTTGTACCGAAAGAGAACTGATCTTTTCTGTCTCCGTCGCTGCTAAGAGGAATAAAATATGAAGCACCCGCTGTAATACCACCTGCAGAAATAGGGCCGTTGCTGTCTCTGAATACAGATAAACCTGCTCCCACTCTATCAAAAATGTTCGCGTTGATCCCTACCGACTGAACGTTTGGAGACTCACTGAACTTAGAAAATTGCTGCTGATAGTTAAGATTAAGCTGCACATAGTCGGTCTTTCCGTATTGTGCCGGGTTGAACAAAAACTCACCGTCTAAAAGATATTGTTGATAGTACGGTAAAGTTTCTTGTGCTTTGTATGCATTTGACAAAAGAGCTAAACATACGATAGCATATAGTTTTCTCATAACAAATCTTGATTTCAATTCAACAAATATAAAAAAATTCTCAATATATTTTTAGTTTTCTAAATAATTTCTCCATTTTTTTACAGCATCCGCCATATCTTTCGGCATTGGGCTTTCAAAATATAATTCCTTCTTGGTAGTAGGATGTATAAATCCTAAAGTATGGGCATGAAGCGCGTGTCTGGGTAAAATCTCAAAGACATTTTTTATAAACTGCTTATACTTAGGAAGATTCACTCCACGGAGAGGGGTATGCCCTTCATATCTTTCATCATTGAATAAAGTATGACCAATATGTTTGAAATGCGCTCTGATCTGGTGGGTTCTTCCGGTTTCAAGCTTACATTCTACCCAGGTCATGTATTTAAATCTTTCTAAAACCTTGTAATGCGTTACAGCATGCTTTCCCTGACTTCCGTCTTCATAGGTGTGCATCTGCATCCTGTTTTTCGGATGACGACCGATATGACCTCTTATTGTACCTTCATCGTCCTGCACATTTCCCCAAACAAATGCCCAATACAACCTTTTGGTTTTTCTGTCGAAAAATTGTTTTGCCAAAAAGCTCAGCGCATATTCGTTTTTTGCAACAACCAGTAATCCGGAGGTGTCTTTATCAATTCTGTGCACCAGTCCTACCCTGTCGAGATCAGATTTTTCGCCATTTTGCTCAAAATGGTACGCCAAAGCATTCACCAAAGTTCCGTCCCAGTTCCCGAATCCCGGATGCACTACCATTCCCGGATCTTTATCTACAACGATAAGATCATCATCTTCGTATACAATATTGATAGGAATATTTTGCGAAATGATAACATTTTCCCTCGGAGGATGTGCCAAAAGTACAGAAATCTGATCTCCCGGTTTTACCCGGTAATTCTGCTTCACCGCAACACCGTTTACAATAACGTTTCCCGCTCTGCAGGTCTGTGAAATTTTATTTCTGGAAGAATTCTGACGGAAAATCAATAAAAACTTGTCGATCCTCAACGGTTCCTGACTTTTGTCTACCGTGATGTTAAGGTGCTCATACAATCCTTTATTTTCCTCATCAATATCAAGATTATCGATACTGTTCTGATCTAATAATTCTTCGTCCAAAAAATCTTCGTTATCTTCTGCCATTGTTTTATCTTTTATACAAAAGGCTTCAACATAATGAAAGTTGAAGCCTGTATTTTTTATAATATTTATAGTTTTATTCTATAACCATCTTCTTAGCTTTCGGCTTTTCTGCAGGTTTTGCAGAAGTCGTCGCAGCAGTTTTATTTACTGATGTATTATTACCAGAACTACTACCTGTATTGGAAGTAGTAGTTTTTGGTTTATTTTCGGTTACTGATGTCGTTGATTTTACTGTACTTTTAGAAGCATCTGTCTTTATCGCATCTGTAGATGGTTTAGGATTTTCTCTTCTCGGAGTTACAGGCGGCGGAGGAATATCCTGTGACGGCTCCTGACGTGAAGGCATTTCCTGATACTGGATCGGAGGCAGAGCGGTGTCTACTTTCATTCTATAGGTAGAATTTAGCTGTTCGATTTTTGCACTCAGTTCAGCCAATGTTTTCTTACTTGCCCAAAGATCGATCTGCATTCCCTGATCCCGGACATCTCCGGCTGCAGGATCCTGATAATAGATAACATCGGATTCATCCTTGCTTCCGTCTTCATGATCTACAAGACCTACTTCAAACATACTTCTTGCAATGACCTGTCTCGCTTCTTTCACTGTTAATCCTACAACATTAGGAATCGCAATGTTTCGTAATGGTCCTGAACCAATAACGACATCCACCACAGAGAATCTCGCCAGTTTAGTTTTTGGTTTTACTTCATTTCCGTTATATAAAATTCGGATAACTGCATCTTTCTGAATACTTGGCTCGAAGATGGTGTCTCCAACTTTCAGACCCACCTGTTCCAGACGCTGGAAAGCAAGACCTGAATATTTATTAATCACATCCGGAACCTCAACTTTAGCCCAGGTTCTTGGATTTACTCTTAGAACAATTGCTCTTCCGTCTTTTACACGGGAACCCGGAACCGGGTACACCTGTAACACCTGAAAAGGTCTGTATTTAGGATTATATTCAGCACTATCTACTTCATATTCCAATCCCGAATCATCCAATACTTTGATGGCTTCCTGTACAGTTTTATTAACAATATTTGGAACGGGAATTTCCTGACCATGATTGGTATGATATTCTAACCAACGAAACGTAAGCCAAACCAACCCCACAAAAACACCGATGGCTACGACTAAGTTCAGTAAAACTTTCCAATTGAAAAGTGATTTAAGCATACTTAAAATGACTATAATTAGACAGCAAATATAACTAATAATTTTAGAATGTGCTTTTAATTTAACACATTTCACTTTTGATTTTAAAATTTCAGGTTTTAGGTTTACGCGTTGTATAAAATCATTAAATTTGCCTTAATTGATACTAAACAAAAATGAGCAAAAAACAAGTTGCCGTAGTGATGGGAGGCTATTCAGACGAATATGTTGTATCATTGAAAAGCGGACAATTAATCTACGATTCCTTAGACAGAAATCTTTACGATGTATATAAAGTAGTTATCCTGAAAGATGAATGGTATTTTTTAGGCGAAAATGAGCAGAAATTCCCCATAAACAGAGGCGATTTTTCTGTGACTTTAGATAACAATGCCCCATTGAAATTTGATGTATGTTTCAATATCATCCACGGAACACCGGGCGAAAACGGAATTCTTCAGGCGTATTGGGACGCGATCGGACAGAAATACACGGGATGCGATTTTTATCAGAGTGCTTTAACATTCAATAAAAAAGATACTTTAGCGGTACTTTCAAAATACGGAATTCCTTCTGCGAAGAGTGTTTATTTAAGAAAAGGAGAAGAAATTAAGGTTGACGAAATTATAGAAACTCTTGGCTTGCCTGTTTTTGTGAAACCCAATCAGTCGGGATCATCTTTGGGAATTTCTAAAGTGAAAGAAAAGGCTGAATTCCTTGCTGCAACCGAGATCGCATTTAAAGAAGATGACGAAATTTTAATTGAAAGTTTCCTCGACGGAATGGAAGTTTCTGTGGGAGTAATCGATTATAAAGGAGAAACAATTGTTCTGGGAATTACAGAAATCGTTCCTACCAACGAATTTTTCGATTATGAAGCCAAATACGAAGGAGCTTCTGAGGAAATTACGCCTGCAAGAATCGACGATGAAACAAGAATCCGCGTAGAAGAAATCGCAAAAAGAGCCTACAATTCTCTTGGGATGAGTGGTTTCTCAAGAAGTGAATATATTCTGATGGACGGAATTCCTTACATGCTGGAAATGAATACCAATCCGGGATTTTCTCCCGCAAGTATTCTTCCGCAACAGGCAAAAATCTACGGAATTTCCATCACAGATCTTTGTGGAAACGAGGTTGAAAAAGCTTTACAAAAAAATTAAAAGGATGGAAGATTGAGGATAAAAGCTGGAAGTTTAGATTTCTACATTTCTACCCTCATCATTCATAATTTATAACTTATAACTTTTATACGCATGAAAATTGCTGTTTTTCCGGGGTCATTCGATCCGATTACTTTAGGACATTATGATATTATAGAAAGAGCGGCACCGCTTTTTGATAAACTGATAATTGCGATCGGGCAGAATTCCCAGAAAAAATATATGTTTCCGCTGGAAAAAAGAATGGAATTCATCCAAAATTCCGTTGCAGAATTCCCAAATGTGGAAGTGGATTATTTTGAAGGATTAACCGTTGATTACTGCTTCGAAAAAAATGCACAATACATCATCAGAGGTTTAAGAAATCCTGCTGATTTTGAGTTTGAAAAAGCCATTGCCCACACCAACAGAACTTTAGCCCACAAAAAACTGGAAACGGTATTTTTGTTAACGTCTTCAGGAAAGTCTTTCATCAGCAGCAGCATTGTAAGGGAAATCATCAATCACGGCGGAGAATATGAGCTCTTGGTTCCGGATTCGGTGAGAGTGCAATTATAAGTAATGAGTAATTGGTAATGAGTAATTTTTACAACTATGGATTTTAATCAGGTGTTTAGAGATCGAACTAAAGATTTTTCGATTTCGATTATTAAATCGTTATCACCATTACCTTATTCTGATGATCTTTCAGTTATAAGAAAACAAATTATAAGATCAGCAACTTCTGTAGCTGCTAATTACAGAGCAGTCGCGAGAGCAAGATCCGAAAAGGAAAGATTTGCTAAAATTTGCATTGTTGTAGAAGAAATTGATGAAACTCAATTCTGGTTAGAAATAATTGATGAGCTGGAATATTTAGATTCCGGAAAAATCTCACATTTAAGATCAGAATGTGATGAATTGGTAAAAGTAATGACTGCTTATAAATTTAAATTATCTCAAAATACAATACTATAATCATATTACTTATTACCAATTACTCATTACCCATAAAACATGCACGAACAGTTCAATTTTGCCATAGAAGTTTTGGGAACGATATCATTTTCGATGTCGGGAAGTTTTGCGGCGATGCAAAAGCGGCTCGATCCTTTCGGTGTGCTGATTATTGCTTTTGTAACTTCTGTCGGTGGTGGAACCGTGAGAGATCTTCTGCTTGATATTCCGGTTTTCTGGATGCATGATTTGCTTACGTGTGCATTGATTATTCTGACCAGTATTTTCACCATGATTTTTAAATCTTTTGAAAAAAATTTCAGGGTAACTTTATTTATTTTTGACAGTTTTGGATTAGGATTGTTTACCATTATTGGTGTTCAGAAGGGTTTAAATGCAGATATTCATCCATTAATCTGTATCGGGTTGGGAACAATTACAGGTTGTTTCGGTGGAATTATCAGGGATATATTGCTCAACAGAATTCCTTTAATTTTCAGGAAAGAAATTTATGCAACCGCCTGTATTGTGGGAGGTTCTGCTTTTTTACTATTGACAAAATTTACTACTTTAACTTATACTATCGTTCAGATTTTCACGATTCTTTTAATTGTATCCATAAGAACTTTAGCCGTGAAATATCATTGGCAGATCCCGAAATTTTATGGGTATGAGAATAACTCTGAGATGTAATGTATGAAAAAATGCATTTCTTTTTTCATTTTCTTATTGCTCCTCTCTTGTCAGCAAGAGAGTAATTTTGATTTAGAAAAAGATTTATATCAATTTTCAGACAAAATGGAAAATGGTGATACTATTGAAGTAAGTGTAAATCATTCAGCCTGTTTATTTTTATCTCATGAATTGTATACTTTTATCAAACAAAAAGATACTGTATTTCTTCAGACCTATTCGGAAATAAGTTCATTTGAAAAAAGAGAACAGACATTACCAAAAATAGTTTACCAAGCAAGCAATAAAAATCAATTGAGCTTTGAGAATTATTTTAAATATTTATCCAAAGAAAATAAACCAAAAACGGAAACAAATTCTGCAATTGTAAGCATTCATTATAAAAACAAAGCCCAAGCAAAATCTTTTTACAGTGATGGTCTGCGAGATAATCTTGAAAAATTAGATCGTTTCGGATTACTCCGTAAGAAAATTTATCCTAATGATACATTCTTCAAATCACCAGAACCTCCACCTCCACCTCCTAAATTCGCAAAATAAAAAGCACCTAAAAAATTAGATGCTTTTGTTATTTTTACTGGAGTTATTCATTAAAAGAATTTACCTCTGTTTCTCATATTCGGGTTATGCATATGTTTCTGCATCGTTGGCATTTTCAGTTGCTCCTTCATCATTTTAATCTGGTCGGTCATCATTCCTGCACTGTCTAATCGTTTTGCTTCGTCCAGAAGTTTTTGTCCTTCCTGTTTTCTTCCTTTAGAAATTGCTGCGGCTGCTAGATTTAAAGTTGCCATAGCTCTGTCATGCTTCATGTTAAGACCATATTCCAAAGCTTTTTTCATGAAAGGTTCCACTTTTGTAGGATGATCCTGAGCTTGAGTTAATCCCATTAAATAGTGAAAATATCCATACTGCGTTTTATGAAGCTGGTTTTTGTAATCTGTAATATTTTTAAGCCACTCACCTGCTTTTTCCATATTTTGCTTTCTTAATTGCCAGAAAGCCAAAAGAATATATTCATTTTTAAAGAAAAGCAGAATAGGTGCTGCAGCCAGAAGGAACACAACGATTCCCCAGCCTAAGTTTCTCGTAAAGAACATCATATACAGTCCTAAAAGAATAAGAACCGCCGCAACTGCAATTTTTATATATTTATTCATTATTAAATTTTAGAAGTGCAAAGATAAGAAATTTAAGATTCAAAGTTTAAGGTTCAGAGTCTAAAGTTTTGTATTAAATCCTGAACTGAGAACTTTAAACATTAAACTCTTTCAAACGTTTGAAAACAGAAATCATACTGGTTTTTTTCGTCTTTTTCATGGCAGATTTCCTCTGTTTTTTTCCAGATCCTTGGATCGATCTTTGGAAAGAAAGTATCTGCTTCAAGATCTGTTTTTACCAAAGTTACTTCCAGTTTATCAACGACATCCATCGTCTGTTCATAGATTTTACCACCTCCGATGATGAAAACTTCTTCGTCAATTTTTTTAGCGAATTTTACGGCTTCTTTGATGCTTCCGACGATTAAAATTCCTTCTTCGAACCAGTCGGTTTTTCTGGACACAACAATATTGGTACGGTTGGGAAGCGGTTTCCCGATACTTTCATATGTCTTTCTTCCCATGATCACCGGATGCCCCGAAGTGATTTCTTTAAAGTGTTTCAGATCTTTCGGAAGATGCCAAAGCAACTGATTTTCAAAACCAATTTCGTTCTTCTCTCCCATTGCCACCACAATTGTTGTCATTAAAATAAATTTTTACAAAATTAGCACATAATTTGTATATTTGGTTAGCACAAAACATATTAAAAAAATTCAAACTATGAAAAATAAAGGTTGTCTGAGCGCAGGAACTATTGGTATCGCTCTTCTTATTATTGTCGCAGTTATTTTCTTCTGGGGCAAAAACGGCTACAACAGCTTTGTAGACAAAGAACAGACGGTTAATGCAAAATGGTCTAACGTAGAAACAGTTTATCAGAAAAGAGCAAATCTTATCCCGAATCTTGAAAGAACGGTAAAATCTTATTCCAAATTCGAGCAGGAAACCTTAACGAAAGTTGTTGAGGCACGTTCCAAAGCAACTTCTATCAATATTGATCCTACCAATATGACTGAGCAGGATATTGCTAAATTTCAGGCTGCACAGGGAGAATTATCCGGAGCTTTAAGCAGATTGATGGCAGTGGTGGAATCTTATCCTAATTTAAAAGCAGATCAGCAATACATTAATTTCCAGAGAGAGTATATCGCGATAGAAAACAGCATCAGAACAGAAACTGTTTACTACAATGATGCAGCAAAAGATTATAATGTATCTATAAAGCAATTCCCGAATAATATTCTGGCGAATTTCACCAACTTTAAAGAAAAACCTTTGTTCAAAGCGGAAGCAGGAGCAGAAAAGGCACCTGAAGTATTCTCAGAATAATGGCAACCAGTTTCTTAACAAATCAGCAGATAGCTTCCCTTGTGGAAGCTATTCAGTCAGCAGAAGAGCATTCTACCGGCGAGATCAGAGTGCATATCGATTCAAATACGGATGAAGACAATGCAAAAATTGCTTTCAAAGTTTTTGAAGAGTTATGCCTGAACAAAACCAAAGAAAGAAATGCGGTGCTTTTTCATGTCAATTTCGAACAGAAATATCTTACCATCATCGGAGATACCGGAATTCATGCAAAAGTAAGCCAATCTTACTGGGATCATCTGCACGACTATATTACGTCTGAATTTGCCAAAGGAAATTATTATCAGGCTTTAAAAAGCGGAATTCTGGAAACCGGTCTGGAACTAAAAAAATATTTTCCTGTAACAGGAGAAAACCACAACGAACTTCCTAATGAAATTACGTTCTCTTAAAATAGTTTTTTCATTTTTACTGGTATGCTTTTACACTTTTGTATCGGCACAATATACCATTCCCCCAAAACCAGACGTTCTGTATCCTGTTTATGATGATGCCAATCTTCTGAAGCAGGAGGAAAAAGATGCGCTTAATAAAAAACTGATCGCATTTGCAGATTCTACCTCTACAGAGATTGAAGTGGTTATTATTCCTTCCACAAAAGGAGAAGACATTAATTTTCTGGCAACGATGTTTGGCGAGAAATGGGGGATCGGAAAAAAAGATGTGGATAACGGAATCGTTTTTCTTATTGCAACGGAAGATCATACGATGGCTATCCAACAGGGAAGAGCGGTGGAACAATACCTTACCGCATCTGTTGCAGGACAGATCTTAGACTATATTGTTACCCCCCATTTTAAGCAAGGCGAGTGGTACGAAGGTATCAACGGAGGAACATCGGCAATTATGGAAGCGGTTCAGGGGAAATTTAAACCTTTGAACAATCGTGAAAGCGGAAATGGAGACGGAAGTATTTTTAAAATTATCATTATTGCATTTGTTATCTTCATCATTATTGCCATCCTTTTCGGAAACAAAGGAGGAGGAAAAGGCGGCGGAAATTATGATGATGACGATGTGATCCTTTCCAGAAGAGGCCGCAGAAATTATCCGGGTGGATTTTTCCCTTTTCCAGGCAGCTTTGGCGGAGGTGGATTTGGTGGTGGAAGTTCCGGCGGAGGAGGAGGCGGTTTTGGCGGCTTCGGAGGAGGCGGAAGTTTCGGAGGCGGTGGTGCTTCAGGAGGATGGTAGAATTTTAGTTTTTGTTTTAAATTCCTCTGTTTTTAAATCGAAATGAACACATACAATAAAAAATCGATCAAAAAATGACCGATTTTTTTTATCATAAGAGTCTGTTTAAATTTTTTTTGAATATCCGTAATTTCACCTAAATTTAGTAAATTTGCGTATAGTCAATTGTTTAAGATGAATATATTTAGTTTTA
>NZ_MVAG01000251.1 GCF_002177115.1 Chryseobacterium mucoviscidosis | reverse complement strand
GGGCGAACCGGTCATGGTGTGGGTGAAATCCAGCGCCGCTTCGCTACGTTGTTCCAGTAAAATCCCGACGCGCAGCTTGCTGGAGTCGAGGTTAATGCCGTATCCAAAAATAAACAGCAGTAGCAGTGGGATCACTACTGCAATCAGCCAGCTACTCGGATCGCGAACGATCTGCCGCGTCTCTTTGACGCACAGCGCCCGCACGCGACGCCAGGACAGGATCGGATTACTCATTGCTATG
>NZ_MVAG01000249.1 GCF_002177115.1 Chryseobacterium mucoviscidosis | reverse complement strand
TATTTGACGGACGATTACAAACGTCTGAAACCACATGATCTTGTCATTAACCCGGAAATTCAAATTGTAGATCAGGGGTACACGCTCAAGATTAACGATGTCCTAGTGGATCGTTCACAAATTATTATTATAACAGAACAAAGCAACCCTGAAGGCAGCTTGATACCGATTGTTTATCCGGAGGCGGAAAGAATTCATGTTACAGATGAAAAAGGGAACAGTGTTGCTTCCATGGCGGTAG
>NZ_MVAG01000190.1 GCF_002177115.1 Chryseobacterium mucoviscidosis | reverse complement strand
GTAAAAGCAGAAACGCTCTGATTTTACTGTTGTCCTGCAGTGAGCGTGCGTTAACTTCACCGCATGAGCAGAAAAAGGGAGGAGTTTCGCGCGAAACGGCGATAAGCGAGAGAATGTAAGGAGGTGGCGTGCATCGGGCAAACTCCGTACAGAGAGGAGAAAATTCGCGCAATCATGGCACCTTTCGCTAAAGCGTGCAAGCCAGGACCTTGCGACCAGACAAGCCATCAACAAGGCAAAA
>NZ_MVAG01000248.1 GCF_002177115.1 Chryseobacterium mucoviscidosis | reverse complement strand
ATCCGGGTCAAACAAACATTGGCAAACTGTCGTAAAGGGACACGCCAGCTAATAAATCCATGAAAGCGAATAATGAAAACTAAAAAGCCGCTCTTAGCGGCTTTTTAGTTTTCTCTTTTCCCAGTCAGTCTGACAATCATGATGGTTCCCGCATTTCACGCCCTTCTTACATCTCCTCTAATGTTGCCTCCGCCACAAGAAACGTGGTCCCGTCGTATTCATAGCGCAGCCGGACCTCTGCC
>NZ_MVAG01000247.1 GCF_002177115.1 Chryseobacterium mucoviscidosis | reverse complement strand
TCTCCTGTCACACCGGCAGTTTTGAATTTCTTTCAAAAATTATTTGCTTCGTTATGAAGGACAACTGTATATTTTGATCACATCTCTGCAGGTTTGTTGTGAATTGCTTTCAAAAATTATTATCTTCGTGATGAAGGACAACGGAATAGAGTGGTTTACAGAAAGACGTTAAGTTGGGAATTTCTGGCAAAAATTATTATATTCGTGATGGAGGAGAGCGGGGGGGGGTGGTGTGGGGGGGG
>NZ_MVAG01000244.1 GCF_002177115.1 Chryseobacterium mucoviscidosis | reverse complement strand
TTCCTTTAGATCCGTCTTTATTCTGTGAAATGACCTGAGCGGTTGCCGTATCTATTTCTAGCAACCATCCGTAATCTTTCATTCCTTCTGCATTAACGTCGCTTGAAGTAGTCTTCTCTTCCGCAGTTACCACCGTTCCCCACGGAGTAACGCCTGCCGATCAGTTTCTGATGGTCTGTACCAGACTCGGAGCCGAAAAGCTCTCTGCTCTTGATCGGGATAACTGCCAAAGTTTCGTGGTT
>NZ_MVAG01000242.1 GCF_002177115.1 Chryseobacterium mucoviscidosis | reverse complement strand
GTTGGCAATGTATTTGACACCAAGCCCATTTTGACGACTGAGAATAACGTCTGACATCGAGTCTTGCTTGTTGAAGTCCTGATCCATATTGGGGATAAAGACGTAAGGAAATTCCAATCCTTTGCTCTTGTGAATGGTCATAAGTTCCACGGCATCTTTAGGCGGTGCGACGGCTACGCTTGCGAGATCGTGCTGGGCTTCTAGGACTTGGTCAATCATACGGATAAAACGAGACAAGCCTT
>NZ_MVAG01000196.1 GCF_002177115.1 Chryseobacterium mucoviscidosis | reverse complement strand
ATTCGGAGCTGGCTTTCAGACCCGCCGGAATCATCGCGGCTTCCGCGGCACCGACCGCACCACGAGCAACCGCCAGGCCACCCCAACTACCTGCCAGCGCGGTTGCACCACAGAACACGGCCCACAGTACAGCAAACATTGCATAACCGATTTTCGTACCCAGCACATCCAGTACATAACCCGCTACCGGTTGCATGACCGTATAAGCAGCAGAATACGCTGCGATGATATAGGAATACTGT
>NZ_MVAG01000199.1 GCF_002177115.1 Chryseobacterium mucoviscidosis | reverse complement strand
CCCCCCCAACACCCCCCCCCTCAACGCCGCTCAAAACATATTATCTTCGTGATGAATTAAAACTTATCTTTCAAAACTTATTTCAATACTTTTTTTGTTAATTTCTTTCAAAATTTATTATCTTCGTGATGAAGGACAACAATCGATACGTTTTTTATAATGGGAGTTGAGTTCTCGGTTGCTGTCAAGTATTATGTTCATAGTGATGAAGGACAAGCGTATTGCCTCTTATGCTTGAAGAAA
>NZ_MVAG01000089.1 GCF_002177115.1 Chryseobacterium mucoviscidosis | reverse complement strand
AAGGCAGATGTTGGATTTGCCGTGGGTTCCTGTACGGACGTGGCTGCCGAAACAGCGTATATCATATTGGTAGACAGTGACCCGATTGATGTGGTCAAACTTATTGACTTCGGCAAACTTACCTACAAAAAGATGGTACAGAACCTGATCTGGCCGGTTGGGTACAACTTTGTGTCAATACCTCTTGCGGCAGGCGTACTGTATCCGAATTTTGTTTTAAGTCCCGCTATGGTTGCTGTGCTG
>NZ_MVAG01000128.1 GCF_002177115.1 Chryseobacterium mucoviscidosis | reverse complement strand
AAATATCAACCAAATTATATTTAAAAAAAGAAAAAAATTAACTTTTAAAATTTGGAAAGTAACATAGGATGTTTAAACTTAATAGCTGTAACCATCGCAAAGACGCAAAATATTATTTAAATACTGTCTTATCTTAAGGCGCAAAAATTTTATCTGCGATAAAATTAAACATCAATCCTTATTGAAAATCTTTGATTTTCTTGCGCCTTAAAGATTTAAGGCTAATAAAATCTTGCGTCTTTGCGTTTTCCAATAAGAATATTTTTATTTCAAAAAAATTTTAAACTCTAAAATAAACTTTGTTTATTCTTAAATTTAACATTAAGAATTTAAGTTAGTTAAACTGATTATAATTAAGGAATCAACACATTTACTTTTATTAAGTTTTTTAAGCTAAAGAGGCTTAATTTCTTAATGGTAAAAATAAATTATAAATTAAATACAATCTCTTTACAATTAGAAAAATTAGTCTGATTTTTGTAGAGAAAACAGGGTTAACAAATCATTATGTCTAAAAAAGAAAAAGTAAATATTTTCTGGTTCAGAAGAGATATCAGACTGGAAGATAATACAGGATTGTTTCATGCACTTGAAGCCGGCTTAAAAGTAGTTCCGGTTTTTATTTTTGATAAGGAAATTCTTGATAAGCTTGAAGATAAATCAGACAGAAGAGTAGATTATTTTTATCAGGCTTTAGAAGAAATTCATACTGAGCTTAAAAAACATAAAAGTGGATTAACCGTTTTTCACGATAAGCCTGTTGAAGCTTTCAAAAAATTGATTAAAGATTTTGAAATTGATACGGTTTTCTGCAACAGGGACTATGAGCCGCAGGCAATAAAAAGAGACCAAGAAATAAAGGATCTGCTTAAAAAAAGTGATATTAAATTTCAGGATTTTAAAGATCAGGTGATTTTCGAAAAGGATGATGTGGTAAAAAATGACGGTAAACCTTACACCGTTTACACTCCTTATTCAAGAAAATGGAAAGAAAATTTCAAGTCTGTCACCTTCAAAAAAATGGAGCTCGATTTTTCAAAATTTCATCAATATTCATCTTCAAAATTTTTAACGCTTAAAGATTTAGGCTTTGAAAAAACAGATCTGGAATTTAAAAAGCCTTCACTGAAAAAAACGATTATTGATGATTACGATCAGTACAGGGATTTTCCTGCACTGGATCATACAACCCGTTTAGGAATTGCCCTTCGTTTCGGAACTATCTCTGTAAGAAAATGCGTGGAATTTGCACAGAAGCACAATGAAGTCTGGCTGAATGAACTGATCTGGAGAGAATTTTTTATGCAGATTTTGTATCATTTCCCAAAAGTAGTGAATCAGTCTTTCAAAGAAAAATATGATAAGATCGAATGGAGAAATGATGAAAAAGAATTTAAAAAATGGTGTGACGGAAACACCGGTTATCCAATTGTAGATGCAGGAATGAGGCAGCTTAACGAAACCGGCTTTATGCACAACAGGGTAAGAATGGTTGTCGCGAGTTTCCTTACCAAACATCTTTTAATCGACTGGAGATGGGGTGAAGCCTATTTTGCAGAAAAACTTCTGGACTACGAGTTGTCCTCCAACAACGGAAACTGGCAATGGGCTGCAGGATGCGGCTGCGATGCGGCGCCTTATTTCAGGGTTTTCAATCCTTCTGAACAGACTAAAAAATTCGATAAAGATTTAAAATACATCAAAACATGGCTTTCCGAAAAAGATATGAACGCAGAACCAATTGTGGAGCATACTTTTGCGAGAAAAAGAGCTTTGGATGTGTACGGAAAAGCGGTGAAAGAGTAGAACCGGAAGCTAATTGAGGGTTATTTTTGTATACCAATTTTCTTCAATGCAGCATTGTTCAGATAAATTTCATCAAAAGAAGTAAGAGATTCAATGTCTTTGAGGTTTTGGAATGTCTTTTCGTTTTTATTGAACGAAAGTTCGATTGAAGTATTGTAAGAAGCAACGATTCTCACCACAGAATATCCGTTGTAAGCAATTTTAAATCCTTCGAAAAGGCATTTTTTTTCGGCTTTCTGATAGATTTTATATTCTTCGAAGGCCTTGCTTTCTTCGTCGTTTCTCTTTCTGGAATTGTGCTCGAGAGATTTCCAGGATTCGTAGTTCTTGGGTTCTTTCAGGATTTCACCTGAAGAATCTACGGGAACAAACATTCCTAAAGTAAGCTCCTTTTTCAAAAGATTGGCATAATTGTTCATGAGTTTAAGCGTCTGAAGGTCTGCATATCCTTCATGGGAATAATACTCGATGACAAAATCTGTCATAGGAATCAGTTTATGAGAAGCATTCGTCATATTTGTGATTTTTTGAGCAACTAAGTTTTTTAAATTTCGAGGTGCGAAGATAAATAAATTGTTAAAAAGAGGAAAACTAATTTTGTTTTAATTACCAAAAGTACTGTCGGTCTTCAATTTCCTCAGTTACAGAAAAATAAAAACCGGAAAGACTATTTTATGTTAATTTTTCCGGTTGATGTTTTTTGATGATTAATCTTTAGAGAATATTACATTTCTTTTTGCAGAATCTCCACAATACGATCTATAAGTTCCTGTTTTTTAGTTTTTTTATTATAAGGTGCTTTCGGCTCAGAAACAATGCTTTCTCTGTTCTTATCAAAAAGTGCATACAGATCCAGATCCGGATGTTTTTCTAAGTACCAAACCAGAAAATTGAGTGGGATTGCATTTTTTCCTGCAAAATAAAGCTGGATCGCCTGTGGAGTCATGCCGTATTCGTCTGCGAGTTCTCTCAAAGTTTCTCCTTTTGATTTGCTGTACTCGCGTAACTTCTCGTGAATTTTCATATCGAATAATTTCTTCTTTTTAATTTTAATTAATAAATAATTGTTAAAATTTCAATTAATTATTGTTTTTAAATATATATTTGTATATTTGTTTCATAATTCTCCCAAAGAGAGAAACACAAAATTACGAAAAAAGGTTAAACAAAATATTTATTTGTATGAGCAAATTGATATATCCCTATCAGAACAGTATTAATGAAACATTTGATTTTATTAATCGATGGCTTCCAAAGCGCTACACAGGTTCTGTAAATATTTTACTGAAAAAATCTAAAGATCCCGATTACATAAGAAAAGTTAAGAACAGGAAGTTACAAGACGAAGCTGTTATTGATGCATTGTACAAAGTTTCTTTGTTCAATAAGATACAGGTAGAGACTGAGACATAAGTTTAAATTCTGAAAACACAATTATTTGATGAAAAAATATATTTAGCTCTTTAATGGGCTGTTCCACAAAAAAACACACATTTACCATGGAAAATTTCGAAACACAGGAAATCATTGTTACAGAATGCTTTAAATGCGGCAGAAGATTTGAAAATTATTTCAATGCTTCACCCTGCTGTACATCTATTGTTGTAAAAGTAAATGAAAAGGGAAATCCTACAACCATTACTTTTTTAAGTTCACTATCAAAACCACGCTACGAATTGTTTGAAGAATTTTCAGAACACGAAGATCGTGATATTATGAAGGAGTCTGAAAATAATAATGTTTTAGTACAATAATAACACTCACCGGTTTTTGAATTTACCCGAACCTAACTTTAATATAAGAAAAGTTTTTTTAGATTTTAATAAAAAGAGTTTGCCCTGAGATTTGGGCAGGCTCTTTTGCATTGGAAAGTTTTAAGATTGATTTTTTTTGATCACCCTAAAAAATCAAAAACCTCTGAAAATCAAATGATTTCAGAGGTTTTTTTGTACCCAGGACCGGGATCGAACCGGTACTCCTAAGAACTGGTGTTTGAGACCAGCGCGTCTACCAATTCCGCCACCTGGGCAAGTGTGTTACCTTGTTTTGAATCGGTGTGCAAATATAGAAACTTTTCTTTATACTCCAAAGTTTTTCAAAGAAAAATTTTAAAAAATAATCTCCAAACCATCGTAGGCAAGGTGCATTCCGGATGGAAGTAGTTTATCTTCAACGTCATGCAATCCCAGATGATGACTGATGTGGGTTAAAAATAATTTTTCGGGTTTCAGTTCTTCAAATAACTTAATAACATCAGGTAAAATAAAATGAGCAGGATGAGGATCAGACTTCCGGATGCAGTTTAAAATCAAGACATCGAGATTTTTTAATTTTTCTTTTTCCGTTTCAGAAATAAATCCGGCATCCGTTATATAAGCCAGTTTTTTAAATTTATAACCGAAAACGGGAATTTTAAAATGAATGACCTCAACCGGGATAATTTCTGTATCTACAACTGTGAAAGGGTTATTTTCAATTTCATGAAGTTCAAAAGCCGGAGCTCCGGGATATTTTTCGTCCGCAAACGCATAAGGAAAACGGTTTTTAACTTCGTCGGCAACTCTTGAAGAACAGTACAAAGGAATATCTTTTCCTGTTTTAAAAATAAGGGGACGCATATCATCCAGACCGATAACATGGTCATTATGTTCGTGAGTAAGCAATGCAATATCTACACGATCTTCCTGATTGGTAAGCATTTGCTGCCTGAAATCGGGTCCGCAGTCGATAAGGATTTTTTTGTCTTCATCGGTGGTTACCATCACAGAAGACCGAAGACGACTGTCTTTGGGATTACCTGAAGTACACACTTCACAAGTGCAGCCAATCACAGGAACACCCTGCGAAGTTCCCGTTCCTAAAAATTTCAACTTCATTTTCTTTTGAGGTTGGTTTAATTTTGGTAAATTTACGAAAAATTTAATGTCCTAATGTATCAGAAACTAACTCCTAAACAAAAAGCATTAACAATTAATCTAGATCCTACTATTTATGGTACTTTCGCAGAAATTGGAGCAGGGCAGGAGACAGTCCGACACTTTTTTAGAGCAGGGGGAGCTTCCGGTACAATTGCTAAGGCGATGTCGGCTTACGACAAAGATTTTAGTGATGCCATCTACGGAAAAGAGGTAAAAAACAGATACGTTACCCAAAACAGACTTCGAAAAATGCTTCGCTATGAAGTCGCTCTTATCGAAGAAAGAATTTCAAGAGAAAGCAATCCCAACAGAAAATATTTTTCTTACGCCAACACTGTTACCACCATCAATTTTGATAAAACAGTTAAAGGTCACGGCTGGGTTGGAATCCGTTTTCAGGTAAAGGAGAACGAAGATTATAATGAAATCGTTATTCACGTAAAGTTCAAGGAAAATGATGCCACTTTGCAGCAGGAAACCCTTGGAAATCTGGGGGTAAATCTTATTTTCGGAGCCTTTCATTACTACGACAATCCTAGAAATTTAATTGAATCTTTATACGACGACGTTGCAAAAGACAATCTTGAAATTGATATGATCGATTTCAGCGGGCCTGCTTTTGCGTATGTGGATAACAGACTGATGTCTTTACAGTTGGTTAAAAACGGAATGACGGATGCCGTGATTTTCAATTCGGAAGGGAATAATATGCTTCCTGCAGATATTCTGTATAAGAAAAACATTTTTGCGGTAAGAGGAAGCTTCAGACCTGTAACGAAGGTGAACATTGATATGCTTCAGAACGGACTCAATATGTTCATGAAAGAAGTAACCTGTACTGAGGATGAAACCGAAGTTTTAATAGAAATTACCATTTCAAACCTTCGCGCCGACGGAGACATCAATGAAAGAGATTTTCTCGACAGAGTAGATGTTCTCGGCAAATTAGGATATACCGTAATCGTATCTAATTATTCTGAATATTACCGACTGATCGATTATTTTGCTTCCTATACAAGCGGAGAAATCGGCGTTGCAATGGGCGTGAATAATCTTTTGATGGTATTCGACGAAAAATATTATAAAAATTTATCAGGAGGAATTCTGGAAGCTTTCGGGAAATTTTTCAGAAACGGGATGAGAGTGTATCTGTATCCATATAAAGATCCGGAAACTCACGAATTACTGGATTCCGATAACCTTAAAGTGGAAGAAAACCTTAAGGAACTTTACAAATATTTCAAGCATAACAACCGTATTGTAGATATTACCAATTATAATCCGGAATTTTTGGAAATTTATTCCAGAGATATCCTGAAGAAAATCGGATGCAATATGAAAGGATGGGAAAATCAGCTTCCGGAAGGAGTGGCAGAGATGATAAAAGAGCGTGGAATGTTCGGCTACAAAGAAGAACTTTCCTTAAAACAATTTTCTTAAAACAGTAAAAAAATGTCAGAATTAAAAAAACGACTTTCGTCTATTCTTGAAAGTCCGAAACATAATACAGAAGAGAAACTTCAGAAAGTGTGTCACCTTTTGGATCAGGAAATATCCTATTTCAACTGGACGGGTTTTTATTTCAAAAACGGAGATAAAGATGAGTTGAAACTGGGACCTTACGTTGGAGCTCCGACAGATCACACCATCATTCCTTACGGTAAAGGAATCTGTGGTCAGGTTGCTGTTTCCAATGAAACGTTTGTTGTTCCCGATGTACATGAAGAAAGTAATTATTTAAGCTGTTCTATCGATACCAAAGCGGAAATTGTAGTTCCAATCTTCAAAGACGGACAGAATATCGGTCAGATCGATATTGATTCTCATACGATTGATCCTTTTACAGAAGAAGACAGAGAATTATTGGAATGGCTGTGTAACGAAGTTTCTAAAATTTTGTAAAAATCTTGCTTTTAAAGTGTTAAAAATATAAGACTCCGGCTCGAAGAGCCGGAGTCTTTTGTATGATAGGATAGATCAAAATTTCCTTTCGAAATGGGATCAATAGAAACGGACTTTAGTCCGTTTTCATAAACAAATGAATAATTGACATCAGCCAAAACTTAGAAAATTTATAAAAAAAGAGTGAGTGCCATTCGTGAAAAAATTAGTGAAATTCGTGTTTAAGATCAGAAATAAGTTCCTTAAAATAATTTTCACACTTCGCAATGTGCGTTCCGTACCACGAAAACGCCTCTCCGTCTACAATCATTATTTTTTTATCAGGATAAAACTTCTTTAGTTCCTTAATATGTTTCTCTTTAAAAGGGAACGGTTCAGAAGAAAGCATTATGAGTTCTGCTTCCGCAAGATCTTCCGTCTGAATCACAGGATAACGTTTCCGATCTTTAAAAATATTTTCAAAACCGATCTCACCCAGAATTTTATGAATAAAAGTATCGGAACCTATCGTCATATAAGGATTATTCCAGATTAAGTAGGCAACTTTTATGGGAGATTCAATTTTTGCGTGGTTGAGAACATCATAGATTTTAAGATTAAAAAGCTGTGCTTTTTCTTCCTGATGAAAGATTTTGCCTAAATTTTTAAGCATATAATAATTGTCCTCAATATTTTCAACATTGGTGACAATTACCTTGAAGTCCTGCATTAAAGCTTCCACCTGTTCTTTTACGTTTTCTTCCTTATTGGCTAAAATAAGATCAGGCTGTAAAGCCTTTATTTTTTCAATATTGATATTTTTTGTACCGCCGATAACCGTTACATTTTTTACCTTTTCAGCGGGATGAATACAGAATTTCGTTCTTCCGACCACTTCTTTTTCCGTTAAACCCAAATCAAATAAAGCCTCCGTAATCGAGGGAACCAAAGAAACTACCTTCATTGTAATATTTTAGATGTCGCCTAAAATTACAAAAGTTTGCCCGTTAAGAAAAGTCCTGCGACCGAAAAATAAATGATTAATCCTGTTACATCCACCAACGTTGCCACAAAAGGAGCGGAAGAAGTTGCCGGATCGAGTTTTAATTTTTTAAGAATGAAAGGAACCATAGAACCCGAAAGTGTTCCCCAAAGTACGATCATCACCAGAGAAACGCCTACACTTAATCCAACAAAAGCCCAGTGAATTCCATAGTCGAAAAAACCTGCTTTATGCCAGATCATAATTCTCAGGAAACCGATGATCCCTAAAATTCCGCCCAGTGATAAACCTGTGAAAATTTCTTTTCTCATCACATACCACCAGTCTTTTAAAGTAATTTCCTGAAGTGCCATCGCTCTGATAATCAGAGTTGCAGCCTGTGAACCGGAATTTCCTCCACTGGAAATAATCAAAGGAACAAAAAGTGCGAGAACAACCGCTTTCTGAATTTCATCCTCAAAATAACCCATCGCCGAAGCCGTAAGCATTTCAGAGAAAAATAAAATAATCAGCCACATTCCTCTCTTTTTTACCATTTCGATAAGAGAAGTCTGCGTATAAGGAACGTCCAAAGCTTCCAATCCCCCGAATTTCTGGATATCTTCCGTATTCTGTTGCTCAATCTGGTCGAGAATGTCATCAATCGTTACAATTCCTACCAGAACTCCGGCTTCAGTAATAATAGGAAGCGCAGCACGGTCATACTTTTCGAAATACTGTACCGCATCCTCTTTAGTCGTCGTTGTGGTAATCGCAACAAAATGATTATCCGTAATTTCTGAAACCAAAGTTTCTTCTTCTGCCAACAAAAGACTTCCCAGAGCAATATCATCGATCAGCCGGTTTCTTTCGTCCACAACGTAGAGATAATTCATCGTCTCTACCTTACTTCCCACTTTTTTAATCTGCTGAAGACATCTTTTAATCGTCCATTCTTTACGGATCTGGATGTAATAAGGCGTCATCAGACGGGCAATAGAATCTGAATCGTAGCCTAATAATTTAAGGGCAATTCTGCGTTCCTGCGGATTAAGATGATTGATAGAATACTTGATAAGCTCGTCCGGAAAATCCTCAAAAAGAGCCGTTCTGTCATCCGGAGTCATCGCATTCAGGATTTCTGAAACCTCATCGCTCCCGATACTTCTGATCGTTTCTTCCTGAAAATCGGGATCAAGATGCGAAAAAACATCTGCTTTGTATTCTTTCGGAACTTTCAGGAATGCCAAAAGCCTCTCGTCCGCGTGAAGTTCGCTAAGAGTTTCGGCAATATCGGCAGGGTTGAAGATAAGTTCGTCTTTAGAATTCAAAACGTCAAATTTTTAAGAGTAGTGCAAAAATAGCCCAAATTTTTAAAATTGCCCAAAGAACTGCAAAATTTAAGGATTATTTAAATTTCTGAAAATAAAAAAGCATCCGCAAAAACGAATGCTTTGAAAAAAATTAAATTTTAAAAGTAATAAATTATTGTTTTTTTTCGTCTGCTGAATTTTATTATTCAGTATACATTCTCAAACACTAAGGTTCAATGCAGGCATACATATAACACGCATAATTGCAGCAATATCCGCCGAAGCAGTGGGAGTCTTTCGTACACTGTACCAAAGCGGCTCCATTGATTTTCTCCTGCTCCTTTCTCGTTAGTTTCTTTAAATTTTTCATAATAATCTTTTGGGGTTAAACTTCCGGACAGTTGTAGTAGACACAAACATTTTGACAGCAGGATCCGCCCGGACATTCAAAATGGTAATGACATTTCTGAAGACCTCCGCCGTTGATCTTTTCCTGCTCTTTTCTGGTGAGCTTTTTCAGGTTTGAATTTTTCATATTATTTAGATTTAATGTAAGCTAAAAATACAAAAAAGGTTTTAATTATTCACCTATAATTGAAAATTATATGATTTTAATATGTTGGATTACTGATGAATATATTTAAATAAAAACAATTCAATAAAAAAAGCACCTGCAAAAACTGCAAATGCTAAGAAATTTCAATTGAGATAGTTTGAATGAATTGTTTCAGACTAAATTAATAAAATATTTTTAATTATTCACACAGGGATGAATTTAATTTTATAAGATTCAATGATTTGCATAATAGTTTTAACTGCCGGAAATTAAAATCCGGATTCTGCAGAAGGTTTAATTTTTTTTAGCTGTTTTAAAATTCCTTTGATGGCTCCGTTGGTTCCTATTTTTACAGAATTTACAGTGGAACCAAGCAATCTCATGTTCTTTTTATACGTGTCATAATCCGTTTCGGTAACCAGATTGCCTTCTGCATCAAATAGTTTCATGCTTACCACGACCTGATTGGAAAAAACATATTTTCCGATTCCTACTTTGAAATATTTTACTTTCGGAACAATGGCAAAATCGGCATCGTTGTTTTTACAGTAATCCCAAACGGTCTGCTTGTCTATGCTGTCAAAAGAAATCTGGGTTTCCGTTCTCAGCATTTTGTTTTTTCTTTCGCTTAAATTATCAGAAACTGCGCTGAAGAAAGCTGTATTGGTAGGTTCTTTAATTTCCTGAAGGTCGGGTTCTACCTCAGGATTGAAATATAAAACTTTTTTGATCTTGTTTTCATGGCTTTTCTGAGCTTTTAATAAAGAAAAACCTGCAAAAAGAGCTAAAGTAAAGGTGGTAAATGTTATTAATTTTCTCATCACTAAATTCGTATGCAAAATTACTGCCTTTTAGTGGGGTAGCATAATTTTTTTAAGAAATTTTTAACATTTTTTTCTATCAAAATCAATAAATGAAATCAATAATGTTGGCAGAATAAAAAAATAGTCGTACTTTTGCACCCGTTACATAATAATCATTAAACAATATTGGAATGTACTTAACAACAGAAAAAAAGCAGGAAATTTTCGCAAAACACGGAAAATCTGCACAGGACACAGGAACTGCTGAAGGGCAAATTGCACTTTTCACTTTCAGAATCAACCACCTTTCTGCTCATTTAAAGAGCAATCACAAAGATTACAACACAGAAAGATCTTTGGTGAAACTGGTAGGTAAAAGAAAAAGTTTATTAGATTACCTTAAAAATAAGGATATCGCAAGATACAGAGCAATTATTGCTGAATTAGGTTTAAGAAAATAATCTACAAAGATTTTCACATAAAAAGCAATCTCGAAAGAGGTTGCTTTTTTGTTTTCGTAATCAGAAGTGGTTTTCGGTGCAGAATATATGGAAATTATGGGATAGATGGGTAAGATTTTACAGACAAAAATTTAAAAAAATCATTATAATACATTATCTTTGCAAACGAAAATTTAGACGAAATATAATTAATTAAAGTACTCAATACGGAGTACAACACAAAACAATTTATGAGTGTACCTCAAGCAATTACAGAGCTGATTACTCTTGCAGACGGCAGAGAAATCACAATTGAAACAGGGAAATTAGCTAAGCAAGCTGACGGATCTGTAGTCGTAAAAATGGGCGGAACAATGCTTTTAGCAACTGTTGTAGCCAACAAAGAAGCCAATCCCGGTGTAGATTTTTTACCTTTAACAGTAGATTACAGAGAAAAATTCTATGCAGGCGGTAAAATCCCAGGAAACTTTTTCAGAAGAGAAGCAAGACCATCTGATCAGGAAATCCTTACGATGCGTTTGGTAGACAGAGTTTTGAGACCTTTGTTCCCTGAAGATTTCCATGCGGAAGTTCAGGTAATGATTTCATTAATTTCTTATGACGGACAGTCGATTCCTGATGATTTAGCAGGTTTGGCGGCGTCTGCAGCGATTGCCATTACAGATATTCCTTTCAACGGACCGATGTCTGAAGTACGAGTGGTAAGAATTGACGGTGAGCTTTCTATTAATCCTAAATTCGAAGATCTTAAGAATTCTGATCTTGATATTATGGTGGGAGCTACTAAAGATTCTATCGTAATGGTGGAAGGTGAAATGAAAGAAATCTCTGAGCAGGAAATGCTGGAAGCAATCACTTTCGCTCACGCTGAAATTAAAAAACAAGTTGAAGCTCAGGAAAGATTAGCTGAAAAAGTAGGAAAATCATTCCCGAAAAGAGAATATTCTCACGAAACTCATGACGAGGAAATCCGTGAAAAAGTTTGGAAAGAAACTTACGATAAAGTATATGAAGTAGCGAAAACTCCTTCAGGCAAAGAAGAAAGAGGAGAAAAATTCAAGGCGATCCGTGAAGAATTCCTTGCTCAGTATGCAGAAGATGCAGAAGAGCTTGAAAGAGTAACTCCTTTCGTAAAAGTATATTACCACGATGTGGAAAAAGAAGCGATGCGTCAGATGATTTTGAATGATAAAATCCGTCTTGATGGTCGTGATCCTGAAACGATTCGTCCGATCTGGAGCGAAATCGATTATTTACCTGGAGCTCACGGTTCTGCAATTTTCACAAGAGGTGAAACGCAATCTTTAACGGCTGTAACTTTAGGTTCGGTAAAAGATGCGAACATGGTAGACAGCGTAATGGCAAACTATGACGAAAGATTCTTCTTACATTATAACTTCCCGCCGTTCTCAACGGGTGAAGCCAGACCTCTGAGAGGAACTTCAAGAAGAGAGGTTGGTCACGGAAACCTTGCTCAGAGAGCTTTGGCAAATATGATCCCTGAAGAAAATCCTTATACGATCCGTATCGTTTCTGATATTTTAGAATCCAACGGTTCTTCTTCAATGGCGACAGTTTGTGCCGGAACATTGGCATTGATGGATGCGGGTATTCAGATTACAAAACCAGTTTCTGGTATTGCAATGGGGTTGGTAACTGATGTAAAATCAGGTAAATTCACGGTACTTTCTGATATCTTAGGAGACGAAGATCATTTAGGTGATATGGACTTTAAGGTAACAGGAACTGCAGACGGAATCACAGCTTGTCAGATGGATATCAAAATCCAGGGATTATCAATGGATATTATGGAGAAAGCGCTTTTACAGGCTAAAGACGGAAGAATCCATATCTTAAATAAAATTACTGAAACAATTGCTGCTCCAAGAGAAGATGTGAAACCTCACGCTCCGAAAATGGTAATGATGGAAATTCCTAAAGATTTCATCGGTGCTGTAATCGGACCTGGTGGAAAAATCATTCAGCAAATGCAGAAGGATACAGATACTGTTATTGCAATTGAAGAAATTGGAGAAATCGGAAGAATCGAAATTTCCGGTGTCAGCAGAGAAAAAATCAACGAAGCGATTGCGAAGATCAATGAGATTACTTTTGTTCCTGTAGTAGGGGAAGTTTACAAAGGTAAGGTTGTGAAGGTAATGGATTTCGGTGCTTTCGTAGCGATTGCTAAAGGTACTGAAGGTCTTCTTCACATTTCTGAGATCGAATGGGCTCGTTTAGACAAAGTTCCTTATAACGAAGGTGATGAAGTGGAAGTGAAATTTATGGGTTATGATGACCGTAAGAAAATGAAGCTTTCCAGAAAAGTTTTGTTGCCAAGACCTCCAAGACCTGAGAAGAAAGAAGGTGAACAAAGGGGACCAAGACCGGAAGGACAGAACAACAGATCTGAAAGACCAAACAGACCGGAAGGACAGAGAAGACCGGAAGGTGAAAAACCTGCGGGAGATAATAATCCTTCATCTGAAGCTTAAGATTATTCTGATATTAACAGATATGAAAACCACCGGATTTCCGGTGGTTTTTTTATGGGGTTTGTCGGTGGAGATAGGGAAAATGAGGTTTCAGATTGCGTTGTGATGATATCTGAGGGGCGATATTAAACTCCTTCGGAGTTTTGTTGTTGTGGGGGATGTGTCTTTCTACACAGATATTGCTCCTACGGAGCAGTTTAAGGAGGAAGTATACGTTTTACTTTAAAATTTAAATTGAAGGAAAAAAGAATATTGTTTAGAGTTGAAAGAATATAAGTTTCAGGTGATCGAATATAACTTTCAGGAGTAAGAATATTGTTTACAGTTGGAAAAATATAAGTTTTAGTTGATCGAATATAACTTTCAGTTGATCGAATATAACTTTCAGGAGCAATAATATGGTTTACAGTTGAAGAATATAAGTTTCAGTTGATCGAATATAACTTTCAGGAACAAGAATATTATTTACAGTTGAAAGAATATAAGTTTCGGTTGATCGAATATAACTTTTAGGAGCAGGAATGTTGTTTACAGTTAGAAGAATATAAATTCCAGTTGATCAAACATAATTTTTAGCGATTAAAATATAAAAATTGAATATCCGTTAAACACCTATTAATATGCACTAATATTAAAATCAATTATTTATAACAGGCACTTCGACAAGCTCAGTGTGACACCTCTAATACTAAACGCTTGATTTTTAGCGATGTCAAGCTGAGCCTGTCGAAGCTTTAGGTTAATAAACGGACAATTAAATATAAAAAATATCCTGACTGAATATTCGTCAGGATATTTTTATTTTAGTTGTTAACTTTTACGAAAAGATTTCTGGTTTTAATCCTCTGTTCTTTAGAAGGATGTTATTCTGTTATCATCGAAAGTTTAATTGCCGCTACATTGCTGTATTCGGGAGAGGTGGCTCCATAAAGACTTTTTACATATTTTTTTACGTTCTGTACGATGGGATAGAGTCCGGTTCCTTCTGCATACAGTATTCTGTTTCTTTCAATGAACTTGAGGTTAAGTTCTGCTTCGGTCTGGTCTACTGCCTGAGTGGTGGCTACCAATGATTGTTTGTAGGTATTAAGGGTTGATAGTTTCAGTTCTTCTTCATCTGGTGTATAGGAGGGTATGGTTTCGAGCAACTGTACAAGAATGCCGAAGTTTTCAGCTTGCTGGGTGTAAGACTGTCGGGAAGAGGAAATGATTTTGGGTGCTTCTTTGCCTTCCTCGGGTGTTGTAGCAGGCTTCTTTTTTGCCCCCTGTATGGTGCGGTTCAATGATTTTGCCTGATTTAAGGTTCCCTGTGATAACCCGAGAATTTCTAAACGGTTGGTAATTCGGGTACAGTTTGTTTTCAGGTTTTTGAATGCGTCCTGACGAAGAGCAATGGCATTTTTGTTGGCATTGCGCTTTTCCTCGACTTCCGTAAGTTTCGCATTGGCAGTGGTGTACAGGTTCTGGAGACTATCGATGGTAAGCTCGGGAACCGGCGGATTGTAAAGGGGATAAACGGAAATCTGCTGAATTAATTTTTGCAGGTTCGCCACATTTTTGGCGTGCCCTATTTCTGATCTTGAAGACATAAATGTTTGTGTTTTTTTAAATTCTTTCAAATTTAAAATTTATTTTGAAATGGTTATTATTTTTCGGTAAATATTTTGTAGTCAGGATATTATGTTAAGTTTATGAATAGGAAACCCTCGCGGTGAGGCGAGGGGGATGTTTTAAAAGTAGAGCTTGTAAAATCTGTTTTTGAGTTTTAAATTATTATTGCACAAAGTCGGGAGACTTTGCAAAGCAGGAAAATTGGTTTTATACTGTAAATTCTGGAGAACAAATACTATAATGTATACATGTAATATATTATAAATTAAGCTATCAAAAAATAAGCAACCTTCATCTCCTCAGGTTGCTTGGTTTTTTCTTCCTTTACGGAATGCTGTCACGTACATGTGTGTGAATGAAAATGATTACTCACTTTAATTCTAGAATGAAATAATAAATTACTCCAAACTGGAGATCGGTATTGACAATATTTTTAAGAATAAACCTCTTGGCTTTTCTTGTATTCTAATTCTTTTGCTAAATTAAATCTTTCCCATTTAGTAAACCAATATTTTACATAACTTTTTTGAAAATCTAATATTTTATTTAATGTTCTAACACTTTCTATTACTTCTTTAAATGTTTTACTGTCTTTGTAAACTATAAAAATTTTTCTTTTATACTTAATTTCGAGATATGGACAAGCAATCAAATCTAGAATCAAATGAGTTAATTCTGAAGATTTATTGCGTTTTTCAATAGGAAAACTTTTTATATATTCTACAATATAACTTTTTAAGGCATTTTTGATTTTTTCAAATTTTGTAGAATGTCCTAAATAGAATAATATTACTACAATTGAAAAATAATTCAATCTGCAATCAGGAATTTTGTTTTTCTCTTGGTCAAAGCCAATAAATCTTTCTAAAAGAACTTCTGGAATTCTAAATTCTCTATCCAATTCCTTAATTACTGTTAAAAGATACAGCGTTTCAACCTGAGCATATTCTGAAATTAAATTTTTTTTGATTATAAGACTTGATTCATCTAGAATTTTTTTAAATACTCGCTGTCTGTTATTTGTTGATATTATAAATTTCTTCTTATCTGATTTATATTTTATTTTGTAAAAGGCTAATATTTTAGATAAAATATGACTTATTTTAATTGTTGAATTTACTCTTGGTGAAACTGAGTAAATAAAAAATATAAAATCTATAAAGCTAACTATATGAGATGTAAAGGATTCTTCTACTTTATCTAATTTATTAATAACATTCTTATCCTCTATTTCACCAGATTTAATTTTAATTTTATATTGAAAATATATACTCTCAAAGTTTACTAAATTCTTTTCGATGATCGTATTTAGAAGCGCTAAACTATAATTTAAAACATCTTTATAATCGACCTTTGATTCTTTAATCAAGATTTTATATTGCGTTATGAGATTATTAGCATTAAAGAAAAATGAAAACTTATGATTTAATACTTCAACTTGTTCTCTTTCTTCTATATTTGGGACTTTTTCTAAATCAATAATTGAAAATTTAGGATTCTCTGAAAAGAGCTGGTTAATTTTTTCTTTAGCAATAGTTATCTCCGTAATTATTGGTTTATAGTATTCTAAAGATTTAGAATTATTAATAGATAATTTATAAGATTTTAGTTCATGTTTAAAAATTTTAAAAATATCTTCCTTTAAAACTTCATCATCACAAAATAAAAAATAATCATCAACATATCGATACAGCTCGTAATCTATTTTATTTATAAGTCCGTGTTTAGATTTTATTATTTCCTCAACTGTTTTATCTATTTTTTGTAAAATAATTTCAGCAAATATTCTTGAAAATTCAGGTCCAATTAGAATCCCATTAGTTTCACCATAATTACAATATTGGACAAATTTATCAAAGACTCCAGAAAAATTATTTTTAGAGGAATCAATATTTTCTTTAACTGCTTCTAAACCAAGTACAGCCCAAGATATTGAATGTGAGTAAATACTGTCAAAACATCTTGCAATATCAAATTTAAAAAGAAAATTATATTTTTTTTCTGCTCGATGATATCTGTAATCTTCGTAAAATTTATAAACGTTTGTATATTTTTTATAGGAAAAAAAGGTTTTTAAATCCTCATATTCTTTGCCTTTTAATTCTAAAAAATCATTTTTATCACCTTTATTTAATTGGTGTAGCTTATCATTAAAAAAACTAAACCTCGCAACATCAACGGGTTTTCTAATACTAAAATCACTAATTGAACAGGAATACAATATTGATTCCTTAAAATCATCATAAAGTTTAACTAGCTTTACTTGATTAATTGGATGTATTAAGGCAAGCTCACGAAAATCTTTTTCTTTATGTGTAATGCGATAACAAAATGGGATTTTTCTAAATTTGTTATCGTTATCGGGTGATTGATAATCATGATGGAATATAATTTTTAGAATTTCTTTGAATGCATCTAAATCATTACCAGATAAATTGTTTTTAAACTCAATTTTATTACCTTGAACAAAAACGTTATACTCAACTAAAAAACGATAAAAATACCTATTTGAAAACGTTATCGGAACCTCATATGGATGAACGTCAGATAAAATTGCTCTTTCTTTTGGATATTGAATATATCTTTTTTTTCTACTCATCTTTCCAAATTGATTTAATTACTTCAAATTTATTTGTTACTCTTTTAAATTTACGATTATAGTAAATATGCTCTCTGGAGTTGAATTTGAATGAATGAAATATTCTTTGGTTAAACCCTTTTTCAAAACAAAATTTATTTTTAATCACGTCTATAAGATTGGCTTTACTGATTCCAATTTTAGGAGGAGGATTTAAATCATTTAGTAATCTTATCATTCGAAGATTTAATATTTTTAGACAATTGTATGTTTTTTTAGGCATTAATATACCAGTTTACACTGATATAATTTGATTGTTATTTTTTTATTTCAAATAAAAGAGACCGCTTTTCAACAGTCTCTTAAAAATTCGTTACTTTTGATTTAGGTTTACATTACTACATCATAGGCAAATCATCCAAACATTTCGCCGAAGATGACACGGTAGTGGTTGTCATTGTAAAACTTGTAAAACAATGAGTAGAAAATCTACCAACAAGTTCGTAAAAGTACACAAGTCTACTAAAGACGGTAGAAAATACTTTTACAGAAGTAAACCTAAATCTTGTAAAAAGTAACAGGTTTCATAAGGGGTGTGAAAGCACCTCTTATTTTTTCTTATTATTCAATTGTAACATTCATTTTTTCTATATTTGTAATCTAAACATATTGACAAAATAAAGCGTTTGCTTTTTATTCTACCTTGCGGAATCTGGTAAATTCAAAAATAGGTGTAGGATAAATAAGTGAAATGCTCATGCTATAGGCGTGGGCTTTCCTGTTTATTCACCTAATGGCTTACCAGAGCCTCGCAAGAGATAAATACGGCAAAGTCCCACGCTTTTCTGTATTTATAAACCATCACTTTGGGACTGGGTGAAACCAAAATCATCTTATGTCATGAAAAAAATCTTCGTTTCTGTAATGCTTTTATTTGGAGTATTCAGTTTTTCTCAATCCGTAACAGAGAGATACAACTCTCTTTCTAAACGATATGAGTATTTTAATTCCTCTGGAAATATTATCGGTTATAAACAGTATAATAGTCTTACCCGACAATGGGAATACTATGATTTAAAGTCTACTGAATATCAAAGACAACCAAGACAATATGGTGAATATATTCAACCCAATAATCTTGGTTTGATAGAACGTGCTTTACAACAAAAGCAACAGAATTATGATACAAACTTCCAATTTGTCAAATCTAAAATTGAATATATGATAAACGATATTAGAACATGGGATATAGATACCAATGTTAAATATCAAATAATTACTCAATTTAAAGATGCTATTTCTAAAAACTTAGACAGTAGAGATATTGATTATGGTTCTAATCAGCAAACTAATATAGTTATAAAATGGTTATTAGATACTTTGGAAACAATAATTAAAAATGTAAACTCTAAATAGAACATTTTTTGTATATTGGTCAAAACTTTTAACTATGGCAAAACAAATTACACAAGCACAATTAGACAAAATTAAAGAATTGAGAAGACAGTTAGATGCTTTAACTACTGTAGATTCACGAATTGGTAACTTAGTACATATCCAACAAATACTGAATGATGTTGATAGTGGAAGTAATTTCTATAATAACCTATCAGTAGAGTTAATTAAGTATACTACTAGAAGAGAACGATATGAGGGTTTTAATACTTTAACTTCAATTGTAAGCAATGCAATTAATTACTATGAAGGAGAGTTATAATCTCTTTAAAGTTATCTTTTAAAGATTTAAAATCATCACTGACTTTTGCTACTGTTTCTAAAATCCTAACCTTTTGTTCGGCAGTTTTAAAAGCATAAGTTTGATTTTGCTTTTCCATTTTTAATTTTAATTTTTCCATTTTGTAAATTTTAAATTGTTAAATAAAAAAGCCCCTAATTTCAGGGGCTTTACTCGTTTGGTACACTTAGTAAGGATTTCATTATTCTTTCAAATTCCATGTCTGGAATATATTCTTTATCTTTTTGAATCCTTTCATCAAATTTTTTAAACTCGTCAAAATCTTTAGATAATTCAAGAAGTACTGTTATTTTGATTGTTCTTAGTAATATGGCTTCATTTTCTAAATAATCTAAAGGTTTTAGACTGTTTATGTTTCTGTTATTTTTGTTGAGTTCTTTTAATAAATCGGTATCTTTAATAGCGTTTAAGACGTACTTTTCAAAGAATTTATCTAATAGTGATATATCTGTGAATTTCTTTTTATACTGATTTTCAAACTCTTTAAATATCTTTTTCTTCATTTTCTTACGCTGTTAAAGATTGCCAAGTTAACCTTTTTTGCTGAGTTTTTTCCAAAAACAAATCAAATCTTCTATCGGTTCGCATTTGTTTGGTGTTGTATCTAAAGGTCATTTCATTGAGATACAATTGTAAATGCTTTTTACTTGTAATGTAATACACTCCAATGATTGAGCGCTTTAAATGCGACCAAAAACATTCTATTGCATTGGTTGTTGTTCCTTCATCTACATATTGTTTCTTACCATGATCTACGAAAGTATGATTAAAATACTTACCAATACCTTTGTAAGCGTGCCACTCGTCTGTCATTACATGAGAGCCATGTTTAATATGCTGATGTAATAATGGTTGAATTGTTTTTGCTTTAGTATCTGTAACAGCAATTGCTTTTACAAAGCCTGTAGAAGTTTCTACTGCTCCAAATACAGGTACTTTGTCTTTGAATGAGCGACCTTGTGAGTTTGCAACTTTCTTATCTTTATGACGGTTTTTGTTTTTACCACCGACAAACGTTTCGTCACATTGTACTATTCCTTCAAACTCTTTTACAAATGCTTCGTGTTCGGTTGCATATCTTAATCTTTGTAAAATGAACCATGCACTTTTTTGTGTGATGGCTAAATCTTTCGCTAATTGATAACTACTAATACCTCGTTTGTGAGAAGTATAAAGAAAGATAGCAATAAACCAATTTTGTAATGAGATTTTAGAACCTTCAAAAATAGTTTTAGTTCTTACATTAAAATACTTTCCTGTATTTTTACATTTGTATCTATTATCTTTGCATTTGTACACTTTTGATAGTGAATCAAACGGGCTTACAACTCCATTTTTCCAACGAAGTTGTGTAAGATAATTAATACAAGATTGTTCATCAGGGAAAGCCCTGATAAGTTCTAAAATACTGGAAAATTTGAGCATTTAATGAAAGGATTATATATAAATTTACGAAAAATTTCTGAATTTCTGTACTAAAGAAACGTTAAATTTTCTGTGTAATCTCGTATGTTAGTGCCTTTTTTTATTAAGTTCAAGCATACAATTTGAATGATATACTCCTGCTTTTATACTTTTTTTATTGTGATTTAGACGATAGTTGCAGGTTAAGAATTTAAGTCTATCAAAAAGCATTTTTCTAGCTCTTTTCTCGTTGTACTTAGAATCAATATTATATATTTCAATTGATTTTTTTATTCTATCTAAATATCGTTTTACTTTATTATCTGATAACTCAACTATAATTTCATGGTTTTGTTTTATTAAAAATTTATATCCAAGAAAATCTAATTTTTCGGGGTGAGGTAAAATTTTATCTAATAATACTATTTTGTGTGTTTTATCTTTTCTACCATCCAGATTATCGTTAATCTGTAGTTCGTTTTTATTTATAATTTCTTTTATCAGCTTTTTATAATCGTATTCTTGACTTTTTGTTTTAGGAGTAAAAACGGCGATTATATCATCGACGTACCGAGCATAGTAAATAATATCCGGTAAACATTTTATTTCATTATCAATTTCTCTCATGTATAGCTCGGAAAGATAAGCACTAACACCAAAACCTCTTGGAATACCTTTTTGCGGCTGCATTAGAGTTGTATCTTTTATTTTTTCAAATTCATAAAACATTCTTTTTAAAAGTTTTTTTGAAAGAGGTGATAATAAACTGTTATTTTCTAATTTTTCA
The DNA here is from genome assembly GCF_002177115.1 of Chryseobacterium mucoviscidosis. GTDB lineage: Bacteria > Bacteroidota > Bacteroidia > Flavobacteriales > Weeksellaceae > Chryseobacterium > Chryseobacterium mucoviscidosis. The sequence goes on along the minus strand of NZ_MVAG01000128.1, from coordinate 579,143 downwards.
AATAGTTTTTTCTGTGGAATTGATTCATAAAATTTAGTAATGTCAGTTCTAATGATTATTTTAGGAAAACCATCTGAAATTAAATTATAGATTTGTTTGATAATTGTATTTCTGTCCGCCTGAATTACTTTGAAAGTTTTGTGCAAATTTTTTTGAAGTTGCTTGATTGCAAAGAAATGTGCACCATTTTTATTTGTGATATACATTTCATTTGATTTATCATATTTTATTTCAAAACAGAACGGAGTGTCTTCATTATTAATGATATCAGAATAATCTGAAAATAAATTATTTCTTATTTCTTCTTTTTCCTCATTTATTGTTTGAAGTCTTTCTGCAAAATCATTCAACTCATCTTGTGAAAGAGTTTTATTTGCTCTAGAATGCCTTAAATTAATTTTATCATTTAAGACAGCGTTGAATTCATCGTGTTTATCAAAATATTCTTGATTTAAGTGTCTTTTCTTTATTGTTCCTTTTCTATTTTCCTTTAAAAAGATAAGATTAAAATTCGAGCTTGAAAATGATTGGTCTAACATTAAATTTTTATAGTTTTCAAGATTTTTATAATTAGTTTTTTCAAATATATGATTTCTCCACAAAAAAATATTACGGAAAACCATAACAATTAATTATTATCAATGTATTTATTCTAAATGACTAGATTTTAAATTAATAATAAGATCATTTCAAAATAATTTACATAACATTGCAAAAAAATATTCCATGAAAATTTTCAAATTTATTTCCGTTGTTACTGCAATGGTATTCTTCGGGGTTACTATCAATGCACAAAAAAAGAAACCGGCAGCAGCTTCAAAATCAGGACCTATCGAAATGCCTGCAGGCACGGAAACGCAGTCGATCCCTAATGAAGAAAAATTCACAGATATGATTATGAAAATCAATGAAGCTGTTGTTTTTAAGTATGATAATAGTTATAAAAATGCAGATGTATACATTATGAAGAATGGTAAGGAAACATTGATGTACAAGGTAAAATCCAGTGATACGGGTGTGGATAAAAAACTGAATGCGAGAGTCTATAATAAGAAAGTATACAGCGCTGACGGAAAACAACTTTTATTTACTTATGAGACGGAAACTGCTGTAAGCAGTTTAATAAAGTTCATCTTCAATTTCCCGGAAAAGAAATCTCTTATCCTTGATTTTTCAAATATATATGAACATGATGCCTACACGATGGGTAAATCAGAAACTTTTGAAAAGTATCCTGTTTTTTATTATTATTCGTTTTATACGAATGTGAAAAAATGATTTACGTCCCATAAAGTTACTGTTCCGGAAATCAGGAAATCTTCCATAGAAAGAGAAGAATTTGTATAGGATTTTATGAAGAAATGGTATATAACCAAAGCATTTTTGAGCTTGGAAATACAGCACGGATTTCAAATCCGCGCTATCAGGTGTTTTTGTTGATATTACAGGCACGGATTGTAAATCCGCGCTATCGAGAATTAGGAAGTTGACACTAACATAACATCTTCTATTTCCCAATAATTATCATGCAATCTTAGTTTAAATACAGCATTTCTACCATAATAATCTTTTTTTATAAGATGGTCAACAAAAACTAATGCAATTCTTTTAGAAGGATCAAATACAATCTCTGAAAAATAGACAACACCTATCTCACATTCATTTGTATGTTTATCATACTCTGCCAGATCCAGCACTTTTGCGGTACACAAATTAAATTGATTTGCTTTTATAGAACTTCGTATGCTTAAATTTTTAATATCTGGACTATTAGAAAAGTCTTTAAAAGAATTCTGCGTTCTGATTATGCGTCTTAAATAAACCTCGGTATTATCTGTCCCGAAATATGTATTTTTATTTTTAGTAGAATCTATATACAAATTGCAATATTTTTCAGGATGATTAAAAATTTCGTTGTGGGCTTTTGTCTTCTCTTCGATATATAAATCCTCATTATGAACTCTTAAACTATCAAAATATTTTTTTTTACCTAAATAATCTTCTCTAAAAAAATAAGGTATCAACTGATCTGTTAAATCATTATATAGTTTTACATTAGTATCGGTTGATTGGCTTACACATTTTTTCATTTCCTCCTTACAATTCGTAAGTAATAAAGAGGATAATAAAATGATAACTATTTTAGTTTTAAAATTCATATTGTTTAGGGATTTTGGGTTAATAACATCTATTGATGACATAGCCATACAACATCATTCTTTTTTCTCTTATACAATAATCTAAAGAAGAAACTACGATATCTTTATAAACTTTTCTTGTAAAAATATCTATCAAATCTACTACTGTACAAGTAATAAAATGCGGTTCTTCCTTATCTTTTATAATATAGCCTTCTTTCATTTAGTATTGTTTTAATTTTTGCTCAAAGTAGGGAGACTATCAGAAACGGGATAAATTTAAAAAAATTGTTTGGGTTTGATATTGCTCAAAGTCGGGAAACTTTGCGCAGCGCGGTTTGGAAGTACAGCACGGATTTCAAATCCGCGCTATCGAAATTTCAAATCCGCGCTATCGAAAGGTTTTCAATAAGCTGTAACAGAGAAGACTTTATTTGGCAGTCAGACTTTTATATAATACAGGGGTTTTCCCAGCTTATCTTCAAGATGCCTTATATAATCATCCTCTGTTAATCCAATGTTGTATTTTTCCCAAGGGGCAGTTAAAGTCTCAGTTTTTTTAAGATATGTGTTTATCAATTCCAATATTGACTTCCTGTTCAATGGTTCTCCCTGATAGTTTGTAAGTCTTTCAGACTCTTCATGATTATTGATCGTATTGTATAACATCAATAACTGATGTTTAAAGTTATTTTCTCCAAACAGAATAATCGAATTTTCCAGTGTGGTATTTAATAAATCGGGAAAACAGAAAACAGGGGTATAGACTGTATAGGGTTCTCCCCATTCGAATTTCTTTTCTTCAATTTTGCATTGGGGTACTGTGCTTTCGTCTATATAATTCATATTATTTCTGCTCTCAAAAAGTATTTGTATTTAAGAAAAGATTTCAAGCGGCTTCAGGGTGATTTTATCGATTTCAACGGATTCTATCTTTTCCAGGTGGATTAAAAATTCGATCCAGCTAAGGATATGCTCTTCTTTAAGGGAATAAACATTTAATTTCCAGATTCCCGCTGGTATTTCTATCAATGGCAATTCATATTTAAAGTATTCTTCTTTGGTTACATCTCTGCTTCCGTTTAAAATGTTTTTAAGGAATAATGAACTATCGATATGGGCTTCTAAATCACCTTTATGATGATGGCACATCTGGGTAAAATCCGCATGAGAAACAGCGCGGATTTGATCTCCGGGTTCTGCTTTTAAGTAGTTGTAAGAATTGTGAAATTCCCATCTATTGCGGTCTATTTCTTCTTTATTAAAAACAAAATCGACTCGTTCCACTGCTTCATCGGTAGTAATGATATGGATGATTCCTTGTTTTAATAATTCTGATAATCCATCGGGATAATCGTAATTGAATTCTTTATCCGAGTAATAGTTTTTACATTTGGTGGTATTGGCAAAAATAAGTACGCCTTCAGTATTTAATCCTTCGAGAACCATGGTCTGTTTGTTTAAAAATTATAGAGAGAACTTCAAATGGGCAGAGTTTCTGAATTTTATTATGCAGAATTTCTACGGGGAAAGTTTTATCTCCTGAGCAAATTAAGTATAATTATGATATTTCGCAAACCTGTTTTTTACAGAGAAGGGGGGTTCGCAATAAGCCCGGCGTTCCGTAGGAACGCTATCTCTAGAACATTGCGCATTAAAGATACCAATCCTACGGATTGATTGCCGGATTTATTTTTATTTCTACACAGATTCTGCTCCTAAAGGAGCAGCCTTTTTATTATTTTAAACCATTTAATCATTAAAAAGGTTTATCTGTCTCTAAATTCCTGTGGAACACCGGATAATTCTGCCAAGTCTATTTCTAAGCGGGTATTTCCCTCATCTGCTTCAGCTCCTGCGGTGAATGCTCCATATACCTTATTTAAAACCAACCTTGCAATTCCATCAGTAACCGCAATGATTGGGTTGTCATTGTTAAAAGTAGGGTGTAAATGGAATTTAACAAACCCGGTAAGAGGATTTGCCGGATTTGTACTGCATACTTCAAGGGTTACCTTATATAATGCAGGATTTTCTGAAGGTTCTATTTTTGCCGTAATTTTTCTTTCATTACATTCAGATTTTCCGCCCCATTTTGATTTTTGAGGGTCATCCGGATCATTCGTAGCAATATTGTTTACTTCTGCTTTTACTTCATCAAATTTTTCTGATATTGTTTTTCCGCCGCCTAAATCGGTCATTTTTTGCTGTGTATCATTAATGACTTCAGCCATTGCATTGACTTTTTTATCTAAATCATCTTCTACTTTTTTTACCATACCAATAAAATGAAGTCTTGTCCATAGATAAACGGATAAAAAGCCAATAATAAGAAAATACAATATTACAGCGATGGCTATTTTTTCACCAGACTCTTTGTTCTGAAATATTATCGAAAAATATTTTCCCACCCGCGCTAAAAATTCAGGAATATTATTCAATTGAGTTAATCCTACTCCAACAATAATCTTTGTAAGCCAGTCACTGATCTGAACAAGATTATCATTTTGTGTAACTGAAGGTTTTCTGTCATGATTATTTGTATCTGAGTTTAAAATTTTTGGTACTCCAAATAAAAATCCTGAAAGTCCACCAATTCCAAAACTGGCTCCTCCAATAAAGATGCATGCTCCTGTAAGTTCCAGATAAGCCATTATTCCTCCTTTCATATTCAAGGTGTTTAAGCCGATAAGAAAGCAGATTACTATTCCGACAATAATGGAAAAGAGTAAGAAATCCCAAATGCTTTTAAGATCTCTATTTTTTTGTTTTAATGTTAATTCTGACATGGTATAGATTTTCTTATACGAAATTCTTACATATTCCAGAATTAATCCATTACTATTTTGTGTTATTTTTTGTTGGAATCTACGGATTACTTTTTCATTAGGCTTCATTTAAAATTCAATCTCTAAAATAAATTGAAATTCAGCGAATTGAAATCCTTAATATTTGTTTGGTATGCTTATTTTTCGTATATTTGTTAACTTATTAAAAGAAATCTCTGTCTTTACTTTCTGTGATCGTTTAGAATATTTTATTTACTTCCGTTTCAATTTATGCCTTTTCATAGGCATTCACATTAATAAAAGCACTCAGAAACCCTTTAATAACAGGTTCGGAATTTGGTGGACAGAATCACTGAGAAGGGGAGGACCCCCTGATTTTTCCGAAGTTTCAAATAACTGTAAAATAAAAATTCAATAAAATATATGGCAGATTCTTTCTCTAAAAAAGAAAATTTCAAGAAGAAACAGCAAAAACTAAAAGAAAAAGCAATGCGCCGTGAAGAGCGTAAGGAAAATAATGATAAAGGGAAAAGCCTGAACGAAATGTTCATGTATGTAGATGCGAACGGACAACTTACTTCTACACCACCGGATCAGGCTGAAAGAGAGGAAATTGATATCAACAATATCCAGTTGGGAGCAGCTCCTATTGAGGCTGAAGAAACTGTAAAAACAGGAATTGTAACTTTTTTAAGCGAAAAAGGATACGGTTTCATCACGGAAGATAAGACTAAAGAAAATATTTTCTTCCACAACAACAACTGCATCGACCAAATTAAAAAAGGAAATAAAGTTTCTTTCGAAAAGGAAAAATCCCCGAAAGGTTTTTCTGCAATGGAGATCAGATTGGTAAAATAAATGTCAGACAATACATAAAATAAAGCTTCAGAAATGAAGCTTTATTTGTTTTTATAGAGTTCCTCGCGGATCTGAACTAAGATTTTTGTGGTTTTTTCCAGATCCGGAACATCGGGTAGAGTAGAAGCAGCATGATATTTTTCAATGGAAGCAATAAGGTCTTCTGCTTTTTTTAATACTTCTTCATACGACCGGTTTCCGGCTTTGATGTCGAGTAATTCTTCGCGGTTTTCCACGCGGATATTCAGAGAATTGTTTTTAAAAATCTGTTCGCACGACTGTAATAAACGAATCGTGTGCATCATGTTTTTGCTGTCGTAATTCTGTCCGTGGTTTTGGTTGACGTTATAGCGGTCTTCATTGCGTTCGGAAACCCATTTCCAGTATTCGCGGTAATCTTTGCAGTAGGTGGAATAGGCATCAAGGTTGCAGAAAAGGTAGGCAAGGGGATGTTGTCCTTTGGGAACGGAGGAAACAGAGACCTGATTGGCTTCCAGATTCTGAATGATTCCTTTGTATCTGAAATCGCCGGACTGATCGTAAAACAGGGCAAACATTCCTTTGGTATTGTCGATGCTTACCAAACCGCATTTTTCCTGCTGTAAACCATTCTGATTTTCGGCGGAAGAGAATTCCCGTAACCACTTTTTCAACGGAACGGAGCCCTGATCTTGCAAAATATAACAGAAATCGAGGATGGATTTTTTCTCTTTATCCATCGGATTGAGAATCTTTTTGTTGAGTCCTTTTGCTTTTTTAATCTGGGAAACGGCATATCCTGCAAAGGTGTCTTTGCAGAGTCTGGAAAGGAAATCTTCGGGTTTCAGGAGATCCATTAAGGGATGTTTCTGTAAGATGCAGTCTTCCGGACTGGCGATAATTTCGAGGATGTTGGGATTGTTTTTCTGTAACAGTTCGATGAGTCTTCCGATTTCATAGTAGGTGATGTCGTTGGTTTCGTTAGAAATCTGGGGAATATAATTTAACCCGAAAAATTCTTCTTTCGGTAAATAATACACGCCACGAATGTCTGTATCTGAATTTTCTGTTGCCAATCCGAAAGAGCGGCTTCCGGAGATGGCTTCGAAAAGGATGAGGTTTTTGTTTTTAAGGTCCTGGATGGTCATTTAATTATCCTTTAAAAAGTTTAAATATTTCATAATTTATTTTTTTTACTTTGTTTATGAAATATGTTTTACGTTTGCCTTTTGAGAAAATTACTTTTGAATAAAAACGTCCATCAATAATCATGTATTCGTCATCTTTTATAGGAATTGAAGTGAAAACACATTCAAGTTTATCATTTAATTCATTGAAACATTTATTAATAAATGATAAATCTATTTTTTCAGAAATAAATTTTTTTTCTAATAAAGAGAATGTGTTTTGTGCTTTATCCAAAAGAGATTGCAATGCGTTTGAATTTTCTGATTCGTGAAATTCGTTAAAATATTTATCAGTAATGTATTTAATAAATTCCGGATGATAGAAAGTTTTATACTCTTTAAAGTTCCTAATAGCTAAATAAATTGGATCTTGGGAATCGTCTTTTAAATTGGCACACCGAACTTTAATAGATTCAGGAATTTCAATTCCATATTTAATCTTTAAATGTTCAACATGTTTTAGAAACTCATTTTCTTCTTTGTAGGTGACTTTCACTTCACCTCTTGCGATGTTTTCAGTAACACTGACGTAATGCGGATTTTGTCCTTTCTGCCATATTCCATCTCTAAAGATTATGGTGAAATATTTATACTCAGCTCTATTTTTAGCATTGAAGCTGATATCCAATGTGTCTTTTTCCTTTGGAAGATATTCGAAATCAAAAATATTACCTTCATTAAGTTTTGATATTATGTTTTGTGCGGAGATTGTATTACTAAAATCTTCTACGGGTTTTACAAAGCTTGCGAAAAAGAATGGATTTTTTTCCTTGTAGCCAACGTATCTATTCAAAGACCAAATGTATATATTTTTTATTTCAAAAATATCTCCTTCAGTACAAGTGCAGAATTGTAATTCAGTATTCGGAGTACACATAATTTAATCTAAAAAATAAGGTGAAAAATCAATTCCCTGAAAACAGCCTACCATAGGTAAAACGTTATCGCCGTTCATCGTAACTTCATATTCATTGCAAGAAAGCTGTGAAACTTTCTGATACCAGCTTTTCTGGTGTTCTTTCTTAATGTTGTCTAATTTAATTAAACAATGCAGTCCGCCATTGGTTTTGATAAAGGTAAGACAGTCGGGGTTTAAACAGTCTGCAATGTCTTCTCTGAATTTATCAATGGCTTGTTGATGGTTTTCTATACGGAAATCAATATCGAGATCAAAGAATATTTTTCGTGAAGTGGTGGTCTGAATAAGATTTAAAGCTAACGTATGGGGATTGATGGCGTTATCTTTCCGGATGAGTTTTTCCGAAATTTCTTTCATTAAAAACAATGAAGCATTGTGAAGGTCGCGCGGGTTGGGAGTGATGTAAATCGCGAGGTTATCCTGCGAAACTTCGGTATTTCCGGATTCGTACAAGCCTGCCGGAATTTCGAGCTGCCTGATTTTGTGAAGCAGTCTTTCTTTGGTTGAGGTAAATCTTTTTAACTGTGCTTTATCTGCTTTCAGTCCTGTTTCGGGGTTGTATTTTTTTCTTGCGAGAAGGGCAACGTAATATTGTTCATTGGGCAATAGTTCAGGAAGCCAGTCTATGAATTGCTGTAATTTTTCTTCGTTGTGTATGATTTTGTAGTTCATTTGCTTTAAAATTCTTTAAAAATCTCCCTCAAAAATACTCTATAATCTTCTCTTATCATCAATTCCCTTTCCACAAACAATTCATTTCTTACACAATCCACCGTTTCCTGTGTTACAGGATTGTAGCCTTGTTGGATCACTTCTCTGTTAAAAATTCCGACGCCGCGTTTTTGCCAGGACGGAAGATCGTTGTAATTGATTCCGTACTGAAAAAGCAGTTCATTTTTATCGGATTGTGACATTCTTTCAATTCTTTCGGTGGTTTGTTTTGCGTTGAATCCGTTGTTTCTCAACGTCCAGTAACAATAGGCTGAAAGGGAATTTCTGTGGGAATCTTCCTGTCTCCAGCAAAAATAATCCGCGATCATTTCACGGTTCGGAATGGAAATCGTTCTGCAGTCGAAAACACAGATTTCCTGAAACTGCAGGCTTAAAAAAGCACTTGCTTCTCCCGCGAGAACAGAATTGATCTTCCTTACTTTTCGGCTGAAAGTCTGGTCGTCTTTATGGATCAGCAATGAAATTTCATCACTCTGCGTGTAACCGTACAACACTCTAAACCCGATGGTAAAAAGATGCTTCGTCGTATCGATCATTGCCTGACCGAATTTCAGGTCGAAAGGTTTTTCCAGCGACAGTTTTTCTTTGGTAAGTCTGGTAAATCCTCTTCCGTCGAGTCTCACGATCATAAAGTTTTCCGGAAGGATATACTGTTCCGAAAGGCTTTCATTTTTCCGCATGACCGCTTCAATTTCTTCAAATTTCATAATTGCTGATTTCAAATTTGTTCTCCATTATTTTCACATGGAATATTTTATCAAAACCTTCTTCAATGGAAGGTTTTTGGAGGTCTTTGTATTTTGCTTTTATTCCGATCTCGCTGATGGAGTCTTTTCTGTTTTTATTCCGCTCCAGACAATCCTGAATGATGCTTTCAAAATAATATGCGATGATTTCGTATTTGTTCTGTCGGGCAAGCTCAATGTATTTTCTTCTGCTTTCTCTGGTCACATTTGTATTGTCAATGACTATTTTGGACTGTGTTTCAAAACAGTACTGAAGCAGTTTTCCTTCTTTGTTTCTGGTATTCAGCAAATCCATGCTGATCCTGATGTGCGAATTGAAAAAAAGCTCCTTGTAGAAGGAACTTTTTCCGCTTGCGGGAATCCCGATGAATATGATGATCTGCATTTTTAATTCTTTATACAGCTTTTTACAACAACCTCCAAAGCTTTTTCCGCATCACACGCGTACAAACCGGAACACCAAGCCGGATTCGCTTCAATCAAAGCCCAGCCTTTTCCTTTGATGATCCCGAAATCCAGAACAATGGCTTTGGGAAGTGTCTCACCATACTGCTGAATGAAATTTTTGAAAAAATCAAAAAGTTCTTTCTGTTCGTTTTCAGAAAGCGGATCGGTATCAAAAACGTCATTTCTCCAATAAGAAGAATGCGTTATTATTTGATTATTTAAGACAAAACATCTTACTTCCAGTTCCCATTCTACCACTTCGGAAGTGAAAACCCTGCTTTCCAGATCCAATGTATCAAAACCTTTGATGTTGGTGACTTTATCAAAAACTCCGGCTTTAAAACTTTTAAAATCGGAACATTTGATGAAAATATTTTCTTCATGCACGAAATCTTTCAGCCTTCCGTAAGAGATTTTTCTTTTGGTAAATTCCTTCGAAACTTTTGAAAGCCAGTCGTCATCGGGTTTCGTTAACGTAAGACTGCATTGTTCCGCCACAATTTCAGCATAAATATCTTCGCCATACACCGCAATCACGTCTGCACGAAATTCTTCTGGAACATTCCATTTTGCATTAAACCGGCTCAACTCGTAGGGTGAATTGAGGGATGCTTTTTTCAGATTGTTGCTGTCTTCCGTGTACATAGGAGAGAGCGCGATGAGGTTTTTCATTGGATTATTTTTATTTCTAATGTATTAATATTTCTCTAAAAACCTTCTCCATTTCGTTTTTATCCGAATTTCCTCCTTTCAGACTTTTAGCTCTTTCTTCATTATCCAATATGGTCTTCTCTAAAAATCCGAAGAGTTTCCAGTCATTCAGATGATGGTAAGATTCTCCTTTGGTAGCTTTTAAAGCGATTAAATTTTCTATTTTCGTTCTTGTAAAATCATCTACTAAGACCAGTAAGTCACTAAACAAAACAGGCGGAACCGTCCCTTTTTCCAATATCCATTTTCCGGTTAAAGTGGTTCGTAAACAGTAAAAGTAAGATTTCAGTTTTACCTCATCAAGTCTGCATGCTTCGAGATATTTTTTGCTCATGCTTGAATAGTGATAAAATACGGCTATCGGAGAAAAGCATTTGTCCGCCAAAGGTTTAAACAGATCGTAAAATTTTTCATTTTTCACATAAACGATAGGAGAGTAGAACCAGCTCAGCAAAGCCGCATTTGACTTCAACAATAAATGGAACGTTTTTCTCAGATCCCATCCGGAACCGTCCAGATCGTCTTCGGTCATAAATTCTATGGTTTCGTCTTTATCCCACGGTGAAAGATACCAGTCCTTTTCATGTCGGTATATGAAGCGTATATCGTAATCGCTGTCCGGAGAAGCAAATCCCCACGCGCGGCTTCCGGATTCTACGGCAAGCAGTATTTCTACACCGCGCTTTGCTTCGACTTCTTTTAATTTATCTATTATTTTGGGTGTCATGATTTTTAAATTTTATACAAAATAAAAAATATCCTGCGCAATCTTTTTACGCAGGATCGTTTTATGTGAAAAATGATATTAAAGGACTAAAATTTAGCTAAAAAAATGTCATCCTGAGAAATTTTAAAAACTCAAAATGACAATTAAAATGGATTTATTATCATTTAAAAATCTTCGTAAAACTGTCTTTCTCCAGATTCTCCAAAGAAAAATCAAAGTCGATATTTTCTTTATCATAAACGATTTCAGCTCCTAATTCCTGAATCAAAAGATTGAAGGATATCGGTTCGTACCATTGCTGATACAAAGCGTTCGTCGCCATTACGGAAATTTCTGTATTTCCTGAAACATGAGTATGTCCTGCTCCGAAATTCAGCAATACGAAACACTGTCTTCCGTCTTTTGGCAGCAATATTCCCAAAATGGTCTGCTTTTGTACGGATTGACATTTTGCTTCTGCAAAAAGATGGTTCGGATTCATCATATAATCGTAAGAAACGGCATCGCCTTTTCCGATAACTATTTTATATCCGCAGTCGCTGTTTCCGTTGAAAACGTTGTTCATTACCAGAGTCGGAGCCATTAAACCTCTGTTTGCGTAAAGATATTCTACAGCACCGTTTGGAGCAGAAGTGATATCTCCCGAATACATCAACTGACCAGAATTTTGGTTGTAAGCTGCATTCCATCCGATTTTTCCGGCAATATTTAATCCTGAAAGGTCCAAATCATAAGCTCCCCATGCATTTTCCCAGTAAATTCCTACTGCTAATCTTTCTCCGAAGAATCTTGTTCCCGTCGGAATATTCCCTACAAACATCTTTTCAGAAGTCGGTAAGGCAAATTCTACATCTTCAGGGAAATAGAATTTCTTACCTTCAAAACGATATTTTGATTTTAAATAGCTTAAGATAAAATCGTAGTTCAGTTCATTTACGGAAGTTCCGATTGATTTTTTCGTCCACGATTTTCCGTTTCGGATTCTGTATACAAAAGTATCCTGACCGTACATTCTTGAATAACAAGCCGATAAAGCTTTAAACAAAGCAAACGGAGTGGCATTTTCCAGCCAGTGCAGATCGCTGTTTTCCAGTAACATATTGGTTGCGTTATTCAATGGATTCGAAATTAATGGTTTGTGATAAATTTTCGACAGCTTCGAAATTTTATTAATCACCTTTGGCGCCCTGTTTTTATAGGCTAAAAATAAAGGCTTGAAACGGTTAAAAATTTCCGCCATTTTTTCCAGTCCGAAACTTTCAAAAAGATAAGTCGGATTGAATTTGCTTTGCTTAATATCATTAATCAAATCATTGTTTTTAATTAATAATGTTTCTTTTGTGGTTTTGTAGATCACGTAACGCAAAAATTCAACATTATTTTCAGGATAAACGTCGTAACGGTCGGCAATTTTTATGATGGCTTCTTTGTTTCTGATATTTTCTTTTCCTGTAAAATCATATTCCAGTTCGTCGTGCAGAATAGATAGTAAATCATCAATTGTTTCTTCTTTCAGAGCAATTCCTGATCTTAGAATAGCAAGACATTTTTCCTGCATTTCTTCTTCGGAACAGGCTTTAATAACTTTAAAATTAAGCTTCAGATCCGGGATATTCAACACTTCATCCGGAATGTATACTTCACCCTGAAATCTGCTTCCATAGGTGGAAAAATAATGAAATAACTGCTCCATCAACAGTTCGAGTCTTCTACTTTCTTTAATCTTCTGCCAAGATTTATGAAAGGTTTTGTTGAGATCGTTTCCGTTCAGCTTTTCTTTAGCGTAGTAAGAAATAATTTCTTTTTTTGCCCAGATTGCATGAGGTTCGATGATGAAACCATCCTGAGAAATAAAGACTTCAGCATCCGATTCTTTTGCCAGTACAGCGTTGAATAATTTTAATGTTTTCATTGTTTTGAGTTTAAAAAAATAAGTGAGGAGTAAGATTCATTAAAAGTGAAGTGTTATAGGAACTCCTTTTACCTATAATTTTTAATAGGCGGGGAGTAATTTTCCAAATAATTTATAGGAACTCCCTTTGCCTTAAAGTTTTTTAAAAAGGCGGACACTTCGGCAAACTCAGTGCGACATTTTTAGCTAAAATATTCAGCATTAAATTTTATCGGAGATAAAATCCTTGCGCCTTAACAAGTATAGCTTTTAAATAAATTGCGCCTTTGTGTATATCTAACAATTTTTTTTCATTTTTTTTGAGGAACAGGCAGGACTCGAACCTGCGACCCACAACTGGAATACATAGGAACTTTATTTGCCAAAAGCGAAAAGTAATCTGTTGCTCTACCATCTGAGCTACTGTTCCTACCTTATGATTAAAGGTTTTCATTAAACCCTACAGGCTTTTACACCTGCAAGGTTCGGTTATTAGTTTTCTTTTTGTTAACGAATTGTTCTTAATCTGTTTTTACGGATAATTTTGAATTCTTAACTTCCAATAATCTGACTTCGGAAAGTGAAGCGTTAAGAAAATTTAAAATTAATCCGTTAAAAAATTCCCATTGTCTGAAGCGCGCTTGCACTTTTGAACCGAAGAACTTATCTTGAATTCGCGCAAGTTTTGGGAATTTTAGGATTAAGTTTTAATTTTTAGCGGAAGTTTCCAGGTCTTGAACTTTTTGTTTCTTTTGTTTCAAGACAAAAGAAATTCTATGCTTTTCTAAACTTCTTCTTTTTCTTCCAAGGCGCATTCTTCTGAACATCACCTGCCATGATACATCCGTAAGGCATCACTTCATCCAGAACTTCACACAATCCGTATTCTTCAATCTGCGCTCTTACATTTTTTGCACTTTTATAAGCAGTTGGAAGTTCAGAAATATCAATTTCATTCGTGAAGAAACGGATATCTAATCCTTTGGTTTCTTCTTCAAAAACTTCTTCGATGGTTTTATGCGCCAACGATTTTTTATGTTGACTTCTGCTGAAATTTCTTCCTGCTCCGTGAGGCGCAAAACCCAGATTTCTTTCGTTGGTAATTCCTTTTACAATCAAAACCGGTTCTGCCATATTCAAAGGAATTAATCTCGGACCTGTAATATCCGGCATAAATTTATCATCCAAAGGCGTTGCACCTTTTGCGTGGTAGAATAAATCTCCATCTTTGAAAACAAAATTATGCTCGTTCCAGTATCGGTCTTCTTTCTCGATTCCCAATTTATTCAAAGCGGCATCATGAATGGAAATATGATTTTCTTTCGTCCATTTTCTGATTAACTGTAAGGCTTCCCAATATTGTTTTCCTTCTTCCGTTTCATAAGGGATCCATGCGTTTTCTCTTAAGGTTTCAGGAGAAATTTCCATTCTGAACTGGTTCGCAACCTTCATTCCTTTATCATATAAAGCTGCGCCCGGAGCTCTTGAACCGTGGTGTGTTACCAACATCGTGTTTCCTGTATTTTTGGAAATTCCGACAAACAGGAAATGGTTTCCGTCGCCCTGAGTTCCCATATGAGAACGTGCAATGCTTATTAATTTTTCGTCATTCAGAAAATCATTCTTTCTGAAAGCATCCATCAATTCCTGAGACATCGGCATCTGTTCTCCTCTCGGTCTTCCACCGTATCCGAAATGCGTGATGGAATGGGCTGCATCCAAAACTTCTTTAGGATCTGCTTTTCCGAAATCCGTCAACATCACAGAACAGCAGATATCTGCACTATGGAATCCTGGATGAATCGCATTTTTCGCCACAACCACACCGCCAACAGGAATATGCCCTGCAGGACCTGTAGGACAGGCATCCGGCATAATGGCTCCGTTTTCCAGAGTCGGCGTTTTCATCAGGACTTTCATGGTGTTGATTACTTTTTCTACGTTATCATTTTCACTTTCGTGTTCTGCTCTGATGTTGATCACAAAATCTTTTGCCGTTTCATGAAGCGGAATCAGTTCGGGCTGTTTAAACTGTTCCAGATATTCTTTTATCTGAGTTTCGTCTAAATTATTTTCGTTGATGAATTCAATCGCTTCTTTAAACCATTTCGCTGGTCTGTATCCTAATTCGATTAAATGATTTCCGTTAAATTCCATGTGTTCTCTCATTTTGATGATGCAAAGTAAGAACTAAAGTATGCAATCTTTTTGCGCAGATAAAATTATTTTAATTATTTTTGAGGAATTAACCACAAAAGGCACAAAAGTTTGTTTACACACTAGTCTTATTAGTTTTAAGTTAAATGATTGAGAATATTTTAGAGCACATCAGATTTAAAAATCAAAGATTTTTGTGAAGAACAAATAAAGCTCTAAAGTGGATACTGAATCATTTCAAAAAATAGTGTCCTTAAAGAACGAGAAATGGTGTTTTAAAACTTTTCTACACAGATATTGCTCCGATCGAGCGGATTTCTGTTTTAAAATTGAATTATTTATAAATAAAAATTAAGATATGTTATTTGAACAATTAGAAAAATCGGCAGAGGAAATTCAGTTTAAGGATGTAATTGCTTTTATTGATGAACATTACGATTTTACCCCGACAAAATTTACGAACGGAAATACAGTAAATGAAGCCAATCAGAATAATGGTTCCTGTAAGATTTTTAGTTTTGCGAAATTAAATGATTTATCTAAAGAAGAAACGCTGAATCTTTTCGGAGAATTTTACAGGGAAGATGTTCTTAAAAATCCTGAAGGAACGGATCATCAGAATATCAGAAACTTTATGGAATCCGGCTGGGAAGGAATTTCTTTTGAAGGAAAAGCTTTAAGTAGAAAGTAAACTGTCATTGCGAACAGACCGGAGATCTGCGAACGCAGTTCAGAAATGACGAAGCAATCTCAAACAATTTGGAAGAGATTGATTGAGTGCTTCCTTGGTAAGAACGGGGTCATGAAAAATGGCAACTTTTAACCACCCCGTCAAAAAATCGAAGATTTTTCGCCACCCCTCCAGAGGAGGGGAATTTCACTGCCTTATATTAAATTCAACCTCAACCTCAATCTAAATCTAAATCTAAATCTAAATCTAAATCTCAGTCTTAACCTTAACCTTAACCTTAACTTAAACCTTAACCTCATCATATGTCATCCAACAAAAACGCGCTCATCCGGTACAAAACACTGGATAAATGTCTGAAAAATAAATACCGGAAATATACTCTCGAAGATCTTATTGACGAATGTTCGGAAGCTTTGTTCGAATTTGAAGGAAAAGAATCTTTTGTAAGCAAAAGAACGGTACAGCTCGATCTGCAGAATATGCGGAGCGAAAAATTCGGGTATGAAGCACCGATTGAGGTGTACGAAAGAAAATATTACCGCTACAGCGATCCCGATTACAGCATTCACAATATTTCGGTTAATGAAAGTGATCTGAAAGCCATGAATAATGCGGTGCAGATTTTAAAACAGTTCAAAGACTTTTCGATGTTTAAGGAAATGAACGGGGTGATCCAGAAGCTGGAAGATTCCATCCATTCCACGAACCAGAAATCAATTATTCATTTAGATAAAAATGAGCAATTGAAAGGATTGGAATATATTGATGTTCTGTATGATGCGATTTTACACAAAAAAGTTCTAAATATCACGTATAAAAGTTTTAAGGCAAGAGAATCAGATTCTTATATTGTTCATCCGCAGTTGCTGAAGGAATTTAACAACCGCTGGTTTTTGATCTGTTCCAATAAGCAGTATGTCTACAATCTTGCTCTGGACAGAATGGAAGATATTCAGATTGAGGAAAAAATCGATTATATTGATATGAATCTCGACGGCGACGAATATTTTAAGGATATTGTAGGAGTAAGCGTTTCGCCAACGATGGCTCCGCGAAATGTGATTTTCTTTGTAGATTCTCATAATGCACCTTATGTAAAAACCAAACCTTTTCATGCCAGTCAGGAAATTGTAAGCGAAAGTAATGAGGGTACGATTTTTAAAATCTGTGTACAGTTGAATTTTGAACTGGAAAGACTTCTTTTGGGGTTCGGAGAATGTTTGGTTGTACATAAACCAAGAAAACTCAGACTGAGACTGGAAGAAAAATTCAAAGCGGCAGCTAAAAATTATGAAAACCTTGTGATTCCGGATGAAGATTGATGACAATTCTTGGCTTAGAAATTGTATTGCATGAATCATAAAAAAATAAACAGTATGAAATCAAGAATATTAAAAGCAGTTGTAGCAGTAGTTGCGCCTTTGGTTATCGAATTTATCGTGAAGAAGATTTCTGAGAAAATTGATCAGAAAAGTCAGAAAAAAGAAGATCCTAAGCAACTTCCTGCATCCACGAATTAACATGACAAGTAGTTAGATTTAAATTATAGAAAAGAGGCTGTTCATTTTTGCAACAGCCTCTTTTTATTTTTAAAGCTTTCTAAATGATTTTAAAATTTGATGCAAACTGAATGTTCAACGGAGTCAAAAGTTGCAAAATATGATCAAAATGTAATGATTAGTTATTCTAAATTTGTGTTAACTTTTGCATTTGTATTCATTGATTCTATATAAAAGTTAAAACAAAGTTTTTATGACTGTCCGTGATTTTCATCATTAAACCTTTGAGTTCTTTGCTGAGTGAAACGCCTTTGCGAACTTAAAAACAGTTAGTATATAAAGAATCTTAGCGATCCTTTGCGTTAAAAAGTAGTATAAATTAATAACGGATGATCAAAAGCTTTTATATAAAATCATAAACCCCGTTTTTCCAGCCCAGAACTTTAGAAGAGTCTGCTTTCAGCCAGTTTTTTAGGATGGTAGCATAAATTTTCCGGAAATCTTCGGTGTAGATTAAATCGCCTTCATTTAAATTCTGTAAATCGGGAAGTGCATTCAGAATTCCTTTTTTCTTTAAACCTCCACTGATGAAAAACATCTGGTTTGCCGTTCCGTGATCGGTTCCATTACTCGCATTTTGAGCAACACGGCGGCCAAATTCTGAAAAAGTCATTAGTAAAATATCATTGAAAAGTCCATTGCTTTTCATATCCGCCACAAACGCTTTTACCGCATCATTGATGTCTGTAAAGAGTTTTTGCTGTCTTTCATTCTGGTTCACGTGCGTATCGAAGCTTCCGATGGAAAGATAATACACTTTTGTATTGATGTCAGATTTAATTAAAGAAGAAACGGTTTTAAAGTCTTTTCCGAGCTGAGAATTCGGGTAAGTCTGTTCTGTTTTTTTCGCTTTGCTTTTTTCGAAAATGTAGTCTGCGTTGTTGATGGTGGAACCTAAAGTCTGATATAAATAGGAAACCGTTTCGTCGTCATGATGATGATCGTAAAGTGATTTGAAATATTTTTCCTGACTGGTCTGATATAATCTTTTCGGATCTTTAAAGGCAAATGCTTTGTTGTTTTCGCCTTTTAAAGCTAAACTCAGCATATCGTCCACTTCCAGAGCCTGAGTAGGATGATCGCATTTGTAACATTCTTCATCGAGAAATCTTCCTAGCCAGCCGGTTTCAAGATATTCGTCGCTTCTGCTTGCAGAATGCCAAATGTCCATGCTTCGGAAGTGCGATTTATCAGGATTCGGATAACCGACATTATTCATTACAGAAAGTTCTCCCTGATCGTACAGTTCTTTGAAATAGGAGAGGGCAGGATTAATTCCGGCTTCGTCCGTAAGCTGCATTGAATTCTGAATGGCAATTTTATTTCTTTCCCTGAAATAAATATCATTTTTTATTGGAATAATCGTATTCAGACCATCGTTTCCTCCTGTGAATTGCAATACCACCAATATTTTCTGATTGGGTTCCAGCGCATCATCGAATGTCATGGCTTTCAGAAAATTCGGCATCAGAAAAGATGCGGTTGCCAATGAACTTATTTTTAGGAATTCTCTTCTTTTGATTAACATAAGCTTAGGTTTTAGGGTAAAGATGACAGGTTGCTGGTTTTAAAGCTGTATTTTAACGGTAAGCTAAAATCTGCTACTGCGACCTGAAAACTACATTAACTGATATTCCGGTGTCGACATGAGATTGATGACATTCATTTTCACGCTGTTGTCTGAGAAATTTTTCACCGAATTCATATCCAGAGATTTTGAACTCTGAATTAAATAATCTTCCACATTCTTTCCGTTAAAAATCTTTTCTACACGAGACCAATCGATCGTAATATTCGGGTTTTTAAAACTTTTCGTTAATGAATTCGTGTTGTTTTTTAAACCCATATCCAAATCATCATCTTCTTTCGGACGGTAATCTAACGGTCGCAAACCAGACCATATCTGCGGAATCTGAAGTCTTAACATTAAGGTCGAGCTGTCGATCCACGATTTTCCGTTTGGCCAGCCTGAAACATTCGGCGGGTACAAAAGCATCTGTCCCAGTAATTTCTGATAAACGATGAGGTTTTCAGGATTCTGAATATTCATGGGAAGCGACCGCATGATTCCAGCCATAAGTTCAATCGGAGATTTTATCCGGTTGCCGATATTTTTTTTATCATAAAACCATGAACTCGAAAAAATATCCATCATGAGTTTTTTAATGTCGTAACCGGACTGGTAAAAACTTTCGCTCAAAGATTTTACAATGTTTTCATCAACATTTTCATTCACGAAGAATTTATAGATTTTTGTGGTGATGAATTTTGCCGTTGCTTTCTCTTCAAGAATGATATTTAAAACATCTGTGCCTGTAAAATTGCCTGTTTTTCCGAGGAAAGTTTTTGCGCCTTCATCATGAAGATTTTTTCTTTCTTTAAAATTTCCTTCTTTATCCGATCCCCATCCTGTAAAAGCTCTCGCACCTTCCCGTATGTCTTTCTCCGTATAATTTCCTCGTCCCATCGTGAAAAGTTCCATCACTTCACGGGCAAAATTTTCGTTGGGATGATCTTTTTTATTCTGCTGATTGTTAAGAAAATTCAGCATTGCCGGAGCCTGACTGACTTCAAATAAGAGATCTTTAAAGTTTCCGAGTGCATTCTTTCGGATCACATTTAAAATCTGTCGGTTAAATTTCGGGTTCACCACTCTGGAAGCAAAATGACCATGCCAGAAAAAAGCCATTTTCTCCCTCATCTGCTCTTTGCTGTTCACCATTTTATCAAGAAAATTCAGATTGAGCTCTTCGTTCTGCTGTCGGCTGATTCTCTGCATTTCCTTTTTCTTTTCTGCCGGAGTCTGATCATTCATCATATAGTCTCCGGTTTCTGCAATATCGGGCGTATCATAATTTACGTAAAGAAATGTTTCTTCTTTAAACAAATCATTCATCAGGCTTTTAATGTCTTTTTTATGAAGATCTTCCAGCTGATTGATTCCCGGTCCGAATCCTGCGCGCCAGAGAAGGTGTTTATTGTTGAGTAACGATGGAGAAATCATATCAATTATTTACTTTTTGATGGATGTGATGAAGTAAGGTTAAAATTAATAACGGTTAAGTATTGTTAATATTGAATAGTTTTTTTAAATATATTTTGGTTAAATGTTTAACTCTGCCCTAATTTTCAGAATATTCATTTAAACGTTTATTTAATTTTTTAATCAAAATAATATATTGAATTTCAATTTTTTACGGCTTTAAGCATTGTTAAAGTCGCAGGAAAGGCTTTGCTTGGCACGATTTTTACATATTTCAGCGTAGTAAAATTTAAAAAATCAGAGTTATGAAAATGTTTAAACAAGCAATTTTATTTGCCGGAATTTTGACTGCAGGAGCATTGAGCGCACAAAGTGCACAGATGAATAATATGATAAAGGTAGGAGCAAATGTTGGTTTAGCAGTTCCTTCTGACAATACTTCTATGGCAGTAGGTGTGGATGTAGCCTATCAGAACCTTGTAACTCCGGGATTCGGATTGGGGATCGCAACAGGATATACACACTATTTCGGAAAAGATAACAACGGATATACTAATAATGATGTAGGGGTAGTTCCTGTAGCTGCATTGTTGAGAGTTTACCCGAAACAGACAGGATTTTATTTTGGTACAGACTTAGGGTACGGATTTTTGGTAGGGGATGATAAAGTGGCTTCTAATGCTGCTTTAGACAGACCGAACGGTGGTTTTTATCTAAAACCGGAGATCGGATATCACAATCAGGACTGGAATTTCTTTGTACAGTACCAGAAAGTTTTTGTAGGAAGCAAAGGCGATTTGCCTAATCAGGACTACAATGTGGGTAACATTGGAGTAGGATTTTCTTACAACATTCCACTAGGGAAGTAGTTAGATTTAAATATAAGCAATTATTAACCAAACCTTTTCGAATTTTTGAGAAGGTTTTTTATTTCTAACGAAAATTTACAAAAGATATTATTATATTTGATAAAATTTGAGGTTATGATTTTGAATCCAAAATTTCCACTTTATTTACCGGGAGTAAAAAACGACAGCAATGATAACGTTTCTATCATTGGCGCAAACCTTCGTGAAGATATTACAACTTTAGGATATTTCGTCTCCGGTAACGGAGGTCTTGAGATTAAAATCCAGAATAAATACTTTACCAAAGAATATGGTTCTTTCACAGAAATTTTAAAGAAATTTATTCAGGACAATCAGCTTGAAAACGTAAAAAGGCTTGGAATAGCGGTTCCGGGACCGGTTCTGAACGGAAAAAGCAGTCCGGCAAGATTAGGTTGGAATCTTGATGTAGAAGAATACAAAAGAGATTTAGGTTTTGAAAAAGTAGATATGCTGAATGACCTTGAAGCTTCCGCTTACGGAATGGGACTTTTGGAAGATGCGGATCTTGATCCGATCTACACAAGCGGACATCTGGAAAACGGAAATGTAGCAATTTTAGCTCCGGGAAATGGTCTGGGTGAAGCCGGATATTTCTTCGACGGAAAATATTTAAGACCATTTGCAACAGAAGGAGGACATTCGGAATTCTCTCCAAGAACGAATGTTGAGGTAGAATTTTATCAGTTTCTGAATAATCTTTACGGAATTGTAAGTTGGGAAAATGTGTTATCTAAAGGAGGTCTGTTTAATATTTACAGATTTCTCAGAGATGTAAAAAGACATCCTGAACCAGAATGGCTTGCCGATCGTTTCGCAAATGGCAACTTTGTGGAAGAACTTTACAAAGCTGCAGTGGAAGAAGATGTGCTTATCTGTAAGATTGCCTTAGACACGTTCCTTGAATTTTTAGCAAGAGAGGCAAACAATTTAACATTGAAATTAAAAGCAACCGGTGGTTTATTCATTTCCGGAGATATTCCGCAAACAATTGCAGACTATATTAACAAGGATAAATTTTACGAGAAGTTCAAGATTAGCGATAAGATGGAGGAAATGCTGAGAAACATTCCGATTTATCTGAACAGAAATCCAAATACGGCACTGAATGGTGCAGCGCTTTACACCGCTTACTATCAAGAATAAAACAAGGCTCCGAAGAAATTCGGAGTTTTTTTATGGATGATATTACTCATGAAAAAAAATGTATTTATTGATGTACATCAATGAAATCTCTCAAAGCAGTTAGTTACATTTGCACCAGTAAATAACAAACAAGAAAATAACTTTTATTCAAATGAAAAAAATATTTTTATTAGCAGTTTTAGCAAGCGGATTAGCATTCGGACAGGCAAAAAAAGTAGTAAGCTCTGATGTACAGTGGTGGGGTTATAAAATCGCAAAATCTGAGGCAAGCTCTCACAACGGAACGGTAAAAGTAAAATCCGGAGAAATGGTATTGAAAGGAAACCAGTTAGTTGGCGGTTCTTTCGTATTGGATATGACTTCTATCAACGCAACAGATCTTTCCGGAGAATATCAGCAGAAACTGAACGGTCACCTTAAAAACGGAGATTTCTTCGAAGTTGAAAAATATCCTACGGCAACTTTCAAAATCACCGGAGTAAAGAAAAACAACGATAAAGTGTATACTTCTTTAGTTACAGGAAACTTAACGGTAAAAGGAAAAACCAACGCTATTTCTTTCCCTGCAAAAATTACATACGCAAACGGAACAGTAAGCTTAATGTCTAACAAATTCTCTATCGACAGACAGAAATTTGATGTGGCTTACAAATCTACAATGCAGGATGTTCTTGTGAAAGATGATATGGATTTGCTTGTAAAGGTAACAGCTAAATAATTTAATCAAAAAAAGATTGTTAAAAGTGTAGAAGTTCTACACTTTTTTTTATTTTTGTTGAATTGTAAATAAAAAAGAATGAAAAGATTACTATTGTTTGCTATGATGTGCGTAAGTATGTCATTTGTTTTCGCTCAGAAGAAAGGAGATAAAGTGGTAAAAGTAACATCGTCGGACATCAGATGGTGGGGATATAAAGTTGTAAAAACAGTTCCTACTACCCATTCCGGAACCATAAAGCTGAAAAGTGGAAAATTTACTTTTGATAAAACAGTTTTGGTGGACGGAGAATTCGTTATCGATATGAAGTCCTTAATGGCGGGTGATGTTTCAAGCCAGGATGAAGATATGGTAAAATTAACGAACGATCTTAAAAGTTCAAATTTCTTCGACGTTAAGAAATTTCCGTTGGCGAAATTCCATTTAACGAAAATTATTCCTCTGGCAAACAGCGAGTACAATTCTACCGTTTACGGAGATGTAACGATTAAAGGAGTAAGAAAAACCATCACTTTCCCTGCAAACGTTTATATTACTCAGTTTACCGTAGTAATCGAGTCTGCTAAATTCTCACTGAACAGAAGAGACTTCAAAGTATTCTACCAGTCTTCTCTGAAGGATTATTTCATCAAAAACGAAATGGATATCCAGTTCAGAATTTCCACAGCAGTTTTGGATAACGAAAACAGAACGCCTGTTAAAAAGAAATAAGGACACCTTTTAATAAATCAAAATGAGCGATTTCTTTGGAAACCGCTCATTTTTTTTGACTGATTTTTTTATTTTAGTGGTATGAAAATTTATGTAGTAAGCGGACTTGGTGCAGATTTTAAGGTTTTGGAGAAAATAGAATTTCCAAAGCATCACGAAGTGGTTTTTATCGACTGGCTGATTCCTCATCAAAATGAAGAATTCTCAGATTATGTAAAAAGAATGGCGGAAAAGATTGATGATTCGGAGCCTTTTTATCTGGTGGGATATTCTTTCGGGGGAATTATGGTGCAGGAAATCAACAGGCTGAAACCTGCCAAAAAAGTGGTGATCCTCGGAAGTATTAAATCCGATAAAGAAAAATCCCGCCTCATCAAAGCCGGACAGATCACGAAAATTCCAAAAGTTCTGCCTGTTACTTTCTTCAACGAAAGAACCACCAATATGTATTCTGTCGTAAGAAAATTCTTTGATCCCCGAAATCCTAAAGTTTTGCAATACTTCAGGGTAAGAGATCCGTATTATTTAAAATGGTCGATTGAAAAGATTTCAGACTGGAAGTTCGAAGAAAATCCCGATGTGGTGCAGATCTTGGCAGACCGCGATATTGTTTTCCCGATCAAAAACTCCAAACCCGATTATGTAATCAAAGGAGGGAGCCATTTATTCCCAATTACAAAATTTAAAGAAGTTGCATCTATTTTAAAGGGGGTGTTAGAATAGAATTTAGTTTTAAAATTAAATTTCAATTAATTTTACAGGGGTTTGTTTTAAATTTTTATTGTTTTTAAAAATTTATCCTTACATTTGAAGGGGTAAAACACAAATTTTTATGACAGTAGGTTTAAAATGGATCGTTTCTTTTGCGATAATTGCTTTGATTGCCGTTGGCGGACTATTCTGGAGTCCCATTACAGATTTTCCGAATACCGGAGCATTTTTAAGCGAGGATAAAATTGTAGGAGCAGATGTCGCGTGGATTCTTGCTGCGGCAGGTCTTGTTTTATTAATGACTCCCGGCTTGTCTTTCTTTTACGGAGGAATGGTAGGAAAGAAAAACGTGATCTCTACTATGCTTCAAAGTTTTATTGCTTTGGGAGTAATTTCTATTTTGTGGGTAGTGGTTGGTTTTTCCCTCTCATTCGGAGATTCTATTGGTTTTACCATCAATGGAGAACATTACGGAATCATCGGCAACCCTTTGAGCTATCCTTTTTTCAGTGGAGTAGGAGTATTGCCGCATAAAGCGATGGCTTCTACGATTCCTTTTATTCTTTTTGCGTTGTTTCAGATGAAATTTGCAGTCATTACTCCTGCATTAATTACGGGTTCTTTTGCGGAACGGGTACGTTTCATCTCTTACCTTTTATTCATGGTACTTTTCAGTCTGTTTATTTATACCCCGCTTTGTCACATGGTTTGGCATCCGGACGGATTACTGAATAAATATTTTGGCGTAAAAGATTTCGCAGGAGGCACTGTTGTACACATGAGTGCCGGTTTTGCAGCTTTAGCAGGGGCAATGGTGGTTGGAAACAGAAAAAAACCTCATCACGATCCTTCCAATATTTCTTATGTCATGTTGGGAACAGGAATGCTCTGGTTCGGGTGGTTTGGTTTTAATGCAGGTTCGGCTTTAGCGGCAAATGCAACGGCAGCAACAGCTTTCGGAACCACTACAATAGCTTCAGCTTCTGCGATGATGACGTGGATCTTTTTCGATAGAATTAATAAAAGAAAAGTTTCAGCTTTAGGTGCCTGTATCGGAGCCGTTGTCGGTTTAGTCGCAATTACTCCCGCCTGTGGTTTTGTTTCCGTTGCAGAAAGTCTTTTTATAGGATTTATTTCCGCTATTGTTTCTAATATAATGGTGAATTGGAAAGCTTTAAAGAAAATTGATGATACATTAGACGTTTTTGCATGTCATGGAGTAGGAGGAATCATGGGTATGATCTTAACCGCAATTTTTGCACACGGCGAAAAAGCAAGTCTTCTTCACGGTGGTTTTGAAGTTTTTGCCCATCATATGGCTGCGTTACTGTTGGTCTCGGTTTTTACGTTTTTCGGATCATTGCTTTTGTATAAAATTACTGACAGCATTATTACTTTAAGAGTTTCAGAAGAATCCGAAGATATGGGACTGGATATTTCGCAGCATGAAGAAAGTCTCTGCTGAGAAAGAGAATATTGAATAATAAATTGTTAATTTATTTAAACTTAAAAACAATTCACAATTGAATGCGAAGCAAATTCACCATTCGTCATTCACACAAAAAAGGTTATCTACAAGTGTTCATATAGTTTTAATTAGAAAGCCGGAGCTGAATTTTCAACTCCGGCTTTTGCATCTCGATTTATCGTGTATCTTTGCGTTTAGGAAAAATGAGCAATTTTCTATATGGAATCAATATCGGTTTTTGAGATTATAAAAGTAGGAATAGGTCCGTCCAGTTCGCATACAATGGGACCTTGGAATGCGGCATCTGCATTCATCAGGATTATTAAAAGAGAAAGAGCAATTGAAGAGGTAAAAGAAGTTTTCCTTGAGTTTTTCGGGTCACTGGCAAAAACGGGGATCGGTCACGGAACCGATATTGCCGGAATGCTCGGTCTGAATGGAGAAGATTTTAAAACAATCGATACCACAAAAATTGATGAAAAAATAGAAAAAATAAAATCTACCCAAATTCTCAATCTGGGAGGTGAAAAAGAAATTCCTTTTATTTACGGACATCATCTGGTGCTTAATATGAAAAAATCTCTTGAGTATCATCCCAACGGAATGATTTTCAAAGCTGTTTTTGAAGACGGAACCGAACTTGTGCAGGATTTTTATTCTGTAGGCGGCGGTTTTATCATGAGTCAGGAAAAAAAATCGATTCAGAAACATTGTGTCCGAACCTTATATCCTTGTCATAAATCTTCAGACATTGTAAAATATTGTGAAAAATTAGGATTGAATCGTATTTCAGATTTAATCTTGATCAACGAAGAAAGCTGGAGAACACAGGACGAAACAAGAGCGGAAGCACTTTACATTTGGCAGCAGATCAAAGAATGCATTTACAAAGGCGTCAATAAAGAAGGAACTCTTCCAGGTGGATTGAACGTTACGCGTCGTGCAGCCGGAATCAACAGGAAATTACTGGGCGATAGAATCTATAAAAATAAAGACGAATGGTTTCAGCAGGTTGTAGAAGCCGAAGAAAATTTCACCAATATCAATAAATGGATTTCCTGTTTTGCATTGGCGGTGAATGAAGAAAATGCAAGTTTCGGAAGAATTATTACTGCTCCTACGAACGGTGCAAGTGGTGTAATTCCGGCGGTTCTGATGTATGCACAGGCTTTTACGGAATTTACCAGCGAAGATGATATTGTGAGATTCCTTTTAGTAGCAGGAGAAATCGGTACCTTATTTAAGAAAAATGCAACCATTTCTGCGGCAATGGGCGGTTGTCAGGCTGAAGTAGGCGTTTCTTCGGCGATGGCTGCAGCCGGTCTTACCGAAATTTTAGGCGGAACTGTCGGTCAGGTTTTAATGGCAGCCGAAATTGCCATGGAGCATCATTTAGGCTTAACCTGTGATCCGATAAAAGGACTTGTACAGATTCCTTGTATCGAAAGAAATACAATGGGAGCGATAAAAGCCATCACGGCAGCAAATATTGCGCTGGAAAGTGATCCAGCGAAAGCAAAAGTAACGTTAGATGAAGTAATCCAGACGATGTGGGAAACCGCTTTATCCATGAATGACCGTTTTAAGGAAACTTCCGAAGGCGGTTTGGCAATTGCGGTGAATGTTCCGGAATGTTAATTTTTAATTTCGGTTGATTTACAAAATAGTAAAATGTTCATAATTTATTCTATGGAAAATCTATTAAGTTCTGTGGAATAAATTATGAGATTTATATTGTTTTTTAGTCTTCCGTCACCACTGCATCACGCTCCCCATCTTCTTCTTTTCCTTCCTCAATCATTTCCTCGGCTTCAGCTTTTTCCTCTTCGGTAGCATAATCAATTCGTTCCTCCTGTTCTTCCTCCTGTTCATAATCAATGAAAAATTCACAGAACACCGGAAGATGATCGGAACCAAAATTATCAAGCGTTTTCAGGTCTTCAATAAAAATTTCTTCACTGTGAAACATCAGATCAATCGGGAATCTCAGCAAACGGTATTTTGCATGAAAGGTGGAAACAAAAGAACGCCCGATTCTCGGATCGATAAGATGACTTGTTTTCCTGAAAAGAATGGATGATTTCGACCACGCTACATTGTTGAAATCTCCTACAACAATCACCGGTTTTTTTATTTCGGTAATTCTTTTGGCGGCACTCAGAAGATCTCCGTCTCGCTCTTTTGAGGTTTCTTCTTCCGTTGGGCTTGGCGGAGGTGGATGAACTCCGAAGAATACGAAAGAAAATCCATCCTCGGTTTTCAAATGCGCTTCAATACTTGGAATATCATCTGCCACGAAATAATGCGTTTGGGAACTTTCGATTTTTAATTTGGAATAAAAATGCATTCCATATGTATTTTCCAGAGTTACTTTATGCTGAAAAGGATACTCTTTTTCAAGTTTTCGCAGTGCTTTTTCCCAGTCTCCGTTGCTTTCCATCGTGAGGAACATTTGCGGCTTACATTTTTCGATAAGCTGAATAAAACGGTCATATTCTGTATTAAACTGGTAAACATTGGCAGAAATAAAATGTACTTTATCTGAAGATTTGTACTTCTGAGAAAACTTCTTAACCGGATAAAGCGGAGTATATTTTATGAGAATGATACTGTGATGAATGAACATTAAGATTAAAAGTCCCTGAAAATACCAAAAGTATGTTGAATCTTTTACAAAAAAACCTAAAATAAAGGTGAAAACAGTAAAAAATGTGATCTGTATTTTACCAAATTCAGGCACACGGAAAACCCAGTGCGAATGCTGAATTTTAGGCAGTATGGTTAAAATTAATAATAAAACGGTCAGACTCAGGTAAAATGTCCACATATATTTTTCAAATAAACAGATAAATTTAGTGTAATTTTATAAGTTTTCAAACGGATTGCTGTTTAAACTTTGTTAATTCATTTGAAATTAAATTTAAAATTTCGTTATTTTAAACCTTCAGATAAAAAAATCTAACCTATGAACAAAATGTGGGCTGTTTCCCTGTTACTGGGAACTCTTTGCTTTGGACAGCAAAATCAGAATGCAGAAATTGAAAAACCCATCCGCAATTTATTTGCCGGAATGAAAAATTCCGATCCGGAAATGATGAAATCTGCTTTTGCAGATACCGCGATTCTTCAGACCATTACAAAAGACGGCGTAAAAACCGAAGATATTGAAGCTTTTGTAAACTCTGTTTCCCAAATGGCAAAAGGCGATCTCGAAGAAAAAATTACTATTGAAGCCATCCATACAGACGGAAATCTTGCCAGTGTTTTTACTCCGTATTCATTTTACTACAAAAGAAAATTCTCTCATTGCGGAGCCAACAGTTTTCAGCTCATTAAAAAAGGGACGGAATGGAAGATTCAGTATGTAATTGATACCAGAAGAAACGATAATTGTAAAGAAATTAAGTAATGAAAATTCATCATATTGCCATCATTTGTTCAGACTACGAAGTTTCTAAAAAATTTTACACAGAGATTTTAGATTTAAATATCATTCGTGAAGTTTACCGTGAAGAAAGACAGTCTTATAAGCTCGATCTTGCCATCGGAGATCATTATGTCATTGAGCTGTTTTCTTTTCCAAATCCTCCGCAACGACCTTCCAGACCGGAATCATGTGGTTTAAGACATTTGGCTTTTTCGGTTGAAAATGTAAAGGAAAAGAGAGAAGAATTAAGTCAGAAAGGTTTGGAGTGCGAAGAAATAAGGATAGACGAATACACCGGAAAAGAATTTTTCTTCACACAGGATCCGGATCAGCTTCCGTTGGAATTTTACGAAATGTAAATTTTAAAACTTAATTAATCATGAAAAAAATTGTCATACTTCTTGCCGCATTTGCTTTAACCAATATCAATGCTCAGAAAGTCAATGAACCGAAAGATCATCCTAAAGAATGGTCACAATCTTACGAACCGTTCCGTATTGCCGGAAATCTGTATTACGTAGGAACGTACGATCTTGCTTCGTATCTTATCGTTACCAATAAAGGAAATATCTTAATCAATACAGGATTAGCAGATTCGCTTCCGATCATTAAAAATAATATTAAAAAGCTTGGTTTTAAATACCTGGATACCAAAATATTGTTGCTTACACAGGCGCATTACGATCATTTGGGCGCAATGGCAGATATAAAAAAAGAAACCGGAGCCAAATTATATGTGGATGAAGCCGATGCCGATGTCCTGAAAAGCGGTGGGAAATCAGATTATGAACTGGGAAAATACGGTGTTACTTTTAAACCTGTAAAACCTGATTATATTTTAAAAGATAAAAATGTAGTAACGCTTGGAGATGCTAAATTAACAATGTTTCATCATCCCGGTCATACGAAAGGATCATGCAGTTTTCTGTTTGAAACCAAAGATAGTAAAAGAAGCTATAAAGTTTTAATTGCGAATATGCCGACTATTATCATTGACAAAAAGTTTTCTGAAGTTACCGCGTATCCTTCTATCGAAAAAGATTATGAATATACTTTAAATGCCATGAAAAATCTGGATTTCGATATTTGGGTTGCTTCCCATGCAAGTCAGTTTGATTTACACAAAAAGCATAAGCCAAAAAATAAGTACAATCCGGCAGTTTTTATGAACAAAAAAGAATATTTAGACGAACTCGATTCTTTAGAAAAAGACTTTCTGAAGAAGAAATCTGAGTAAGTTTAATGCGCATACCCCGTAAAGAAACTGATTGCCATAATTGCAAGAACAATGGAAGAAATGACTACGTAGATGTAGTCTTTTTCTTTTAAATACCCGATTAATGCGAAAATAATTCTCATTAAAGGAGTAAAAACCAAAAGAAGAATTCCCAACTGGATAATCGCCATTCCTTCTCCTTTGCAAAGCGAATTCCAGAAGTGTCCCCACACTTTTTCCGAAGATTCTCCCATATCCAGAGAAGTATATTTTTTAGGCATTTTAAATCCTTCCGTGAAAAGTTTGATAAAGCCGATTAATGATGTTGCAACAGAAAGGATAACTCCCAGTCTCAGCAAATTTCCTACCGAACGGTTCAGATCTACATCCGTGAAATTCTTTCTCATTATCTGAAGCTTTTATTGATACCGTTGTACATCATGTAAACCGAAAGAATTGTGATGACAATGGCAAAGAATGTCTTTAATTTTTTGGTTTTGGAAACCATCAGCGTTTTAGATCCGATAAAACTTCCTACCACAACCCCAATAAGAACCGGAGCTGCAATAACCGGAATAATTTCACCCCTCTGAAAATAAATCAGCGCACTCGCAACCGCTGTTACTCCGATCATAAAATTACTCGTCGTCGTAGAAACTTTAAAAGGCAGTTTCATCATATTATCCATTGCCAGAACTTTCAGCGCACCGGAACCGATTCCCAGCAATCCGGACATGGCTCCTGCAAACATCATCATCAGAAATCCGGGAACTGTATTTCTTGCAGAGTAGCTTTTCACCACCCCTTTATCAGGAAAAGTTCCGAACAATTTTAATTTTTCTTCCAGACTTCCTTTAATAATAGGTTCCTGATGATCCGGTTTTCCTTTTAAATTTAAAATAACCGTTAAAAGAAGAATACTCGCGAAAATAATTCCGATCGTATTCGGATTAAGCATTCCGGAAACCAAAGCTCCCACGATGGCGCCCGAAGTAGTGGCTATTTCTAAAAACATCCCGACTCTCATATTGGTAAAGCCTTCTTTTACAAAAGCTACCGCCGCACCGGAAGAAGTTCCGATAACAGAGATAAGAGAAGCACCGATGGCGTAATGCATAGGAACGCCGAAACCCAGCGTTAATAAAGGAATAATGATAACTCCTCCTCCCAATCCGGTCAAAGAACCCAGAAGTCCTGCCGAAATTGCTCCAAGAAAGAGAATGATGATTTCTGACATGTTACAAATATAAAACTATTGCGTTAGTCTGCCAAACGTTTAAAAAAGATAAATTTGACGTATTTTTGCACAAACAGAATTTTATATGAAATTATTTTATATCATCCTCGGAGCCACCCCGAAAGGACGAAATATAGAGCAGCATGATGTTTTCTTCGGAATTGCGGAAAGCCTGAAAGATCTGGTTCCGGATATGAAAGAGTTCTGGAAAGATGCTAAAATACACATCGACTGTTATCAGGAAGTGCGTTTTATTGATGGTTTTGAAGTGAAAATTACAGAAAGAGGAGAGAAAACATCGGAAGAACAGCTTTATTTTATTAACCTTGGAGGATATAAAAGAGGTTTTTTTGAAGAATTTCATGAACAGCATTTAATGGTGGGAAATTCGATGGCGGAAGTTACAAAAAGAGCAAAAGCTACAGAATTTTATAAAACGATGGGATTCAAAGGAGCGGAAAGTCATATCGATGATAAACACGGTGTAGACATTGATGATATTTTTAAGGTAAATGATATTCTTCCTGAAAAAATGAAAGAAAAATATTCGATTTCATTAATAAAATCCAATGCTGAAAATCAGGAAAACGTAGTGGAACTGGGATATCTGAAAATTGATAAAATTCAATAAAACATAATGCTCATAGCTGAGTGAAACGCCTTTGCGAGCGAAAAATAATGAGTGAATTTTTCAAAAAGTCTTAGCGAGCTTAGCGTTAAATTTTAAACTATATTAAATCTAACAGAAAATAAAAGTAAAAATGAAAATTGGAATTTTAGGAGGAGGACAGCTCGGAAGAATGCTGATTCAGGAAGCATTGAAATACGACGATGAATTTTATACGCTGGATCCTGCTTCAGATGCACCCTGTCATAATATTTCCTACTTTACACAGGGAAATTTCAACGATTATGAAACCGTTCTAAATTTCGGTAAAGATAAAGATGTCGTAACCATCGAAATCGAGCACGTAAATGCGGATGCTCTTGCCGAACTTGAAAATCAGGGGATAAAAGTCGTTCCGAATTCTAAAATCATTAAAACGATTCAGCAGAAAATTCTTCAGAAACAGTTTTACGCGGAGCACGATATTCCAAGTCCGGAATTTGAAATCATGGACGGAAGTTCCGACGAAATCAAAATGCCTCTGCCGTTTGTACAGAAAATGAACACAGGAGGTTATGATGGAAAAGGTGTTCAGGTAATCCGCTCCAATGAAGACATGAAAAATCTCTGGATACAGGATTCTGTGATCGAAAAGTTAGTGGATATTGATAAAGAACTTTCCGTAATTGTTGCCAGAAATGAAAACGGAGAAACAAAAACTTTCCCTGTAACAGAAATGGTTGCCGATCCGAAGCTTAATCTTCTGGATTTCAACATCTGTCCTGTTTTTTTAACCGAAGAAATTGAGGAGCAGATCAATTCGATCACAGAAAAATTCCTTAATGCGATCCATTCTCCGGGACTTTTCGCCATCGAACTGTTTTTAGATAAAGAAGGAAAAGTCTGGGTGAACGAAACGGCTCCGAGACTTCATAATTCAGGACATCAGAGTCAGGAAGGAAATGCGAATTCACAGTTTGAGCAGATGTACCGCGTGGTAAAAAATTTACCTTTGGCAGATACAGATGCCATTATCTACAGCGGAATGCTGAATTTAGTGGGCGCAGAAGGCTTTTCCGGAAAAGTAGTTTATGAAGGAATGGAAGATGTTTTAAGACTTCCTGAAACTTACGTTCACTTGTACGGAAAAACAGAAACCAAACCGGGAAGAAAAATGGGGCACATCAATGTTCTGGCAGAATCCAGAGAGGAACTGATGGAAAAACTGGTAATGGTAAAAGAAATGGTAAGAGTTATTTCCGAATAATTTTACGATTAACATCATTGAAAAAGACTGCTTTAAGAGGCAGTCTTTTTAATTTTATTTTTTAACTCTGTAAGCTTCATTTCTTTTTTATTTTTTGAAATATCTCCATAAACTGTTTTTGAATCTTTATTAAATGTAAGCCAATAACATCCGCAAGCTGAAATATAATAATCTTTTGGTCTTTCTTTGATGTGAAAATAGTTATTCTTACTTCCGTCACTCGCAGCATTAAGACTCATGATGTAGTATTGACTTAGTTGAAATGAAGAAAGATAAGGTCTACAGAGATTTCCATTATCTCCCCAAATGATAAATGTCTTTCTGGATTCTTTTCCTTTTACAACTTCAATAACTTCAACTTCCATAGACATTGGAACTTGCTCATCATTAATATCTTTGAAGGTAATAAACTTTTTTACTTTAACTACTGTGATTAATTTTGAATTTAAAGACATTTTAAGAAAACCTCCTTCATAATTACAATCACAGGCATAATTGTATTCATATGTTCCAAAGAATAGGATAAAACAGATTATATAGGTAAATTTCATTTATTTGAACTTTTTCTAAAATTAATGTCTTTATTTTCTTTTGATATCATTTAAATAATGATCAACATAATTTTCATAATTACTTCTTAAATTTTCACTTTCGTTTTGAAAATAACTTTGCGCGTTCTCTGCTGTTTTGATATATTTTTTAAGTTTAAGATTAAAATTCCAAAATTTATACGTTAAGAATAAAGAAAATACTAATATCGAAAAAATATTAAAAATAACGACTTCCAAATTACTATCAAAATAATTACTTACGGTGAATAATTTGAAGAGATTGTATAGTGATAGAACTATAACAGCCATATTAAGAAAAGCGATCAAATAATTCAAAATTTCATTTTTTTGAATTTTTACAAAATCATTTTTTAACTCTTTGAATTTTTGTTCATGCGTATTTACTCTCTTAATTTTAAACAATTTATATTGCCTTAAATCTTCGTTGATTCTTTCTGTTTCATTCATGATTTGGTAATTAGTTTTTAACAAGTGAAATATAAATATTATTTGAATATAATATACACTTTTTACTTAAAAATCTTCTTAATCACATTTCCGATTTCCATAAAATCATCATGATTTCCTACGGAACGTTTTTCCACATCATTTTCATCAAATTCGGAGAACGGAAAAATCAAAAGATAATTATTATTGCGAAGATTTCGGTTCAAAAGTTCCGGAATCAGCCTCATCTGCGGAATGTAGGATTTCATGCCTCTTTTTGCCATAAAAACAATTAAAGCTTCATCTTCTTTAAGTTCCGCTGCGGTTTTTTCGCCGTCTTTCCATGAATTCATAATGATAAATTCCGCTTCGATATTGGCTTTTTTAATAATTTTCTGAAGAATGTCTAAAATAGTTTCCGAAGCATAAAAAACAATCGTCGCTCCGGAATTTCTGGCTATATTCCAAACCCTCAAAAGCGCATGAAAGAAACCTGCTTCTTTATGGGCATTTTCGGGAATCATCACCGCATATTTTTTGATGGTCGACAAAGGCTGTGCAGCGTGATACACCAAAACATTAA
Source organism: Chryseobacterium mucoviscidosis (assembly GCF_002177115.1). Lineage (GTDB taxonomy): Bacteria > Bacteroidota > Bacteroidia > Flavobacteriales > Weeksellaceae > Chryseobacterium > Chryseobacterium mucoviscidosis. The sequence continues at coordinate 543,653 of NZ_MVAG01000128.1, read as the reverse complement.
CGTGGTCGTTCTGAAGATAGCCGTTGTAAAGATTATACACAAAAGAAGGGGAAAAACCTTTTTCATCTTCCAGTCCGATGATGATATCGGTGATATTCTGTTCTTTAATAACGTTATTCACTCCGTTGATGACATCGTTATCGTATCTTTTCAGTGGCTGAAGCTTTACATCCGCAGCAGCAGCCGTATCTGTAGCGCTGTGCAGCAGTTTTTCGGCATTTTTTACAGAAGATTCATTTTTATCTTCGTTAATGACGTTCAGTGCGAATATATTTTCTGTGTTGGAATGTGCTTTAATTAAAATTCCCAGATTCACCATTCTTTCAACGGTAGCTTCATAATTTAAAGCTAAAAGAATATTTTCCTCTTCATGCGTATTTCCGGAAACCGTATCTTCATTGTCCTGTTCCGCTATTTTCTGTGCACTTGCCATCGAAACAAATGATGATATCGTACATGAAATCAGAATCAGCAGAATACTTCCGTTCAGAACGTGTTCATTTAATAATCTGATCGGTTCTCCCGTTTCCGTTTCCGAAAGGATAATATTGTAACCTACCATTACTGAAGCCAGCGTTGCCGCTGCCGAAGCAGAACTCAGTCCGAAAATCAGCTTTCCTTCTTCTTTGGTAAGCCTGAATGTTTTCTGTGTAGCTACCGCCGAAAGATATTTTCCGCCAATCGAAGCTACAAGCATAATTCCGGCGACTTCCATTGTTTCCCAGCTTTTGAAAAAAACTTTGAAATCAATCAGCATTCCTACACTGATCAGGAAGAAAGGAATGAAAATTGCGTTTCCGACAAATTCTACACGGTTCATCAGTGATGAAGTGTGAGGAATCAGCCTGTTTAAAGCCAATCCTGCAAAGAACGCTCCGATAATGGCTTCAACTCCTGCCAATTCTGCCAGTAAAGCGGCGAGATAGATCATCACCAAAACAAAAATATACTGCGAAATTTTATCATCTACTTTTTTGAAAAACCAACGTCCGATCATGGGGAAAATCAGCAAAACAATCAGTCCGAACACAACGAATGAGACTGAAAGTTTCACCCAGAATTCTGTGCCGACATCACCCTGCGACATTCCCACAATTACGGCAAGAACCAAAAGCGCAAGAATATCTGTAATCATCGTTCCGCCCACCGTAATATTTACTGCCGGGTTTTTGGCAATTCCCAACTTGCTTATCAAAGGATAGGCAATTAATGTGTGTGACGAGAATAAACTGGCAAAAAGAACAGAGGTAAGGACAGAAAAATGCAGAATATAATAGGCTCCGAAATATCCTAAAACAAAAGGCACGGTAAAGGTATAAATTCCGAAGGTGAGACTTTTCCATTTATTTTTTTTGAAATCACCCATGTCTATTTCCAGTCCGGCAAGAAACATGATGTAAAGCAGTCCAGTAGTTCCTGTCACCACAATACTGCTGTCTCTTGCAAGAACATTGAAGCCATTCGGACCGATTACTGCTCCTGCGATAATCAATCCCAACAGATGAGGAACTTTTATTTTATTTAAAAGCAATGGTGCGGCAAGAATAATAATTAAAACCAGAAGAAATTTAAGTACCGGGTCTTCGATGGGAAGACTCAGGTTGTGTATGCTCAGTAAAGTCATTATGTGTTTATTTGGTGGAACGGATAAGTTCTACAGAGAATTTTGCCATACAGTTGTTGTCTACTGCAATGGTTCTTGTACCTCTAATTTTATTGGCTGAAAAATCATTGAGAAGCACATTCATTTCGACCTGTTTTTTCGAAGTAGAATCTGTTTTAAAAGTAAGCTTTGCCTCGTTGTTTTCAAATTTTCCGGAGTAAAGTCTTACCAGATTATTGTTATTGATGATCTTAGTAACCAACTGGATAGAATCGCTGTCGAATTCCCACGTATCGGTACGCTGATCTCCGACTACATAATCGCTGCAGTTGGATTCTGTACAGACCACTTTTCCCGTCCAGGATCCGGCAATTTCAGCAGGCCAGACCACAATTTTCACAGAATCTTTTTTAGCAAAAATACTGTCTCTCATTTTTAAAAGAGACTGATATTCAGATTCTTTCTGGGCGAATGATTTTTCTTTTTCCAGTAATTGCTGCTCTCTTAAAGTAAGGTCATTTTCCTTTTTTCTATTGTCGCAGCTTGTTAAAAGCAGAAGAATAGCAGAAACTGCAAATAAGGCGTTTTTTATCATATTGAATAACTTGGTGAAAACAATATAGGAAAAAAAACGGAAAGATTAAAGTCTGTATTTTTGTCTGAACAGTAATAATTCAGACTAATTTTTATCCGATTCGTTGTTTTTTGAACATTTCTCTGTTGTAATTAATAACAAAAACACCCAAAATGATCAATATTGCTGCAATGATAAATTTAGCTGAAATTTCTTCATTAAGGATCAGCCAGCTCAAGAAAATCGAAATAATGGTATTGATGTAAGCCAGAATGGAAACCTGAACCGGAGAAACTTTGGTTAAAGCATAATGATAGGCGAAAAAAGCTGCAACAGAGCCAAAAAGCGAAAGGTAAAGCATTGCGGAAATACTTTTTACAGACCAATTTTCGAAGTTATAATTTTCGCTGAAAAGTAAAGCAAAGATAATCTGAATGATCCCTGCAAAAGCAAACTGATAAAAAAGATTCAGCGAAATATTTTTACTCTGAATATTCATTTTTTTAGTGAAAATTGTTCCTGAAGCCCATCCTGCAATGGCAAAGAGTAAAAGGAGAATCCCAAATCTGTAATCCGGATTGGCTAAATCGTTAATACCGTCCCAGAAGATGAATAAAATCCCTCCAAAACACATGAAAAGCCCCAACATTGCACGAACGGTGAATTTCTGCAACCCGATTGCCACACTTCCTAAAAATACGACAATGGGTGAAGTGGCACTGATTAATGAAGTTAAACTGCTGGTTAAGGTTTCTTCCGCTACCGTTGTCAGTCCGTTTGCCATAATCAGCATCAATGAAGAAAAAATAAGCTGATATCCCAGATTTTTCCAGCCGATCCACTGGAACTGTTTTCTGTACAGTAAGATGAAAAGCATGATAACTGCTGCCAGAAACTGGCGGATTCCCGCAACAAACCAAGCCGGAATGGTTTCAACAGCAACGCGGATTGATAAAAATGTAGTTCCCCAGACAACAGCAACGGTGAGAATGGCAAGAGTAAGCTTAAAATCTTTCAAAATGGTGGTCTTAGCGGCAAATATATTCAATTAAAAGTTCATTCAAAAGCTTTCCTGAGCTTCATCAATATTATCCAACAACTTTTAAGCCTTTTTGCGTGAGGTTTTTTAATTTTTTATCTTTGAACATCTAATAAATTGAAAAATGGTAGGAATAATAATGGGAAGTCAGAGCGACTTACCGATCATGGAACAGGCAGCGAATTTTTTAAAATCTTTAGACATACCTTATGAACTGACGGTAGTTTCTGCCCACAGAACACCGGAAAGAATGTTTGATTACGCGAAAACCGCTAAAGAAAGGGGAGTGAAAGTAATTGTTGCCGGAGCGGGAGGAGCAGCCCATCTTCCGGGAATGGTAGCAAGCTGCACAACTTTACCGGTGATCGGAGTTCCGATTTTATCGAGTAATTCTATTGACGGCTGGGATTCTGTATTATCGATCCTGCAAATGCCGGGTGGAATTCCTGTAGCTACAGTGGCTTTGAACGGTGCTTTGAATGCGGGGATTTTAGCTGCAAAAATTATCGGAAGCTCTGATGAAACCGTTGCTGAAAATCTTCAGATATATCAGGAATCTTTAAAAGAAAAAGTTCTGGGAACAGTGGATGCTATCAAAGCACAGCACCCAAATCATTTTGATAAATAATTAACTGTAAATGATCGATTAATTATTTTGAGCAAATTTAAAATAAGGATCATTTACAGCTTGGAATACAGCCTCACGTTTGGTGAGGTTTTTATTTTTTAATGAATTTAAATGACTGGCTTTTTCCTTTGGAATTGATCTGTAATACATAATTTCCGGCAGTTAAAAAGTCAATATTAATTTCGCCGTTGGTTAAAATTCCTCTTGCAGCGATTCTTCCGCTTTGGTCGAAGATGGTATAATTTTTAGCATCAGATGTTTTAACGAAAATAAAGTTTGTTGCCGGATTTGGATAGATCTCTTCTTTATCTCTTTGGTTTTTGATGTCTAAAGTGCCCAGAAAGTTGCACTCAGATGCAGAATCTCCTGTTATCGTCCAGCCTTTTCCGATAAGAATATTTCTTTCACCAGCCACTGCGCCGGAGTAGGTAAGCGGACTTAAGCTTTGTAAAAATACATTGTTTGCGGTGTTCGGATTATGAGCCCAGCCGTAAAGAATATTGCTGTAGTTTTCACAATTGATGCCTGAATTATAAAACATATTATTTCCTGATGTAAGAACCGGGATGTTCCATGAATGTAAACTTTGGTTAAAACTTGTGGCTTCAGTAAACATGGTATTCATATCCGTAACTTTACTGGTATTCCATACATTAATGGTCTGGTTGAAGGCAGAACAGCCGTGGAACATATGTCCCATATTTGTAACATTCGATGTATTCCACTGATCGAGAGGCTGATTGAACGCAGGATTGAAATGAAACATGAAGGTCATATTGGTAACCTTTGATGTATTCCAGTTGTTCATTGGCTGATTATAGGCTTGTGTTTCGGCAAACATATATGCCATATTTGTCACCTTCGAAACATTCCAGTTGTTTAAATTCTGGTTGAAGGCTTTTCTTCTGGTAAACATATAACTGAGATCTTCGGCTGAAGATAAATTCCATGATCCTATCGGTGCATTGAAAGATTCAATCAACGGAAAGCCTATTGGTGGCGTAGAAATATATCCGAACATGTATTTAAAGTTCTGGATGCTAGAGGTATCCCAATTTGCCATCGAAGGAGCGCCTTTAAAATTATAAGCATTGTTGAACATCATAGAAACGTCTGTTACATTTGAAAGATCCGGAGAGTCTGTTGCGGTAAGTTCCATATTCATGCACTGCGCAAAAGCGTTATTCATAGAAGTCCACTGGATGTTTCCCCATTGTTCAATCTCTACAATTTTATTGGTACTTCCCGAAGTTGAAATTACTGGAATATCAGCAATAAGGCTTGAAGAGATTACATTTTTTCCGAATTTTATCTGTCTGAAAGTTCCGTTTCCATTGGATACTTTTACTCTGTATTTAGCTTCTGCTGCATTAGGATTGAGAGGAGTTCCGAAATCTATAAGAATACGTTCGGTTGAAGTTACGTCATTCATCGTTCCTGTGTGCGATGGAAAACCAACTTCTTCCCAAACAATTTTATAATTTTCCCCGATTCCCGGAAACCAGATCTGTCCGTCTCCCGCTGTTGAAGGCATTACAGGATTCAGCAGATTATGGGATGAGGTATTGGGTTTCCAGATCGTAATGAATTCATTCTGCGCATGAACTGTCTGAAGTAAAAGCATGAAAAGATTGGCGGTTATTAGTTTTTTAATCATGTTAATATTTTGTGAATTAATTTTTGTAAAAGTAATGAAATAATTAAAATTTTCATTAAAAATCATATTTTAATAAAAAATATTAACAAAATATTTTTTTTCGAAAGATGTAGTATAAAAAAAACTCTCCGAATTTGGAGAGTGTAATCATTTATTCCTGAAGCATATTGTCGCGCGTATTTTTCTGTACCGCAATGGCTCCGAAAAGTGCCAGTAAAAAGGCAAATCCGTAGAAGCCTTTTTCACTCGGAAGAATGGTGGCATTCCATAAGCCGATTGCCAGTAACACAATGGAGGAAAGGGTAGCAAACCAACAGATTCCATAGTAGATATCAGTTACTTTGATGTTTTCCAGCCTGTCACGCACTGCTTTCTGCAAAGAAACCACGGCAAACAGTCCGTACAGAAGAATCGTGAAATAATATCCTTTCTCATTAAGCTGCATTTCCGCTCTCGCTAAACCTACGATAAAACCAATCATTCCGGCTCCTAAAGCAACCCAGGATGCCGCGACAAATGCAGTTGATACATTTTGCTTTTTCATGTTTAATGTTTTTGTTAAAGGTTTCAAAGATATTAATTTAAATTAAATGTGAACGACAACTTAAATGATTAAATTTTATTGTCTGTAATTTAAATTTATTGGATGAAAAGTAATTATTCATTGGTTTTTGGTCTTTCCGGCGGCGAAGCCGCCGCCGGAAAGACCAAAAAAAACTCTCCCAAAAAGGAGAGTTTCAATATATAAAAGCAGATATGCTTATTAGTATCTGTAATACTCAGGCTTAAATGGACCTTTCACATCCACCCCGATATATTCCGCCTGCTCAGGAGAAAGAGTTTCCAGTTCAACGCTTAATTTCTTAAGGTGAAGAGCTGCTACTTTTTCATCCAGATGTTTAGGTAACATATATACTTCGTTTCCGTAAGCTTCAGAGTTGTTCCAAAGTTCGATCTGAGCCAAAGTCTGGTTAGAGAAAGAGTTAGACATTACAAAACTTGGGTGTCCAGTTGCACATCCTAAGTTTACCAGTCTACCTTCCGCAAGAATAATTACTTCTTTACCTTCTACAGTGTAGATATCAACCTGAGGTTTTACTTCAGATTTTGTGTGACCGTAGTTGTCGTTTAACCAAGCCATATCGATTTCGTTATCGAAATGTCCGATGTTACAAACGATCGCTTTATCTTTCATTTTAAGGAAATGTTCACCTCTTACGATGTTGAAGTTACCTGTTGTTGTGATGATGATATCTGCGTTATCCACTACAGTATCTAATCTTTTTACTTCGTAACCGTCCATTGCAGCCTGAAGCGCACAAATTGGATCAATTTCAGTAACCGTAACAATAGAACCCGCTCCTCTAAAAGAAGCAGCAGTACCTTTACCTACATCTCCGTATCCGCAAACTACCACTCTTTTTCCTGCCAACATAATGTCTGTGGCTCTTCTTACAGCGTCTACTGCAGATTCTTTACATCCGTACTTGTTGTCGAATTTAGATTTCGTTACAGAATCGTTTACGTTGATGGCAGGCATTACCAAAGTTCCGTTCTTCATTCTTTCGTACAATCTGTGAACACCTGTTGTTGTTTCTTCAGAAAGACCTTTAATTCCTGCAGTAAGTTCAGGGAACTTATCAAAAACCATATTGGTTAAATCACCCCCGTCATCAAGAATCATGTTCAGTGGTTTTCTGTCTTCACCAAAGAAAATAGTCTGCTCTATACACCAGTCAAATTCCTCAGCGTTCATACCTTTCCAAGCGTAAACCGGAATTCCTGCAGCAGCAATAGCAGCAGCAGCGTGATCCTGAGTAGAGAAAATATTACAAGAAGACCATGTAACTTCAGCACCTAAAGCTACCAATGTCTCGATAAGTACAGCAGTCTGGATCGTCATGTGAAGACATCCTGCGATTCTTGCACCTTTTAACGGTTGAGATGGTCCGTATTCTTCACGAATTGCCATCAAACCAGGCATTTCCGCTTCAGCAAGGGTAATTTCTTTTCTTCCCCATTCTGCAAGGGAGATGTCCTTAACTTTATAAGGCATGTATTGTGTTGTAGTACTCATATGAATGAATAAGTTTTAATTCAATTGATAATGTGCAAAATTACAATTAATAATTTAGATAAAAAAACGCTGTTCCCTCAAGAAATATATGATATTAAGCATATTATAACGATTTTTATTGCATTTTAGATAACAACATTTAAGATAATAGATAATATAAATCTGAATTTAATAATTTTGAATACTTCTGAATTCAAAATACGATTCATAAGAAATTGTTATTTTAGCAAAATAATTCAATACATGCCACTTTACCGCGATTTTTCTGATGATAATGCTACAATTCTCGTATGGAAATATGATGAAGATGAAACACTGGACATCCATGAACTTCTGGAACCCGAAAATGCCGATAAAGTAAAAGATTATCATCCCAAAAAATTACTGGAAGTTTTAATGGTGCGTAAATTATTAAAAAGCCTAAAACCTGATTCCAAGATTTTATATAAAGAAAGAGAACCATTTTTATCTCCGAAAGATGCGGAAATATCCATTACGCATTCATTTCCTTTTGCAGCCATCGCTATTTCAAAGAATAAAATAGGAATAGATATCGAGAAATTTAATCCTAAAATTTTAAGGGTCATTGATAAATTCACCTACGAAAATGAACGCGGATTTATTCCATCAGACAATGAAGTGACTTTTTACACGATTATTTGGAGCGTTAAAGAAAGTATGTATAAAATTCATCATTCCAAACACTGGTCGCTGAAAAAGCATTATGAAGTGAAGCCTTTTGAACTGAAATACCTTCATCACATCAAATGCAGGGTTCATGATGATAAAATCTCAGATGAATTTAAAGCAAGGGTAGAATTTTTCGACGATTACTGCTTTACGATTGTTGAAGAATAGGATTGCCCTTTTCAACAGAATCTGTTTCATTTCTGTATTTTTCAATTACTTTTCTCTGTTCTTTGGCAACGTCAAAGATCAGTTCCAGAACATCGTGAATATTTTTAAGCTCCGTTAAATGAGAAATTTTATTCGGATCCCGTACATCATACGCTTCGTTTTCTATAAGCTCGGTTTTTCTTTTTAAAATTAAATCTTCCAGAGACGAATCTTCAGGTTCAATGCGGCTTTCCTTTTTTAGTTCTTCTGTTATGGTATCTCCATGCAAAAGAATAGAAACTTTCTGCATTTCGGCTTCTATTTTTCTGCTCCAGCTTTCTGCATCAATTTCAGGATACTTTTCATCATCCTTTACATATTGTGAAAGGGAAGCGGTGTAGGCTGTAATAAGATGCGATGTTGCCACAAACTGATGTACCACTTCCAGTTTTTTCTGCTGATTTTTAGGATCGGAAATCATTCTCTGAAAATTGTCGGAAAGATTTGCCAACGAAATAATAGCGTTTTTACGCTTTACTTTATAATCTTCAAGATCATATTTTTCTTCCAGAAACTTGGAAATTACACTTTGGAAATAACTGAGATTGGCTTCCGCAGATTTCTTCATCAAATCCAGATTTTGGGTATGCTCCCAAACCGGAAGAACGATGTAGGCAACCAGAGAAGTAATTATGGCTGCAATAATGGTATCTACAATTCTGTCTTTAAAAATGATGTTGACTTTTCCGGGACTTAAAAAATTAAAGCTCAGAAAAATATAAATCGTCATAAACAGAACTGCCCAGAAATATTTTCCCTTCAGAAAGCTGAAACACATAATCATGCTTAATAAAAGAATGGTAAATAAAACTTCGTTAATGTGGATGAAATGCAGAATTCCATAGGCAATTACAGCTCCGGCAACAGTTCCGTACAAACGGAGCAGATTTCTCTGTTTGGTAATGGAGTAGGCGGGTTTTAAGATCGCAACAATGGTAATTAAAATCCAATAGGTGTGTCCGATTCCTAAAAACTGGAATAATGAGAAAAGATATCCCAATAATAACGCAATCGTAATTCTCAAAGCATGTCTGAAATGAGATGACGAAAGTGAAATATTGTTTCTTAAAACTCTGAAATTCAGTTTTTCCTCATTGGGCATGAATTTTTTAAGATCCAGACCAGTGGAAAGACTTTTTGCAAGCTTTACATTCTGGGAGAAAACTTTATAAATCTCATCAATTTCTTTGGTGATTTCGTTAATGCGCATCAGAATCTGGCGCAGCACCATGAAGTTTTCGAAATTTTCGGGAGATATTTTTTTGTTTCTGAGATCGAAATAATTATGATTTAGATTGCTCAGTTCTGTATCTAAATTAAATAACGGTTTTGCTTTTGTCCCGATTTGCAGGGCGATTCCGATGTTGGTAATTTCTTCGGCAAGCAGATTAAGATAATCATGAATATCCACAAGAATAGTGGTGTCGTCAAAAATCTGCTGCAATTTCTGATAATCACTTTCTGAAGTCATCAGTTTTTCATGAAGATCCATAGAATTCAGAAACATCAGCATCAGCAAACGGCTTGTTGTAGTAGATTCGTTTACAATAGTTCTCGTCTTGAAAACCGTTTCTCTGGTTTCTTCCTGAAGGTTCTTGATCCCGATCTGTTTGGCGATAACCTGAGTAGTCAGTTTGTCGAAATCCGGATTTTTCTGGTAATAATTGGCTTTGATTTTTAAAAATTCGGCTAACTGAAGATAATTTTCTCCAATCATCTGGCTTGCCAGTTTGTAAGGCTGAATGGTCGTTACGACAAGAAATATCAATAAAAACCAAGTACATCCGGAAGCAAAAATCAGTAAACTTTTGAAAATATTGGTTCCGGTTAAATGTCCGTCGATGAAAATCGCAAGAACAACCAATGATAAAGAACCAACGGCAGCTAATCTCTGTCCGTAAACTCCGATCAGGGAAAAGAACATTCCGAAGACAATAATTTCTGCAAAAACCAGAATTTTAAAGTTCATCACAAGACTTGCAACCGTTGCAACGAATACAAAGCAGAATATGGCAAAAGTTAATGCATTTCTTCTTCTGATGAAAGGTCCCGGCTGATCTGTTAAGGCAACAAAGCTGGTTCCGAGGGGAAACAGGAAATATTCTTTCAAAATCCCGAAGTGGGCGAGAACAAGACAGGGCAGAACGGTAGCCAGTGTAATTCTGATCGCAGAATATACATATTGACTGGTTACGAATTTTTTGAGTTCTGCAGAGTAGTTCATGCTACAAAAATAAGAGTTAAATGTGAATTGTGCGTTTTACTTTATGCGGTAATTATTAAATTTTTGAAAAATCTCAAGATGTAAATCGTTTATTTACTTTGTAAGTTAAATATGAATTTTTCTTCTATGAGCTTTTTAATTCCCCTCCTTTAGAGGGGTGGCAAAAATTCGTAAGAATTTTTGACGGGGTGGTCTTTATATATCCAATATGTATTATAGTATGGGCTTGTCATTATTCCGAAATATTGAAATCACATACAAAAACCTAGCCGTGATAGCAGCGGTTACCCCACAGCAGAAATGGGAAAGGGGAGGGATTGAGATCGGCGGGCGCAGGAGCGAGGAGTATGAGCGGATAGCACGAAAAAGCTCACCTGAAAAAGAAGTAGAGTTCTAAAAACAAAAAAGTCCCATAAATTATGAGACTTTTGTATGGTATGTTTAAGATTTTAATTATCTACGTTTGAGGTTTCATCACCAATGTTCCATGTAAGTCCGAAACGAAGGGTGTTATCCAAAGCGGTATTAATTTTAGACATATTAATCAGGTAAGAAACGTCCAGACCGAAAGAACGGTATTTTAATCCGATACCCGCAGTTGCAAACTGTCTTGCTCCCTGTTCTTCACTTTCATGGAAATATCCTGTTCTTACAGAGAATGCATTGTCATAAGAATATTCTAATGCACCACTATACATGATGGAATTTTTGTTTTTGAAAGATTTTCCAATTCCCGCCATTACACCTACATTTGGAACCTGATAGATCGGCTGTCTCGTGTTCGGATCTATTCCTGCATATTCCGAACCCGGAACTAAGATTTTTGATCCTTCCACGCTGATTCCCACTCTGTTCATATCATCAAGATACATATCGTAGCCAAGTCCCAGTCTTGCCATAGTAGGAAGGTAAGATCTTGAATCTTCGTTTCCTGTATAATCCAGCTTCGGACCTAAGTTCTGAACAGCAAAACCTGCATTGATTTTTCCATCCATTCCTCCTAAACTCGAGAATCTTGGAGATGTATAGTATCCTGAAACATCTACCGCAAAAGAGTTTGCCGGTTTAAGCGTTGTATCTGTGTTGAATCCTCCGGCTAAGTCTGAACGGATATATCTCCCGGTAACCGCCATTGAATATGAATCGGATAGTTTAAGACCATAAGCTACGTCGATGGAAAATTCGTTTGGTTTTGAGGTTCCCATTGAAGTTACTTCGTTTCCTACTAACTGAGTAAGGTCTACTTCTCCCATATTGAAGTAATAAATACTTGCAGAGATGGTAGATCTTTCTTCCTGCCCTAAGAATTTGTGGAAGGCTCCGTATAATAAAAACACATCATTGGTAAGTTTTCCCATGTAAGGCGTGTAGTTTAACCCTACGGAAGAACTCGATCTGCTGAAAGGATATTTCGCTGCATTCCAGAATTGTGAAAAAGCATCCGGCGAGGTTACCACACCCTGATCTCCCATACCTCCGGCTCTTGCATCTGGTGCGATTCTTAAGAAAGGAGCTCCGGTTAATACAGGTCTTACCAGGCTTAAATCTTGAGAATAGCCTAAAAAACCAGCACTTAACCCAATTCCTAAAAGCAGTTTAGTAGTTAAATTCATATGTTGTCTTTTATATATTATCAGTTTTTTGTTAATATTATTACTGTTATCGTTTTAAATTTATTTCAAAAGTACCATTTTTTCTACAGCCGTAGCACTTCCTTTGCATTTTTCTTGATTTTGACTTTTTGCAAATATCTTAAAAATATACGTACCTTTTGCTACTGTTGCCCCAAAATCGTCTCTTCCGTCCCATTCTATTGCCTGACGTGGCGTTCTAAAGCCCTGTAGGAAAGGTTCTGCAACCACAGGCTGTGATAAAGTTCTTACCAATTTTCCTGTAATTGTATAAATCTGAACGTTTACATCCAGAATATCGTCGCAATTATGCTCAAACTGAACATACGTTTTGTTCGTAAACGGATTCGGCCAGTTCAGAGGTCGGTTAATTACCAAATGCTGATCCGCTTCATCCTTAACTTCAAAATTTAACGTAGCAGTTGTAGAATTATTGTTTATGTCCCAAACTTTAAATGTTAACTGGTGTTGTCCCACCGCAAGATTTCTGAAAGGATACGTTACATTTCCTTTCTGATAGTCTGCTAAACTAGGGCTTAAACATCCGTTTCCTTCACCTGAAGCATAAAAATCATTCAGTACAATTGTATTGATAATTTGTCCGTCCAAATATACTGTAATATCGTGACCAATACCAGAACCTGTGGAATTAATTCCTGTATCATCCGTAACGCAAGCCAGTAACATCGGATTCTGGTCTGTGATACCGCCGTCTGCGAAGTTGGTATTGTTCATATACAGTTTTACTTTTGGCGGTTCGTTATCATTAATTCCGTTCGGATTGATATCTCCCACCTGAACCGGCTGGTTGTTGAATACATCAGAAGATTTATTATCCGCATATCCTAAAATTCTGCCTGTTCCCACTGCGTAATTGATGTCTTTCGGAACATAAAATTCTACAGTGAAAACTCCGTTTACAGCGGTTCCGGAAGCTTTTACAATTGCACTTCCTTCCTCGGTGTACTGAAGAACCGGAGTTAATCCTCCGTCGTTATTCAATGTAGTTTTATTTAATCTTTTATCAAAAATATTAATGACTACTCTTCCGTTAAACGTTGTGTTTACCGTTCCGTTCGGATTATTGATGTGTCCTTTTACTTTTACAAAATCCAATCCTCTGATTAATCCCGGAACCGGAGTCTCAATATTATCAATAACCAATAATCTTTTAGGTCTACTCAGTTTCATTGCAGGATCTCCTAATAGATTAACCTTTAAATGTTCTGAAGAAGCTCCTCTCTGTTTTTTTGCATTCAGATGGGCATATCCTAAAGTATCGAAATCATCGTTGGTAAGTTTAAAGATATTTTGCGTAAAAAGGTTGGTAAAGTCTACTCCATAACCTACGTCGATTGCACGGCTAGAAGTAATCATCGTTGCAGGACCTCCCTGCTTAAGCTTCATAAACTGTTCTCCTGCAGAAGAAACGTCAGGATCATCCCAAAGCGTGAACTCACAGGTAATTGTTGATACAAACGGAAATCTGCTGTACACATTAGAGAAATTATTTGCATTCTGAATTTCAGATAATGTTAAAACTCTTTCCTGCGCCCATCCGTTGATTCCTCCGTGTCCGAAATAGAAAAGATAAAGGCTGTTTCCGATATCATTGGAGATCGCCTGGTTTACCTGAGGATATCTTTGTCCTCCCGCTGTACTTTGCGCCTGAAAAGCATCAAGGTAAAGTTTTCTTACGTTATACTCTTTTAAAGTCGTATTGTTTTGTTCAAAAACCGTTGCCAGAGAATTGTTCATTACAGTATGGAAAGGGGGCCCCCCGTCGTTATCATCATCCACAACAAAATCCAGTTTCATTTTCCATTCTCCGAAAGGCGTAGACTGACCGGATAAACTGTTATAATAAGCTAAAGTCTTATCAATCATATTGGAAGCTTCCGTTGCATTGGCAGCCGGAATTCTGCCCACAGGAAGATCTGGAAGATTAAAATCGATGTAGCTTACAGTCTGTGGTTTCGTCATCACGATATAATCATCGGTAACGAATGATCTTATCACATCCTGAGAAATTTCACTATGATAGCTGGATACGATATTGTTATTACCCGGGATTCTGTTCTTATAATCAAATGAAGTATCTCCTAAAATAAATACATATTTTAGGGTTCCGAGTGGAGTATTAAGTTTCGTTACAAAATCTCTTATCGCCGTAAGATCTTTGCTGCCGCTTCCGAATTCATTATAGATTTTTTCCGTATCTACCACCTGTACATTATAATTGTTTTTGGTCTGGTGATAGTTGGCAATTCTTTGTGCTTGTCCCAGCATTTCAGGAGTGGTGATAATTAAATAATCTACATTTTGTAATGCTGAGATATTCTGGTTATTAATTCTTCCTACAAATGAAGGACTGAATGCCGCATCCGCTCTGAAAGCCACAAATTCATTATTGAAATTCAGATTAGATGCTGTATAAGCAAAATTAAATGATGCACTTCCTGCTGCTTTATTTACCCTTCTGTTGGCGTTGGTAATATCCGTAACGTCCCAGATCTGCTCTGCCGCAGAAGCGTTGGAAAGACTGAAACCATAAGTGGTATTGCTTCCGGTAACCAGAGAGAAATCACGGAAACTCATCTGAGTACCGTTGAAGCTTAAATTATCTTTATACTGTACCTCAAAATAATCCGGGTAGAAAGTTCCGTTAGGATTCAGGGTAATATCAGGTTTCATATTGATGGTAATCTGATTTCCGCTTAATCCGGATATGACTCCCGAATAATTCATAGGATAAAATTCATACGTTGAACTCAGATCCGGAGTAGGAACCGTAAAAGGAATCGGATTTTGATTATTGATGTTATAAAGCAATTTGTTCTTTTGAGATTTATAGCCAATAACCTGTGCTTTATAGCGGATATCATCACCAGACTGAATAGGGGAGGCTGTCGTAAAAGTAACCGTTTTGTCTGTTACAAAAGGAGTATCTTCCACCCATGTTCTTCCTACTCTCATCAGGTTTTTCTGGTCTACATTAATCACCTGATAATTATCAAATCGTGTGATAAGAGGAGTTGCAGGTAAATTAACATCTACCGGCTGAACCCTCTTTCCCGGACCTTTATCAAAATTGATGAAGTAATAAGAATAATCTTCATAAATATTCTTCAGGTTTTCACTCGGATATGTTCTGGATTCAATTCTTTTAATACCGTTTCCGTTCGAATTATTGTATAAATTGTAGCCATTCGGCCCCTGTGCGTAGAATAAAGCATAATCATTATCATTCCATACACCGTCGTCTTCTCCCACTACCTGAATTGCGTTTTCCTGAAGAGCACTGTATCTTGCGTCCTGATTGTTTTCAGGAAGCATAATTCCGCCGTTTCCGTAAATTCTGAAATTTTTAGGATTTACAGAAGAAGGATTGATGCCGTTATCCTGCAAAAACTGTCGGGTTATTTTAAATATTCCGGATTTATCAACTCTTATTTTATAAAAAGTTCCTGATGATAAAGGATTATTTGTAGTTCCTAATTTTAAGGTATTTCCAAAACTGTTGGAAACATTCGTCTCCGAAAGTTCAAATGAAGACAATCTTTGGATTTGCCCTTTTACATTTTTAAAAAGAGACACATTGGCGCTTGCATATCTTGCTCCGTCCGCATTATAATAAACTACATCTTTTATCTCCTGATCCGTAATAAGATCCTTGCTTAATGAAAACAACTCCCTTGCAGAAACATTTTCCCAGACAGGATTAGAAACTTTTAACTGGTTTTCGCCAACTTGTTGTTTAGTTGTGATAAAAATGTTATTTTGGCTGAATAAAAATCCCTGATTTTTAAAATTTGGGAGATTGAGTTTTGTCTCACCAAAGTCTCGAATTTTAGCACCATCCCATTCGATAGTGATCCTTTGAGCCCAAAGTGTTGATACAAAGCTTAATAAGAATAATAGAGAAATTTTTTGTTTCATGTTTACTATTGAAATTTCTGAATTACAAAATAAATGAAAATTTTATAATTAAATTGTGATACAATAAAATTAATTTGTTAACGTTTTTCAAAAAAATCAACTCTTTACTTGATTTATTGAATAATTTATTTTTTCTTTGTACTTTGAAAATATTTATATCGACTATGAAAAAACTAAAGTTGTTTTCATTAATAGCATTAAGTTCTACACTTGCATTAACCAGTTGCGGAGGATCTAATAATGGCGGCGGTACTAAAAAATTTGTCAGCAAAACAGGTTGGAAACCAAACGAGAAACAAGGTTGGTTTTTTGCAGGAAAGCAACAAAAACAAAAAGGTTGGCCGGGAATGGTATATGTAGAAGGTGGAACTTTTACAATGGGATTAGTGAAAGATGATGTTATGCACGATTGGAATAACTCGCCTCGCAGAATGCAGGTAAGTTCATTCTTCATCGGGGAAACTGAAATTACTAACTACGAATACCGCGAATACCTTACATGGTTGAAGTACGTATTCCCACCAAGCGATCCAAGCTTTAAGGAAATCTACAACGGTGCGTTGCCGGATACCTTATTGTGGGACAACAAATTATCTAGAAATGACTACAACGAGACGTATTTCCGTGCTCCTGAATTCGATTACTATCCTGTAGTAGGAGTGTCTTGGACTCAGGCAAACAGATACTGCGAATGGTTGTCAGACAGAGCGAACGAGAAAGCTTTAATGCAAGCCGGTATCATTGCGAAAGATTTGTATATCAACGAATCTAATAACCAGGGTGGAACTGCATTCAACATGGATAAATTCAAATCGAATGATCCTGAAATGCAAGGTTACATCAATGAAAAAAGAATGCAGCAGAAAACAGGTTTGAAAACTACAAACCAGAGATTGTTAGCTGCAAACAGAGCTCCGAACGCTGCAATGGTAACGAAGTTCAGACTTCCTACAGAAGTTGAATGGGAATACGCAGCTTTAGGTATGGCTAAAAACAGAGAGTACAATCAGTATATGGGTAAAAAGCCTGAAATTGAAAAACTGAGAGGTACTAAAGGAAGAGAAAAAGGAATGTTCCTTGAAAACTTCAAAATGGGAACAGGAGATTACTCTGGTATCGCAGGTTGGAAAAATGACGGTTCTGCAAGAACTTCAGATGTAAGACAATTCCCTTCTAACGATTTAGGAATCTACGGAATGTACGGAAACGTTGCAGAATGGACTGCGGATGTTTACAGACCTATCATCGATGAAGATTTCAGTGACTTCAACTATTACAGAGGAAACATGCCGCAGGCTATCGTAAGAAACGGTGACGGAACTTACAAAATGGTAGACGAAAGCAGCATTAAATACGATACTTTAGCTGACGGAAGATTGGTATACAGAAACCTACCGGGTCAGTATGAAAGACAAACAATTGCTGATTACAGAAACTACAGAGATGGTGACAGAATGTCTTCTTTAGACTACAGAACTGCATCAGATTCTGCTACCTCATACGACATGTACAATTCTCCGAAATCGAGATTTATTGTAGATGCTCAGGGTAGAGTAGTACTGCAAAAAGACAGAAAAGAAAGAACTTCTGCTATTACTAACGACGTAAGAGTGGTAAAAGGAGGTTCTTGGCAGGATACAGCATACTGGTTGGATCCGGGACAAAGAAGATACAAGTCTCAGGATAAAGCTTACGGATGGATTGGATTCCGTGTAGCTCAGGATGCGAGAGCCAACGAAAAAGGTAGAACAAGAAGATAATATTTATCAAAATAATTTTCAAAAAACCCTCCGGAATTCTGGAGGGTTTTTTTATTTTTGAATTATGAATACAGAACAGTTTTATCCGCTATTTTTACAAGCAGAAAAAGTTACCATCGACAGCCGAAAAGTAGGAAAAAATGATATTTTCTTTGCTTTTTCAGGAGAAAATTTCAATGCAGCAACGTTGGCTGAACAGGCAGTTGAAAATGGCGCTTTAGCTGTGATTGTTGAACAGCAGGAATTTGAAAACAAAGAAAAAAATATTTTCTTCGTTCCTTCTACACTGAAGTTTTTGCAGCAGCTTGCCATTCATCACAGAAAACAATTGCAGATTCCTATCATCGGTTTAACAGGAAGTAACGGAAAAACGACAACAAAAGAAATCATTCATGCAGTTCTTTCCGAAAAATTTAATGTACAGTATACCTCTGGAAATCTTAATAATCACATCGGAGTTCCTTTAACACTTCTTTCCATTAAACCGGAACATGGAATGGCAGTCATTGAAATGGGAGCCAATCATCAAAAGGAAATTGCTCTTTTAAGTTCCATTTCTCAGCCGGATTTCGGATATATTACCAATTTCGGGAAGGCACATCTGGAAGGTTTCGGAGGATACGAAGGAGTAATTAAAGGAAAATCTGAGCTGTACGACTATCTTAAAGATCATAGAAAAACGATTATTGTTAACGAAAATGATCCTGTTCAGGTGGAAAAAACTGAAAATTATGTACCAAAAATTACTTTCGGAAAAGAAGATTCAGATTATCAGTTTGCATTATTTTCAGAAGAAAACTTTGTAGGTCTCAAATATAAAGATCAGAAAGCAGTTTCAAAGCTTACTGGAGAATATAATTTCACTAACCTTTGCGCAGCGGCGAGTTTAGGTCTTTACTTCGGAATCGATTTTGAGAACATTAAAAATGCCATCCAAAATTACACACCCACCAATATGCGTTCCCAGATTGTGAAAAAAGAAGGGAAAACATTAGTTTTGGATACCTATAATGCTAATCCGAGTTCTATGACTGCTTCTTTGCACAATTTCATTACCTTTGAAGGTTCAAAAACCATCGTAATCGGCGATATGCTAGAATTGGGAGAAGAAAGCGAAAAAGAGCATCAGAATATTTTAAAACTGGCTCAGGAATTAGGCTTTGATCAGATCATTACCGTTGGAAAGAATTTTAAAAAGGTCAATTCTACAGAAACAGCATTTGAAAACACAGCCGAACTAACAGAATATTTAAAACTTAATAAAATTCTTTCAGAAAACATATTATTAAAAGGTTCCAGAGGAATTGCTTTAGAAAAATCGATTGACTTTATTTAGCCTTCGTATTCCAGAATTCTTTTACAATCAGCTTGATATTTTTAAATGTGCTTGGGAAAACCTCATCTTCGATCTGGGTGGTGTTTTTCCAGGCAACCTCCGTAATCCCTTCTTCAATCTGAGGTTTTGAAGTATCTTCTCCATCGAAATTCATTTCAAACCAGTGCGTACACTTTAAGACTTTATCGCCGTTTCTTTCAATGTAAATATGATAAGTTGTATTGATAAACCTTACCAGTTCTACATTAGAAAGTCCGGTTTCCTCTTCAATTTCGCGTACAGCAGACTCTTCACGCGATTCTCCTTTTTCCATTTTGCCTTTCGGAAGATCCCATTTTCCCAGTCTTTTGATGAAAAGAATTTCACCTTCAGGATTATTTACAATTCCTCCCGCTGCTTCGATAATTCTGAACAGCTTTTGAAATTCTGTCCATATTTCATCGATATTCTCGCCGAAAACATTCAATTCTTTCACCGATGTATTTTCCAGAAGATCCAAAGCGATTTCCAGGCTTGTGACGTTTTCGTATCCAAGCGTTTTTTCTAAGTTTTCAGATTGCTTAGACAACAGTAATTTTTTTTCGTTCACAAAAACTTTATACATATATTTGTAAGAATTAAGAATTTAAATACAAAAATAAAAAATGAATTTAGAAGGACGAAAGATTATTGTTAATAAATCATCTAAAGACTTGGTAGAAATCCTGAAATCGCCAGAAAATTACAAAGATTTCATGCCGGACGGTCTTCAGAAATT
Organism: Chryseobacterium mucoviscidosis; assembly: GCF_002177115.1. Taxonomy (GTDB): domain Bacteria; phylum Bacteroidota; class Bacteroidia; order Flavobacteriales; family Weeksellaceae; genus Chryseobacterium; species Chryseobacterium mucoviscidosis. The sequence continues at coordinate 523,531 of NZ_MVAG01000128.1, read as the reverse complement.
TGAAACGAGAGAAGATGGATTTAAATTCGGATTGCAGGGAATGCCGGAAATTGCTCTGAAAATTGATGAAGTAACAGATGAGAAAGCAGTGTTGAAGTCTGCAAGTTCAAGCTTAGATTTTTCTTTAACAGCGGCTTTGAGTCCTCTTAACGAAAACCAGACCGAAGTTCAGATGCTGTTTGAAGGAAAATTCAACCCGTTTATCAAAATGATGGTGGAAAAACCTCTTCAGAACTTCATTAATACACTTACCGATAAAATCGAAGTTTATAAATAAACGAAAACCTTCAGCAATGAAGGTTTTTTTATGCTTTAAACAATAATTCCCGAACTGTGGTCATGGGAACTTCCCGTCGCAGAAGAAAGAACATTGATTTCATTGTTGTACCTTAAAACTCCCATCAATGCAAAGATTAAAGCCTCTTTATAATCGATAATCTCTTTTTCAGGAATAACGATTTCAGTGTTGGCTTTGGCTTTTATCTTTTCAGTTAAATATTGATTATACGTTCCGCCACCTGTGAAAAGTACACTTTTTAGCATATAAATATTGAAAATTTTTGAAATCTGTTCCGCAGTATGCTCTGTAAAGGTTGCCATTATATCTGCCGTTTCAATATCTCCAAAAAGAGGAAAAATATTCTCGTTACACCATTCAATTCCTAATGATTTTGGATGAGACTGGCTGTAAAAATCCAGCGAATTTAATTTAGACAGTAAATTCTTATTAATTTTTCCTGTTCTCGCTAAATCACCGTTTTCGTCGAAATTTTTATTGAATTTCTGAGCCAATTTATTCAGGATAATATTGACCGGAGCAATATCAAAAGCTATTCTTTTCTCCTTAATTTTCATTGAAATATTAGAAAATCCGCCAAGATTAAGACAGGCATCGTATTCCGAAAACAATAATTCATCACCAATCGGAACAAGCGGCGCGCCATTTCCGCCCATCAAAACATCCTGACTCCTGAAATCGTAAACCACAGGTAAATTTGTTTCGAGCTTAATTGCTCTTCCGTCGCCGATCTGTAAAGTAAATTTTTTCTGAGGCTGATGAAAAACCGTATGACCGTGAGAAGCAATTAAATCTATGTTCTCGATCTGATGCTTTTCAATAAAATTTCTGACAGCTTTTCCCAAATAAAAGCCATATTCTGAGTTCAGCTCTAAGAGTTCTTCCGCAGAAAGGTGAATAGAGTTTCTAAGCTTATCTTCCCAGTTTTTAGAGTAGGGAAGGGTTTCTGCTTTCAGTATTTTGAATGTCCATTCATCCTGTTTTTCAAATCTTGCAAAACAAATGTCCAGTCCGTCTAAACTTGTTCCGGACATTAATCCGATTGCATGAAAAACCATCTGATTATTTCTTGTTTTGAGAAATTTCAGGCGCCGCAAAATCTCCTGAATTCTGGAAGAAAACATATTCGGAAAAATCATCTTTTGCACGCATTCCGTGTGCGCCGATCAGCGTACTTCCGTCTTTTCTCGTTACATACACTGTATCTTTGGTGTAGATATTCTTCTTTACCTGATCCCAGTAAATGCTCTGCATAGCAAATTTATCACCTTCATTGGTGGTAATTCTTACGTTTCCTTTCGCTTCGTAAAATTTTTTGTAATCGTAGAATTTAGCGTATTTTGCTTTAATTGTTCCGGGAATTTTTGGCTTTTTCTTGTCGAAAAACTGAATATCAATTCCCTTTCTTGCAACCGTATAAGGACTGTCGATCAGCTCATATTTTTCAATGATCGGAGCTTTTGCCCTCATCGTCACAAAACCGGAATCTCTCTGGATGATATTTGCATTATTAATAATCTGTGAAGGGAAATTTTTGCTTTGTTTGCCTTTATTTTTAGTAAGATCTTCTTCACAGGAAGTTATCACAAAAAATATAGCACAACTAAAAAGGTATGCTATATTTTTTTTATATGATATGTTTCTAAATAACTTCATTTTAGTTGTATAGAGTCTTTCTGAACCACTTATCCGCAAAATTGAAACCAACTCTCAGGTTTATAAAATTCTGATTGATCAGATTATTTTTAGTAGTTCCTCTTTTTCCTACTTCAAGACCAAGTTCCAGACCGCTCATTCTCGTTATGCTGCTGTTTTTAAACGGAAGAAGAACTCCCCCGGAAATACCGAACTTATTAATGTTCTGCCCTGCAATCTGAAGATTCCCTTTCTCATAAAACGCTCCGTATCTGTAAACGATTCTCGAAAAATAACTTCTGAAATTATTATAATTCGGTAAATACCAACCTCCGGCAGAAATTCTGTAGGAATCCTGAAGATCCAGCGTACTTCCGAAATAATTAATATTTTCCCCCTTTTTATAATCTCCCTGAAGAGAAACGAACCATCTGTTTTCTTCTCCATAACCTACCCCTAAAGAAGCCTGTAATGGCAAAAGATTTTTAGATTTTGTACTTTTCTGGTCGATAATGCTTTCATTACTTTTTACAGTAGCACCTGCATCAGAATAGAAATACGTACTGTTTACATAATCGGTCGTCATGTTACTCGTATTTCCGAAAGTAGTAGTAGCTCCGATCGTAAGTTTTTTGTCTGTACTTGTATTCAGGTTCTGGTAGCTTGCTCCTAAAGTAAAGTTGAAATTGTGGATGCTGTTTCTCGTTTCGTATCCGTTAATTAATTCTGCATTGGAATAAGCAAGTTCATTAAGGTCATAAAGATTCCCGAAATAATAATTTGCTCTTGCTCCAACAGCAAGTTTATCGTTCACTTTATATCCTAAAGCCATTTGTACCGTATTCAAAGTTCCGCTTCCTTTAAATCTGTTGGCTCTGATATTACCCGCAGAAAGCGTATCTCTGTGAATAATATCGTAGCTTTTTGAGCTGTACGGCTGATAAGAAATTCCCATCTTCAATTTTGGAGACAGAGGGAAAGCAATAGAAATATTGGATAAGTACGTAGAGTGCTTCGTAGACTTCGTATTGTTATAGTTTGTTTTAAAGTAATTGTTTTCGTTGGTAGCTTCCAGCTTAATACTTGTAAGCTCGAAATTAGCATTGTTTGCAGGGTTTGCAAAATTGAAATTACTTGTAAAATCACTTATAAAAGCGGTAGATATACCTCCCATTGAGGTAGTTTCGATCGTATTATCATATTTTACATCTCCGATTCCGTAAGTTGCATAAGGTGAATTACTCAGGTTCTGCGCGTTAAGGAAATATCCAACTGATATCAATGATAGTACAAAGATTTTTTTCATTCTTTATTTTTAAAACAATGCGCAAATATCTTAAATATTAATGAATTGTAAAAATTATAAGAGGTTAAAGTTTGTTAAGGGGGATGAATAGCTATAATTATGATGAATTCTTAATTGTAAATTCGCTTTGGTTGTGAATTTTTATACATTATCAATACACTGCATGATAAAATTCACAATTCATTTGCAACGCAAAATTCACCTGCAAAGTAAAAATTCACATTCTGCGAATTACAAATTTCATATCTTTGAATCATGAATTGGGAGAACATTGCCGGACAGGAAAGTCTGAAAAAACTTCTTAGAGACAGTATCGCCGAAAACAGGGTAAGCCATGCCCAGCTTTTCGTCGGCAAAGAAGGATACGGAACATTGCCGATTGCTTTGGCGTATGCTAAAGAAATTCTGAGCAGTGAAAATCCTCACGCCGGTGCGAAAGTAGAGCATCTCAATCATTTGGATCTGCATTTCAGCTTTCCCGTTTTTACAGATAATAAAAACTCATTAAGCAAAAATAAATTTGATGAATTCAGGGAAATGATTCTTAAATCTCCGTATGCGGGATATGATGAATGGACGGCTGTTTTAGAATCCGAAAACAAGCAGCTTTTTATTTCGGCAGATGAAATTGATGAACAGAACCAGAAATTTTCTTTAAAAAGTTACGAAGGCGGAACTAAAATTCTCATTGTCTGGAGAGCAGATAAAATGAATGTCGCAGCATCCAACAAATTCCTGAAATTTTTAGAGGAACCTCCAGCGAAAACAATTATTTTGCTTACCGCAGAATCTACCAACGATATTTTACCAACCATTCTTTCCCGAACGCAGATTGTAGAGGTACCTAGAATAAACGGTGAAGATCTGGAAATTTATCTGAAAAAAAATTATAATCTTTCAGAAGACAAGACAGGGGAGATCATCCATCAGGCTCAGGGAGACCTTAATGAAGCCTTAAAGCTTTTACAATCCGGAAACAAAACTGATGAGTTCGAAAAGCTTTTTGTTCAGTGGGTTCGTGATGCATTTATGGTAAAAAAGAAACCTGAATTTCTGCGAAGCATTATTCTTTGGGCAAGAGAAATTGCAGGCTGGAACCGTGAAAAGCAGAAAAATTTTTTAAACTACTGTTCCGAGATTTTCAGACTCGCTTTGCTGCAGAACTATCAGTCGGAGAATTTAGTCTATAAAAAGATTGATGCGAATGGTTTCAACTGGATGGGATTCTCAAAATTCATCAGCGGAGCCAATATTGAAAGCATTCTGGAAGAAATCAATACTGCCGATCTGCACTTAACCCGAAACGGAAATCCCAAAATTGTCTGGACGGATCTCGGGATAAAATTATCCAGATACATCCATAAAAGCTAAATAAAAACTCCGAATATCCTTCGGAGTTTTTTTATTCTTAAGCTGTTTTCTTTGCTTTAGAAGCTTTTTTATCGGTCGTTTTAGAACTGTTTTCTGCTGTTTTGTGTTTAGCATCACAGTTTTTATGATCTCCACAGGCTTTTTTATCTTTTGTGGAACATTCTTTCTTGTCTTTTCCTGCGCAGCATGCGCCTTTCGGAGTTTCCTGTGCAAAGTTGAAAGTGAATAAAGTAAGGGCTAAAACTGAAATTATTTTTTTCATGATCTAAATTTTTAATAGACTCCAAATATACTCAAATTTCCATTTGAAGGACTTTAAGATTAAAAAAAATTAAATTTCATTAAAAAATCAATCAATCGTTTGATTTATGAAAAATTGGTTGTAAATTTGCACCTCGAAAAACAGATACAGAGTAAAAGATGATTTCAAAAGAAGAAAATATATTATTTGCCGCAGAGAAACTTTTCGCAGAGAAAGGTTTTGAAGGAACTTCTACAAGAGAAATTGCCAAAGCTGCAAATGTTAATATTTCTATGATCTCTTATTATTTCGGTTCTAAAGAAAAATTGTACGAGAAGCTGGTAGAATACAGAATGAGCGAGGGACAGTTTTTTTCCAAAGATATTATCGAAAGAACCGATATCAACGAATGGGAAAAAGTTGAAAAAATCGTAGATCAGTTTGCAGGAAAGGTAAGACACAACAAATGTTTCTACAGAATTATGCAGAGAGAGCAGCTTCATGCAGAAAACCCGCAGATCGTAGAATTTCTTAAAGAAACCAAAATGGGATTCATTTCCATGTATTCAAAAATTCTGGAAAGCGGTCTTCAGAAAGGAATTTTTACAAAAAATCCTCCCATCTACCTTCTTCATTCCACCGTAAGCGGAACTTTATTTTACGCTTCTAATGCCAAAGAAATGTATAAGGAATTCCTGAACGACACCAATGAAGAAGAAGTTTTTGATGAAAAATATTACACAGAACTTAATAAACATATTAAATATCTACTAAAAGACCTTCTAGGTTATGAAGAAAATAAATAATTCAGTCCTTGCGCTCGCTCTATTCGTAGGGATTGCAAACGCAAATGCTCAGGAGAAAAAGACCCTCACTCTTGATGATGCTGTGCAGTTGGGAATCCAGAACAGCAAAAATCTTAAAATTGATGCTGCAAAAATAGAAGAAGCTACAGCCAATCTTTTGGAAGCCAAAAACAGACAGCTTCCGGAGCTGAAAATTTCAGGAAGCTATATGTATCTTCCTTTAAAACCGAATATTGATATTAAACTTCCCGGAGTTTCAGGAGCAGGGGGTCCGGAAGTTCATCAGGTTGCCTACGGATCAGCGAATGTCAGCGTTCCGATTTACAGCGGAGGAAGAATAAAATACGGAATAGAATCTGCAAAATATTTAGTGGAAGCATCTAAATTAACCACTGAAAACGATAAAGTAGCCATTGCTTACAATGTTGCGCAGGCTTACAATAATTTGTTTAAAGCCAACCAGTCCATCAAAGTTTTAGAAGAAAACCTTACCGCTTCTCAAAAAAGAGACGAAACGTTCCTTAAACTTGAAAACAACGGAGTAATTGCGAGAAATGACCGTTTAAAAGCAAGTTTGCAGACTTCAAACATCGAACTTCAGTTACTGGAAGCAAAAAACAACTACAATATTGCCAATATCAATATGGATTTATTGCTTGGACTTCCGGAAACCACAGAAATCGAAGTAGACCAGAATTATATAGATGAAGGAAATGAAGTAAAACCGCTTGATTTCTATTTAAATGAAGCCAGAGAAAACCGTAAAGATCTTCAGGCTTTGGACAAACAAAGACAGGCTGCAGCTTTGGGAACAAAATCTGCGAAAGCAGAAAATCTTCCTTCCATTGCTTTTACAGGAGGTTATGTGGCGGCAGATATTCCGAAGTTTTTAACGATTTACAATGCCGTAAATGTTGGCGTAGGAATTTCTTACAATTTATCAAATCTCTGGAAAGAAAACTCTTCGCTTAAGCAGTCAAAAGCCAGAGAAATGCAGTTGGCTGCAACCAATGAATTGTTAAACGACAACATCAAGCTTGATGTAAACAGAGAATACCAGAACACAGATTATTCTAAAAAAAGAATTGCTGTTTTCGAAAAATCTGCAGAACAGGCTAACGAAAATTACAGAATTACAAAAAATAAATATGATAACGGTCTGGCTACAATGACGGAGCTTCTGGATGCAGATGCTGCACAGATTTCAGCGAATGTAGGGGTAATCAATGCCAAAGCAGATGCCGTTTTAGCCTACAGAAAACTATTGCAGACTACCGGAACTTTAACAAATAAATAAAATTAAGAACTATACCCACAATGGAAAATAATACTACACAAACGACTGAACCAAAAAAGAAAAAAAGTTTAGTTTTCCCTATCATATTAGCCGTAGTTTTAATCGGAGGAGGAATCTACGGTTACAGAACCTATTCTTACGGGCAGGTTCATGAAGAAACAGACGATGCACAGATTGCATCCAATATGGCTCCCGTAATTTCTAAAATTTCAGGATATGTAACGGAAGTAAAAGTAAAGGATAACCAGTTTGTAAAAAAAGGAGATACTTTGGTTATACTGGACAGCAGAGATCAGAAAATGGCTTTACAGCAGGCAGAAGCAGCTTTGGCAACAGCAAAAAGCAGCATCTCTAATGCGCAGGCTTCCACAACGGCAACTTCAAAAAATATAAATTCTTCTGAAGCAGCAGTTACAACAGCCAATGCACAGATTGAAGCCGCAAAAGTAAACGTTTGGAAAACTTCTCAGGATTTAAAAAGATATGCGAATCTTGTGAAAGACCACTCTATTACAGAACAGCAGTATGAGCAGGCTCTGGCAGCAAAACAGTCTGCAGATAAGCAGCTTCAGGTTTTAATCGATCAGAGAAACCAGATTGCACAGCAAACCAATATTGCTTCTTCTCAAACCGCGGCAAGCTCTCAGCAGATCGGAGTGGCAAATTCCGTTGCAAAGCAGAGAGAAGTGGATGTGGAAAATGCAAGACTGAATTTATCTTACACGGTAATTGTAGCACCGGAAGACGGATATGTAGGAAAAGTGCCGATTCAGGCAGGACAGTATTTACAGGCAGGTTCACAATTGTTTTCTTTGGTTAAAAATGACCAGAAATGGGTAATTGCCAACTTCAAAGAAACCCAGATTGATAAAATGGTGGAAGGACAAAAAGTAAAAATTGAGATTGATGCTTTCCCGGACAGAGAATTTGACGGTGTGGTAAGTTCTTTCTCTCCTGCAACCGGAGCTACATTCTCTATACTTCCCCCGGATAATGCGAGTGGTAACTTCGTAAAAGTAGTACAGAGACTTCCTGTAAAAATCGATTTTGTAAATCTTGATAAAAATATATCCAAAAGATTAAGAACAGGAATGAATGTAAAAGCAGAAGTTTCTTTAAAATAAAAATATAAAATAAGTGAATTGTCAGCAATGCAGAAGCAGATCGGTTATGAGATGTAATGAAGTAGTAGAATTGACAATGAAAGATTGATAACTGCAATTCACTTTTTTTCAAAAATATATATGATTATCTGTAATTTGTCATAATTGAAAAATCTTTGAGTTCTTTGCTGAGTGAATAGTTTATGCTGAGCTTGTCGAAGTAGCTTTGCGAACTTAAAAACAGTTAGTATGTAAAAGAATCTTAGTGATCTTTGCGTTAAAAAGCAGTATAATTAATAACGGATTATCAAAAAAATATATAAGTGAATTGTCAATTTTTGAAGGAGAAGTCATTTTTTAATGAAAAGAATTTGAAGATTGGCGATGAGGTCGATGCCGGATCAATGAAGCTGAGATCAGCGAAAGATGTGGAAATGATGAAGTTGATCCATGAAGAAGGTTCCGGTGTAATGCAGAAAGATCATGAAGAGGAAACAGGAAATGAAGACGATAAATGAAGCGGTTGCCGGATATGAAGAAGAAAACTGATGTTAAAATGATGAAGCTGAACGATGCAGCAGAATTCCGGTTTAATGAAGAAAGATTATGCAGAGGAAAATGCAGAGGTAAAAATAAGACCATGCAGAGGATGATTATTGACAATTCACTTTTTTAAAATTGAGAAATTTAGAGATTTGGAAATACTTTGATGAAATTTTAATCAGCTAAATTTTTCTGAAACCTCATCTCATGGATGAGAGAACAAAGTTGGTTCGTAAAAACTTGTTCATATTTCCGAATCTCAAATCTCTTGATTTTTAATACAACACTAAAAAAACTATGCAAGATTCATTAGTAGAATACGGAGCCCGAAGAGTAATCATTACGATTACGGCTATTCTTTGTGCTTTGCTTGAAATAGTGGATTCCACGATTGTAAACGTTGCCCTGAATGAGATGAAGGGAAATCTTGGAGCCACACTATCCGAAGTAGGATGGGTAATCACCGCATACGCGATCGGAAACGTAATTATTGTTCCGATGACGAGCTGGCTTTCCCAGCAGTTCGGGAGAAGAAACTATTTCGCGGCTTCCATCATTATATTTACCGTTTTTTCTTTTCTGTGCGGAAATGCAACCAACATCTGGGAACTTGTATTTTTCCGTCTCATGCAGGGAATCGGTGGGGGAGCGCTTCTGGTAACTTCGCAAACCATCATCACGGAATCTTATCCGGTGGAAAAAAGAAGTATGGCACAGGCAATTTACGGACTTGGTGTAATTATCGGTCCTACATTGGGTCCGCCGTTGGGAGGATATATTGTGGATAATTTTAGCTGGCCATATATTTTCTATATTAATATTCCGATCGGGATTGCGGCAACCTTAATGACGCTTCAGTTTGTAAGAAGTCCGAAATATGCCGAAAAACGAAAGATTTCCGACGTAGACTGGATTGGAATTGCATTATTGGCAATTACCGTAGGTTCCTTACAGTTTATTCTGGAAAGAGGTCATGAAGAAGACTGGTTTGCCAGCGGAATGATCGTTTTCTTTACAGCCGCTGCGGTTTTAGGATTTATCCTTTTCCTATGGAGAGAACTTACCTTTAAATATCCGATCGTAGAACTCCGTGTTCTGAAAAACGGAAACTTAAGAATCGGAACCGTGATGTCCTTCGTTTTAGGATTTGGTTTGTACGGATCTACATTTATCGTTCCTTTATATACCCAAAGTATTCTGGGATGGACGGCGCTTCAGTCGGGTGCTTTAATGATTCCGGCAGCTTTAACGACGGCTTTCATGATGCCGATTATCGGAAGACTGCTTTCAAAAGGAGCTAAACAGCAGATTTTGGTTTCACTGGGATTATTTATCTTCTTTATCTACAGTTTCTGGGGATATAAAATATTAACTCCGGACACGGGAAAAGATGCCTTCTTCTGGATGCTGATTGTAAGAGGAGCCGGATTGGGTTTACTGTTTATCCCGATCACCTCGCTTTCATTAAGTACATTGAAAGGGCAGGAAATCGGGCAGGGAGCAGCATTTACAGGGATGATGAGACAGCTTGGCGGTTCTTTCGGAATTGCTGCGATCACCACATTCATTGCCAATGCGAGTCAGAAATACAGGGTGAATCTTATTTCGCACCTTGACCAGACCGATTTTGCGGTACAGCAAAGGTTACAGGCTCTGAAAGGCAGTTTTATCGCAAAAGGAATGACTCCTGATGCCGCAATGAACGCCGCCTACAAAATGCTTGATCTTTCGGTAACGAAGCAGGCAACCGTCCTTTCTTACATGGATGTTTTTCTTTATCTTGGGGTAATCTTCCTTGTCTGTATTCCGTTCATCTTATTTATTAAAGAACGAAAAAGCAAAGAGAAGATTGATCTGAGTGGGGTGCATTAATTAAAATGCCAAAAAAATCTCTAAATCAATATAATGAATATGACCGTTTCACAAATGAGACGGTTTTTTTAATTAAAGTGAGTTTGATTTAAGCCATAATTATAATTTTTGATCAATAATCTCCGAAAAGATATTAATTGATGTTTTTATCAAAGAACGAATATGCTGCCAAAGCAGATAGAGAATATTTTTTCATGATATTTTTTCATCTTTTAGATCGGACTCGCTTTAATTTCTCGGAAAGCGAATTGACAATAAAATTAATTGACTTGCATAACAAAATTCACTATTCAAATCATTAGGGATTACTGATAATCAACGTTGACGGAATATCCGATAACCATATGCTTTTCGTATCGATGAGGTTTTTCCAGCTTTTGCTGCTGATGAGCATTAAATCCTGCGAATTCAGAAATTCTTTCTCAATTTTTTTCTCATTGTATAAAGTGATGTGATTGGGCGCAACCTGTTCGATGCTTCGGATGAGTTCTTTCACTTCAATATTATTCCGGATCTGTCCTGCAACATCTAAGATAATAATCTGAGAATTGTTGTTATTGATGAGTCTTTTGGCATATTCAAGCAGATAAAAATCACTTAAATTAAAGATCGGAACAAAAACTTTGTCTGCGGAAGTAAATTCTTTTTCCACCAGAATACCAACAGGAATCTGGGTTTTATCCAGAATCTGTAATGTAAAATCGTCAAAAGGAGAGTTGTTGAAAATATTTCCTTTCCCTTTTACCGTATTTAAAAGTTTTTCCGGATTAATGATCTTCGTCGTAAAACCTAAAAGTCTCCCCAACAGACTTCCCTCATACATCGATTTTCCGAGCATAATCAGAAGAAGATCGTAATTTCCTTTGTTGGTAATGTGTGTAAGATCGTTTTCAATATCATTGGAGGCTTTAAAAAGCGTTGTGACTTCAAGATTCAGATCGTTGGACGTTTCTATTACATTTTTAAACTGCTCATTTTCGTATTCATTAATATCGTAAGCGTGCATTTCGTTCACGGGAGCAATATTCATGGCGGTTATGCTTTTATTGCCGTTCATTTTATGGGTGAAATCATGAGCCAGTTTCAGCAGAGTGCTTCCGGATTCAGGATGGTCAAAAGATAATAATACCCTGTATTTCGCATCATTTACCGGAGATTCCTCATCATCTTTTTTAGATTTAAATATAAAATTGATGAAATCCAGCGCAGGTCCCGTCATGAAAGTTGTAAACAGCGCCATAATTACCATCATGGCAAATATCTGAGGACTTAAAACGCCCAGATCATAACCGATATTCAGGACAATAAGTTCCATTAAACCTCTGGTGTTCATCAAGGCTCCGATCGTTAAACTTTCTTTCCAGTTGATGCCTAAAAATTTTGCGGTTAAGGCACTTCCTGCAAATTTTCCGATCACTGCGGTCAAAATGATAAATCCTGCTGTAATCCAGAGATGACTGTCATTCAGTAATCCAATCTGGGTACGAAGTCCTGTAAATACAAAGAAAAGAGGCAGAAGAAGAACCAACGCCACATCTTCCACTTTATCAATAAACAGTGTTCTGAATTTTGCATTTTCAGGCATAATCGCTCCCGCCATAAAAGCTCCGAAAAGCGCATGAATCCCAATAACTTCCGTAGCATAAGCCGAAAGAATCAAGGTCAAAAAGAAAATCGCAACCATGGGTTTGTTGATGGTACTTTTTCCTGCCTGTAAATCTCCGATTCTTTTCAGGAACGGTCTTACAATTTTAATCATGAAAAATACATAGGCAATTGCCATCAAAATTACATAGAGTGAACTTTCGAACGATCCTGCTTTTACGATAGCAATTACGGCTGCTAAAATACACCATGCCGTAATGTCATCGGCTGCTGCACAAGTGATGACTACCGTTCCCAGTTTGGTTTTCTGAAGATTTCTTTCCTGAACGATTCTTGCCAAAACAGGAAACGCAGTGATACTCATGGCAATAGCGATGAAAAGCGCGAATGAGGTAAACTGAATTCCTTCCGGCGCAAATTCTTTATAAATGAAATAAGACAGACCAATTCCCAATGCAAAAGGGATAATGATACTTGCATGACTGATGACGACTGCATCATGTGCTTTTTTTCTTAAAACGCTTAAATCCAGTTCCATTCCTACAATGTACATGAAGAGGATAAGCCCGATCTGGCTTAAAAACTGCAGATTTCCTAAAGATTCTTTCGGGAAAAGAAACGCTGAAAATTCCGGGAAGTACATTCCTACAAGGGACGGTCCCAGAACAATTCCCGCGATCATTTCACCGATCACGGAAGGCTGCTTGATCTTCATACAAATCCAGCCGAAAAGTCTTGCAACAAGAATAATGGTAACGATTTGTGCCAGTAATAAAGCTAAAGGATGGTGAAGATTGGTCTTGAATGATTCTAAAAAATTGTCCCAGCTGGAACTGTTGTTTGTTTTTGTAATGATCTTTTCTCCGATTTCCAAAGTCTGCCCTTCAATGATGAAAAAATACATCAGTGATGAAAAAACAATAATGGTGGAAATATAAAAGATGATATTTCTGTATTTTCCCCAATTCATGATTCCAAATTTTAGACAAAATTGCTAAGAAAATCGGAAAAAAAAGATGATTTTTAATCAAATGTAATGAAAAGAAAGAATTTTGCAGTGAAATCTAATGTCCCAATAAATCGGAAAGAGATTTCCTGTATGTTTCTCCGATCTGAAGCTTTAAAAAGCGGTTATTTCCCAGAGAAACAGTGGTAATAATTTCGTTGGTGGAGAATACTTTTACAGCAGATAAAGCGATGATTTCTTTTTTGTTGACCTGCGCAAAATCTTTTGCAGGAAGCATTTCCAGAAGGTTTTTGAAATTCAGGTTTTTTAGAACAATATTGGTTCCGTCTTTAAGAAGGATTTCCTTATCCCGACTGTCTATTTCCGAAGTTTTGATGTAGGCGATCTGGTCTGTAAATATTACGGTTTTGCCGATGTTGGTATTCCACTCTATAAAATCTTTTTTATGGGTTTTCCGGAGCAATTCTTGCGTTTTTTCGAACGCCTGGGTTAACCTTTCTTTTTTGATGGGTTTTCTTACATAATCCACAACATTCAGGTCGAAAGCTTCGGCTGCATATTCTTTGTAAGCGGTGGTAAAAATGATTTTTTTTGAGACTGAAATGGCTTCTGCAACCTGCAATCCGTTTATTCCGGGCATTTCGATGTCTAAAATGCAGACGTTGCAGTCGATGTTTTCAATTTCGTTCAGAAAAATTTTAGGATCATTAAATGCTTTTACAACTTCTACATTTTCAATCTGTTCGCATAGAAGTTTTAAATAGCTGATTGCCAGTAATTCATCATCAAGAATAACGCATTTTATCATAGAAATCTCCTAAATTGATTGTTAATTCTGCCGTGAAGATACCGTTTTTTGAACTTTTCTGAAGCGTGTAAAAATTATTGTAGATCATTTTCAGCCTTTGATCCAGAGACTGGCTTCCGAAGCCGCTTTTTTCTTTTTCGAGAACATTTTTCAGAGAAGCTTTATTGCTTACTTTCATCGTGAAAATTCTTTTTTCAAGTTCAAGCTGAATGGAAATAAAAGAGTCTGAAGCAAGGAAATCGGTGTGTTTAAAGGCATTTTCAATCAAATCTACCGAAAGAAGAGGGGCGAAAACTTTCTCTTCGTAAATTTCATCCGATTTATTGATTTTCGATTTAATTCTGAAATCAAAAAGAGGATTTACTTTAATTTTGTTGATCTCGATTAAGCTTAAAGCAAAATTTAATTCTTCTTTCGGGCTTACGAATTTATTGTTACTTTCGTATAAAATATAGTCTAAAACATTCGCAAGTTTATCGAGCGACATATACGTCTGATAGGCGTGAGACTGCACCGAATTCAGGATATTTTTAAATAAATGCGGATTTAGCTTTGTTCCGATGTGTTCAAGCTGTACTTCATTCAGTCTTTTCTGAATCATTTTATTGGCAGTCGAAAGCTTGGCATTTTTTACTTTAAATTTCTGATTTTGGCTGAATAAATAAATGCTTACCGTTAAAAAAAAGAAAACCGCAAATACTCCGATGAATATCCAATAATCATGAATCATGTAGTAATTGCCTTCCATGGATTGAAAATTTATTTACTTCTTTTTATTTTCTATTTTAAACCAAACACTCGGTATTTGCGACATGTCATGCTGAGCTTGTCGAAGCATCTTTATTTTTTATTTAAACGCAAAGTTTTAATAAAGATAATTCTAACTTCAAAGGGAGCAAAGGCATAAATGCTTCGCAAAGCGGACTGATAATTTATTTCAATTTCTTCAAAGAATTTACCGTTACATTTTCCTCGCATTTTTCGAAAGTAATTTCGTAAGTGGGTTTTTCTTCGGGATAGGTGAGGAGATAATCAGGACAAGGCTTTTTTTGCGCGTGGCTTCTGTCGAAATCAATCTTTCCTTTGGTGATGATACTGTCTTTCAGAAATTTTTCATCAACTTTTAATGTTGCCATTTCTGTTTTTGCTGTTTCAGAATATTTAAAATCTTTAGACAAGGTTTCTGCAATCACGCGGCTGTTGGGAAGATAACCGCTGCAGCTTGCGCCTTTTTTGTTTAAGATAAAAAATACAATAATACATCCCGGTACAAGACCGATTGCATAGAATTTCAGTTTTTTCATTAGAAAATTAAAAGATTGATATCGTGATAAGTAAGTCCGAAACGGTCGCAGATGATTTTCTTCGTGTGTCTGCCTTTGTACATATAAAGACTCTGTTTCATTTCGTTTTTGCGAACCAGCATATTTTCGAAACCGCCTTCTTCATCGTAATTTAAAATATAGGAAAGGAAGAAATTGGAGATCGCTTTTGTTGTGGTTCTCGGCATTCTTGAGGTAAGGTTTGGAAGTCCGCAGTGGATTACGCCGTGCTTAATAATGTATGGATCTTCCATGGTGGTAAGTTCGGAAGTCTCGATTACTTTTCCGTTGTCGATGGTAATATCGATAATAACGCTTCCTTTTTTCATTTTCATTACCATATCTTCGGTAACGATGGGTGTCATATTCAGTCTTGGAAGGGCTCCGATCACAACATCGGCTCTTCTTAACGCTTTTTTCAGCTCTTTCGGATCGATAATGGAAGTCGGAACTCTACTGTCAACCAAAGTATGAAGTCGTCTTAATTTTGAAAGGGAATTATCGAAAACTCTTACACTTGCGCCTAAACCGATGGCTGCTTTTGTTGCAAATTCTCCAACGATTCCTGCTCCCAAAATAACCACTTCAGCGGGTCTTACTCCTGTAATTCCGCCCAACATTAAGCCGTTGGATAAAGCTAAAAGCTCGGAAGCATAAAGAATGGAAACCGTTCCTGCAATTTCGCCGACCAGTCTTACTAAAGCTAACTGTTTGTATTCGTCTACAATGAATTCGAATGCAATGGCATTTACTTTTTTCTCTGCCAGTTTTAAGAAATAGTCTTTATCTCTCAAATTGATCTGAAGTGCCGATACAAGATAGGTATTCGGTCGCATATAATCGATTTCTTCGTCGGTAGGCGGATTGACTTTTAAAATTAAATCCTGCCCGAAAGCTTCTTTCGGATCGTTTGTAATTCTCGCTCCCGATTCAGAATATTGCAGATCTGTAAAGAACGAACCTTGTCCGGCTCCGGATTCTATGATTATTTCATGACCACTTTCTACCAAAACCTGCACCGCATCGGGCGTTATGCAAGCTCTTCTTTCATTCAGGGAAGTTTCCTTAGGAATTCCTATGCTGAATTGTTTTCCTTTTTTAATGACCTCCAGTTTTTCTTCTTTCGGCATCAGTTCCTCTTCGGTAAAAGGAGTAAAAATGTTTGTAGTACTCATCCTTTTAAATAATTAGGTTCTTACAGATCGTTATTTTACATTCAAATTCAGGAGCAAAGATACATAATATTTACTCGAATGAAATTTCTCTGTGTTCTCCGGTATTAATGATGCTCATTTCGTGGTATTTGAGACCGTAAAGATCTTCTTCGTACACTTCCGGCCATTCAATAATGCAAAGAAAAGCGTTATCAAGATATTCTTCAATGCCAATATCGTAGACTTCTTCAATGTTTTTTAAGCGGTATAAATCGAAATGATAAACTTTTCCTTTCGGAGTGTTGTATTCGTTAACGATGGAATAGGTAGGAGAGTTTACTTCATCTGTACTTCCCAGATTTTTAAGTAGAAACTGGGTAAAAGTTGTTTTTCCGGCGCCCAGATTTCCTTTTAAAAGTAAAATGTTATGCTCTAATTTTGAAATGACGGTTTCGGCAATATTCTGCCAGTCTTCCATATGTTGAATAGTAAATTGCATATTTTTAAACAAAGATAATTAATTACGGTAAAAAATTTAACTCTTTATTTTAGAATTATTGAGATAAACATGATAAAAATGTTCTGTCCTTTCCTTTGCTTTTTGAGGATTTCTAGACCGGTTGTATTTTAGAGGAGCTTCGTATAATGCTAAAATTTCAGCCATTTCCATGGGTTTCAGATCTTCGGCATCCTTTTTAAAAAGAGAATGGGAAACCTCAGATAATCCTTTTCTGTTTTCTAAGAAATCAAAACTGCCGAAATTAAATTGAAGACATTCTTTCTGGCTGAATCTGTTTTCAATAAATCTTGCTACAATAAACTGATTCATGAAATAATTTATTCTTTTTGTATGCTTAATTTCTAAAGTTGGTAAAATCTTGTAAGACATTTGATTACATGGGCATTCTTTTCGAGGAACTTCTGGATTAGTTAATATATCAAACATGTAACTCCATGAATTTGCGGATAACGAATTCGGATAAACGGTATTATAAAAATTTGAAAAGTTATTAGGAATTTTTTCGCTGCTTCTGATGTTGAATGTGATTGTTCTTTTGTCGTTGGTCTTTAAGATGAACATTCCTCCAAACTCTAGATACAAAAGGAATACAATGAAAATAGTAACAGTTATAATAAAAAATCGTCTGAAATATTTCATAAATAAAGAAGATAGTTATAGTTTGATTCAAAAATAAATAAATTAAATTGTTTTAAATCAATAAATTACTTCGTTTATTAAAAATCTTCCTTTGTGTTGTATTTTAGCAAGAGTAGAATTTTGTATATTTTTGCAGCATGATTTCCAAACAGACCATAGATAAAATATTTTCCACGATTCGTGTAGAAGAAATCGTTGGAGAATATGTGCAGCTCAAAAGAGCAGGGTCTAATTTCAAAGGATTAAGTCCTTTTCATGACGAAAAAACACCGAGTTTCGTTGTTTCGGCAAGCAAACAGATCTGGAAAGATTTCTCCACCGGAAAAGGAGGGACAGCGATCTCTTTCTTAATGGAAATCGAAAATTTCACATATCCTGAAGCACTTCGTCACGCGGCAAAAAAATACGGAATTGAAATTGAGGAAGATCAGAAGGATTTTTCCGAAGAAGCAAAAAATGCACAGTCGGAAAGAGATCTGCTGTATAAAATCCATGAAGTAGCGAACGATTTTTTTCAGAATTTCCTTTGGGAAGTGGAAGAGGGAAAATCAATCGGTCTTTCTTATTTTAAAGAGCGTGAACTTCGTGATGATATCATTAAAAAATTCCAGCTCGGCTATTCGCCTGAAAAAAAGAACGCCTTTACAGAGTATGCTTTGGAAAAAGGCTATTCAAAAGAAATTCTGGAGAAATCGGGTCTTTCAATTTTCCCTGAAAATTCTCCTGCCGGAATCGACCGCTTTCGTGAAAGAGTAATCTTTCCGATCCATAGTTTTTCGGGAAGGGTTTTGGGTTTTGGAGCCAGAATTCTTAAAAATAACGTAAAGACAGCCAAATATCTCAACTCACCGGAAACGGAAATTTATCATAAATCCAATGTTCTTTATGGTTTAAACCAAAGCAAGCAGGCAATTTCGCGTAAGAATGTCTGTCTTTTGGTGGAAGGTTATATGGACGTTATTTCGCTTCACATGTCGGGAATCGAAAATGTGGTAGCAAGTTCCGGAACTTCTTTAACGACGGAGCAGATTAAGCTTATCAAAAGATTAACGGAGAATGTAACCATTCTTTTTGACGGGGATAATGCAGGAATCAAAGCCAGTTTCAGAAGTATTGATATGCTTTTGACGGAAGGAATGAATATTCGGGTAATGCTGTTTCCGGACGGACACGATCCCGATTCTTTCGCCAGAAAACATCCGCAGGAATATGTGGAAAAATTCATCGAAAATGAAGCGATGGATTTTATTGATTTTAAAGCTGAAATTCTTTTCAAGGAAATTGGAGATGATCCGATTAAGAAAGCTGAAGCCATCAGAGACATTGTGAAGTCGGTTTCCTTTGTTCAGAATGCTTTGAAAAGGGAAGTGTATCTGAAGCAGGTTTCTACAAAATTCGGACTTTCTGAGCAGAGTCTGTTTAATGAGCTGGATGTTCAGAAGCAGATCACCCAAAATCAGACGCATAAAGCGCAGATTAAAACGGAAGCGCAACAACCTGCAAAGCTTGAAGTAGTAAATGATCCGAGAGATTATATTGATCCGGTACTTTTTAATGTGACGAAACTTGAAAATGACCTTATCAATCATATGCTCAATTACGGAGATGTTGTTCTTCACAGAACCGCGCCGGATCAGCAGCAATATGATATTACGGTGATTGAAGAAATTCTTCACCATTTTGAAGAAGACGACTACGAATTTCAAGTGGAACTGAACAAACGAATCGTAGACTATATAAAAGAAGGAATTGAGAAAGAGGAACTCCGAAAAGGAAATTTCTTTTTCGGATTAATGGATGAAGAATTGAGCAAGGCAGCCGTTAATTCCATGAACATTTATAGCGAGCTGAACGACTGGACCACAAGAAATATTTTTTCGCCCAATTACGGGGATAAAATTCCGGAGCAGGTGGCAGGAGATATTCTGATTCACAAATTCAGATTTGTTAATTTCCTGATATCAAGAGCAAAAGGAGAATTGGCAGAATATGCAGAATCCGATGAATCTAAATATTTTGAACAGCTTAAGAAAATTCAGATGCTCACGATGGTTTCAAAAGAATTGGCTAAAATTTTAAATTATTCTGCAATTACTGGTATTTATACTGACAGATAAGAGGAAATAATCTGTTAATTATTGAAACTTTATGACAAAAAGTCTTATAAAATTTTAGGAATAAAAATTGTAAATTCAACCTCGTAAAATGTAATACACAAAACAAGCATATGGACATTAAAAAAGAATTCAGAGATTTCTCTGTAAAACATTTAGGAAATAACGGTTTGGCAACCGATCAGTATATGGGAATGTATGGTCCTACAGGTCTTACGCCGTACATTATGGAGGAAAGAAGATTAAACGTTGCACAAATGGACGTTTTCTCCCGTTTGATGATGGACAGAATTATTTTCTTAGGAACAGGAATTGATGATCAGGTGGCGAATATCGTAACCGCTCAGCTTCTTTTCTTAGAGAGTGCAGATCCTTCAAAAGATATTCAGATTTATATCAATTCTCCGGGTGGAAGTGTTTACGCCGGTTTAGGAATTTACGACACGATGCAGATCATTAAGCCTGATGTAGCAACAATCTGTACCGGTATTGCGGCTTCAATGGGTGCTGTTCTTTTGGTTGCCGGAGAAAGCGGAAAACGTTCTGCTTTGAAGCACTCAAGAGTAATGATTCACCAACCTTCGGGAGGTGCGCAAGGGGTGGCTTCTGATATGGAGATCAATTTAAGAGAGATGTTAAAGCTTAAAAAAGAGCTTTACGAGATCATTTCCGAGCACTCAGGACAGACTTATGACTGGGTAGAAAAAGCTTCCGACAGAGATTACTGGATGACTTCCGAAGAAGCAAAAGGATACGGAATGGTAGACGAAGTTTTACAGAGATCTAAAGACAAAAAATAATTTTTGTAAAAATATTAAGAAAACGCATCAATTTATGTTGGTGCGTTTTTTTTATGGAGACCTGAAACTTTTATGAATTTTTTAGGAGCTTTTTCCGGCTTTCCGCACTCGCTGTTTCTAATATTTGAGGGTTGCGGCGGCTCAGCCGCCGCAACCCTCAAATATTAAAACGAGCTCAGACAATTGCTGCAATCCGGGATAGGAAAGTCGATGTATTTTCAATTTTCACATCAATATCGATAAAAGTAATTTTCAGTCCCAAAATAAATACTTTAACAAATTTTATAAAATTTGAGAGTAAAAACGGTATCATTTTTTCAAGATAACCGGTACAACACTTAAATCATAAAAATTATGACAAAGAAAATTGCAATTTTAGCAACACACGGATTTGAAGAAAGCGAATTGAAATCTCCAAAAGAACATTTAGAACAGCAAGGCTGGACGGCTCATATCATCAGTCCGGAATCCGGAACCATCAAAGCATGGGCAGAAAAAGACTGGGGACAGGAATATAACGTTGATAAAACTTTAGATGAAGCCAATGCTTCAGACTACGATGCATTGCTTTTACCGGGAGGCGTTATCAATCCGGATCAGTTAAGAACCAATGAAACCGCTCTGTCTTTTGTAAGAGATTTTTTCCAACAGCACAAACCTGTTGCAGCTATTTGTCACGGACCACAGATTCTTATTAACGCCGAAGTGGTGGAAGGAAGAAAAATGACATCGGTAGATTCAATCAGCAAAGATCTTAAAAATGCGGGAGCGAACTGGGAAGACAGTGAAGTTGTAGTAGATCATGGTTTGGTAACAAGCCGAACTCCGAAAGATCTTCCAGTCTTTAATGCAAAGATGGTCGAGGAGATCAAAGAAGGAAAGCATGAAGAGCAGACCATCTAAAATACAAAAGCATAAACTTTAATTTTACAAACTCTGATTATAAAAAATCCGGCGGCATCGAAGATGCCGCCGGATTTTATTTTTCATTTTCTGTAGATCTTCTCTTTTTAAAGAACATCCTGTAAATCAAAAATGTCTGTACTAAAATATTTCCAAAAAATATCAGAAACATCTTATGTATTGGTATTGACGCATAAAAAGGCAACAGCTTATCAAATAATACTGCGGGTGAATTCACCAAAACTTTAATTATCGACAATGGATACTGCAAAAATTCAGGTTTTATACCGATGAAAAACTGGTCGTAGATAAATACATAAAGAATATCAAACAACAATATTCCCAGAAACAGCAGTATAAATTTTTTCACAGCTTTACTCGCTATTAGTTGAAAGCCTCAATAATTTTAGAAAAATCTTCCAGTTTTAAAGCAGCTCCACCAATCAGACCACCATCGATATCAGGTTGAGAGAATATTTCCTTTGCATTATCCGGTTTTACAGAACCTCCGTAAAGAATAGAAACTTCATCAGCAACTTCCTGTCCGTATTTTGCAGCGATAATGCTTCTGATGTGTGCATGGATTTCCTGTGCCTGTTCAGGAGTTGCCGTTTCTCCGGTTCCGATTGCCCAAACTGGTTCGTAAGCGATCACTACTTTTTTAATTTCCTCCGCTGAAAGTGTGAAAAGGGCTACTTCAGTCTGATTTTTCACCACTTCAAAATGCTGTCCTGCTTTTCTCTGCTCCAAAGTTTCCCCGTTACAGTAAACAGGAATCAGACCTTTATCCAAAGCTAATTTTACCTTTCTGTTGCAGTGAGAATCTGTTTCTCCGTGATATTGTCTTCTTTCAGAATGTCCGATTAAAGAACCTGTTGCATCAATGGATTCAAGCATATCCACAGAAATTTCTCCTGTGTACGCTCCGCTTTCATGTTCGCTGATATCCTGTGCGAAAACACCGATTTCATCCTTTTCAAAAACATCTTTTGCCATCATCAGATACAGAGACGGAGGAGCGATCCATACTTCGCAGTTCGTAGTATTATTGTTTTTATAGCTTAGTAACTGAACCATTAATTGTTGGGCATCAATTACATTTTTGTTCATTTTCCAGTTTCCTGCAACTATTTTTCTTCTCATAGTTTCTTTTATTTTAAAGTTAAAAACTAAAAGTCAGAAACGGATTTCTAACTTTTAATGACTCAATTATCGATTAATATTCCAAAGATTTTTCAAAAGCGTATAAAAAGTATGCTCTTCATCCGTCACTTTATTATCCGCCTTAATCAGCGTTTTCGCAAACTGAATGAAATTTGTTCTTTCCTCTTCCGTAGAATCGTCGTAAAAGCAACGCGCGTGAAATTCAAAATGATCTTTCCATTCTTCCGGCTGAAGCAGGGCAATGGTTTCAAGCTCATTATCAAGATTCATTTTAAAAGGAAATTCATCGGCTAAATACTGCTGAACAAGCATTCCTTCTTCCGGAGCAAATTCTCCGTCTACAGAAGAAAGAATCATCAATAAATGATAACCGGCAATGGGTTTGTTAGACTTTTGCATTGATATAGTTTAAATTTTAGTGTTTTTTTATTTCAGATAATCTTTTGCAGGCTGTTTGTCAACAATTTTTCCGTTTTCAAGAACCAGTACAAAAGGATTGCTTCTTGCGATCGTTTTAATTGCAGTTGCATCCATCATCAAATTTTTAATGGTTTTAAAGGTATTCGGAAGCGTTGAAACCCCGTAAACAGCAGGTGTACCCTCAGTTTTTACTTTAGCTTCAAGCTGTTTAATAACTTCCGGAGAAACATTTTGCGGATAGTACGTGAAAATTAAAATAGCTTTCGGAGCATTGATAACTTCCTGAGTCATATCCATTCCCGTAGTATCTTCAAGCTTGAATTTTGCAATTTCAGATTTGTAGCCTTCTTTTACCAGAACAGATTCATTTTTTCCTTCCTCTATTTTCCAGGGCGATCCTTCTGCCCAATATTCTGTTTTTTTGATATAATCATCCTGATTTACTTTCAGAACTTCTCCGGTTTCAGCATTTTTCAGGGAATAAAACGTTTTATACTGGGACGGATTTTTAGCAATTTTAGCTTTTTCAGCTCTCAGATCGGTTCCGATTTTATAATCGCGGAAATCGATAACAGGCTCATGAATAATTCCATAAGCACCCACCACAATCATCGCAACAGAAAAAACGCCCAGAAGAATATATTTGAATTTGTTTCCTGTTTCTTTCTTTGCGCTGAAGCTGTATGCATCTTTTTTCTTAAATTCTTTTCTGTAAAGAATGAAAACAGCGATTAACCCGATTAAAAGCACAATGTCTTTAATAAAACTCTGCCACGGCGTAAATTTAATGGCATCTCCAAAACATCCGCAATCTGTTACCACATTGTAATAGGCAGAATAAAAGGTAAGGAAACCAAAGAAAATACAAAGTGCAATTAATGCAGAAAGCGTGAATTTAAGTTTCAGTTTAATTAAAAGCATAAAGCCCAGAAGAAGTTCCAGAACCACTACAAATATGGAAAGCGGTAACGCAAACTTTTCAAAAAACGGCATATTAAAAACATTCGGGGCAAAGTATTCTTCCATTTTGAAAGAAAAACCAACCAGATCAACCGCTTTTACAAACCCTGAAAGGATGAAAATAATCGCAAGTAGGAATCGTAATAAACCTTTTATCATAATTAATTTGTTTTTTTATTCTACATGGGTTGCTTTTTCAGAAAATTTGATCAGGCAGAACACCGCATAATTCAGCATATCAAAATAATTGGCATCCAAACCTTCGGAAACCAGAGTAACGCCTTGGTTATCTTCAATTTGCTTGGTTCTCAAAACTTTCTGGTAAATAAGATCCGTAATCGAAGAAATTCTCATATCTCTCCAAGCTTCTCCGTAATCATGGTTTTTTCTTTCCATTAATTGCTGTGCTTCGGTCGCATAATGATTGTAAAGCTCTAAAATCTCTTCTTTGTTTTCGTTAAAATCGTTGGAAAAACCTTTTTCAAGCTGAATCAGTCCGATGATGGAGTAGTTCACAATGGCGATGAATTCATCCTCTTCACTTTCGTCCACCATTTTTTTGTCAGTCATTTGTAATGTGCGGATTCTGTTGACTTTAATATAAATCTGATCCGTGATTGAGCTTGGTCTTAAGACCCTCCAAGCTGCACCGTAATCCTGTAATTTTTTGCTGAATAATTCGCG
This sequence comes from Chryseobacterium mucoviscidosis, assembly GCF_002177115.1. Taxonomy (GTDB): domain Bacteria; phylum Bacteroidota; class Bacteroidia; order Flavobacteriales; family Weeksellaceae; genus Chryseobacterium; species Chryseobacterium mucoviscidosis. Next base: position 498,999 of record NZ_MVAG01000128.1, on the reverse strand, counting down.
GCACTGACTGATAACTTTCCCGAACTGTACTGATGTTTCTGACATAAATTCTCTTAATCTTTCAAATATACGAATTTTTGTGTGTTGGAGGGGTTCGGAATAGGAGAGTTTGGGCGTTTTTGGGTGAGAGCGTTTATGAGTTTGAGTGAGAGCGTTTATGTGTGGCGCAGTTAATGGGCATTTAAATGATATTTTCAGATTTATGCGTTTCTTTTTTATGCTATTTTTGTAGAATAAACTCAATTCGTAATTCCAAAATGTTTACTCATAAACCATCCGGCTTCCCAGCTCTGTCATTCTCCAACACTCAAACCTTTGAACACTTTCACTCCATCAACTGCAATGGAAGATTAATAGATTTATCAGCCCCGAAAATCATGGGAATTCTCAATCTCACTCCGGATTCTTTTTCAGACGGCGGAAAATTTAACAATGAAAAATCTGCGCTGGAACAGACTGAAAAAATGCTGAAAGATGGTGCTGAAATCATCGACATCGGACCGCAATCCACAAGACCGAATGCAGAATTTCTGACTTCTGAAGAGGAAATCCGAAGAATCGGAAATATCATTTCTCTAATTAAAAAAGAATTTCCGGAAGCTTTGATCTCTTTGGATACATTTTATTCCGGAACCGTAAAATTTGGTTTTAATGAGGGCATTGATCTGATCAATGATATTTCCGGCGGTCAGTATGATGATAAAATGTTTGAAACTGTTGCAGAAACAAAGCTGCCGTACATTTTGATGCACGTAAATCCTACCTATGAGACGATGCACGATAAGATACAATTTGAAGATATTATTCTTTCAGAAAATCGTTATTTTTCAGAAAAAACGGCAGAATTGCTCAAGTTAGGAGTGAAAGATCTGATCCTTGATCCCGGTTTCGGATTTGGTAAAACAGTGGAAGATCAAATGAAAATGATTGACGAAGTACAGTATTTAGGATTCGGAAAATTCCCTTTACTGATAGGTATTTCAAGAAAATCTTTCATTTATAAACCTTTAGGAAAATCTCCATTGGAAATTAATGAAGAAACTCAAAAACTCCATCTGAAAGTTTTGCAGCAGGGCGCAAAAATTTTGAGAGTTCATGATGTTTTGGAAGACAAGAAAACTCTGGATATATTTTTGAGGAGCTAAAATGATCCGAATCGTCGGATTTTCATGATTAAAAAACAAAAAAGCTGTCTCAAAAGTCAATTTTTTGGGCTTTTGAGACAGCTTTTTTATGTCACTAAATTTATCTTTCCAGCGTAAAATTAGAAATCACTTTCGGACGTTCGGTTTCATTGGCTGCTTTCCATGAAGTTCGGTACATCCATTCCGTCATTTTATACAGCTTTTTGTAATTAATGTTTTCCGATTCATCTTGCGGAGTGTGATATTGATCGTGCAGAACACTCGTGAAAAATATTGCAGGAATTCCTGCCTTTGCATAGGGTAAATGATCGCTTCTGAAATAAAAATATTCTGCATGCTTCGGAGAATCCCAATCTTTCAGATACCTGAATTTCGTACTCTCATTATTGGCATCTTCAGCCATTTTTACCAATTCTTCAGAATTTTTATGAGGCGCGTTTCCGCCGAGAAGCGCAGCTTCATTATTATCATTTCTCCCGATCATATCACCATTGAGAACGGCAACAATATTTTCTTTTGGCACAACAGGATGCGCTGCATGCCATCTCGACCCCAATAAACCTCGTTCTTCTGCACCATGAAAAACAAAAAGAATACTGCGTTTTGAAGGCTGTTTTTTATAGGCTCTTGCCATTGCCAACATCGCAACACAGGTACTTGCATTATCATCTGCGCCGTTGTAAATCGTATCGTTTTTTACAGGATGTCTTATTCCGTCGTGATCCTGATGTCCGCTGATTAAAACAAATTCGTTTTTAAGTTTAGGATCTGTACCGTCTATTTTTCCGATGATGTTTACGGAAGGATATTTATACGTTTCTGTGATGAGGTGCAGCGAAATTTTAGGATTGTTTTTTACCCAGTCAGAATTTTCTCTTTTAATCCATAAAACCGGAATATTATTCGTTACACTTTCTCTTAAACCTTCAACTCCGTAAGAACCTCTCGTCATTTGCGGTAAAACTTCAACCCAGCTTTTATCCGATGTTTCGTCTGTAATGAAGATGATTCCTTTTGCTCCCAGTTCAGATGCTTTGTTATAGTATTTTGTTCTTACAAAACCGGGATATCTTCTTACGAAAAGCGTCATTTCCTTTTCAATATTCCTGTCAGATGCATTTACAGCGAGAATTTTTCCTTTAATATTTAATTTTGATAAATCTTCGGGTTCGGCATTTCCGGCATAAACAATTTCAGAATCAATGTCTGCATTTACGGGTTCCGCAACAAGAAAATCTTTCCATAATTTTAAAGAATTGTCACCAATTTTCAGACTGCTCTGCGGAATTACCTGATGTCTGTACATATCGAAAAACTGAAAGAAAGTTCCGTTGTCTCCGGCTGGTTTCATTCCTGCTTCCTTAGCTCTGTCAGCTAACCACATTGATACTTTAAGCTCATCTAAAGTTCCTGCTTCCCGACCCAGAAACTGATCGGCTGCAAGATCATACATATCCTTGCGAAGATCGACTTCTTTAATAGCAGAAACCAGAGGTTTTTGATAGGATTGAGCGGTAAAAGTGCCAAAAATAAACACACTGAGTGCAGATAATAGGTAATTTTTCATCTTGAATTGTTTAAATGATTTGATTGTATTTTAAATTGTAACACACAATAAACAAAATGAAGCCTAAATCATTTTAAGTTGAATGTTAAACTACAAAATCAGAAGAAATACGTTTCTAAAAGTTTAATTCAGATTCGCAAGCTTATCTGCAAACTGTTTGGAAAATTCTTTACGGTCTTCTTCCATTTTTTCCGGTGTAGAAGGAAGAATATAATTGAAGAGGATTTTATCTTCGTTATCCAGAAAGATGATTTCCTTTTCGTTGCCATCGATCATTTGGGCAAAAATTTCCCACATTGAAGTGTCTTTTAATTTTAGCAATTCAAAAAACTGCTCTGCTTTTATTTCGATTTTCTGCATTTATCTTTTATTTTTAGCTGTTTCATTTTTTAAAAATCCAGAATCTTTAATTTAAACTGAATCGCAAAATTTTGTTTAAAATTGGGAGTGGTATAATATCCGACTCTGTAAAATAATCCCAGATTAAAGTAGGTAGAAAGAAAATTATTCCATTCCAGACCGACTTCCTGATAAAGATGATCCAAAGGACGGAATCTGAACTGGTGGTAATCGGGATGTTTCATATTTCCCGTTGTTCCTCTTAACACAAAGTCGAAGCTTGAAATATTCTGCCCAAAACTTTTAAAATACCAAGGAATTTTATGGGTGAAATAATACGCAATAAACCGGTCATTGTAATATTTTCCGCCTTCCAGAGTTGCAAATCCGAGGAAAGAAGTTAGGTTAAAATTAAAATCTTTTCTTGAAGAAGCAAGCCCGTTCATGGTGAAATTTTTCCAGATCGGCGCATCTCCGAAAACCATTCCGCCGTAGAGTCTGAAGCCGGTGGTTCCAAACATGGTTTTAAAGTTATGAATTAAAAGCGCATCAAATCGGGTATAATTGAAATCTCCGCCAAAAATTTTGTAGCTCTGTTCGTAATTAAAGTACAATTCGGGATATTTCTGATCGATCAGTGATTTTCCCTGTGGCGTCATAATATTCGTGGAATTTGGGGAATATTTTAACGTAAACAGGGTATTAAAATTATCAAAAGAAGAACCTCTTCCTCGGAAAGAATAATCAAACATCGCTTCTTCCAGATTTCTTCGGGCAGCAAAAACCAGTGTTAATCCATTGGTAACATCGTTCAGGTAAGACACAGAAGCTCCTTTGTAACGGTAATAACGGTCGTTGTTCAGGTTATTTCCATAGTTTGCCGTTCTCATTTTAAAGCTCCAGAGCCTTCTGTAGAATTCGCCGGAAGCTGTTACATCATCATAATAATCCAGCCGGAAATACGAATCTTTTTCCAACGTTGTTTTGATATCAAGACCAATCCTGTATTTCCATTTATCATCCTTAAAACCGTAAGCAAAAAGGTAATCCGGGGAAAAATACGGATTGAAATTTTCATTAAGTTTTGCTTTTAATCCAACTCTGAAGCCTTCATAAAGGTTGTAATTGACGATTTCGTCCACTGCAAAATCCACAACACCTACTTTAATCTGTCCGTTAAGAAGCAGACCGCTCAAAACTCTTGCTTTACGGTCGATATTGTAGATTTTTCCGAGACTGTCGATCGTTTTATAGGTGTTTTTTTCTCTTTCGGTAAGAGGATCGGTTCGGTATTGATCTAAGGTTTTTCCGTCGATATTTTTTACTGAAAAAGTGTAACCTTTAAAGTCATTTTGATTATTTTCCGCAGGGGAATGATAATCGAAATACCGCGATGTGAGAAAAGCGTAGGTTCCGAAAGTTTTTTTGCTTTTCTTATCGGTTTTTTCTTCAGCATTTTCATTTTCCATCTGCATATCGCTCATTTTCAGCTTTACGGTTTCATATGCCAGAAACCATTTGTTGTTGAAGAAAATCCACGAACTGGTAATAATTCCGTCGTTTTTATTCTTACTGAAATTTTCAATTTTTTTTACGCCGTAGGTTTCGGTATCTACATAAATAGCGCCGTTGTATTTTCGTTTTTTATCGGGCTTTTTGTAATTCACTTCCCGGAAACGGATGACGAAATTTTTTCTTCCGTCCATTTCAATGGTATCGGTAAGAAAGAAACGGTACAGTCCTCGGTTTTCTTTTTTAATCTGATCCGGGATTTTGTCTCTGTTGCTCTGCTGAAGCGCGATCATTTCATAAATAGGCTGTTTGAGACCGGAAATTCTGTTATCCAGAATATTGATCTTCTCACCGTATTTTTTAGAATACAGAAATTCCTGCGCTCTTTCCCAGAGAAACAGTTTGCTTTTCGAGAATATTTTTCGCGCGGTAATGTTGTTTAAAGAATCTTTTTCCCGCTTTTTTTTGAACATTCCGGTTTCTTCGAAGAATTTGTTGTACTGAGAAATACTGTCTTCGTCGATATCGAGAGAAATTTTTTCGTAAGATTTATAATAATAGGAATCCAGCGTTTTGGGAGAGTTCTCATGGAAATACTGATTCACTTTATTAAGGATTTCCAGTGCTCTCGGATCACTTTTGTCTTCGATGATAACGGTTTCAATAGAAGTAACTTTCGATTGTGAAAAACCAAAAATACAGATTGAAAAACATAGAAACAGTAAAATCCTTTTCATAGAAAACCTTGCCAAAATTACTAATATTTATTGTCCCGCAAAAGTTTTGTTAATTGATATTAATGGGATCATTCATTGGAAATATCTTTTAAAAAATAAGGCTCAAACTCCCTATCTTCAATCAAAGGACGGGATTCTTTTTGTATTAGAAGAAATTAATATTGCAGAGAAACACTCAGTAAGCCTATGTTTCATGGTTATTTTTTCAGAAAGATAATAAAAAAACAGAAACCCGAAAGCTTCTGTTTCTATTTTGCAGATAATTATTTTGAAATACGGCTTAGTTTAACAGGTTAAATCTGAACTTAACAGCAAAATTATCTTTAAATTCTGAGGTTTGATAATATCCTAAACGGTAAGAAAATCCTACCCCAAAGTTTCTTCCCAGAAAACGGTTCCAGATAACTCCGGCTTCCTGATAATAATGATCCAGCACCTGAAACTGAAACTGATGATCCTGTCTGTTTTTCATGTTTCCGATCGCCGCCTGATATTCAAGTTCGATACTGGAATATCTTGATCCGAAAGTTTTAAACCTGAAAGGAAGAGACTGGGATACTTTGAAGGCAACAAATTTATCGGTAAAGAACGTTCCGGAAGGCATGGTTGCAAAACCTAAATTGGAAGGTGTCGTAATGCTCGAAGTCCATTTGTCTTTGTTTGCATCGGTTTGTCCGGCGATTTCAAAGTTTTTCCAGATCGGTGCATTTCCTGAAGAAATTCCTCCGAAAAGTTTGATGTTCGTATATCCTAATTTTGATCTGAACTGATGAATAATTAACGCATCCACTCTGTGATAATCCAGATCTCCGCCTAACGTTTCAAATCCTTTTTCGTAATTCATGAAGATTTGCGGATATCCTTTTTCATAAGTGAATTTTCCGCTCGGCGTCATGATATTTTTGTCATTCGGTGAGAATTTTAAGGATAACGTTGCACTTGTATTGTCGAAACTGCTGCTCAGATTTTTGTACTGATAATCAAAAAGAGCCTGTTGCTTTTCTTTATTCACGGCAACTTTCACACTTAAAGAATTCGAAATATCATAAAGGAAAGAAGCTCCCCATTTCTGGTTTTTGTAAAAAGTTGAGTTGTGAAGATCCAGATTGATGTCTGAAAATTTCATCATCATGTCCCACATATTGTTGCTGAATCTTCCGGCTGCGAACACATCATCCACATAATCGATCCTGAAAATGGAAGTTCTTTTATCTGATAATTTCACATCAAGACCCAAACCGTATTTCCATGTATGATCTTTAAATCCGTACCCGAAATAACCGTCCGGAGAAAATGTTTTGTTGAATTTTTCATTCAGCTTGATTCCTGCTCCCAGACGAAGACCTTGGTATTTATCATAGCTGAAGAACTTTGTAAGATCAAAATCGATGAATTTGTATCGCAGATTTCCTCTTAAAAGCTGCGTTAAAGTATTCAGCTTTTTCTCAAAATCATGCTTTTCCACAAAACTGTCGATCTTGGTGTAGGTTGCACTTTCTCTCGCGGTAAGACTGTCGGTTCTGTATTGGGAAAGGAGACTTCCGTCCGAGTTTTTCATTTCAAGAGAGTAGCCTTTGAATTCGGATGCTTTTTGTTCTTTATTGATCTCAAAATCGAAGAAACGGTTTTTCACATACAGATAATTTCCGAAATTCTTTTTGTTGTATTTTGTTTTTTCTCCGGGTTTCAGACTGTCTTTTTTAGAAGTCTCAAAACTCTGGCTTCCCATTTTTACTTTAATGTTTTCATAGTCTAAGAACCACTTTCCGTCGATAGGTTTCCAAACCGAAACAATATCTCCTTCATTCTGTTTCTTGCTTTGGCTTTCAAATTTTTTCAAAGCATAGGTTTCTGAGTCGATATAGATTTTCCCGTTGAATTTTCTCGGATTCTGCTTCTTTTTATCGGTGATTTCCTTGAATTTAATCACAAAAGTTTTTCTTCCGTCGAGCTGTAAAGTATCGGAAAGATAAAAATTGAATAACTTTCTGTTTTCGGGTCTAAGCTGTCTCGGTGTTCTGTCAAGATTAGAAATATTAATGGCTAAAGCCTCATAAATCGGATTTTTGAACCCCGACATTCTGTTATCAATGATATTGGTTTTCTCACCGAAACTTTTAGAATATTTGTATTCTGCGGCTTTCTCCCAAAGAAACAACTGGCTTTCGGTGGTCGCCTGAATAAGATCTTCTCCGATCAAAGAATCTTTTTTCTCTTTATCCGTTTGCTTAAGGTCTTTTTTATCAACCTTGGAAAGTGAGTCTTTTCTTACTGCCAAAAAGTTTTTGTACGTATCCACAGAATCTTTATCTACATCAATAGAAAACTTGGAATACGATTTAAAATTGTAGGAATCCAGCGATTTGGGTGAATTCTCTTTGGCTCTTTTGTTTACCTCATCTAAAATTATCAACGCTCGCGGATCACTCTTATCCTGAATGACAATTTTGTCTATATTTCCCATCTTTTCAGACAAAGGCTGCATAGAAACTTCCATAGACGGTTTTACATCCGTTACGACATCCTGAAAATTGCTGGCAAGAATTTCGATCTTTTTACATTTTGTTTTAAAAGATACACTGCCGTTGAAGTCGGTTTTCCCGAGAAGTGCGTCATCACAGTAGACCGCTGCGTTATGTACAGGTTTTTTATCCGCTTTACTGATCACTTTCAGCTGATTTTGTGCGAAAAACACTACCGAAACAAACAAAAACAGGGATGATAGATATTTTGTCATTAGTCTTTTTTATAGTTAAGACAAAACTAAAAATAAGAAGGTTACAAAACGATACGAAAAAATATAATCTTTTGTTAAAAATAAAATCAGCTGTACGCAAAGATGGTACAACTGATTTCTTATAATAACTTTATTGACGTTTTAAGTTGATCTAAATATTCAAAGCCTTCTGATATGCATTTTCAAGACCTTCAAGATTTTTTCCTCCTGCCGTTGCAAAGCCCGGATTTCCTCCGCCGCCGCCTTGGATTTCTTTCGCTAAATCTTTTACGATTGCTCCTGCCTGATAATTTGCAGCCAGATCATCTGAAACACCCACGGTAATCATTGGTTTTCCGTCTGCATCAGAAAGGATGATCGTTACTGAAGTCGGGATTTCTCTCTTTAACTGGAATACGATGTCTTTTACAGAACCTGCATCAAGAGATGTTTTCTTTACCAAAAGCTGCTTATCTCCTTTTTGTTCGTAAGCATTTTTCCAGTCGCCGATTTCTCCTTTTGCTTTTTCTTTTTTGAAAGCTTCCACTTCCGACTTTAAAGAAGCATTTTCTTCCATCAGTTTTTCAATCGAACGGATGATGTCTTTGGATTTTAACAACTGAGAAAGTTCAGCTACCTGTTTTTCAAGATTTTTGAAATATTTTTCAGATTCGTCTCCGGAGATCGCTTCAATTCTTCTGATTCCTGCTGCTGCGGAACTTTCGGAAAGAATTTTAAAATGACCGATTTCGCTGGTGTTTTTTACATGAGTTCCACCACAAAGTTCTTTCGAGCTTCCAAACTGGATCATTCTTACATTGTCTCCGTATTTTTCTCCAAACAAAGCCATTGCACCTTTGTCTAAAGCCTCCTGAATCGGGATGCTTCTGAATTCCTGTAATGCAATACTTTCTTTGATTTTTGCATTCACTTTATTTTCTACCAAAGCCAGTTCTTCTTCCGTCATTTTGTTGAAGTGGGAGAAGTCGAAACGCAGATAATCGGGACCTACGTAAGAACCTTTCTGTTCCACGTGCGTTCCCAGAACTTCTCTTAACGCTTCATGCAGTAAGTGCGTTACCGAGTGGTTTGCCTGAGAATTTTTTCTTTCTGCTGTATTTACTTTAGCATAGAAAACTGCTCCTGCATCTTTAGGAAGACCGTTAATTAACGAAATAATCAGTCCGTTTTCTTTTTTGGTTTCCAGAACCTCAAAACTTTCCGTGGCATTTTCAAGAAGACCTTTATCTCCAACCTGTCCACCACCATCCGGATAGAAAGGCGTTTCACTTAGAACCACCTGATAAAATTCTCCGTCTTTATTTTCTATTTTTCGGTATCTTGTAATGTAAGTTTCAGATTCTAATTGGTCGTAGCCTACAAAATTTTCTGCTTTTTCCTCAAGAATTACCCAGTCGTGGACTTTCTGTTCAGCACCCCCTCTTGAACGATCCTGTTGCTCTTTTTTTCTCGCTTCAAAACCTGCTTCATCAATCGTTAAGCCTTTTTCTTCAGCAATAATTCTCGTTAAATCATCCGGAAAACCGTAAGTGTCATACAATTCGAAAACTTCATTGCTTGGAAGTATCTTCAAATTGCTTTCAATGGTCTGCTGAATTAATTTTTCAACTCTTATCAGTCCGTTTTCAATGGTTCTTAAGAAAGATTCCTCCTCGCTTTTGATCACTTCTGTAACCAAAGCTCCCTGTTTTTCAAGTTCAGGGAAGAATTTACCCATTTGTTCCTGAAGAACGGCAACCAATTTATAAAGGAAAGGTTCTTTCATGTCTAAGAATCTGTAAGAATAGGAAACTCCTCTTCTTAAAATTCTTCGGATAACGTAACCTGCACCTCCGCTTGAAGGCAATTGTCCGTCCGCAATGGCAAAAGAAACAGCTCTGATATGGTCTACCACAACACGGATCGCAATATCCTTTTCGTCTTTTAAAATTCCGGTATATTTTTTTCCTGAAAGTTCTTCCACTTTAGCAATTAAAGGGGTAAAAACATCGGTGTCATAATTGGAGGATTTTCCCTGAAGCGCCATACAAAGACGTTCGAAGCCCATTCCGGTATCAACATGTTGTGCAGGAAGTTTTTCCAAAGAACCATCAGCTTTTCTGTTGAATTCCATAAAAACGAGATTCCAGACTTCCACCACTTGAGGATGGTCATTGTTTACAAGATCAAGTCCCGAAACTTTAGCTTTTTCTTCTTCGCTTCTTAAATCAACGTGGATTTCAGAACACGGTCCGCAAGGTCCGCTTGCGCCCATTTCCCAGAAATTATCCTTCTTGTTTCCGTTGATGATTCTATCTTCAGAAATATGGGATTTCCAGAAATCGTAAGCATCCTGATCTCTTTCCAGATTTTCGGAAGCATCTCCTTCAAAAATGGTTACGTAAAGATTTTCTTTAGGAATTCCGTACACTTCTGTCAGCAATTCCCAGGCAAAAGCAATAGCATCTTTTTTAAAATAATCACCAAAAGACCAGTTCCCCAACATTTCAAACATGGTGTGGTGATAGGTATCTCTACCTACATCATCCAGATCATTGTGCTTTCCGGAAACTCTTAAACATTTCTGGGTATCGGCAATTCTTGGGGCTTTAGGCTCTTTATAACCTAAAAAATAATCTTTAAACTGCGTCATTCCCGAGTTGGAAAACATAAGGGTAGGATCGTCTTTCAGCACAATAGGAGCCGAAGGAACGATAAGGTGTTCTTTACTTTTAAAATAATCTAAAAATTTTTGACGAATCTCTTGTGATGTCATAATACTATATATTGCTTTGCTTTTTACAATTTTGATAAGATGCAAATTTAATGTTTTTGAGTGATTTAGTTTTAAATATTTGATACTTTTGCTAAGATTTGTATAATAATCTGAAACATTTTCAGGAGCTTTTTCCCGCTTTCCATTGCAATTCCTCATTGCGCGGCTCCGCTTTGCTCCGCCGCTTCACTGCGGGATTTTCATTGCATTCGGGGCTAAATCGCGATTATAATTTTCACTATTTATCATATAAACCATCATTTGTCATGATGAAAGCATGTAAATTGCACAACACGAGATATAATTTTATCAGAATCGGGTTATTGGTGTCAGGATTTGTGGCATTTGTGTTTGGTATTATTGCTTAGATGCTTTCAGCATGACAAATACAACGTTCAGATAAGTTTGATGAAAACTTTGCAGTTTACCATTTAACTTTCTATATTCGTTTTAATATTAGAAAAACCTAAAGATTTAAAATCTAAGGGAATAAGATAATATTTGATATGACAAAAAATGAAACCATTAAAAGCTGGATCGATCAGTATTCCGGGCAGTTGCTGAGAAGAGCAGTTTATCTGCTGTCGGATAGAGTGGAGGCGGAAGACATTGTTCAGGAGGTTTTTATCTCTGCTTTTTCGTCATACGAATCTTTTGAAGGGAAAAGTCAGCCTTTAACGTGGTTAATAACGATTCTAAACAGAAAGGTTGCCGATTTTTACCGCAAAAAATACAAATCGGAACCACAGATAAGACTGGATCATTTTTTTGATGAAACAGGATCGTGGAAAAATGACGATGTGCTGAATGACTGGAATGCTGAAAATAAAGGAACAGAACTTTTAGATGATACAGAATTTAATACATTGGAGGATTGCCTGGAAGAATTGCCCGTTCGGTGGAAACTTCCGATGAAAATGTATTATCTTCAAGAAAAAAAAGCACCCGAAGTAAGTCAGGAACTGAATATTTCTACGACTAATCTTTGGAAGATTCTGCAGAGAGGCAGAATGCAGCTCAGAGAATGTCTGGAATTTAACTGGTTTGCTCAATTATAAATGCTTTTAAAATGTTAAAAAAACTAATCCATATCCTATTTTTACCATGCAGTGAAGCAACCATGCTCATGGAAAAAAGAAACGCAGGCAACATTTCTTCAAAAGAGAATCGAAAACTTTCCATGCATCTGAAAATCTGCAAATGGTGCAGAGCTTATAAAGAAAAGCTGGAAATTTTAGATGAAATTTTAAAAAGAAAACTTTTTAATGAAGAAAAAAGTAAAATTCATGATTCTGAAATTCAGGATTTTAAAGAAAATATGATTAAAAAATTAGATCTTTAATAAAATTTTTGTCAGGATTTTGAAAACGTTCCGACTATACTTTTGAAAATAATAAAGTATTAATTCAAAATCTTAAAAAATGAACGGAACTGCACTTAAAATCGATAACAGAAACCTTGCCGGAAAAGCAGGGTATTACATCTCACTTTTCGGAGCTGCCATTATTCTGCTCTGGATCGGAATTTTCAAATTCACACCCACAGAAGCGAACGCGATAAAACCTTTGGTAGAAAACCATTTCCTTACTTTTTTCGTATATGATATTGTAAGCATTCAGGCAGTGTCTAATGCTATCGGAGTGATAGAAATTATCATTGCATTACTTTTAATTTTTAGTGTGAAATTTGCATCACTCAGAAAGTACGCCGCCATCGGAATGATCGTTACCTTCCTTACTACTTTAAGTTATTTATTTACAACTCCGGGAGTTTGGAAAATAGTGGACGGAGTTCCGGTAACAGACTTTTTCATCATAAAAGACCTGATGCTTTTAGGCTTTGGATTAATGATTTTAAATATAAAGAAATGAATAACAAGATAAAAATGAAAAATATACTAATTTTACTCAGTGTGGTACTGGGAATAGCAGTTTTTGCGACAAGCTGTGGAGATGCCAAGCAAAAATCCACAGAAAATAAAAAAGAAAATGAGACCATTATGGACAACAAAAATGTAAAAGAAGTTTATTTTGCGGGAGGATGTTTCTGGGGAACCGAGCACTTTTTTCAGCAGGTTCGCGGAGTCGTAGGAACAGAGGTAGGATATGCCAACGGAAATAAAAAGAATCCTACATATGAGGAAGTGGTAAGCCACACCACAGGTTTTGCGGAAACCGTAAAAGTAAAATATGATCCTGAAGTAGTAGATTTAAAACTATTAATTGATCTGTATTTTAAAACCATAGATCCTACAAGCATTGACAAACAGGGAAATGACAGAGGAAACCAATACAGAACAGGAATTTATTCCACAGACAAAGAAACAGAAGCGATCGTAAAAGCTGAAGTGGCAAAACTGGCTAAAAATTACAGCAAACCAGTCGTAGTGGAAACCATTCCTTTGAAGAATTTCTATAAAGCGGAAGATTATCATCAGGATTATCTGGATAAAAATCCGGGAGGATACTGCCATATCGAACCGGGATTGTTTGAAATGGCAAGAAACGCCAATCCGCCAAAAAAAGAAACAAAGGGAACTAACGAAACCAAATATCAGAAGCAGGATAAAAAAGCTTTAAAGGAAAAACTGACTGCCGAACAGTATAACGTTACTCAGGAAAACGGTACGGAAAGAGCTTTCCAGAACGAATACTGGGATGAAACGAGAGAGGGAATTTACGTAGATATTACCACAGGAGAACCTTTGTTTATCTCAACAGATAAATTCGAATCCGGTTGTGGTTGGCCAAGTTTTTCTAAGCCGATTACCAAAAAATTAATCGAAGAGAAGTTAGACCGTTCTCACGGAATGACGAGAGTGGAGGTGAGAAGTAAAACCGGAGATGCGCATTTGGGACACGTTTTCAATGACGGTCCCGCAGACAAAGGCGGGCTTCGTTACTGCATCAATTCTGCTTCCCTGAAGTTTATTCCGAAAGCGGAAATGCAGGAAAAAGGTTACGGAGAATATATTTCTTTACTCGATAAAGATAAAAAGTAAGTGTTAAGTGAAGAGGTGATTGAAGGGGCTGCCGAAAGGCAGCCTTTTTATGTTTACCCTTTAAATTTAATACTCTGTCATTCAGAAAGGAGCAGAACGAAGTGGAGCGCATTGAAGAATCTATCGGAGTTTTAGCAGAAATCGTTCTTTAATGCTTAACATGGAAATATTCAGAAACAATAGAAAAGCAAATAAAATATAGTAAGCTCCTTTTGGAAGTTCAGATACATTTTCAAAAACTGTTTGGAAATGTTGATTAAAGGCTAAAAACTTATCCATAAAAGTAGGTTCTTCAACTTCGTAAATCAAGTCATTGCACAAAAGATATTCGGATTCTTTTTCTTTAGTTGGTTCAACATAATAATGAACTGCAAAAATATTTCCGGTTTTCTCTGTATCTATAGCATACATATCATTTTTCGAAATGTGCATATCATTTAAAATGGAAATGAGATCTGCATAAGTATTTTTGTCAGAAAGAATAAATTCAATTCCGGAATTTTTCTCATTTCTTTTCTGCATTGCTTTGATTTCGGAAACAAAAAAATCCGAATTATTTTTGGCTTCATTTGGTGGAACGGCAATTTTCTTGTAATTCCAGTTTCTTAGTGGTTCAAAGGTAGCATTCTGATTATAATTGTCTTTTCTAAGTTTCGCAGGGAGTCCAATGTCAACTACATTGTAAACTGTTTTATCTATATATGGATGAATGTAATACCAAAACAAAACAGGAATCAGCAAAGCACTGATCAGTCCCGGAAAATAATAGATCTTTTTCATGGTTATAATTTAATTTCATCTGAATGAAAATTTTAAGCCAAAAAACAAAAAAAGTGATCCGTAAAAACGAACCACTTAAAAAAATAATCTGAATATATTGTGTTGAATGTTTCAAATAAATTACCAGTCCTTCTTTCTGAGAATCCAGTACGACCCGAAAATAAAAATCGCACACCAAACCAGACACGCAACTAAGCTTTCGGTAGGATAGTGGAATTCATATTTTCCGCCAAAGATTTGCGCCGCTTTTAAACGCATCATCGGATTGGGAATAAGGCTCGACATACTTTCCAGAGGAAAAAGATGACTGATGAAGAAATCGTCTTTCATAATCTTTAATCGTTCCGCTTCCTGTGTTCCTCTTACTTTTGAAAAAACTTCTATGGTCGACAAAATGCTTTCTGCAATCCACAAAACAAAGAATGCAAGAAAAACAAAGACCGATTTTCTCAGCAAAACCGAAAGAAACATCAGAAAACAGAAGAAGGTAAACAGCTTCACAAAATAATTGCCAATAAAGAAAACCTCTTCAAAAACTTTTCCTGAATCTGTCGTATCGGAATACTGATATCCCAAAAACAAAGTAAGCGCAAATACAATAACCGTGGAAATAATCGTGAAAATGCTTATCGTTAACAATTTAGAGCTGATGAATTCCTTTCTGCTTAAACCATCAATCGTATTCTGCTTAAACATCCGGTTGCTGAATTCCTGCGAAATCGAAAAAACAATGATTAATCCTAAGAAAATCTTCAGCAAAGCCACAATCCATGTTGTGAAATTCCAGATTCCCGGAAAATTGTAAATTCCCTGCTCTTTCAAATTAATCTTCCCTCCGAAAGCATCAAAATCTACCAGTCCGACGAAAAGCAAAGTAATAAGAATCGCAAAATATAAGATCGTAAAAACCTTGAATGGTCTGTAGTTCAGGTTTTTGTAATATTCTAGTTTTAGTAATTTCAGCATGATTATTTTGTGTTTTTTACAAGTTCAAGGAATTGAGATTCAAGAGACAGCTTTTTCTTCGTTAAATGAGATAAGAAAATCCCTTTTTCAGCCAGTTTCTGGTTCAGCGCCGAAGCCGAAATAGAAGCATCATCACGGATCTGTGCTTTCAGAATATCGCCTTCCGGATTTACCGCAGTAAACCACTGCAGCTCATTCAGTGCATTTAAAAGCAATGTATTGTTGTCTGCTTTCAATTCAAAATAACCATTATTGGCGGTCATTTCGTCCACCCTTCCGCAATAGATAGAATTTCCCTCCTTCAAAACAATTACATGACTGCATATCTTTTCAATCTCATCCAGAAGGTGACTCGCAATAATAATCGTAATGCCCTGTTTTGCAATATTATTGATGATATCTCTGATCTGGATAATTCCCTCAGGATCAAGACCGTTTGTCGGCTCATCCAGAATAAGAACCTCCGGATTGTTCAGCATCGCCGAAGCAATCGCAAGACGCTGTTTCATTCCCAGAGAATACGTTCGGAAAGGATCTTTTTTTCTTTCCAGAAGATTAACCGTTTTCAGCACTTCATCAATTCTGGAATACGGCGTTCCTTTAATTTCGGCAACAATTTTAAGATTCGTCTCCGCATTCAGATAAGGATAAAAATTAGGCTGTTCTATAATCGCCCCGATTTTTTTCAGCGTATCCGGATCAGTTCCTTTTTTTCCAAACCAGTACCATTCTCCGCTTGTCGGGTTAATCGTAGAAAGCAGCATCCCAAAAGTGGTGGATTTTCCGCTTCCGTTCGGTCCTAAAAGTCCGTAAACATTCCCCTTTTCCACATCAAAGGAGATATTGTTTACCACGATTCTCTTGAATTTTTTAGTCAGATTCTTTACTGATAAAATTTTTTCCATGTAATTTGTTTTACATAGTAGTAGTGTATATAATTCACGTTTTGTTACAAATTATATCATCAATCCGTAAAATTTAATTTCTAAAAACATTAAATTTGATAGAATTAATAGGGAATTATGAAGTTAATTGAACTGGCAAAAGAACTTAACGTTTCAGCAGAAGCAATCAAACAGTTTATTCAGGATTTTGATCTTGAGCTCGTAGAATGCATAAGCACAAATTTTGAAGTAAAAGAAGATTTTGAAAAGTTTGCGCGCGAAAACATCGAATTTTTAAAACTTTACGAAAAAGATTTAGACAAAACAAAAACACTGGAACAGATTGCGGAAACCATCAATCAGCCCAAAGAAAAAATAGAAAAAGCCATTAAAGAAGCCGATCCGAATATTTTTGACAACGGTTTCTTCAAATCTTCCATTTCAAGCTACGGAATCGATAACAAACTGGGCGGAAATTATCAGTTTGTGTACGATTATTTCGGGCATAAAACCAGTCTTCAAAAAAGAGATTTCATCGGCTACAGAGATCTGTTCTTCTACATTTCAGCCGCTTTGGAACCGTTTTTAAATCCGCAGCAGATTAAAGACTGGGGAATCAACAAACCCGCCGGAATTATTCTGTATGGTCCTCCCGGAAGCGGCAAGATTTTCTGGGCAAATAAAATTGCCGAAATTATAGGCTATCAATTTAAAGAAGTTAAAAAACATTACCTCGGAACCTCTTTTGTAGACGGAATTCAGACCAATTTCAATGATTTTCTGGTAACCATTATGAAGAAAGACAAAATTCTGCTGTTTCTGGAAGACTTTGATGAAATTATGATGGCAAGGAAAGCAGACAATAATGTCACTTCCTGTAATCTGGAAACACAGGAACTTATTCTGCACTATATTTCGAAATTTGAGCAGGGGAATCTTTTAATGGTAGGATCTGCAAATTCCGTTTCTGAAATTAATGAAGAAATTCTGGCTCCCGGAAGATTCGATGTCATGATTCCGGTTTTTCCGCCCAATCTTGCGGAAAGATCTGAAATCATTTTATATGCGATGACAAAAAATCTGGAGAAGGATTCTTTGCTGTTTAAGATTTTAAAAAACAACAAAGCTGATAAAATTCCTTTCTGGAATGAGGTTTCTTCACAAATGAAAGTATTCAGCAATACGATGCTGATTGATTTTACCCAAAGTCTGAAAAAAAGAATTAAAAACGAATATCAGAAAACGCGGAACGAAAATTTAAAGATCGATCAGAAACTTTTAAAAGGCGCTTTAAGAGATGCGGCAGCGAAACTGACTGAAGAATATCTGGATCAGATTGCGAGATTTTTAGCAGATGCGATCATTAATAATTTCGATCAGTTCCAGCAGAGAATTCAGAATCTTAAAAAAGAACTGGATACTTACAAAGCAGTTGAAGAACCAAGAAGAATCATCGGATTTCATCATAACGGCGAAGAAGAGGGAAGTCAGGGATAGAAAGGTGAATTCTCTTTGTTTGTGAATTTTGCGTTGCAGGCTATTGGTTGATTTTAAATGATTTACAAACTATTAATTTAAACACATAAGTCACATGAGTTTTTAATTAAATATTGAATAGAAAGATCACATAAGGAAAATCAAAGATTTTCGGAAACTAAAGTGTTCTTACCTATAATTTCCGGTTGATTTTAAATCTTATGTGACTTATGTGTTTAAATAAATTACCATAAGTTGAGTTTAATAACAATTGAATATGAGTTTGAACTAAAGTCTCATTCTATTGAGGGTTTTATATTGTTTTACATCAAACTTAAGTCAATTATAGAGTTTAAAAAAATTCACAAGCAAAGCAAATTAACCATTAACCATTCACTACAAATTACTTATGAACAGCATCTGGGAACTTGAAACTTTTTACAGAAAACGCGAGGTTATAATTATCGGAGCCGGTTTTACGGGACTTTGGACGGCAATCTCCATTAAAGAAAAATATCCCGAAAAATCTGTTTTGATCATTGAGCGAAATTCTGTTCCGATGGGTGCTTCCACGAGAAATGCCGGTTTTGCCTGCTTCGGAAGTTTAACGGAAGTAATTGCCGATTCTGAAAAAATGGGCTGGGAAAAAACATTAGACCTTGTAAAGATGAGGTTTGACGGTTTGCAGAAAATTCAGCATTATTTTAAAAATTTCGAGATAGATTTTGATCTGAATGGCGGTTTCGAGATTCTTAATGATGATGAACCTTTACAAAAGCTGGATGAAGTAAATCAGAAGCTGAAATCCATTACCAATGTTGAAAAGACTTATTTTTTAAGCCAGTACAAAATTCAGGAATTCGGTTTAGGAAAATCTCAATATCTGATTGAAAATCCGTGTGAAGGAAGTCTGCATTCCGGGAAACTGCTTAAGAAGTTACTGGAGAAATGTCATGAATTAAAGGTTGAATTTCTCTTCGGAACCGAAGTTGAAAATATCACGGAACATTCAGATGAAATTGAAGTTCATCTTTCAAAAAATCTTTCTGTGAAGGCAGATCAGTTAATTCACTGTACGAATGCTTTTGCTTCAAGATTTTTAGACAAGGAAGAAATTATTCCGGCTCGAGGACAGATTATTCTAACGGAACCGATTGGACATCTGAAATTAAAAGGGACATTCCATTATGATGAAGGTTTTTATTATTTCAGAAATCTCGGAAACCGGATTTTACTCGGAGGCGGAAGAAATCAGGATTTTAAAACAGAAGAAACCACATCTTTTGAAACCACAGAATTTTTGCAGAATCATCTTGAAAATTTTTTGAAAGAAGTCATTTTACCCAATCAGCATGTTGAAATCGCTCATCGCTGGTCAGGAATTATGGCAATGGGAACCGAAAAAACACCGATTGTAAAACAACTTTCAGAAAGACAGTTTTGCGCAGTCCGCCTTTCGGGAATGGGCGTTGCAATGGCTCCGAAAATCGGGGAGATTGTGGCGGAAATGATTTAATTTTAGTCATATTAGTTTTTATTACGTAAAAATAAAAATCAATTAAGAAGAAAATCGGAGCTTTTTAAGCTATTGTGAGCTTTTCATTGCATTCATGCACTAAATTAAAATTATTTTAAGCTTTTGCGACTTTTGTGGTTAATAAAATTTTAAAGCAAACTTATTTTTTACCCCACCGTTTTCGTATCCTCTTCCTTCAGGATCTTTTTCTCCTTCATAGAAACCATCATTCTTTCGCATTTGTATTTTTGCCAGTCGAAATTACTCAGGAAATCCAGAGCCGCAGAAAATCCGCGGTTGAAGAGCTCTTCCTTTTCTTCTCTCTGCATAAAGAAATTCAGCCAGTTGCTGGTTCCGCAGTTCACGGTCTGAATGCTGAAAAGATGGTAGAACGTATGTTTGGTGAGAAACGTTTTGTCGTTAAAACCTTTTAAAGTATCAATAATATTGCCTGCAAAAGAAAGGGGAGATTTTAAAATTTCTGCGCTGGTCTTTCCTTTTTCAGACTGAATATCAGAATCGCTCGTTAACTGTACGCCGAATAAAGGCATTCTCGGATAAAAGATATCAGTGGAATGGAAAAGGTCGATCGGGAAATTGGAAATACTTCCGCCATCAATAAAAACTCCGGCAGGATTGATGTCTTCCTGTTTCGTATTCATCCAGAATCTCCATGCATATTTTACAGAATCATCATTTTTATCGATTTGCTTCTGAAAAGGCTCAAAAAAGAAGGGAACCGACATCGAAGCTCTTACAAATTCAGCCGGACTGATCTTTTTAAGCTCTTCTTCCGACCAGTACAGATTTGCCATTGTGGGAAGTTCTACTTTTATTTTGGCATTAATATCCGTTGTAATCACGATGTATTCAGATTTTAAGGAATAGAAAGGATCTTTTTTATAATATTCGTTGTTAACGACACCGTCATAGAATATTTTAAACCGGATTTCATCAATATGTTTCTTATTGTTCTGATGAATTTCCTTAATGCTTTCTAAAGCAATATTGTAGTATTGTGTTTCGTTGCCATGACGGTAATTCAGGTTGAGGTCTCTGCCTTTTTTTACAAACTTATCATTCAGCGCAGCCACTGTTTTAATGTCGAAGGCATCCAGAACGTCTTTCATCTGATTCAGAAAAGTATTTCCGGGATTTAATCCTGAATTGGCTTTTTTCAGATCATTATATAACTTTCTCAGATACAGATAAACAATGATGATGGGAATGATGGGAACCAGAAAAAGCAGTTTGGCTCTCAGTGTTGTTTCCGAAGAAATGGCAAAAGGCGCAATCACGAGAATCAGCATAATAATTCCTGCGATAATGGAATTGATCTTCAGGAAGTTTTTGTTATTCAGCATCGAATGGATGGTTGTTTTTACATACGGTTTTCCATCCATGAAGTCCGAGAAATTCCAGTTGAAGAGGATATCTTTAATCACTTCACTTTTGGCTTCTTCTTTGGTTTTACACGCGGCGATCAGCATCGTATTAATCGCTCCCGCACTCGTTCCCGCCACTTTCAGAAAACGGATCCCGAAAATTTCCAGTCCGTACAGATAACCCACCAGTGCGCTTCCCCAGACTCCGCCTCCTTCCTGCACAAATTCCACATACTGATTGCCTTCTGCATCCAGAAGATCAGAAAATTCTTTCGCCGAAATACGGTCGTGTAGCGCAGAAAGTTTTTCTTTGGATTCTTTCGAGAGAACATCTTCCTCAAGAATTTTTTGCAGCATTTCAGGTTTCATGGCTTTTGTTTTTGGTTGTTTTTATTTTTAAAATCGGGTTGATAAGACCACCCCGTTTCAATTTTCCCTGAAAATTGATCCACCCCTCCAGAGGAGGGGAATTCTCAACGTTTCATTAGTTCATTGATTCTGAATTAAAATTACAACTATTTAAAAGATTCAGCCACAGTATTTTCACGATAATTAAAGCGGGAAAATTACCATTGTTTTCTTCGCGCGTAGATAAAGGTACAGATCACAACCAGAGCCATTAAGCCTAAGGTATAAAAATATCCGTGTTGGGTATGTAATTCCGGCATATTATCGAAATTCATTCCGTAGACTCCTGCAATAAAGGTGATAGGTAAAAAATACACCGAGTAAATTGCCAGAACTTTCATTACCTGATTGGCTTTCTGGTCAGAAAGAGCAAGAAACATCCCGATAAGGTTGGTGATCTGTGCGTTAAGATGATCGAAATCCGCAACCACGTCCTTGTGTTTGTCTTTTAAATCATACGCTTCAGAATCCTGAAGTCCGAGTAATTTAAATTTATCGATGGCATCTGTGGAAATCGTAAGCACTCTTGAATTCAGCCCCGATTTTCTTTTCAGCTTATATAACCTTTTAATCTGGTTCGTATGGTTGGTATTTTTAAGGAAAATTTCGTTTTCGATATTGTCCATCGTTTCCAGAAGACTTACCGATTCATCATCAAAACTTTTCATGATGAGCAGTGCGATTTTCAACGCGATGTTTTTGGAGGTGGTTTCAGTTTTCATGGCAGAAAGCTGTTTTTTGGTTTCTGCGATGCTCTTCGTTTTCATCCTGTGGATCGTGATGATCGTTCTTCCCAGAATGAAAATCCCGATTTTGGTACTGATGTCGCTGATCGTGTTGAGGTTTTTGCGTTCCAGCTCGGTACTTTCCCGCAGGAGAAAGAATTTTACCTCTCCGTCCTCTTCATATTTCGGTAAGTGATTGGGATCTAAGGTATCTTCCAGAAGAAGATTATTGATTTCGTACCGTTCGTGTAAAAATTTCAGGTCTTCCGCTGTGGGAGCCTCTACATCCACCCATTCGCACTGGGAATCTCTGTAAATCGTGTCAATTGGCATACCGTAAAAATAGTAATATTTTGAAATACTATGTCTTAAATAAGTTTATCTTTGTCAAAATTAAAAAACTATATGATTAAAAGTACAATAAAAGGAATCGGATTTTATGTTCCAGATAACGTTGTTACCAATGATGATCTAGCAAAATTAATGACCACCAATGACGAATGGATCACGGAAAGGACGGGGATAAAAGAAAGAAGACACCGTAAAAACAGAAACGATTCTCAGGAAACGACGGCTTATTTAGGTTTTAAAGCTTCCGAAAAAGCGATTGCGAATGCGGGTTTAACGGCTAAAGATATAGATTATATTGTTTTTGCAACCCTTTCTCCGGATTACTATTTCCCGGGATGCGGCGTTCTGCTACAGGATATGCTTGGCTGCGATACCATTGGTGCTTTGGACGTGAGAAACCAGTGTTCCGGTTTTGTATATGCGACGAGTGTGGCAAATGCCTTCATTAAATCCGGAACGTATAAAAATATTCTGGTGGTCGGTGCGGAAGTGCATTCTTTCGGGCTCGATTTTTCGGATGAAGGGAGAGGTGTTTCCGTTATTTTCGGCGATGGAGCAGGAGCGATTGTATTGTCGGCAACAGAAGATGAAAACGCAGGAGATATTTTAGCATTCAATATGCATTCCGAAGGGAAATTTGCAGATGAATTGTGCACACAGTTTCCGGGTTCTAAGTACGGATGGAGCGACAGGATGAGAAAAGAACCTGAAAATGTAACGAACAAAGAAGTTTATCCGATCATGAACGGAAATTTCGTGTTTAAGAACGCAGTAACGAGATTCCCTGAAACCATGCAGGAAGCTTTGGATAAAGCAGGAAAAACAATTGACGATGTAGATATGTTTATTCCGCATCAGGCGAATTTAAGAATTGCCCAGTTTGTTCAGCAGAAGTTTGGACTTCCGGATGAAAAGGTCTTCAACAACATCCAGAAATACGGAAATACAACGGCAGCTTCTATTCCGATTGCTTTAAGTGAAGCGATTGAGCAGGGGAAAATTAAAAGAGGAGATTTGGTACTTCTTTCTGCCTTTGGAAGTGGCTTCACCTGGGGAAGCGTTTTGTTCGAATATTAATGGCACAGAACCATTTTACGATAAAAATCCGCAGAACAGTCTGCGGATTTTGTTATATGTGGATTTTGTTTAAACTTTTATAAATAAATATTCTTTTCGGTTTTGCGTTTTCTCAATCCGAGACGGAGCCAAACTGTTTGGGTTTACACTTTCTCGGAGCGAGACGGAGTGTTTCTCTTTCAGGCTGAACTTTCTCGGAACGAGAAAGTAAGAACTTGTTTGGGTTTTAATATTCTCGGACAGAGAATGTTTCTCCCTATTTTTCTTTCAGCATTTTTTCGATCAGTTTATTCTGCATTTCCATAAGTTGGCTGATCTGCTGCTGATTTTGCATCACGCTTTTGAATAAATCTACATCAACATTATTAATGTTTGTATCTCCTACATTTCCCACAGAAGAATTATTGCTTGTTTCTACATTATTATTGATGATGGTATCTCCTTCCAAAAAATACTGAGGTTCTACTTTAAAGAACTCAGCCACTTTCTGCATAAAAATAAAGTCTAATTTTTCAATGCTTCCATTTTCAATTTTGCTGAGATAGCTTTGGGAAACTTCAAGCTGAAAAGCCAGATCTTCCTGAGACATTTCTTTCTGTTCTCTCAGTTTTTTTATTTTAAAGCCAACACTGTTATTCATAATTATGGAAATTGAACTGTAAATATACTGTTTTTGGGAGAAAAAAATTATTCCAAACGGAATTGTATTTTATTCTGTTTGGAATAGATAGTTAGGGAATAGGAATTTATTTTTGAAAAAAGTTTCGCGAATTACTTTTGATGTAAAAAAATGTTTAATTTTAAATTTCAAATCAAATGAAAAAAATTATTTTATTGGCAGCCTTTGGAGTTGCCGGCTTGGTAAATGCAAAAAACGCAGAAGAAACAAAACCTGCTAAAGAAACAGAAAAAGAGAAAAAAGAAGTTATTCAGGAAAAAAACACGAATGAATCTTCTAAAGCAGAATCTAAAACATTACAATATAATTGTATAGAATACTCAATGTATATTCCCTGTTTAGATATGTTTCTTGATGATCAGGTTTGCTACGGTTCAGGAACGTGTGTTTCAACATGGGATGATGCATGGAATTGTATGACCACAAATGGGACATTGGCAACAAAGTTCTTTTGTGGGTAAACAATAATTTGTAAAATAAAAAGTCTCAGTCAATTTTTATACTGAGACTTTATTAAATTTTTAAAACATGATGAGATTATTATTTTTAGTTCTGATATTTTTAGGGAATATTTTATATTCTCAGGAATTGGAAAATTCAAATATTAAATGTACCTATTTGACTAAATTTTTAATAGACACAACAGATGCAAACAGTCAAAAAGAAGAAATGACGAGTCTGTGGATAGGTAAGAAATCTTCTATTTTCAAAAGCGATCAAAAGGCAATCTATGATTCTTTAACGAAGGAATCAACGAAGAATAGTATCAACAATCCTATAAACGGAAGAATTATTATTGATTTTTCTAAAATTCCAAAAGCTTATTTTAATCCGGAAGTATTTAAATCTGAAAACAAATTAGAGATTTACGATAAGATTTTTAATGCAACGTATGCTTTTGAAGCAGATCAAAAAATTGATTGGAAATTAGAAGATGATACTAAAATAGTAAGTAGTTATAAATGCAGAAAAGCAGTAGGAAAATATAGAAATAAAAATATTACCGCGTGGTATACGGAAGAAGTTCCTGTTTCTGAAGGACCTTATACTTTTAAAGGATTACCCGGATTGGTAATTGAAGCTTATGACGATAAAGACTATTTTCATTTTACTTTAATTAAACTTAAAAATATCAGTGAGTTAATAGCTCCTATCAGAAACATCATCGAAACAGATTATCAGAAGTTTTCTAAAAAAAGAGCAGATTTTCAAAATGATCCTGCAGGAGCTTTTTTTATGGCTACAGGAAAAACGTTAACCAAAGAACAAAAAGAGTGGGTGGAAAAAAGACACAGAAAAGATAATAATCATCTGGATTGAATTGTGATTTAAATTCATAAAAAAAGGTTGTCCGTTTTAAGAGACAACCTTTTTGTTTTTTACTGTATATTCAGGCTTTTCAGCAATTTCTCGGTATCGGAAGCATCCTGTCCTGTCTTTTTTGCCAGTTCGATGGATTTTTCAGCCCAGAGTTTGGCGTTTTTCTTGTCGCCGGTTTTGTTGTAAAGATTGGCTAAAGTATCGGTATTCGCGAAGTTTTCGTCTTTCTTTACAGATTCCTGCGCCCAGACTAATGCCTTTTCCAAAGATGCTTTGTTGCTTACATTTTCAAAGAAATTCCATGCAAGAGAATTCAGTTCTTCGGAGCTTAATGCAGAAGTGTCTTGGTTCAGTTCAAGCGTCAGTTTTTCGTATTTGGCAAAGTCTTTATCTCTTAAAGCTCTTGAAGCCTGTGCTTTTTTCAGGATTTTTTCAGCCTCATCTTTAGATAAAAATTTCTGAGCTTCCGTCAGGAAATAATTGTCGTCCCACGTTTTTGACTGTGGGTTGTAAGACTTTTTAAAGATACTGCTGATCTTGATATTTTTGTCAATCGCTTCATACTTTTGAGGAGTAATAATCTTTGAGATTTCATCCTTTTTTGCCTGAAAAATTTTGTACATCGGGCTGTCCGGATTCTGTGCAACGGAAAGTAACATCTGAACATCTTCTCTGTCCAGTTCTTTTTTTGAACTGAAATAGCGCTCCATTACTCTTCCTGCAAACTCAGCATCGTTATACATCGTAAGAGAAGCAAGGTTTTTCAGAAACTCAGGATCTTTTTCGCCGTCTTCGAATTTTTGCTTCAGTGCGGTTAACCTTTTGCTTGGATCTCCTGCATCTTTTGCAAACTGGATGAAATCGTTTTCCTCCACATATCCTAAAGTTCTGTGTACCAATTCTCCGTTTCCGTCTACGAAAAGGTAAGTAGGGAAGGCTTTTACGTTGTATTTTTTGGCAATTTCAATTCCTTCGCCTTTCTCCATATCAATTTTTGCATTGATGAAGTGGGAGTTGTAATAATCTCCTACGGTTTTCTGCGGGAAAATATTTTTCGCCATCAGTTTACAAGGTCCGCACCAAGTGGTATAAGCGTCGATAAATACAAGTTTATTTTCTTTTTTTGCTTTAGCAAGAACGGCTGTAAAGTTGGATTCTTCAAATTTTATTCCCTGCGCAAGAGCAAACGCTCCGATGAATAAGGCAGAAAATATCGATAGTTTTTTCATAAATACTTTTTATTGGTTGCAAATGTAATAATTATGTTAATAAATAAGTCTTTTCAGGAGAGAAATAGTTACAACGATGTTTTGATTATTTTTTTGATTTCAGGTTAAAAAAGAAACGGATGTTTTATTAAAAACAGTAAAAATTTTCATTTTACCTATCGAATTAATTGGTAGTATTAAATTTTATTAAAAAATAAATTATTCTTAGTTTTGTGAAAAACAAAAAGACACCCATGAAAATGATGAATTATTATAACAAGGATAATAATTTGTTGAAGTATGTCTAATAGTTTCTGCCGGTTTGTATTACTACTGGTCAATGCATTTCCCGTTTCCGTACATGAGCATCATGAAACGATACATGTTGCACAGAACGTAATCATTATTGTGTTGTGTTCTGCATTAATAGGGTTATTTCTTCATTTCAGATCCAAACAGAAAAAGCAGCTTGCAAGAATGAGGAACATCCTGAGAAACCATCGGCAGGGATTTGTTCAGGATAAAGGTTTCTATTCTGAGGATCCAAAACCGGATTTTGCTCATATTTCCATTGAAGAAATTCAGAATAATGACGATGAAAAAGGAAGGAAAAAAGCAGAATCTCCTATGACTTCCGAAACCGAAGCCAAACTTCTTGAACTCCTGAATGATTTTGAAAAAGGAACGTCCTTCACGAATAAAAATATGTCTCTGTCCTTTCTTGCAGGAGAGTTAAACACCAATACGAAATATCTTTCGCACCTCATCAACCGCCACAAAAATTCGGATTTTAAAACCTATATCAATCGTCTGAGGATAAATTACATCGTCGATAAGCTTGTTAATGACGAAAAATACCGCCAATACAAGATCAGCATCCTCGCTGAAGAGTGCGGATTTTCTTCTCACAGCAAGTTTGCCTCCGTTTTTAAACAGATTACAGATTATTCTCCATCAGTTTATATAAAGTTGCTTTATTCTGAAAATCAGTCGGATATGATTCCTTTTTTTCACGAAAATGATCAACAGTCTTAGTCTTTTTCTTTTCATTTTCCTGAAAACGGATAACCTTTCTTTTCGCAGAAACTATTTAGTGCATTATATTTGCGCCAGTTTTACGGGATAACCACTACTACTGCAGTTATTACCAATCTTTCCGGAAAAATAAAACCCGTACTGCTCACCTAAACACTAAAAACTAATAATGCCACTAGCCAATGTTGTAAAATATGTAACCGATATTTTGCACCAAACCATGAAACATTAACTAGTAACGAATTAAACGGATGAGAACAATTTTTACAGTCGTTATGGCTACTGTAGGATCTAATTTTGCGTTTTCGCAGATCGGGATCAATACAGCAAATCCTATAACGAGTTTGGACGTAGTCGCAAAGAACAGCGATGGCTCCACAGCGGAAGGCATTTTGCCCCCGAGATTAACGGGAGATCAGCTAAGAGCAGGAGATTCCAGATATACAAGCACACACGCCGGAACTATTGTATATGTAACATCACCGGTAACTTCAATCACTTCAAAAACCAACAGAGTAGATGCTCAGGGATTGTATTATTTTGACGGTACGATCTGGCAGAAATTAATGCTTGGTGATGAAAAATCATTAAACAGCAAAAACATCGGGGATATTAAAACTTCTGTAAAAAAGACCGACCACGGAGGATGGTATCTTTTGGACGGAAGAAATATTACAGCCCTTTCGCCGGTAAGTCAGGCAGCAGCAGCAAGTCTGGGATTTACGGACAATCTGCCAGATTCCAGAGACCGGGTTTTAAAATCCAGAGCCAATGGAGAAGTTTTAGGCGCAATAGGAGGCGAAAACCATTTCGGAATTCTGCAGTCTAACCTACCGAATATTACCCTTTCAGGACCGGTAAACGGGGTGGCGCAAAGTGCAGGATCTCATACCCATTCTTCTACAGAAGGCGGTTTTTTGTTGGGTGGAACTACCGTTAACAACAGTTCAGGAGGTTATCAGCCGGATGGAGGATCAACCGCATGGGGCGGCATCGGAATGCTGAACAATACAGCACCTGCAGGAGCGCATATGCATACTGTTGCAGGAACAGCAACTGTTTCTACAGGAGGATTAGGGAAATCTATAGATAACAGATCTGCGTATCTTGTAGTGAATACGTTTATCTATCTGGGAGAATAGTCTTCCTAACAATACAATCGGGGTGATTGCCCGGTTTTTTTCAGTCAAGTTTTTTTAAGTACAAAACCGCAGATTTTCCGCGGTTTTGTTTTTTTATTTCATTTTTGTAGAATCCGAGGCAGTTTTTGTACTGTCCGAAGCAGTAGAAGTACTTTCTGAATGGGCAACGGCAGAATCTCCCATTCTGTTTCTTAAAGAATCTTTATTGTGTTCTTCTTTAAATTCTTCTCTGTTTTCTTTCTTATCGGCGCAGCTTCCTAAAAACAGCAGTCCTAAAACGGCACAAATCCATAATTTTTTCATAGTAAATTTTTTAATGTTTAGTGTATATCAAATATAATGATTTAAAAAGTAAAAAGTAAAAAGTAAAAAGTAAAAAGTAAAAAGTAAAAAGTAAAAAGTTCTTTTTAAACTTCTGAGCATTAAAAATCCCCAGAAAATTTTCTGAGGATTTTGAAATTTTTAAGTTAAAATTCTGTGTTATTTTACAGTAGTGCTTGCAGAATCCATTTTCATCTTCATACTGTCCGGATTGGCTTTTGCCGTAGTCATGGTGTCTGTTGTGGCTGGAGCAACGGCTGTTGTATTATCCACCATTGTAGAATCCGAATTGGTGGTCGACATGGACGATTCTTTTGTACCGCAACTTACCGCGAATATTCCGACTGTTGCCATTAACAATAACTTTTTCATAATATTTTATTTTGGTGTGATTGTAACACGATTAATTCAATTATTATTCCGAAAGTATTGGTAAGCCTATTAAATTATCAATAAAATAAATTAAAAAGTGTTAATAAATCTCTTATCAATCAGTAATTTAAAGAAAGAAAAAGCCCCGAAACCGAAATTCCGGGGCTGTATTGATATAAGAATAACAATTATGTATTGTTCCTGAATGATTATCCTAAATACGGATATTTGTAATCTTTAGGAGATACAAAAGTTTCTTTGATAGATCTTACAGAAGTCCATCTTAGTAAGTTCATTTTAGAACCTGCTTTGTCATTTGTTCCTGAAGCTCTACCACCACCAAAAGGCTGCTGACCAACAACTGCTCCTGTAGGTTTGTCATTGATGTAGAAGTTTCCGGATGCATTTTCCAACGCTTTGAATGCTTCATTTACCGCATAACGATCCTGTGCAAAAACAGATCCCGTTAAAGAATAAGGAGAAGAAGAATCTACCAACTGTAAAGTCTCTTTCCATTTTACATCTTCATAAACGTAGATAGACAAAATTGGTCCGAAGATTTCCTCAACCATACTTTCGTACTGAGGATTTGTAGTTTCAATAACAGTAGGGTGTACAAACCATCCTTTAGAATCGTCTGTTTTACCGCCGATTACAACGTTTGCTTCAGTTGAAGAATTCGCTCTGTCAATATATCCTTTACATTTTTCGAAAGAATTTTTGTCAATTACCGCATTTACAAAGTTAGACGGATCTTCAGGAGAACCGATTTTGATGGAAGCGATTTGAGTTTCCATTACTTTTTTCACATCTGCCCAAAGAGACTGAGGAATATACGCTCTGGAAGCCGCAGAACATTTCTGTCCCTGATATTCGAAAGCACCTCTTACCAAAGCAGTCGCCACCGCTTCTACGTTTGCAGAAGGATGCGCAATTACGAAATCTTTCCCTCCGGTTTCTCCAACGATTCTTGGATAGGTTCTATAATTATGAATATTGTCTCCGATCATTTTCCACATTCCCTGGAACACTTTCGTAGAACCTGTAAAGTGAAGTCCTGCAAAATCTCTGTGCGCCAAAACTTTCTCAGCCGTTTCTTTTCCATCCGTGAAGATCATGTTGATAACTCCTTTTGGAAGACCTGCTTCCGTAAGAACATCCATGATAACTTTTGCGGAATAAACCTGCTTATCAGAAGGCTTCCAGACCACTACGTTTCCAAGCATTGCCATACAGGTCGGTAAATTTCCTGAAATCGCAGTAAAGTTGAAAGGAGTTACTGCAAAACAGAATCCTTCCAATGGTCTGTATTCCACTCTGTTCCAGATTCCTGCGTCAGAAACCGGCTGTTCGGAATACATTTCCGTCATAAATTCTACGTTGAATCTTAAGAAATCGATGAATTCACAAGCGGAATCAATTTCAGCCTGATGAACATTTTTAGACTGTCCGATCATCGTTGCTGCATTAATAACGTCTCTGTAAGGTCCTGCCAAAAGATCAGCCGCTTTTAAGAAAATGGCAGCACGGTGTTCCCATCCAAGCTCGTTCCATTCTTTTTTCGCAGCCAGCGCAGCGTTTATCGCATCATCTACATGCTGCATGGTTCCTCTGTGATAAAATCCGAAATCGTGCGCATGATCCTGAGGCGACTGAAGCTGAACTTTATCTCCTGTTTTTACTTCTTCACCATTGATGATCATTGGGATTTCGATCTTTTCTGCCCACATTTTTTTGTACTGGGCGATCAGACTTTTTACTTCCGGAGTTCCCGGTGCATACGAATTTACGGGCTCGTTTACTGCAAATGGTACTTGCGAAATTGCTTTAGACATATTAGTTGTATATTTTTATTTGCTAATGATACAAATTTACAACAATTATTTGGGTCGAGAGAATGTGTGAATGATCAATTTTGCTTCGCAGGTGAATTGTGAATTTTTTGAATATAGCTGAAAATTGACAGGCATGACGAATTGACAATTCACAATTCACCATTGATTTTCACGGTTAACAGTCAATTTTGCTTGGCAAGTGAATTGTGAGTTTTTGAATATAATTGAAAATCGACAGGCATGACGAATTGACAATTCTCCATTGATCCCCTACATTTTCTCAGTTTCTAAAATTTTTAAAACTAATTTTTCTTCCTGTGTGAGATCTGCTTTACCATCGTTTTCCTCTATCTGTTCAAGCTCATCAAGATATTTTTTGATGGTGTTGTTCTCATAAAGATTAATGACCAAAGGATGAACATAATATTTTCTGCATACCGTACTTGTATTTCCAAGATGGGAAGCAACTATTTCAAGGGCTTCTTTCACTTTTTTCTTGTATTCTGTATGGGTTTCTGCATAGCCGATTTCCTTAAAAGCAATCAAAGCATTTACGGTTCCCGACCACGTTCTGAAATCTTTCGCCGTAAAATCTTCACCGCTGATTTCTTTAATATAATCATTCACCATTCCGGAGTCTACAGTGTGGCGGTTTCCTTCATCATCAATGTACTGGAAAAGTTCTCTTCCGGGAATATCTTTGCACTTCTGCACCAATCTGGAAAGCCTTTTACTTTTCAGATCAATATCATGCATTACGCCTTTTTTTCCTTTAAAATGAAAAGTTATTTTTTGTCCTTTTACCTGAACGTGCTTCTCCTTTAAAGTTGTTAAACCGAAAGAACCATACAGTTTTTCATAGGCATTATTGCCAATTCTTATGTTGGTTCTCTGCATTAAACTTACGATCAGTGCAAGAATCTTTCTTTTTTCGAAATTTCTTAAGGCTAAATCTTTCTCAACCTGCAGGCGAATATCCGGTAAAGCATACCCGAACTGAATCATTCTGTAAAACTTTGTGTGATTTCTCAGGGCACTCCAAAGTGGATGGTAACGATATTGTTTTCGTTTTTTAACATCGAAACCGGTTGCCTGAAGATGTCCGTTGTCCAGCGCACAGATCCAGACATTTTCCCAAGCAGGAGGAATAACCAGCTTGTTAATTCTTGTGATTTCTTCTTTGTCTCTTATTTTTTCGCCGTCTTTGTAGTAAGAATATTTTTTTCCGGTTTTCTTCCGTGTAATTCCGGCTGTTTCTGCATCGGTGGTATATATAAGATGTACCGCCTTTGCAGATGCTACCGGATCTTTCATAATTTTTACGATCTTCGAAGGCTTCAGATGTGAGATGAGTTCTAAGTCTGAATTTTCCATAAGATGATTTGGTTAAGAGTTCCTACCCCTTGAAAACAGCCATAAAATAATAGCTATTACGGCGACTACTACGATAATTCCCCACCACATTCCTGCTTTAAAGATCGTTTCTACTGCTTCGCAGCTTGTTAATGTCAGCAGACAAAATATCATCATACTGTATAAGCTCCATTTTTTCATAATAATTTATTCTTTGGTGTTTATTATTTTATACTCTGTGATGGTCTGCGCGCCATCTTTTTATTGATTTCTTGATTTCGTCGCCCGAAATATTTTCATGTAATGCTTTATGCAAAAGCTCTTTAAATTCATCATCATAAGCGAATCGTAACGCTGCAATCTGGTCAAAATTCAGCTTACCTTCAACCTCATCAGATCTCTGCTGGAAAAGTTCGTAATATCTTTGTTTAAATTCTAACCGAACCAATCGGTTCTGAAGAACCAGCGCGTAATGCTGTCTCAGCATAATCGCAAGATAGAAAAGAAGAAAAATAACAGCAGAAAATAAAATCCAGATCAGTTGGTTGCTTTCATCATTAAAGGTTTTGTAAATGCCAAATATTTCCAATCCCAAAAGCAATGGAAGATAAATGAAATGATGCGGCGGATAAAATTTTCTGTGATTTTTGTAATTCTGACTTTCCATATGGTGTAAGTAAGCAATAACCTTTCCAAAATGTTAAATTTTGATAATAATTGATTTTTGTGGTATAAAAATATTGCCGTTTTTAACAGATAATTAAAAAAATTCTGATCTTTCCTCGTTATAAAACGGATTATTTTTCAGGAGCTTTTCCGGCTTTCCGCACTCGCTGTTTCTTGATTTTGGATTTGCGGCGGCGGAGCCGCCGCAAATCCAAAACCAATAAACGAGCTCAGACAAATGCTGCAATCCGGGCTAGGATTTCTGTCGTTCCACAAATATTTGCCATTTCAGGAAATCAAGAATAACACGGAACAGAAAAAGCTCAATCATGCAGAAACGGTTTAAAAACAACAATAATTTCATCTTCAAAACTCAAAAAATTCGTAACTTCACCTCTTTAAAAAATTAAGATAAAATGACTTCAAAGGAAAAAGTAGCTGCGCTTCGTGAAGAAATGCAGAAAAATAATGTTGATGCATTTATAGTATATTCCGCAGATCCTCACATGAGCGAATATCTGCCAGAAGAATGGCAGGAGAGAGCATGGCTATCAGGATTTCTGGGTTCTGCAGGTTTTGTGGTAGTTACCAAAGACAAGGCAGGACTCTGGACAGACGGAAGATATTTTACACAGGCTCCAATCGAGCTGGCTGGTTCAGGAATCGATCTTTTCAAAGACGGAATGGAAGGAACACCTCATTATATCGACTGGATCATTTCCGAAATTCCTGCGAACGGAAAAGTAGCGGTAAATGCTCTGGCAACTTCTCACGCCAACTGGGAACTCCTAACACAGAAGTTAAACGCAAAAAATATTACTATTGAAGACCTTCCTTTACTGAAAGAAATCTGGAAAGACAGAGGAACACCTTCGAAAAATCCAATATATGTACATCCTGTAGAAAGAGCAGGAAAGTCCGTAGTAGACAAAATCGCGGCAATACGCCAGAAAATGGAAGACATTGAGGCAACGGTACATATCATTTCAAGCTTGGATGATGTAGCATGGACGCTGAATTTAAGAGGAAGCGATGTAGAAAGCAATCCTGTGTTTTTAGGCTATATCGTCATCACTAAAAACGATGCAAAATTATTCACAGATCTGGATAAACTTGAAGTA
This sequence comes from Chryseobacterium mucoviscidosis, assembly GCF_002177115.1. GTDB lineage: Bacteria > Bacteroidota > Bacteroidia > Flavobacteriales > Weeksellaceae > Chryseobacterium > Chryseobacterium mucoviscidosis. Next base: position 464,586 of record NZ_MVAG01000128.1, on the reverse strand, counting down.
GAAGCCAGAAGACAACTGGACGAAGCATGGGTAAAAATGATGCCTTATGAAGAATTCTACAACTGTCTGAAAGAATTTAAAAACGAAAAAGTTCTCGTTTCACCAAACAGCAACCAGTCGATTTTTGAAGCTTTGAAATCTGAAAATGAATTCATCAAAGCTCCGGTTCCGGGAAATCTGATGAAAGCCCAGAAAAACGAAACAGAGCTGGAAGGATTCAGAAAAGTAATGGTAAGAGATGGCGTTGCAATGGTGAAATTCCTTTACTGGCTGACTCACAACGCGGGAAAAGAAGCCATGAACGAATATTCTATCGGTGAAAAACTGAGAGGTTTTCGTGCAGAAGGCGAAAATTTCGTAGGCGAAAGCTTTGGAAGCATCGTTGGTTATAAAGACAACGGAGCCATCATGCATTATTCTGCAAAAAGCGAAGGAAGCAAAGAAGTTACCAATGATGCAAGTATTCTGGTAGATTCCGGAGGTCAGTATCTGGAAGGAACAACAGATATCACAAGAACTTTGGCTTTAGGAGCAGTTTCTGAAGAATTCAAAAGAAATTCAACATTGGTTTTACAGGGATTAATCCGTTTATCGATGGTGAAATTCCCGAAGGGAACAAGAGGGGTTCAGCTTGATGCGATTGCAAGACTTCCGCTTTGGATGGAAGGTAAAGATTACAACCACGGAACCGGACATGGTGTAGGAAGTTTCATGAACGTTCACGAAGGTCCGCAAAACATCAGAAAAGATATGAATCCGCAGGAATTATTGGTAGGAATGGTCTGCTCAAACGAACCGGGGTATTATCTTGAAGGAGAATACGGCATCCGTCATGAAAATCTGATCGCCGTAAAAGAATCTGCAACCACCATTCACGGTACTTTCTACGAATTCGAGACTTTAACATTCTGCCCGTTCTTTAAAGATACCATTGTGAAAGAAATTCTTTCTGAGGAAGAAATCAACTGGCTGAATGTTTATCACAAAACATGTGAGGAGAAAATAGCGCCATTCTTGGAAGGTGAAGTCAAAAACTGGTTCCTTGAACTGGTAAGTCCTTTGTAAAGAAAATAAACAGATTAAAAAACCGTCCTGTAAGTATTTGCAGGACGGTTTTTTTGCATTACCGTATTTTTACGGATATGATTTTAGGGTTTATCCTGAAAAATTGCTCCATTGGTCAATCTATCTTTGTATCAACAAAAAGACATCATTCATATCTTCATATAGTAAATTCAAAGCAGTAATCATCTCAGTCCTTGAGATGATTTTTTATTTGTATGTTTTGCCTGATAGAAATTCCCCTCCTTTGGAGGGGTGGCGAAAATTTCGAAGAAATTTTTGACGGGGTGGTTATAAAGTGGAAAAGATAAACTTTGCTTTAAAGATGAATTTAGAAGACCAATAATTAATTTCCGACATTCTTAGCCCGGATAGAAACGGTTACCCCGCAACAAAGACTGGAAGCAATGGCAAAAGCTGTGGCTTGTTTGGCGTGAGGAGTATGAGTGGATAGCCGGAAACAGCTCCAAAATAAAATGTTTGAAAGTATTGAGATTGATTTTTATGTTACTGAAAATATTTTGAACTCGTTAAATTATTGCAATAGATAAAGGATATTTTTGTTTGCGGTTAAAAACCGTAAATTTGCAGCATGAATAACGATACCATTTGTGCGTTGGCAACTGCCAATGGAGTAGGTGCTTTAGGAATTATAAGAGTTTCGGGAGTTGAAGCTTTAGCTGTTGTGCAAAAGTCTTTTCCGGGGAAAAATTTGGCAAAACAGAAGTCTCACACCATTCATTACGGATATTTTATGGATGGGGAAGAAGCGATTGATGAAGTGATGCTTTCTATTTTTCTGGCTCCGAAAAGTTTTACCACGGAAAATTCTGTGGAAATAGCCTTTCACGGCTCTCCGCACATTGGAAAACGTATTCTTGAAACTTTGATTAAAAACGGAGCACGAATGGCAAAAGCCGGAGAATTTACGCTTCGTGCATTTATTAATGGAAGAATTGATCTTTCTCAGGCTGAAGCGATTGCTGATGTTATTGCATCTGAAAATGAAGCTTCGAGAAAAGTGGCAATTAATCAGTTGAAAGGAGGAATTACCAACGAAATTTCTTTCCTGAGAACCGATTTGCTGAATTTTGTTTCATTGATTGAATTAGAGCTTGATTTTGCAGAAGAAGATGTAGAATTTGCGGACAGATCGGCTTTGGTTGAGCTTTTAAATAAAATTGAAGTAAAATTAAATTCCCTGATTGAAAGTTTCCAATACGGAAATGCCATCAAAAACGGAACTGCGGTTGCCATCATCGGCAAACCGAATGCCGGAAAATCGACTTTGCTCAATGCTTTGTTAAAGGAAGAAAGAGCGATTGTAAGCAATATCGCGGGAACAACGAGGGATACGATAGAGGAGGTTCTTCATATAAAAGGTCATGCTTTCCGCCTGATTGATACGGCAGGATTGCGTGAAACGATGGATGAAATTGAGGCAATTGGTGTAAAAAAAGCCAAAGAAAAAGTAGAAAATGCAAATATACTGGTTTATTTAGCCGATGCTGCAACAGAAGATTTTTCCGAAGATATTGAAATGATCCAGTCTCTGCAAAGAGATGATCTGAAACTGATTATCTGTGCAACAAAGATTGATGAGGTTTCTCCTGTAACATATGAAAAAGTTGAAGATATTTTCAGAAATGCAATATCTCAGGAATTTGATTTTATTAAAATTTCTGCTGTTGAAAATCAGAATATTCAGGATATTAAAAATGAATTGTCTTCTTACGTAGAACAGTTAAAAGCTTCTGAAAACAATGTTGTGATTACCAATCAGCGCCATTTTGAAGCACTACAGAAATCTTTTGAAGCCGTACAAAAAGTAAAAGAAGCAATTACTTTCCAAATTTCTACCGAGCTTTTAGCCTACGAACTGAGAAACGCACTGGAACATCTCGGTGAAATTTCGGGCGAGGTGACTAATGATGAGGTTTTGGGGAATATTTTTTCGAAGTTTTGTATCGGGAAATAAAATGTTTTTTTTTGCTTTCTAATGTTTTATTTTGGTTGATTTTCATATGTTTATGTGATTTTTGATTTCCTTTTTTAGAGTTTATTTTTATATTTGTGTATCTTTTGTACACCTCGATTTTACAAGAGTATTAAATAGGTGTACAATTGTACATCTTAAAAGCGTACTATGAAAATTACTTTAAAGCAAAAAAAATTAACTAACGGAAAAATTAGTCTTTTTATTGAATATTATAAAGGATCTTCCACAAATAATCAAGGTAAAAGAATTCATATTAGAGATTTTGAATACTTAAAATTGTATCTTCATTCAGAACCTAATTCTGCGAAAGAAAAGAAAGAAAATAAAGAAACAATGGCTTTAGCCGAAAGTATATATTCAATTCGTAAAGCAGAATATTTTCAGGGGCGTTACGATCTAAAAGATAAAGTTAAAAGTAAGAGGCTTTTTTTAGTTTATTTTGAAGAATTGACAAAAGAAAAACAAAAACATGACTCTTCCAACAATTACGGCAATTGGTTTTCGACGCTTCAACATCTTAAAAAGATTGTTCCTCCAAATTTTACCTTTGATGAAATAGACGAAAATTTTATAAAAAAAGTTAAAAATTATTTTGAGAACGATGCTTTAACAAAAAGCGAAATACCATTATCCCAAAATTCAAAATATTCCTATTTTAATAAATTTAAAGCAGCTATCCGGCAAGCATTTGAAGATGGATATTTACCTATAAATTATGCTACAAAAGTAAAATCTTTTGAACAAGCTGAAAGCCAGAGAGAATATTTAACGTTTGATGAATTACAATCTTTAGGTACAGCGGAATGTAAATACCCTGTTCTGAAAAAAGCTTTTCTTTTTTCATGTTTGTCAGGATTGCGTTGGTCTGATATCAATACTTTGATCTGGAAAGAAGTTCGGGATGAGGGTGATATTTCAAAAGTTAATTTTCGTCAAGAAAAAACAGATGGCGTAGAGTATCTCTATATCTCAAAACAAGCTAGGGAATTATTGGGCGAAAGACAAGATCCCCAAGAAAGAGTCTTCAAAGGTTTGAAATATGGGATGACTTACAATACAGAAATTATTCGTTGGTGTAATCGAGCTGGTGTAGCAAAACATATTACTTTTCACTCAGCAAGACATACTAATGCAGTTTTGCTTTTAGAAAATGGTGCAGATATTTACACTGTTTCAAAAAGATTAGGGCATAGAGAGTTGAGAACCACTCAGATTTATGCAAAAATTGTTGATTCTAAAGCTAAAGAAGCAGCGGAAATTATACCACAATTGAATATTGATTTATAAAAATTGTAGTTTTTAGCCTTATTTGATAGTAAATAGCCTGTAAGTTATTGATAATATTGTTTATATGATTTCTGATATCGAATTTTGTTTTGTTAAAGAAATTAAAAGAAACAAATGGAAAATAACGAAATTATTATTTACAAACTTAATCGAATTGAAAAGCATATTTTTGGACTTAAAACAATTCTTAATGTAGAAGAACTTTCTGATTATACAGGATTCAAGAAATCGTATATATATAAATTAGTTCATACTAATTCAATCCCATTTTCAAAACCTTTCGGGAAAGTTCTTTTTTTTAACAGAATAAAAATTGATGAATGGTTGCTAAAAAACAGTCATAAATCAAATGATGAAATCCAACAAGAAGCAATAGAGTTTTCTTTGCGTAAAAAATAAAACCTAACTACTGCAATAGTTAGGTTTAAATGTTTGTTTTACTGGAAATAAAGAGCAAATATAAAAATTATTTTAACTCTTTCCGCAATCTAGAATGTTTTATGAAAGATAATAAAATTCTGTATCAAACTGATACAGAAACTAAAACTATATTTGACAGGACACTTAATTATTTAAATTCCAAATATTCAATCAGATTCAATACAATTTCTCTTGAGTTTGAAATTAAGTTATTGTTTGATAAAAAATGGACAACACTCAATTTAAACTCATTATTTATAGAACTCGTTAGATCTGGAATTGATATTCCGATTAATAAATTGGAAATTCTTATCAGAAGTCATTTGATCCAACAGTACAATCCGATTCGGGAATATTTTGAAAATTTGGAAGATTGGGATCAACAGGATCATATTGGTAAATTATGCAGCTATATAAGGACAACTGACAATATGTCTTTTCAAAAATATTTTGAAAAATGGCTTACCAGAACTGTAATTTGCGCATTAAAACCCGGCTATATCAACAAACAGTGTTTGGTTTTGTTTAATATAAAACAAAACACAGGGAAAACCAGTTTTCTGCGATTTCTTATTCCTTTACAACTTGAAAAATATTACACAGAAGATATAGGCGTTGATAAAGACGGTTTGATTGCCTTGTGTAAGAATCTTTTAATTAATATTGATGAACTCTCTGTGATGTCGAAAACGGATGTTAATATTCTTAAATCATTCATTTCAAAAAATACTGTTAATGCAAGATTGCCTTATGATCGTAAATCGACACTTATGCAACGAACCGCTTCATTTTGTGGTTCCACAAACCGCTTTGATTTTTTAACCGATGAAACAGGAAGTGTAAGGTGGCAGGTGTTTGAAGTTCTAAACATTGATTTCAATTATTCCAAAGATATCAATATTGAAAAGGTATGGTCGCAAGCATATTACAATGCATTTGAAAGAAAAAATTACAATCCGGAACTTACAGTTGAAGATATACAGGAAAATGAAAAAAGAAATGAAAAGTTCAAGCAGATATCGCTTGAACAGGAAATTATCCTTTCACATTTTGAAAAATCCAAACTGCAGAATGAATTTATGACACCTTCAGATATTATGTTAGCTATGAATAATGCACTCGGTGTACGGCTTAATATAATAAAAATTGGTAAAGCCCTCACTGCCATGAATTATGAAAGAATAAAACATCCGAAAAGGCAGGTATATGGCTATTTGATTCGAAGAAAAATTGAAGAATAAAAATTCACGAATATTAAAATCACTTACCACTTACCTGAAACTTTGTAAATCAATATCCGCACGTAGTTTACAATATGGTAACTGAATAAACGGGAGCTTACCTATTTACCTTTACTATTTATTTTTTTTAGGTAAGTAGGTAATAAAAAGTAAGAGGGTTAAATCCAGATAAAGACAAGCTGCAGAGACTTAGGTAATAAGGTAAGTGAAATTTAAAAGAAAATCTAAAATATAAAAAAAATGAACTGTAAACAATTCAACAGCATATTGTTGGAAGAGATTCTACTTTATCTCGGATATCTCCCAACGAAACAAAATGAAAAAGAAGCCTGGTATCTCAATCCCTTTGCCAACGAATCCCAAGCCTCTTTTAAACTCGATAAAAGAATTAACGCCTGGTATCTTCATTCACAAGGAATCGGCGGAAACAATACTGATTTTATGAAAAAATATCTGAATGCTTCGGCAAGTGAAGTTTTAGTTTGGGCAAAAAATAACAATTTTTCTTCTTTTCAAAAGCAAAGTTTTTCTAAACCAAAATTAGAAGACCTAGTTAAAAACTATGATATAATTGAAGTAAAAGGAATCCAACATCCGGCGCTTTTAGATTATTTAAAAAGTAGAAAAGTTGGAAATCAAACTGAATTTTTACAAGAGATTCATTATCGAATGAACAATAAAAGATTTTTCGGAATTGGTTTCCAAAACAATTCAGACGGTTACGAAATTCGCAATAAATATTCAAAAATCTGTCTGGGTAAAAAAGACATCAGTAGCATAGAAAACGGTTCAGATTCAATTCGGGTTTTCGAAGGTTTTTTCGACTTTCTTTCCTTTAAAAATGTAGAAAGCTATTTAGAAAAAAGACCATCCGACTATATCATTTTGAATTCGATAGCAATGATTTCTAAAATTAAGGATTCATTCGGAAACTACGAAAATATTGAGCTGTATTTTGACAATGATGAAGCCGGAAACAGAGCCGTTGAAATGATTAAAAATGAAAACCAAAACGCAGAAGACTGCCGGGTTCTGTACTCATATTTTAAAGATCTGAATGACTGGCTGATTCACAAAAATCCATCCAATGAAAAACACGCTAGATAAATGATAAGATGAATGGAAAATAATACAGGTTAAATACGGTGGATATTTAGTGCAAAAAGTACCCAAAGTTTACAATAAGCGTAGCCGCTGATTGTAAAATTGGAATTTTTGATTTCTTCCTATCGTCATAAATGGTTATTAATCAATACAAAATTAGCACAATGGAAAAAGACTTTTTAGAAGAGTTTATAATTAACGTTACCAAAGAAAATGATGCAAGAATTGCTCGGGAAGAAAGAAAGAAACACTTTCAGGAATTGGGCAGAAAAGGAGGTTTGAAGAAAAAAGAATCATTCCATCTCAATAAAGTTATTTCATTTCGGGTGACGGAATCTGAATATGAGGATAATCTGAAAAAGGCAATTAAATATAAGCTCAAGTTATCAACCTACGCAAGAATGGTTTATTTAGAAAAAGAACTTAAGATCAATGAATTTCAAGCTGATGAAATTTTATTACAATACGGAAATTATTTCAAAAAAATAACTAATCTTTTACGAAATCGGGAATGGAATGTTTTTGAGAATAAAAAAGAAATTCTTTTAAACATCGAAACTACAATTGATCTAATCCAGCAATACTTGTACTCAAAAGTGAAACAAAGAAATACTGATGAATAATTCTGCGACTACGAGAGCAATCACAAAAATTGCTTTGGAATATAATGGTAATGATAAAGGAACAGCAGAGATGGTGGCTTCGAATTATCTTTTGAGTGAAACAGCAGAAGGACAATTTCATGAAATGAAGACAGTGGCTGAGCGAAATTCTAAGGTAAAGAAATGGGCACTGACCGGTTATATTTCTCAACCAGACGAAATTGGTAGAGAATTAAGTGATGAAGAACTCAGAAAAATTGCAATAGAAGCGCTTACAAAAGTAGGCGTAACAAGAAAAAATCAATATCGGCTGGATATACATAACAGTACAAAACATAAGCATATTCATTTTGTCGTCAACAGAATTGATATTTCGGGAAAGTGTACTGTAAAATCTCATAATATTGGAAAAAGATTTGGAGAAGCTGTAAGAGAAGTTTGTAATGAGAAAGGTTTATTAACCGATATAGATATTGGGATTCAGAAAAAAGCTCATATGCTGGAAAATTTGATTGAGGCTATTAGGTCAAAAGATAACTTTGCCGATATCATCTCTAAAATGAAACAAAAAGGTTTTGAAGTTCAATTATCTTCAAATGCAAAGGACAGAATTTCGGGAATGCGCATTATGATGACAAAGGATATAAACCATGAAACCCTTCGTCAATACAAAGCTGGCTATAAATTATCCGAAATATCAGGTCAGCTAAAAATTTCTGAGATAAAAAATATATTTGAATTAAAACAAGCTGTTAAAGAGGCACAAAAATATGCTGGTAATCTAAACTGTTTTCGGGAAAATCTTCAAAAAGCAGGGTACACAGTGAAAATTCAATACAAAGGAGAATTTAAAGCCGGTCAAAGAAATGAGATTCAGGATTTATGGATAAATAAAATTGATAATAATCAACAAAAAAACGGATTTTTTTTCAGGAACAATATAGGGTTTTCTTTGTCTACAATAGATTCTAATCTTGCTGATTGGCTAAGATCAATAAATCAAAGCAATACAATTTATGATGCAGGTAATCATTTGAATTTAACAGCAAATGAAAGCATGATAGAAATTGCAAATAAATTATTAGATAATCTTCTTAACCCGACTTATGTTTCTCGTGCCGATGAAGAATTTTGGAAAAAGAAGCGAAAATTAAAACGGTAATTAACAAAATATGGAAAATGAGAATAAAGGCTCACACAGTAACGGAATGGAACTGTTAGAAAAGGTAATCAAATCAAATTTAGACAATATAGAACAGAATGTTAAACTAAGATTTGAAATTGACGATCTCAAGACATCGTTGAATGAAGTGCAATTCGGATTGAAAGATAGCAATTTGATATCTGATGAAATCTTAACCTCTTTTAAATTAGAAAATATCAAAAGAAAGGAATTTCTTAACAGTATACCCGTTAAAATAGAAACAGTTCTATCGCAAGAAACGATTGATTATTATGAAGGTTTTCATGAGAAAATAAAAATCATTAAAAGATTTGCTTGGGCAGGGATTGTAATTTTAATTTTTGCAGTTTTAATGATGATTGTCTCTGTTAATTTTGCTAATAATTTTTACAGGGAAAGTATTAAATCTAAAAGTGAGATTCGGGAGGAAATAATGAAAGAAATAGCTGATAAAGGACAAAACATCTATGATGAAAATGAGATTAAGATCTTAAATGAAAATACAAGTGTTATGCAAAAATGGATGAAAAAATATCCAAAAGAAGCAGAGAAGTTTCAACGGTTCAAAGATGGTTATGATGCAAGGGAAGACACTATGCCGTAAATTGTTATTGGGAAAATTTTAAGGCATGAACTTTTTTTGCAAAAAAGGAGCTGCCTTCTAAAACACAAAAGCCACTGCAATTGCGATGGCTTTTTATTATTGCTCACGGATAAAATCCGCGAGAGCGGGATTGGCTAAATATTATGGTAATTTTATCTCTCCACAAATATTAATTTTATTATTCTTATTATTATAAACATCCCCTTTCAGAAAAAGTTTATTCTCATTTTTTTTAAATTCTATTTGAAATGAATTTTCATGAGGATTAAATATGTCATTATAATATTTGGTAAATAAAACAACTTTCTTTGTAAGATAATAATCGCTCTTGTTGCCAAATTTAAATATAGTATCGTTTTGCGGATTCTTAAGTCTTATATTTAAATTATAATCTTCAATTAAACTTCTATAATTAATATCAAGATAATTTCCTGATTTTATAATTTCTGTTTGCTTAATATCTTTAGGTATTTTTACATCAATTTTTTTTATTTTGATAGTACCTAATGAAAAGGAATCATTTATATAAATTTTCTTTTTATAATACTGACTATTAATAATAAAATACTTATTACTAAAATAAAACCTATGGCGATTGTTTTTTTCATATACTCTTATCTTGTTTGAGGTTTGGTAATAATCAATTTGCTATTTTCTCCTGAATGACTATTGCTTACTTTATCAATAACCTTTGCTGATGTAGCGGTTACCTGTCCTATAGTAATATCTGGTAAGCCTTCTGCTAATTTTGATAAAGGAATACCTATATTATTAAATGCTGATGCTATATCATCACCATTATCATAATCACTTTGCCCATGAAACTGTTCTCTAGCTTCGTTTTTAATAAAATCTGCATCACCATTTACCTTCCCTGCAATATCATCAACTTTAGCTTTATAATGACCTCCATCAGCTTTTTCAATTTCATTATTTGTAGCTAATCTCGTTGTATTATTTTTCACCTGAGAAGTGTATTCTGTTGATGTTGCGCTATTCCCCATAGCATCAGTTAAATATATTAATTCTTTCCGCAAAATTTATTAACATAAAAAAAAACATTGTTAAAAATTTAAAGGCTTCTTTAAAATGCAGCTATGCTATTAAAAACACAAAACCCACCGCTTTGCGGTGGGCTATTTATTGTTGCTCACGGATTATAAATCCGCGAGATCAGGGTTACAAATCCGCGAGATCAGGGTTCTATTTTTATTTTACTATTTCTCCACCTAATTTAAATTTTATATTAAAAACATTATCTCGGATATTAATAGTTTTTTTTATCTCCTTATCAGTACCTAAACTTTTCAATACTTCTTCTCCTTTTTCTGCATAGGAAAAATATTCATCCGCATAAAAATAAAGAGGTATTAGATTACCTTTTAAAAAAGCAGATCTATTGCTATATTCAATCCAAATATTCTTTGGAGAATCAGAGGAAAACTGATTTAAATACACTACGTAAGTATCTGTACTCTCTTTATCTAAGACCAGATAAAAATTGTTATTATGCTTTTTTTGAAGCTCTTTAATAAGAATATCGTTAACAGATTCAGGCAAAAAATATATTATATCTGAACTCTTCTTTTGTGCATAACAATTCAATATAACAAAATTTAATAGTAATAATAAAATCTTTCTCATTATGGATTTTTTTGTCTTTCAATAAAATGATTTAATGATTCCTGCCCAATATTATTTGTGGTGGTGGTTCCTACATTATTGGTTTGAGTACCGTTTGGCATAACTCTATGTACTGCATTCCCATTTGCATTCACCCCAGTATAAGAATCAACAGCATATACTGGTATTTGAAACCTATTAGAAGTGTTTCTATCTGGAGTAGATGTACCCGGTACATTCAATTTATTTGCTTCTTGCGTTAAATTATGAGTATGAACTTGAGCTGTAGGCAACAAATTAGTACCATCGAATGTTCGTCTAACCAAATTCCCTGAAGTATCAGTACGATCTGCCATAGTTATTGTTGTGTTGCCATCTGTACCAGATGGTCCTCTAACGGATGTAACTTGCGCTGTTGGAACATCTCCTCTTGTAACTTCAATACCAACCCAAACTTGTCTTTCTCTTGTTTGATCAGCAATAGTCTCATTATTAGCATTATTAATATTGGAATTTATTTGAGTACTATTAACTGTAACTATTGAGCTACTTGCTTGTAAAGCTCGAGTAGCCTCTGCTGATGTGGAACCGCCTCTCTCTGACGTGATATTATTCCATTCATTTCTATATATAACGCGAACGTTCCTAGTTATAGCCCCATCACTCCCTAAATATCTTCCCGTTGAAGCATCAATATAATCATCAGGCGGAACTGCCATTCTACCATCGGGATCAATAAAACGTATTGGATTATTATAAGCATAATTATATGAACTCCATCTTCTTGAAGTTTCCGCGAGCGGATCTACGACACCCCAACGTCCAATATCCGGCATATAGAATCTTGCCTCATAATCATACATTCCACTTTCCTGTAACTCCTTCCCATTGTATTTATAATTATACAAACTATTTACTCCAAAAATCGCCTTCTCTTCCCTTAGAATATTCATTCCGAAAGGATAATAATCATTCTGGTCTGTAATTTCAGCCAAAGCATTGGTTCCTTTTTTATAACTTACCCTTACGTTTCCTAAATGATCTTTATACTGGTAAATATACATTTTTTTTTCGTAATCATAAAATCCTTCTGCGGTCGGGAAAAAGCTCAGTACAGGAACCGGATGCTCTGTGGTTGCATTATCTATAAAAGCCTCCTGTTCATAAGCAAATTCCATAGGATCCAACTCATTAGGTTCACTTCCTACCGTACTGAGATACTGGAAGCCATCCAGATAATCTGTAATAGTGGTATATACCGAACCATCCTGCTTTTGAAAGTTGAGGGTCTTTCTAAGCTTGGCTCCATCTGTACGGTAAAGGTGAATCATTTTCTTCTTAGTTCCTTCTATTTTAAAAGCATTAGGAAGATTCAGGTAGTTATACCCGATCTGGTCGATCTGCTTATCAGGCATGGTTTTTATATTCCCATTTTCATCATATTCTATGTCGCCTCCACCACCTTCATATCCTGTAGGATTATTACTGTAATCCTTTATCTGAGTAACCCGATTCCCTAAATATTTGTAATCCAGATCATCAATCTGCTCTGCGGTATTGCTGTAAAGATTCTTCGAATTCCTTTTAAGAGTCTTTATATTCCCATTTAGATCATAACTTACCTGTTCATTATTCCAGTTATTCTGAGGAACTACAACATCGGGATTTAAAAAGGTTCCCTTGATAAGACGGTTCAAACCATCATACTTATAAGCATATCTTTTCAGAATCTGGTTGGAAGCTATTTTCCAGTTCACTTCTGAGATATTCCCGTTATATCTTTTGGGTGAAGGTTCTTCATCGGTAGGATTCTGATAACGGATATTGTATCCAAAGAGCTTTCCATTAAGGTTTAAAGGATCATTAATCCCTGTCATCCATCCTCGGATATTGTAGGTATAATCAATACTCTGAAGATTGTTTCCTACTTTTTTACTCGTCAGCTGTCCTTTTTCGTTATAGCTGTTTTCTGCCAGCAGCTCTTCTGTATTATTGTCTGCCTGATGGTAATGTTTAAGGAGCATATTCTGGGCATTGTACACAAACCTTTCCTTTACCTGAACTTCCGCTGTATTCGTATCTCTTTTATGATAGGTATTGGTTTTCTGTGGAATCCCTGCAAAATCCAGAAGGGTTTCCGTTTTGGTATATCCTCCAAGATGGTTAACAGAGTGCGTTCCGATGGCTCTTCCTTTAATGTCATACCAGGTATAATTCTGCGTCCAGCCATCGTTCTCCACATTCTTTACGTAAGAAGCCGTGGGAAGGCTTTTGGTACTGATATTAGAGGACAGGGCATCCTGCGTAAGAACATTCTGTCCCAAAACCTGCGTCGGAACTGTAGGGGTTCCCGAAGGATAGGTATCATAATAATTGACCGACAGAATATTCACAATATTGGTAGGATAGGCAGTATTGCTATAATACAGTTGCATATTGCTGTATACCAGAGGGGAAGTACTCTTGTTTTCGGTGATAGCCGCATTGGAAGTTGTAGAATTTACGTCCTGCTGCACTGTATTCCTGTCACCTCCTGTGGTGATGCCGGTATAAAGAACTCTTCCGAACTTATCGTATTTTATGAAAACCCATAGGTTGGCTCCCCAATTGATCGCTCCGTTTTTCATATTGGTGTCCTGAGTCATGATCACACGGTCTGCCTTATCATACACCATATATTCCCATGCTTTGCCGGGAAGCTTTTTTTCTACCAGACGGTTTCTACCATCATATTTGTACTGGTAGCAGAGGTTATTCAGGGTAACATCATCCACAGCCCCTGAAACGGAAGCCAGTGGCGGAATCACATACGCAAGCTGGTTGTATTCATTGTACACATAATACGTATCCACGCTTTGTGTTCCGTTCATTTTTCGAACCAGCACAACCTGTCCTTCTCCGTTTTTAAACTCTATGGTGATGTTTCCGTCTTCATCGGTTACCGTATTTTTATACAGCTGTGCTGCTGCATAATTACTGCTTTGGCTTAAAACGGAACTTGTAGCTCCGTTTACCCATGTGGTTACCGTAGTGTATTTTTTAACAGCATCGGCGGTGGTATTGGCATCATACCCGAACTGAACGGGTTTATCATTCCATGCGTTACCTACCTGCTTCTGTGCAAGAATACGATCTAAAGGAGAGTTTTCCAATATCTTTTCAGAATAGATTTTCTCAGCACCATATAGAGCAGGCTGGGTAGCGTTGCTCAAAGGAGAAGTATAGATTGCTCCGTTCTGGGTTCCCTGCTGGGGAACAGGAAGGTAATCCTTCACCTGTCTTCCGAAGCCGTCATATTCGATATGTTGCACCACGTCTTTTCCACTCGGGGAGGCTTTTACATTGATCACCTGCTTTGGTCTTCCCAGACCATCAAAATACTGGACGGTTTCAGTCTGTTTTGCTGTAGCACTGCTTGTGGTAACAGCTTCCAGGTAGGTCTTGCTGTAGACATAGTTTTCTGCGGAACTTGACTGATTCTGGCTGTAAGCCAGTCCTGATAAAAAGAGTGTTCCTATGGGGATTAATATTTTTTTCATCGTGCGTTAGTTTTTGTAATTGTACTTAAATTCTTTCAGGATATTTCCTGTCTGATTATTCTCCCTGATCTCTTTCAGCCTGTTGGCAGAATCGTAGAGATACACTTCCCTGATGCCTGACGGAGGCGTGATGCTTCTTACCCCGATTAAAGGATCATACGTATAAGTCGTTACCTGATACCCAGCCATAGAAGGATCTTTTCTGAAGGTATCCAAAAGCGAGAGAAAAGCAGACTCATCATTGCCCGGCGCTGCCAAAGCATCTGTATTGGAAGCATTTACGATGCCGTCGATAAGAGACTGCTGGATATCGGAGAGTTTAGCTCCGGTAATCTTGGCAATAGGCTGCGTCTGGTTATAGCCCCAGATGATTGTTGTTGAAATGCCGTCCTTGGTAGTGTATTGCTGTATGTTTCCTTTGATGTCGTATTTGTCGTAGGTAACATCCGTTGTTGGGGTATTGTTTTGAAGGTCATAAGATCTTACAGAGATTGGAAGCACGAGATTTCCTGCCTGCGGCGTAGGAAGGGAAGTAGGGTACACCGTTTCTGTTTTCCCCAGCGTTTTGGTAACACCGCCAACGGTTTGCGTAACCGTTGTTTCCAAAGGAATGCCGATCATATTACGTGAAATCATCAATCCGTTATTCACACTTGGATCTCCAGCATATTTATAAGTATTAGAGATAAAAATATTATCTGTTGAAATATTATTTTCCTTGGTCCGGTTTAAGTGGTTGTTACTATCATAATAATATTCTGTTGTTGTGGTTACAGGAGTATTATTAAAAATATCTGTTACAATCTTCTTTTTAAGGTTTGAAGAATTAAAGTACTTTTTATATCCTTGTACCCACTCTCCGCTCAAATGCTGGATCGAAACATAATTGTTGTTATCCAATGTCGTGTTGGGATTGAATTCCGATAAGTCATTATAATATTCAAATTCTTCTGTTTTTAGAGGACTGCTGCTATTGTTATAAGCAAAATATGATATTTTTTTAGGTAACCCCCTTAAAATGGAATAGTCAACACCATACAGGTTTTTAAAATTCTTATACAGGTTTTCCGGTTGTATTACTGTGTTGGAATTAAAATAATTCCTGATATTACCAGCATCCGGTTGTATAACATCAGTATTGGTTGCATAATTAGTATATTCATGTTTAATATATCCTTTGTTTTTTAGGATTTCAAATACCGTAGAGTAACCGACATTATAATTATCAAGGGAATTAGACTGAACATTTGAGCTGCTTTTTATCATCAGCTTGCTTAAGCTTCCTGGTGATGAAAATTCAAAATAATACAGGTATCTCGGCCAGTTCATCAGTATGCCGGATGATGTTGTTTCATTAAGCTCATTTACATATTTATATTCCGTTTCCTCCTGTAAAGCACCAGTTTCTGTATAATCATATTTTTTATAAATTCTTGCTCCTCCTGCAATTCCCGCATTATTAGTAAGGGTTGGCAAAAAACTGCTTCCCGAATTTCGCTCTATACGTTTGTCATAGCTTTGGGGTTCGTATTCAAATACCGTATATCCTTTTGTAGGAAATACAATTTTACTAAGCAAGGCTACATCCGTTTTTGAAGTATTCGCATCTCTAAATGTGTTATTGAGAGTATAATCACCTGTCACATGATTATAGGTATCCAGCGGAGCCAGCGAAATATTGGAGTCGTTCCCATTCCAGTAACCCCAATGATCAAGACCTTTAGTATAATAATTCGGAAGATTTGCTATTTTGTAGTAATCGAAAGAATAAGTTTTATCGGAATTTAATTCCTTTATTTGTTTTAAGAAAGGTCTTTGTTGGGGAATACCATAATGTTCGTAGGTAAGAATGTTTTTTTGAATCAGCAAATCTTTGTTATACAATTCAATATTGTCTATCACATATTCATTAAAATAAATATTGGCATTGCTGACATGCTTGATTGGATATCCGACATCCGTATAATTTATCTTTATTTTATAATCATTATACTGTATTTCTTCCAGTAATGATTTTTTAATTAATGTATATGTTTCATGATTGGTAGATGTACCGCCTATCATATTTGTGCAGCTTCCCCACATATTGCTGGGACAATTGACCCAGGAATCTGCTCTTGACCCGTCCACCAGATAATTTTCCAAACTTAAAAGCTTAGCATTCTCTAACAGGCTGGCTTGTCCTGCATGCATTTTGCAGAAAATGGTTTCAGAAAATGTACTTTGAGCATATTTGTATTCTATAATATTACCGTCTGCAAATTCAACTTTTGCCAAGTTAAACGTATTGATAGAGGAGAAACCACTATATCCGAGTGTAGACATTCCAGAAGCGACTTTTTCATATGATATTTCATATCTGGACATATCTCCTCCAAAATAATACTTATTCCCCTTACCATCTTTTATAATAATGGTAGATACAGGTGGCCTGCATTGACCAAGGGCTTTATAGGAAGGCAGACCGCTTATATCTACAGTGATATTAGGATCATTGGATTCAACTTTTGGAACTCCATTATTACCTATCATAAATTTACCTCTTAGCTCAAGCATACTGAAATAAAATTCATCTGGTTCGCCTTCATAGCCGTTTGCATTGGGCCCAAGTTTCCAGTTGTTTGCGGAAGCGCTTCCAGCTCCACTGTATAAATCATAAACCTCCCCGCTGGTATAGGGAGCAAGCCTGACTCCTGTTAAAAAGCCATGTAATTCCAAGCCTGATCCGAAAGGACTGCTTCCTGAGGAAGTAGGCTGTCCACTGTACTCGTCGGGAATACCGTTTATCTTGCGTGTAATTTTTCCACCGGCAATTAGTGACCAGTTAACACCTGCTAAATCAGATTTTTTATGGGGTTGAAAACCAGAGGAATCATATGACAACAATACGTCAATTTTTCCATTTGAAGTCCGAATATCAACAATAGGAATTTTTAAATCTATTGCTCCGGTATACAGGTTAACAGGTATTTTACCATATTTTTCAAAAGCATTCGATTGAGGACTTTTAATCTGAATGTTATCCTGAGGATATCCTTGTGCTTTGGATAAGGTAAATGTCGATAATAGACCGAGTATTAAATAAGTTTTCATCATAGTATTTATTTTTTAATCAATTTGGCATTCGCCGTTTTGTCATTGGTTTTCACCACCACCAGATACGCCCCCTGAATCAAAGGCTGGGTATTGATCTTGGTGATCTTATTTTTTGTTTTTACCGTTTCAAGCTTTCTTCCGCCCATATCATACACTGCAATTTCAGCTTCAAACGCTCCTTCTCTCAAGCCCTCAAATCCAAGCTCCACATACACATAATCAGTTACCGGGTTCGGATAGATCTTAATATCCTGCTTTTCGATCAGCTGGTCAACCTGTTTGTCACCCAGCTTTACGATCTTCCAGTTTTCTTTTCCCAATTCCTCTGCGCTGGTTCCTGCGAGTACAATGGATCCGTCACGGTTCAGCTTAATATCAGATAACCGTTCCTCTTTTTTTCGGGATTCTCCTTTCACGTGCTTTCTCCACTGCTCGTTTCCGTTCTGGTCGAGATACAGCATCCAGAAAGTCTCATCATCATTTTCAATCCTGCCTTCCGCCTGCGTATAACCGCCTAAAAGAATCCCTTTGGACTTCCCACTTCCATCTTCCTGCTTCCCGGCAATGACACTCATTCCCATCAGAACATCCCGATTCTTGAAGTTGTAAGATTTCTGCCAGAGTTCTTCGCCCCGATCATTAAGAGAGAGGAGCCATAAATCGGTTCCGTCTTCAATACCGACGGATTTGTTTCCCGATCTTTCCGATCTGGATTCCCCTCCGATCAGATAGCCTGTTGAAGTCAGTGCCAGTGTTCTTACATGATCGTCGCCTTTTCCTCCGAAATTCTTTTCCCACTCGATCTTATTTTCTTTCGAAATTTTGACCACTACAAAATCACCCTCGCCATAGTTCTCTGTTTTTTTTGAACCGCCCACGTTACTTTTTGAATAGATCCCTAATAAAGCACCTTCATCTTTAGTGGGAATCATTTTTTCCACTTCGTCTACCCCTTTGCCTCCAAATACCAATTGGGATAATTCCTTCCCGTTTTTATCCAGCCGTACCACCAGAACATCTTTGGAACCGTAGCCTTTCGGTGAGTTCTGCACATTGCCGGCTACAAAGAATCCCATATCCGTGGTCTGAATTACCGCCTTAGCTTCTTCATCCGCAGCACTGCCTATGGTTTTCTGCCATAATTCATCGCCAAATTCAGAAATTCTGATAAGCCAAAAATCCGATCCGCCTTTGGAATCCTCCTTTTTATCTAGCCCTTTTCCTGAATAGCTGGAACCTGCTAGAAGAAACCCTCCTTCCTGAGTGTTGACAGTTGCCGACAAAAAGTCATGGTTTTTCCCTGAGAAATATTTTTCCCAGACCTCTTCGCCCTGCTGGTTGAGTTTTACCAGATGGAAATCATAGCCGTTGTTTTGTAAGGTTCCTGAGCCTGTCGGAGGATGGATGCTGCTTCCGGTAATTAAATACTGCTGATCGATGGTCGTAGTGACCTGTGATAGAAAGTCCTGCGTAGAAGACCGGATGTCTTTCTGCCAGACCACTTCTTGAGCAGA
This sequence comes from Chryseobacterium mucoviscidosis, assembly GCF_002177115.1. Classification (GTDB taxonomy): domain Bacteria; phylum Bacteroidota; class Bacteroidia; order Flavobacteriales; family Weeksellaceae; genus Chryseobacterium; species Chryseobacterium mucoviscidosis. The sequence continues at coordinate 445,312 of NZ_MVAG01000128.1, read as the reverse complement.
AGAAAAACCACCCAAGAGTACGCATAGTAGAAATGTACCTACATAATTTTTTTTCATTGTAAATATCAAATTTTAAGTTACTAATATATTTTTAATTGTGAGTTGTTTGCAATCCGTAAAAACCCCATATTTTGAGTATGGATTTAGCCAAATTATTCTAGCTTGATCGATTGTTTATTTCCATTTTGCTTGTTTTAAATATTATTTTTTTGTTCCTGGCAGCAAAGATAAATTCGCAGAACGACAGAAGGTGTCGTATTTTATTGAAATGTATTTCAACTGCAAAAAAATCTTTAGGTGTAATAATAAAGAAAGGCGCAGAGTTGAAGCCAATCAGTAACAGAGGCACTCGGATGCCCTACAACCAGATATGACTTACAACCCGCGCCATATAGATGCACGGGCGTAAGCCTATCATTTTCAGGTTGTATAGAAGATTCCGAGTTTTCTGTTACCTTAATGATAGAAACTTACGCTTGTTTCGTTAAAATTATACTTCAAATGTAAGTAATATTTCTTAAAATGAAATCACCGTATTTTTACGGTATTTTGGATTTTAAGTTTAGCCAAAGCAATAAAAAGTCAAAATATTATTTAAAATTTATATTTGTGATAGTAATATTACTTAATTTAAAAATCATAATTTATTAAGATAAATTTTCTTGCTTTACAATTCATATAAAGTTCTCAACATAAAATCTATAAATATTATCACTATTAATTTTCTTACTCATAATCAGTATAGTATTATAAGAGTAGGTTGATTGCTTTTTGTCATTCTGTGGGCTATGTTCAGAACTCTACATATATGCTATTTAATTACTTCTTATGAGGATGTATTGACTTTTTAATATAGCTAATTTCGCAGGATCTTTTAATAAAAAGATCTATTTTTTATTTTTCAAATGCTTTCTAATTTTTTATATGTTTTTGTATATTTAATTTATGAAAATTAATCCCAATAGCTCAATAAGAAGTGGCTATTCCTATGAAGATTTATTTATTTTAAAATTATGCGTGGACTGGTTACATAATCCAGATAAGTATATTGAAATAAAAATTCAGTTTACACCTGAAAATTTGGATATTAAAGGTTTTGCGCTTGATGATGTTACTGCTAAGCGAAATGATGGAATAACAGAATATTATCAAATTAAATATATTCAAAATCCTGATACGGATTTTTGGGATTTAAATAAACTGTTGAGTAAGGGGCTTTCCAAATGGATAAAATCATTTTCCGCACTAAAAGAAAGTGAACGATTTTGTTCTTTAATTACAAATGGTCAACTAGATGAAACGCTTTGTGTTTTTTTTTCTGACGATCATTTTAATTTTGAAAAATTCAAAAAAAATAATAGTGATTTTATTCAAACTTTGAAAATTGAGGCATTTTCAGAATTAGCATTGAAGTCTTTTTTTGATAATTTTGAATTTAAGTTTAATCAACCTAGCAAAGTATCTTTTGAGGAAGAACTGCGTCAAGTCTTATATAAAGATCTAAAAGTTACAAAGGCTGGTGTTGATAGTTTATTGATATATATTGCGCAACAAGGCTCTGAGAAAAAACCTCAAATAATTACTCTAAAAGAGATAAGATCTAGATTATCGTGGGATAATCCCAGACCATTAAATCAAAACTTTGTTGTTCCCTTTGATTTTCAATTTTTTGATAAAGTAGTACATCAAGATATTATTGATGAATTGCAAACTTTGAAGGGCGGAATAAAAGTATTCATAGGTAAGCCAGGTTCAGGAAAAAGCACATATCTTTCTAAACTATACAGTATTTTGCAAAAAAAAGGATGTCTTGTTTTTCGGCATCACTATCATCTAAATCCTAAAGATTCATCTTTTTATGAGAGATTAAACTCAGAAAGAGTTATAGAAGGACTTAAAGCTGAGTTCAAAAAGCAGAAAAACTCAATAATAGAATCATTGGGAGAGCAAAATACATCTCATATCCAATTAAAAGAATTCATTGATCAAATTTCAAATTATAGTAACAATTCCGGTGTTCCGTTTGTACTAATCATTGATGGTCTTGACCACGTAATTAGAGAAGGTAATAGCCAAAGGCAGCTTATTGACTTTCTTAATGAAGTATTATTTCCACAAAAAGGATTTTGGCTAATATTTGGAACACAAGAAGTGGCAACAGATTGTTTCCCGAATGCTATTCATCAATACGCTCCAAAAAATGAATGGATTGAAATTAAAGGATTAAATCGTCAAAGCATCAAGTCAATAGTTAACAAATCTTTTCCTAAACAGGAAGAATCCTATGGAAGTTATTATGAGAATATTATTTCAAAAATTCAAAAATTAACAGATGGAAATCCTCTTCATTTAAGATATATTCTTAGAGAAATTAAGCACCGAAAAATGCATTTATCTTCATATGATTTAGATAATATTTCCCCTTATGATGGTGAAATTGAGAAATATTATGAAGCACTCTGGAGAAGGCTTCCAAAAATTTCTAAAACCATATCTTTTGCTCTTACAACACTTGATTTTAAGTTACAGGAAGAGCAATTGTATTCATTAGTATCAAATTTAGATATAAAACCTCATAAAATAGATGAAAGTTTTACGCAAATTCGTCATCTTTTTAGATTTGACTTAAGAGGTATATCAGTATTTCATAATAGTTTTTTAGTATTTATCCTCAAACAACCCGAATTAAGAATGCAGCAAATTAGTTTATATCGGGAGCTTGAAAAGTGGTTGAAAGAAGATAATCAGAAAGATCTTTGTTGGTCTGAACTTCCTAAAATTCAGTATTATTTAGGAAAACCTGAACTTTTATTATCAATTAATAATGAATGGATTACCGATCATTATTTAAAAAGGAAAAGCGAAAATATCATTGAAAATACTCTTTATATTGCATCTAAAGCTTCATTTGAGCTTAAATACTTAGATAAAGTTATTTATTTCTCAACTGTTTTAAATATTTTTAGAAATAGAGAGTACAATTTAGGAGAGACATTGGCGACTATGTGGATGATATCATTCCGAATGACAACCGAGTTTCCACTTGCATTTCCTGATTTTTCAGAATTGACCGGCTATCAAGTTAAAGAAATATTAATCGAACTATTCAGAAAAGGTAAGATTTCAGAAATACCCGATGATGCTATCAATCGTATTAATGACTTATTTCAAACCAATGATGAAGATTCAAATGATCTGGCGAAGTACTGGGTAGAAGTTCTATGTTATGCCGATCCTGATGTTAATAGAGTTTTTAATTTTATCAAACAATTCAGAAAAAATAATAATTCATCATTTTTATTTGGATATTATATCAAAGTACTTCTAGAGATAAATTCTTCGGAACAAAAAATAAATAAAATAACATCTCTAAAGATTAATATCCCAGAAAAGAAGGAAATTGCCAAAAGTCTGATTTTTGATGATTTATTAAAAAGAACACCCAAATATAAAGAATTAATTTTCAAACTTTTAAAAGGAAATGAGATATTAAGAAATTTATATTGTAAATTATTTAATTTTGAATATGACTCAAATTTGGAGATTTTGCCGTTCGAATCATTTCCAAAAGAAGTAAGATATTTTTCGTATGAAGTATATCCAATTTCTAAAAAATTTGAACAAAATCTTATTTCTTCATTTCTAAATGAGAAAGTGAATTATATTTCAAGTATTAGTACGGATAAAAATGAAGAGTGGTTAATCCAATTCTACAATGCTGTTGTAAAAATAGGAGAGATCATTAGAATGCATTATGATTCTAAAAATTATCTAAGTATTAAATCATCACTTTTGCCGTTAATTGAACTTCCAGAATTGAGTTTTTCTGAAAATCGAGATATTTATGATTATGAAAGGGAAACAATACCCAAAATAATTAATATTTCACTTTGGCTTACAAATACTGTTAATCGGTTTGGCGGAGTGCAATATGAACTTAACTACGACGATTTAGAATTTTTAACTGATTGGAAGGCTTACAATCGTAAATCTTTAAACGAAGTAATTAATTCCAAAATGATTTTCATTGAAAAAAATGATTTTAATTTCTTCATTCAAAATGAATCAAAAGGTATTTTAGAAAAAACTGTTCCTTTCAATGAAAAAGCACAAAGGCTATGTGAATTGGCAATTTTTGCATTAAATAATAGTGATACTGTCAATGCAAATATTCTAATTAAAGAAGCCGCAAAAAATATATTGGCATATGGAAATCATAAAGATATGCTTCTGTATCAAATTCTAGAAAGTATTGAAATTTGTGTAAAATCTGGCTCAAAATTAGGCTCAAAGTTTATCAAACAAATTTTCCCATATGTTTTTAATATTGAAGAACTGACAGACGGAGATGAAACTAGGCATTTTATGGGGAAATTATGTGGGTTACTAATAATAGTTGATCCTCAACTATTATACAATCAATATTTCCATTACATCGAAAAGCGTGAATATTATGATATCGAGAACAGCTTTGGTGATGTATTATATACTTTAGATTATAAAGATCCTATAGCAAAAGCAATAGCAGGAACGGCTATTGACCCGCATTATGAAACTCTTGTTAAAGTGTCGAAAGAAAAGACAGATGTTATTCCCGTTTTGTCTGAGTTACAAAGAAGGTTTAATTATGATTTATCAACGGAAGTAAAGAAAGATACGAAAAAGAAGGAAAAAGCCACAAAAATTGGTGCAGTTCTCCCTAATAAGATCAAAGAATATATAGAAAATGAAATAGGCTACAAAATTAGATTTGTCGATTATAACATTTCAGGTCTTTTACAGGATTGGTTTCAGTCACGATTGAGCAAAAATTTAAGTGTTGAAGAAAGTATAATTGAAATAAAGAAAATAATCAACGGAGATTATTCAAAAGTTTCGTCAGAATTGCTAGATGAAGTTTATCCCTTTGCGTATGAATATGATAAAGAGTTTGCATATGAGTGTATTTCATGGGCACATTCTAATGGTGGAGGGTGGTCTGTGTTTTCTCGAAATATAGAAGAATCGCAGATTCGATGGAAAAAAATTAAGGTTGATTTTCCTGACAGGGTTAACGACTTCTATTTTAAAACTGTATCAAACGTTGGGCTTCGTTACGGAGCAGATAAAGATTATGTAGTACCAATTCCAAATTCTAATCAATTCTTTGTTGATATAGATAATTTACCAGAAGCTGAAAGAATCACCCAATATTATTTAGATATTCTTCCCCAAATTTTTCCTAACGTAGAATTAATATTACCTGATTACTTTATTACACCGACAGAAATCACAACCTTTGATATTTTACTATCCAGATTTACATGGATAAGCCCAATTGTTAGAGGATTAGCTGGAGAGCAAATCGCAAATCTTTTGATATTAGATGAGACTGGAGAATATCATCAGATTTTTTTTAATTATTTATTTGAGGAAGAATTGGAGAGTAGAGTCTGTGAAGGATTGTTAGTTTTGATAAAATCACTTGCAAAGTCAAACTCCCAAACATACACACTTCTCACCCAATCCGTCTTAGATAATTTATTATCTATAAGGTGTATGGCTACAGATTTATTGTTGATGAAAATATCAAGTAAGCTAAATTTAAGTTTAAGATTTTCTGGAGAAATGATTACAGCCATAAGTTCTGGAAAAACAATCTTAACAGAAGAAAAATTTAAAAAACTGATTGGACGAAACTTACCTTTGAAATATTTGGATGATATTGATTTTCTTCAATCAAAAGCCACATATCAATTTAAAATATGGAAAGTATGGTGTAATATGTACGAAGATGAATGTGAAATCAGAGGCATAAATTATAATAGAAATACTGATGAAGATTTTAAGAATTCCCAATACAATTATATGAAAGGTAGATCTACAGTATTTGCTGATATTCTGAAATCTACTTTTTTTAGATTGATTGATGCTGTTTATCAATTTGATTTAATCAAGGTTAATGATATTTTGAGACTTACGATAATGAATTTACCAGTTGACTATTCATTATGGAATATAGATGTTACTGACAAGCCGAACTGGTTACAGAAATTTTCAACAGATACATTATTAAATATTGAAAATGCGGGAGAAAAATATGAAAAGCTATTTGAAGGTGACAAAGAGTTCATACCAGTTTATTTTAATTATACTTTTCCAGTAAAAAATAATTCTAATGAACGAAAATCAAATTTTTATAATATTACAACAACTTTGTTTGGTTGTAATGAAAAGTTTATTGACACATATAGTGAAGAAGAAATTCAAGATAAACTTTTCGATGCCGGAATGTGGTATAATCCCACACTTATTCCATTTCAATATGGTTTATTGGATTGTCAGTTAGAATTTCTTGAACCCAAACTAACATCCTCAGAATTAGTTCCTCTAATTTCTCCATTAGCAAGACAAACTAATAATATGTGGAATTACTTTAGAATGAAAGAAAATATTTTTCTTCTATCAAAAACTCTATCGCAAGAATCGCATTTTGACATTTCCTCAAATCAAATTATTTATAAAAAAGATAATGATATTGTCGCTTTTTTTGGTGATTTTCTCGAAGATTTTAAAGATACTACACCTTTTGGTGAGCCAATGGGGTATGGCACTTATCTAATGATAAAGAAATCATTTTTGAAAGAGTTCATAACTAAAGACAAAAAATACAAAATTGGTATTTTAGCAAAGTATACCTCTATTAAGAAGAATAGTCTAGGGCGAGAAGATCGCTATGAAGAGAAAGAAAGGTTTGAAAAATTATTATTAGATATAAAAAAAAAATAAATTTAAATTACGAGAAAAGGTTGTTATAGTATTTTAATTTTGTACATCTTTTGTACATCTTTATCTATATAAAAATTTGTAAATGAATGTTCTATTAGATTTTGTATCGGGAAATAACTAAAAAAATTTATCCTAAGTTATATTTATTCTAAAAATAGGAAAATCAAAGTCTGTATGTTTTAACAGACTTTGATTTTAAAAACTCTTTACCAGTTCACAAACATAAACTGATCCTTCCACGGCAGCTTCACAAGACCGATTCCCCACGAAAGTCTTTCCAGTAAAATATCCTGTGTTTTTCGTTCTACGGTAAGAGTGCAGTCTTGGTCGGAGACAACCAGTTTTCCGGGACGTTGAAAAAATTCATTCCGGAGCAATTCTGCGGATGAGGTTTTCATGGCACTCCAGTTATGCTGAACACTTTCTATCAGATTTTTAACTTGAGTTTTGTGTTTACGCGTAAGCTTAATATGTCGGTTGATCGATTGATGAAGAGGAATATTACACAAAAATTTCTCAAATATCATGTCGTATTCAGGAGCATTTATTTTCCCGGTAGCAATATAATGAAGCAGATGTGCACCCAGTTCAGGATCTGAAAGCTGATTAGTTTTCTTGTCCAGAAGATCACAGTGCTCAAAAAAAGTTTTCATAAACGGATGAATCAGAATCAGCCCGGCATTTTGAACATATTGTCCTTCATCAGAAATAATTTCTTCAGCTTTTTGTTCAGAATTCTTGTCATTCTGTATTACCACATCATTGATTTCCGTAAAATTTTGCTCATTTTTTTTCGTTGTCTTTTTTGTATTTTGATCGTTTTTGATGAGGGTCTCTTCAATTTTTTCAATCAATTCAGCCTCTTTGATGATTGGAAATATGTTTAATACTGTTTTTAGGTTATGAAAATGATTTTTCACAAAAAATAAATCTTTTGATAAAGTCTCAGATTTCAGTATTTCTTGTAAAAAATAATCCTCAATATGAATGTTCGGAGATTTCAGATGCCTCGACAAAATATTTAAAATCAGTCTCCATATCATAATTCTGTTAGTCTGATCCAGCTTTGAGATCAACTGTATAATCTCTGATTGTAAATTGATTTTTAATGCTTTATCTTTTAAAATAACATTGCATAATTGGGCAATTTGTTCGTTAGAAAGCTGATGAATGATTCTTTCCTGCACATTTCTTTTAGAAAAAACAGGAAGAATGCAGTTCTGAAAATTTTCACCCTGAATAATGGTGTTAAATACCTTTGGCTCAAGGAGAGAGAAACTTTTTTTATCAGAATTCCACCATGGCATACTTCCTCTTTCCAAAAAATAAATAAAGCTCTGAAGGATCTTTTCCTGGTTGGTCAACAGATACGCTTCAGAATTACTGCTCTTAACCTCATCCGAATTTAAAACAGGATTTGTAATTTCAGATAATTCTTCTTCGAAAACTTTTGCAATTCTATCTTTCAGATCAGAATTTAATGCGCTGCTTTTTACATCCAGATTCAATTCTAGTTTAGTGATCTGTAAAGTGCGGTCTGCTAATCTGTGTTCAAAAGTACTGAGGTATTTTTCTATTTTCGGAAACACATCCATCGACAGAAAACTGTTGATGTCGTCTTTTATACTCAGTCCTTTTTCTTTATTATTTACCGTAATTTCAATAAAAACTTTCTGAATGATATGATCTTGCTTCACATTAAATAAATTTGAGTTATACAATGGTGGAATTACCGTAAAATGCCTATTTCTTGTCAAATTCTCCGCCCCAGAAACCTGCAGGACAAAGGCTGTATTTGGATCTCTGTTTTGCACTTAGTCTGCATCCGCAACCTCTTATAAAGCCGTCTTTCGGAGCATCTGAAACTTCCAGAGTCTGAGGATGAATCCATTTTTGGGTATTGCAGTTGTTTCCGTTTTTCAAAGGACAGGCGTTACAGATTTCTTCTCTTACAGAAAAAACAACTTCCTCGTCCTGATTTGCCATACCCAGTTTTGATCTTAATTCATTAAAATGGCCGCCAATGATTTCATTGCGTTTGCCAAAAAGAGTTTTAATATTCATTGTGATTAAAGTTTAAATTATGGGGTCAAAATTAGAGGAAGAAAAGCAGTATAACGAATAATAAGACCTCGCTGTTCTGTCTTTGCAGTAGATCATAAACTTATGTTCTGATAATAAAAACGATAAATTTTTTAATTCAGAAAAGGATGAAATCTGATCAGATTTCGGAATTATATCTTTTCAGATATTGATAATTGGAAAAAATATTGAGCGGATAAAAAAATCAATGGAGGAATCTCACAACATTATACTTAAAATAATCATTTTTCACGCCTTAAAATTACCTTCAGTTAACAGTGTTTATTTCACAAGCCTTAGATCAGGATAAATTTTTGTTAAATTTAGTAGGTGCTAATTATTTGATTATCATTATTTTATATTGATTTATTTTTTAGGTTAAAAGAAAATTCAAAAAAAGCATTTACTGCAAAGACAGGATGGAGCCCCCAAAATATTCGTTTTTTAAGTCGGGCGGATTGTATGTTTGCACCATAATACTAAAGAACAAAAATTATGATAAAAGAAGTATTAACAGTTTTAAAAAATGAGTTGCATTCTGCCGGTTTAGCAGATGTTGTTGTTAACGACATCGCAAAGCATGAAGACGGAGCTGCGGGACTTGATAATAAAGTGGTGATTACCTTACTGAATGTTCAGGAGGAATCTACCATGAAAAATATCTCAAGATATGTAAAAAATACATCCAATGTTACAAAAATGGAAAGTCCTTCGGCATATGTAAATCTTTTCGTAATGGTTACAGCAAATATGACGGATTATGACAGTGCTTTAATAAACATTTCAAAAGTTATTGAGGTTCTTCGTGCAAAAAATGTATTGGAATACGTTGCAACTGGTATCGGAGAAAGCAATTTTACTTTCAGAACAGAAATGTACGCCGTACCGTTTGAGCAGCTAAGTTACATCTGGGGTTTATTGGGCGGAAAGATCATTCCTTCCGTAATGTATAAAGTAAGTGTGGTTAAGATTGGAGCTAAAAATGCTTCTGATGTTCAGCTTATTAATGATGTTGATATCAAGGATATTACGGTTAAATAATATCAGAAAACAAATAACCCTTTAATTTAAAATTTATGAACATACCAAATCCGACGACACCCGGTGTCTCTATTGAAGAACTGCCAAAACTTCCCAACTCCATTGCATTGGTAGAAACTGCTGTACCTGTATTCATAGGATATACCGAACGAAAGCCTTCCGAAGACAATGATACTAGCGCACCTGATTATAAGCCATCAAAGATCAGCTCTCTTCTGGATTTTGAGAAAAAATTCGGGAGCGCAAAAATGGAAAGTATTACATTAAAAGATACTGATGCAGGAATAATAGTTTTAGAACCAAAGGCAAAATTTTTAATGTATTATTCGTTACAAATGTATTTTGCTAATGGAGGCGGTGCTTGCTACATCGTTTCTGTGGGAGATTACAATGTAGCACAGGTAGAAAAAAGTCTTTTGAAATCAGGGTTAAATTTAATCAATAATATAAAAGAGCCACTTCTTGTTATTTTCCCGGATGCCGTATCATTAAATTCTCCTAATGACTTTCATGAATTATATAATGCAGCAATTATCAAAGCCGAATCTGCAGGAGAATCCAAAAATATGTTTGCCCTATTAGATACTTACTATGGAAATTCCACTACAAAAATCGGAAATCTTACTGCAGTGGAGAGTTTCAGAAATACAGTAAATTCCTCAAGTTATGCGGCAGCTTATTTTCCTCATCTGAAAACGGTTTTAAATTATCATTTTGATGAAAAAATAACTCCTGTTTCTCACCTCGATACGCAGAATCAGCCCGTTGGAATTGCTAATGGAGTAACATTAGAGTCCCTGGAAACAGCAAATTCTTCATTATATAATCAGATAAAAGAGTTGCTGAAATCTCTGAAAGTAGTTTTGCCGCCATCATCTGCAATAGCAGGAGTGTATGGAAGAATAGACAATACAAGAGGAGTCTGGAAAGCTCCTGCAAATGTAAGTTTGAATTACGTAACAGCTCCGACTGAAAAAATTTCCGACGAAGAACAATCTGGTCTTAACATTGATGATGAAGGAAAATCAATCAACGCTATCAGAAACTTCACAGGAAAAGGAACCTTGGTTTGGGGAGCCAGAACGCTGGATGGAAAAGACAAAAAGGAAGATGAAAAAGATAACGAGTGGAAATACATCCATGTACGCCGTTATTATAACATGCTTAAACAGTCAATAAGCATAGCGCTTAACGAAAAATTTATCAATCAGCCTCATGTCATTCACACATGGTTAAGAGCAAAAGCAATGATTGAGAATTTTCTTAATCAGCAGTGGATAGACGGAGCATTGGCAGGAAATTCTCCCAAAGAAGCTTACAAAGTTGAAGTGAAATCCGGAGGAACAGACATCATGGATGTAAAAATTGAAGTCGCTTTAGTACGTCCTGCAGAGTTTATTGTATTAAATTTTTCTCACAAACTATAACAAAACCAAAATCAATCACAACAAAATATTGAAGTTCAGCTTCGAGTGATAATTAATATTAACTTAAAATTTTTAACAAATGAATTACAAAACCCCTGGAGTCTATGTGGAGGAAGAGGCAAAATTTCCGCCTTCCGTAGCGCAAGTTGAAACAGCTATTCCCGCTTTTATCGGATATACAGAAAAAGGGACACAAAACAAACCTACGAGAATCTCGTCTATGCTGGAGTTTAAAGAACTTTTTGGAAAAGCATATGCCGAAACTTTTGCTGTAGCTTTCAAAGAGGGTACTGCAACAGCAGTTCAGCCAAAGGTAAGCGATTTCAAAATGTATTACGCGATGCAAATGTATTTTGCCAATGGAGGCGGACCATGCTATATTGTTTCGGTAGACAAATTTGAATACAAAGAAAACGGCGTAATAAAAGAAAATAAAGTAAGTCCGGCTAAATTAGAAGCGGCTCTTGATTTACTGAAAAAAGAAGATGAGCCTACACTTATTGTTTTTCCTGATCTTCAAGGTTTGGTAGCAACGGATGATGAAGTAGCAACTGCTCAAGCCTTTGCTGATGCTGCCGAAGAAGCTGCTGATGCTGCTTTACTTGCTATTACTGCAGCTACAGCGGCAAAAACTGCAGCTGACACGGCGCTTACTCAGGCTCAACAAGCTGCTGCCGCTGCACCTAATGATGTGGATCTTGCTGCGGCTGTCGTAAAAGCTCAATTAGCAGCTGCGGCTGCGGCTCAGGCATTAATTGATGCTAATTCTGATGCGGAAACAGCATCTGATATTAGCCTTGCAGCTGATGCCAATGTAACGTCTGTTACAAATGCGAATGATGGACAAACTATTAAAACTGTTTATTCTTTGTATGACAGTGCCTTAGATCAGGCAGAATCTATGAAAGACAGGTTTGTTATTATGGATATTTTAGGAGATGATGCCATTTTCAGAGATAAGGTAACTTCTACAGGACTAAAATACGGCGCAGCTTATTATCCGAACCTTAAAACAATTTTAACGTACGCTTTTAAAGAAGATAAGGTTTCTGTGATGGGTGCTTCCGGCGCAACAACTTTAGCAGAATTAAAATTAAAAAATTCTGAACTGTACAATCAGGCTAAAGCGGCAATTGAATCCAAAAAAGTAGTTTTAGCTCCATCTTCAGCAATGGCAGGTGTTTACGCTAAAGTAGACAGTACATCCGGAGTATTCAAAGCTCCTGCTAATACAGGACTTAATTATGTTGATTCTCCCGTTACTAAAATTTCCAATAAACGTCAGGATGAACTTAACGTAGATCCAGCTTCAGGAAAATCCATCAACGTTATCAGATCTTTTACAGGAAAAGGCACATTGGTTTGGGGTGCAAGAACGCTTGACGGCAACAGCAACGAATGGAGATACATTTCAGTACGCAGATTCTTCAACATGGTAGAAGAATCCGTGAAAAAAACAACAGAACGTTTCGTATTTGAACCGAACACAGCCAATACATGGGTTCGCGTACAGACGATGATCGAAAACTTCCTGAACCAGCAGTGGCAGGACGGAGCATTGGCAGGAAGCAAGCCGGAAGAAGCTTATTATGTAAGCGTTGGCTTAAACAAAACCATGTCTGCACAGGATATCCTTGAAGGCAGAATGATCGTAGAAATCGGTATGGCGGCAGTTCGTCCGGCAGAATTTATTGTTCTTCGTTTCTCACACAAACTGCAGGAAGCGTAAAAATTAAACAAACAAATAACAAAATTAAATCAAGACAATTATGAATACATATCCATTAGTAAAGTTTTCCTTTGAAGTAGACTGGGGCGGAACAAATATCGGTTTTCAGGAAGTTTCGGGATTAAGCATCGAGCGCGATATCATTGAATATAGACAGGGCGCAAGTCCGGATTTCAGCAAGATCAAAATGCCGGGAATGGCAAAATTCGGAAATATCACTTTAAAAAGAGGAACTTTCAAAGGTGATAACGATTATTTCGAATGGTTGCAGACGGTTCAGATGAACACGGTAGAGAGAAGATCGATCACTATTTCTCTTTTAGACGAAAACGGCGCACCTGCGGTAACATGGAAAGTGAAAAATGCCTTCCCATTGAAATTACAGTCAACCGATCTGAAAGCTGAAGGTAATGAAGTGGCAATCGAAACTTTGGAAATTGCGCACGAAGGTTTAACTATTGAACATAACTAAATATTAATTTTAAATTTTTAACAAAATGAATTACAAAACACCAGGTGTTTACGTGGAGGAACTGGCAAAATTTCCGCCTTCCGTAGCACAAGTAGAAACAGCGATCCCTGCTTTCATCGGATATACAGGAAAAGGACCAAAAAATGAGCCGACAAGAATCTCTTCGCTGTTGGAATATGAAAATCTTTTCGGAAAAGCAAAAAACGAAGGGAAAGAGATCAAAATTTCTGTTAAAGACAATACCGTCACTACCACTTTTGATACCACTAAATTAGGTAAATTCAAAATGTACCATGCGATGCAAATGTACTTTGCAAACGGTGGTGGTCCATGTTATATTGTTTCTGTTGGAGTAGCTTCAGGATATCCTACAGATGTATCAAAAATCGAATTAGAAGCAGGACTTAAGACTCTTGAAAAAGAAGATGAGCCTACGCTTATTGTTTTCCCGGATGCAGAATCTTTACCAGCATTAGAGGCTTACGGTTTGTATGGATTGGCTTTGGATCATGCAGAGGAAATGAAAGACAGATTTGTTATTATGGACGTTCTTGGAGATGAACTTACTTTCAGGGATGGAGTGGTTTCTACAGGTTTAAAATACGGAGCTGCTTATTATCCGAAATTGGAAACTGTTTTAACGCATAGCTTTGAAGATGAAGATGTTAAAATTACAAGTTTTGAAGAAAAAGATGACTCAGGAAATGTTTTGTCTCTTCCAAATGGCTATGTAGACAATTTAAAATGGCTAAAATCCAACAGAACAGAGCTGTATAATAAAGCTAAAGCAGCAATCGAGTCTGAAAGAGTAGTAATGGCTCCGTCCTCAGCAGTTGCGGGTGTGTATGCTAAAGTAGACAGCACTTCCGGAGTATTCAAAGCGCCTGCTAATGTTGGACTTAGTTATGTAGTGGCTCCTACAGTAAAAGTTTCCCACGAAGATCAGATGACTCTTAATGTAGATCCAGCTTCAGGAAAATCCATCAACGTTATCAGATCTTTTACAGGAAAAGGCACATTGGTTTGGGGCGCAAGAACGCTTGACGGCAACAGCAACGAATGGAGATACATTTCAGTACGCAGATTCTTCAACATGGTAGAAGAATCCGTGAAAAAAGCAACAGAACGATTCGTATTTGAACCGAACACAGCCAATACATGGGTTCGCGTACAGACCATGATCGAAAACTTCCTGAACCAGCAGTGGCAGGACGGAGCATTGGCAGGAAGCAAGCCGGAAGAAGCTTATTATGTAAGCGTTGGCTTAAACAAAACCATGTCTGCACAGGATATCCTTGAAGGCAGAATGATCGTGGAGATCGGTATGGCGGCAGTTCGTCCGGCAGAATTTATTGTTCTTCGTTTCTCACACAAACTGCAGGAAGCATAAAAATTAAACAAACAAATAACAAAATTAAATCAAGACAATTATGAATACATATCCATTAGTAAAGTTTTCCTTTGAAGTAGACTGGGGCGGAACGAACATCGGTTTTCAGGAAGTTTCGGGATTAAGCATCGAGCGCGATATCATTGAATACAGACAGGGAGCAAGTCCGGATTTCAGCAAGATCAAAATGCCGGGAATGGCAAAATTCGGAAACATCACTTTAAAAAGAGGAACTTTCAAAGGCGATAACGATTATTTCGAATGGCTGCAGACCGTTCAGATGAACACGGTAGAAAGAAGATCCATTACGATTTCTCTTTTAGACGAAAACGGTGCACCTTCCGTAACATGGAAAGTGAAAAATGCCTTCCCATTGAAATTACAGTCAACCGATCTGAAAGCTGAAGGTAATGAGGTAGCAATCGAAACACTGGAAATTGCGCACGAAGGTTTAACTATTGAACATAACTAATCATGGCTCTTTTATATCCTCCAACCAGTTTCTCTTTTATTGTTAACGGGATTTCGACAACAGAGGGTATTGACTCCAGATTTCAGTCTATATCTGGTTTATCTACAGAAATTCAGGTCGAAGAATATGCCGAAGGAGGCGAAAACAGATTTCTTCATCAGCTTCCTCTGAGACCGAAATATGAAAATTTAGTTCTCAAGCGTGGACTGATTGTAAGTTCAGGATTAATAAGCTGGTGCAGAAATGCAATGGAAAACTTCGAGTTTGAACCCAGAGATCTTGTCATTACACTTTCAGGAGGACTTCAGTCTACAGCACCGTTAATGGTCTGGAATGTAGTTGGAGCCTATCCGGTAAAATGGAACGTTTCAGAATTCAACGCAGAAGAAAGCAGGCTTGCCATTGAAACAATAGAGCTGAAATACAGATATTTCAAAATACCCTCATCGTTAGCAAGTTTAGGCTTGTAATTTCTAAATCAAATCTAAGCACTTTCCGTGTGTTAGTTTTCGGATAACATTCAGCAAAAATTTTAAGATAAAAAATAAAGGATTGGTCTATAACAGGACTGAACACACGCTTTATGTGCTTAGATTTTTAAATAAATACGTTAAATAATTGGTTTTAAGTTTTTTACGTATTAATAATTAATTAAAAATAAACGAAATGCCAATAGAAATAAAAGAGCTTCACATTAAAATAAATGTGGACGAAAAAGCAGCTGCAACGACAACTACTCAATCAGTAGATGAAGCTGAAATTATGCATGCAGTGAGTGAAAGCATAGAGCAGATAGTAAATATTGAACAACGTAAAAAAGAAAGATAATGGCAGGGTTAGATAAAATAAAAATAACATCAAAGGAAAAACCAGATCAAGAGTTTGTTGCTTTAATTAATCCGACTAAATACTCTTTGTCCTATAAAAACGAATGGAATAAAGAATCTCCATTAGGAAGCCCTCAAACAGAAATTAAATTTCATAGGATTTCATCTCCTACATTCGATTTAGAATTTTTATTAGATGGAACAGGAATTACTGAAGAAAATAAAGGTAATACATTGATTAATAAAATAATTAATAAAAAACCTAAAAAAACAAATGTTGCAACACAGTTTGATAATTTCTTAAAAGTAACAGGTACTTATGATGGTGAAATACATAAACCCTATACACTAAATATAAAATGGGGGATTCTTAATTTCGAAGGCAGCCTATTGGATTTCAGTATTGATTTTACTCTTTTTTCTCCAGAAGGTTATCCTTTAAGAGCGATAATAAAAGCAAAATTTAAAGGTACTACAGACATTGATCTAGCAAATGCAAAAGCCAAAAAAAGTTCTCCAGATTTATCGCACAAAAGAACTGTAAAAGCAGGAGACACTTTACCCTTAATGACTAAAAGAATCTACGGAGACTCCAAATATTACCTTGAAGTTGCTAAAGTTAATAATCTCATCAATTTCAGACAGTTGAAACCGGGAACTGAACTCTACTTTCCACCCATAGAAAAAATAGCATAACATGAACAATAGCGGATACATAAAAACATCAAAAAATCCGGATCTGATCACTTTTAAAGTAATGTCCGGAGGTACCGAGCTACCCGGGAAATATGGGGTAAAATGTATTGTTGTAGAAAAAGAAGTAAACAGAATTCCTTATGCCCGCATTGTTATTTTGGATGGAAGCGTACCGGAACAGGATTTTAAACTAAGTAATGAAGATCTTCTGATTCCCGGAAAAGAAATTGAAATTACAGCAGGCTATCATTCGGATGAAGAAAGCATTTTTAAAGGAGTTGTTGTAAAGCACAACATCAAAGTGAGAAACGGCTCCTCCTACCTCATTATAGAATGTAGAGATAAAGCGGTGAAAATGACTTTAGGCAGAAAAAGTAAATATTTCTACGACAGTAAAGACAGCGATATTATCGGAGAACTCATCAGTAACAACGGTTTGACTGCCGATGTTCAGGCTACCTTAAATTCACATAAAGAATTGATTCAGTACAGAGCTTCCGACTGGGATTTTATGCTCACCAGAGCACAGGCAAACGGAAAACTTTGTTTTGTAGAAGACGGAACCGTTAAAATAGCGAAACCCGATTTCAGTAAAAAAGAAGTGGAAACAGTGATTTTCGGATCTTCGGTGCATGAATTTGACGGAGAAATAGACGCAAGAGATCAGTTCAAAAAAATTTCAGCCAAAACATGGAGCTATACCGATCAGGAACTTACAGAAGTGGAAGCTCAGGATCCAGCAGTAAAACTTAACGGAAACCTTTCACCGGATGATCTGGCGAAAGTATTTGGAATAGACGATCTGCAGCTTAAACATGGCGGAAATCTTACCCAGAGTGAACTTCAGGACTGGAGTGATGCGAAAGCAACTTTCCAACAACTGGCAAAGACCAGAGGAAGGGTGAAATTTCAGGGAATTCCGGCTGTAAAACCGGGAGTTTCATTAATGCTGCAAGGCGTAGGAAACCGTTTCAACGGAAAAATTTACGTAACAGGCGTCCGTCACGAAATTGCGGAAGGAAACTGGTTGGTTGATGCACAATTCGGGCTTTCTCCGACATGGTTCTCAGAAACGTACGATGTAAGCGAAATGCCGGGTTCAGGAATTATTCCTTCCATCAGTGGACTGCACATCGGGAAAGTATCCCAACTGGAATCCGATCCCGATGGAGAAGACAGGATTCTGGTGCAGATCCCGATTATCAATAACGAAGAGGAGGGAATCTGGGCGCGTATAGCCACACTTGATGCAGGAGAAAACAGAGGATCATTCTTCAGACCGGAAATCGGAGATGAGGTAATCATTGGTTTTATTAATGATGATCCCAATGATGCAGTTGTTCTGGGAATGCTGAACAGCAGTGCAAAACCGGCTCCTATTGTAGCTTCCGATGACAACAACGAAAAAGGATTTGTCACCCGCAGCAAAATGAAGATGATTTTTAATGACGATAAAATTTCATACACCCTTGAAACACCAAAAGGCAAAAAAATAACTGTAGACGAAGATGCAGATGTCATTAAAATAGAAGACGAGCATAAGAATACTCTTACCCTCAATAAAGACGGGATCAGTATGGAAAGTGGGAAAGACATCAAGATCAAAGCAAAAGGTGATATTAAGATGGAAGGAACCAATATCGGTATCAAAGCATCCGCACAGTTTAAAGCAGAAGGAAGTTCCGGTTCTGAGCTTAAATCAGGCGCAGTAACCGTCGTAAAAGGATCTCAAGTTAAAATCAATTAATCATGAAACCGGCAGCAAGAATTACAGATATGCATACCTGTCCAATGGTAACGGGAACTACCCCGCACGTTGGCGGACCCATCATTCCGGCAGGAGAACCTACTGTACTTATAGGAGGTAAACCCGCAGCAAGAGTAGGAGACAAAGCGATATGCACAGGTCCGCCCGATACCATTGCAGCAGGATCTTCAAGCGTAATGATCGGCGGAAAACCAGCCGCAAGAATGGGAGATTCTACCGCTCACGGAGGCGTAATAAGCGCGGGTGAAGCTACTGTTTTAATAGGCGGATGATACACAGCCTGCAAGATTAAAAAATGTAAAAACATCAATAACAAAACGGTTAGAAAACTAAAACTCTATGTTACAGATGCAAGATGTTACAATTAAATATAATACAAGAACGTATGAAAATAAATACAGATTTTTTAGGAATAGGCTGGAGTTTCCCGCCTGAGTTTAATGAGACTGAAGGAAAGCTGGTAATGACTACAGATGTGGAAGACATCAACAACAGTCTGATCATTTTACTCTCCACAAGACCGGGAGAACGCGTCATGTTCCCCGATTACGGATGCGACCTGCAGGAAATGCTTTTCAAACCTTTGGACTTAACGCTGATTACCCAGATGAAAGGAATTATCGAGCGTGCCATTTTATACCACGAGCCGAGAATAAACATTTTAAATATCGACATCGATACTCAGGAAGAACTGGAAGGCGAAGTGTTGATAAAAATTGATTACGAAGTAAGGAATACGAATACCAGAAGCAATATGGTTTTCCCTTTCTATAAAGGTGAAGCTACTGAAATATAAATAATTACGGGATGTCTGTAACCATTTTGAATACTACCGAAACATTACATTAAGTATTGCATCTGACCATAGAATATAAATATAAACAAATGAAAAAAACAGATACATTTTCACATTATCGTGAAGGAAAATCACAAATGCAGCGCTTTTTAGCGGATCTGGATCCCGGCAAACTCGAATTGCACGACTTCGATCTGTTCGATTGGCTGCTATTTGCAAACAATTTTGCCAGTCATGTAAATTTTTTTGAAAAAGATGCTGATACAGCAATACCAGATAAGAAGTGGGGAAACTTTTTCTTTGGTGATGATACCAATGCTATTCCGCGCAGAGAAAGCGTAGAGTACAAAAGTATGAAAAAACAGGTTACAGATCTTATTTCCCAGTTTGAACAGGACAGCAATCTGACTCCGCATCTTACTTTGTTCGTCTGCTTTCTGAAATTGCTGGATTTTTCCAAAAAAGCTTTCAATAATTTAACGAAAAGACATCTGGATTTCTACTATAACGAGATCCTTCAGATTCAGAAAAATGATGCTAAAGAAGATAAAGTCTATGTGATTTTTGAATTGGCTAAAAAAGCCATTCAGGAAAGAATTCCGGAAGGAACACTTCTGGACGGAGATAAAGATACGGAAGGAAAAAAACGGATCTACAAAACCAATAATGAACTGATTGCCAATCAGGCAAAAGTAGTTGAAATTAAAAGTCTTCTTAATGACGGCGGAAAGCAAGAGCTTAAAATGGCTCCGGTTACCAATTCTGCCGACGGAATGGGCGAAAAACTGCCGGAAGGCGGAAACTATTGGTGGCCGTTCGGATACAATGCTGAAGAAACAGCTTCGGACAAATCGATCTATAAAGAACTTCCAAAAGCGAAACTGGGATTTTCTGTAGCATCATCTTTATTCGATTTAAAAGAAGGAGACAGAACAATTACCCTGAAAATAGACTTTAAAGCAAATTCTGTTCAAAAACTAAAAGCCCTTGAAAAAGAAGACTTTCAGAACAACATCAAAGTGCTTTGCAGCGGGGAAAAAGCATGGTTATCCGACATTGCATTACAATGTACTGAAAATGGAGAAATAGGAACCAAAAGTGATAAAAAACACCGTTTAACCTTTTCTTTAACATTACCTAAAGATTTTCCTGCCATCGTAAAATACAATAAAGATGTTTTGAAGGAAACTTTCCAGACCAGCTTTCCTGTTCTCAGATTCATGATTGAAGGGAAGAAATATTATGAAGTCTATGAAGCTTTTTCAGAAGCATTGGTCAACAATATTGAAGTTTCTGTAGATGTAAAAGGAATAAAATCTCTTCAGATTGAAAATGACAATGGAGAACTGAATTCCGAAAAATCCTATTATCCATTTACTGCGCAGCCGATTAAAGGTTCCAATTTTTACATAAAATGTCCTGAAATGTTCTCTAAAAAATGGAAAACTGCAGACATTACCATCAATTGGAAAAACACGCCGGCTTCCATAAAGGATTTATACAGCGGGTATATCATGGAACCGGATACAAATATCAGTCAGCAGGATTTTAATAATTTGAAAAATTCGTCAGTTGTATCAGGAGACGATTATTTTAAGATCGATACAGCGGTGTTAGACAAAGAAATCTGGCACAATCAGGAAAGTGATATTGCTTTATTTAAAAAGAATGGAAATGCTTACCAGACACAATTTTCTGTAAAAAGCGCCAGTGATGAAGCTGGTACAGGCGAAGCGATCAGGGTAAAACTGAAGAAATCTTTATTACAGGACTTGTATCCTAAATTATATACGCTTGTTTTATCAGATCCTCAAAAACTGAAAGTAGTTCCAAACGAACCTTATATTCCTTTTGCCGAAGATATCGAATTGAGTTACAGCGCAACAGAAACTGCATACCATTCTTTAAGAAAAGATTCTGAAGGAGAACTTCTGAAAAGTGAAGAAGTACAGATGTATCATGAAGATGCTTTCGGGCAGTATGAAAAGGAAATCGATACGAAAACTATTGTTCCGGTACATCAGAAAGGAGGCGAATTATACATCGGTCTGGAAGCAGTTCCGCAAATGACGGTTTCCCTTCTCATCCAGATGCTGGAAGGAAGCGAAAATCCTTTAGCTGAGACTTTTGAAGAAAAAGAGTATATCGAATGGAGCATCCTTTCCGGAAATACATGGATTGATCTTTCAAACTCTATGCTGCAGAATGATTCTAAAAAATTCCTGGAATCCGGAATTGTAAAATTCAAAATTCCAAAAGATATTAATTTGAATCACACAAGATTTACAGATCAGTTAATCTGGGTAAGAGCAAGATCAGGAAGAAGTTACGATGCGGTTTGTAAAGTTCAGGGAATATATACACAGGCAGTTCTGGCAACATTCCAGAATCAGAACAACGATCTGTCTCACTTAAACAACGGTTTGGAAGCCAATACGATTTCCAGACTTATTACCAGAGTTCCGCAGGTAAAATCTGTGAGCCAGCCGTATAACTCATTCGACGGAAAATATAAAGAAACAGATACAGAATTCTACAGAAGAGTAAGTGAAAGACTGAGACATAAAAACAGAGCCGTTACACAATGGGATTACGAGCATCTCGTTTTGCAGGAATTTCCGGAAGTTTTCAAGGTAAAATGTCTGAATCATACTTCAGAAAAGTCTTACCTCGCTCCCGGATACGTTACGCTGATGGTTGTTCCTAATATTAAAAATAAAAACGCTTTTGATATTTATCAGCCAAGAGTAAGCAGAGCCACGCTGAACAGAATTCAGAATTATATAAATGAATTGAATACCATGCACATCAACGCTCAGGTAATCAACCCGAATTATAAAGAAGCGAAGGTAGAAACAAAGGTGAAATTCTTCGATCAGTATGATGAAACATTTTACACAAAACAGTTAGACGAAGACATCAAAAAGTACATATCGCCTTGGGCTTTTACAGACACTAAAGATATTGATTTTAATGTGAAACTGAATGTTAATCAGCTTATTAATTATCTGGAACAACTGCATTATGTAGACTACGTTGAGGAGACCAGTATATTGGTAAATAATGTTTTACAGACACAGTCTTTAATCGAAGTAGATCCGAAATCCATACTCGTATCTGCCAAACAGCACAAAGTTACTATTGCAGAACAGGTATGCCTTTAATAACAAACAAGCAGAAACATAATTATGTCAGAAAATAAGCACATTAGTATACCCAAAAATATAGAAACGCAGGATCAGACCGATTTTCATTTTCTACGCAGAACAGGTATTGAATATATAGAAGGATTAGGAGGAAAACTTTGGACAGATTATAACTCTCACGATCCGGGGATTACCACACTGGAGGTTTTAAGCTACGCCATTACAGATCTTGGGATGAGGATGAATATGAATATGGAAGACATTCTTGCTTCAAACGATGCAAAAAAAGATATTCATACACAATTCCTGAAAGCTACGGAAGTTTTACCTTCCAGACCTTTAACCGAGCTTGATTACAGAAAACTCTTCATCGATATCAGCTTTAAATTCGGTCATCCGAGACCAATCAGCAACTGTTGGCTGGTTCCGAGAACCGAAACGCTGTATGTGGATTGTAAAACTGGACAGTTGGATTTTGAACCTATCGGAGAAAAGACACAGCATTTTAACGTAAAAGGATTGTATGACCTTTATGTAGATTATGCCGATGATATAGACGATAGTGAGAATGAAGATTGTGACAAATCGAATGCAAGAGTAAAAATACTGGAGCGTTATCACCAGAACAGAGGTCTTTGCGAAGATCTTGTAGATATTAAAGAAATCGAAACCCAGAAAGTGGCAGTATGTGCCCGCATCGGCCTTGTAAATAAAGTAGATGAGGAACTGGTTCATGCAAAGGTAATCAGAGCAATCAACAATTATCTGGCTCCGGAAGTTCATTTTTATTCATTAAAGCAGATGCTGGAAAAAGGTCTTACCACAGATGAGATTTTTGACGGACCGATTCTCGATAATGGTTTTATTGATACGGAAGAATTGAAAGCAAGTCAGTTAAGAAGAGAAGTTCGACTTTCTGATATCATCAGCGAAATCATGAAAATCGACGGAGTGAAAGAAATCCACGAAATTTCTATTGCCGGATGCGACAGTGCAGTGAAACAGACCGATGACTGGATGATCTGTATTGAAAAAGGTAAAAAACCGGAGCTTTGCGATCTGAGTTCATTCAGTTACACCAAAGGTGCGCTTCCGTTGAATATTAACACTAAAAAAGTAGATGAATATCTCGAAACGTTAAGAAAAGAGGAGGAAGTACTAAGAGAAGATGCAAGACAAAATAAAGAGTTGACTCTGCCACAGGGAACTTCATACGATATCGGAAATTACGCGACTATTTTAAATGAATTTCCGGATACGTACGGAGTAGGAATTTCCGGAATCATCGGAAATCCAACCCCGGAAAGAGAAGCTTTGGCAAAACAGATGAAAGGATATCTGCTGTTTTTCGACCAGATTCTTGCCAGTTATTTCAAACACCTTGAAAAAGTAAAAGAAGTTTTAAGTATCAGTGGAGGTTTAAAAAGAACGTTCTTTACTCAGGCTCTTAAAAACATCAAAGGTTTTGAAGAATTGGTTTCGGATTATGATGAAAACGACGACAAACTTACAGATACTTTATACGAGGAACTTGATAACAGTGTGGAACGCCGAAATGAAGTGCTGGATCATTTGATTGCCCGTTTTGCAGAAACATTCAGCGACTACACTTTCCTGATGAAATCTCTGTACGGAAAATCTACCGATGAAATTGTACTGAACAATAAAGAAACCTTCTTAAACGAATACAAATCGTTGAGCAAAGACCGTGGATTGGGCTATAATTATACATTAGATGATACCGCGAATGTCTGGAATACAGACAATATTTCAGGGGTACAGAAAAGAATTGCCCGATTACTGGGGATTAAAAATTATCAGCAGAGAAATCTTTCTCAAACACCTGTTTCGATTATTAAATCGGTAAGTGACGACGGAACGGTAAGCTATTCATGGAAAATAAAAGATGGAAATAATAATATCGCTTTATCATCCGTAAATTCATTCCACATCGAATATGCAGCAACTAAAAATCTGCATGAAGCCATTTACCAGACCATTCAGATAGACGAAGAAGATCTTAAAAATGCTTTAGAGCTTTTACAGGAAAATCAGACTCATTATGATTTGATTGGGAATATTCAGATCCGAATGTCTGCCGGAGGGAACTATTATCTTGAAATTATGGATGACAGTCAGCCACAAAACGTAATGGCTACCCATAAAAAGACAAATCCATACCCTTCTTTAGCTGAATTAAAAAAGGGAATTGAAGAACTGGTAAGATATTTCAAATATGATTTTACCGAAGAAGGAATTTTCCTTGTAGAGCATTTGTTGCTGAAACCGACATTTAAAGATTACAAACTGATCAAAGGAATTGGTTGTATGTCTATAGAAGACACATTCAAAGTTTTTCAGGATCTTGAAGGGATCGGAAGCATGATCGTAGGAATCTCTTTTGAAGTAGCTCCTAATGAGGACGGAGATATTCTTTCTGGAAATCCGGTAGATTATGCAGATGCTTTAATGTCCTCTTGTGAAGAAGACTGTGAATATGATGTTTTTGATCCTTATTCTTATCGCGTAAGTGTGGTTCTTCCGGGCTTTGCCTACCGTTTTCAGGATCCGGATTTCAGACGTTACGCAGAAACGGTTATACGACAGGAGATTCCGGCTCATATTCTGGCTAAAATCTGTTGGGTGGGAGATCGTTTAAGCGAAAAACAGACCGCTCAGAACGATTTGTCTGCATTTGAAACAGCATTCAAAAAATATCTTTCAGATAAGGCAAAAAATAATCTCAGAAATTTAGGAAACAGCATTCAGAATTTACTGACGGCTCTTACCGACTTAAATAATATTTACAGACCGGGAAGACTCTTAGACTGTGCTGTGGAAGATAACGACAGTCTGGACGGAAAAATAATATTAGGACAATCAAACATATAAAATTGAAAAACAATGAATGCTAAATTAGATAATGTAACAACCCAATATAGAAAATTTAACGAAAATCAGGTACTTACGGATGGGCAGTTAAATGAATTCATAGACTATTTCGAAGATCAGGACAGGCTCTCGAGAACACTTCTCAGCGGGGTAGGAATTGTGTGCGGATTCAAATCCACAATTACCAGTTCCGGTCTCATTACAGAAGTTATGGAAAAAATCGCTCCGCAAAAGGCTGAAAATGCTTTGGATACCATTGTGATTACCCAGGGAGCAGGCGTTACCACAGACGGAGATTTAATTACCCTTCGTACAGGAAAAGATAAGTCTTCAGACGTTACGATAGATTTCGAGGCCAAAAATTACAGATACTTCAGAGAGTATAAAGACAAAGTGAAGTATGATCATTTCCGAATCGGAGAAGAACAGATTCCTTTATTGGAACTGGCAACCGAAGACGAACTGAAGCAAATGAAAATTAAAGGATTAGACACAGGAAGTTTTAAAGATGTTAAAACCTTGGAAAAACTGAATGAAAAGATCATTATCCTTTATCTGGAAAGCTACTCTAATGATGAAACACCTTGTGAAGATGCGGATTGTGATAACACTGGAGCAGAGCAGGTTTCTGATCTTAAAGTGCTTTTGGCGGATTTTCAGTCGGTTTCAGATCTTATGACGAGCGGAAATGCAAAAGATACGCTGTATAAAATTCATAATTCTTACGAAGAACTTTTTGACCGCTTACCGAATATTGAGGCTAAAAGAGTGATCCTTGATCCTAAAGTTGAAACAGCAGACCAGTTAAAAACAAAATTTCGTAACGCCATGGATTCTATTTCGAAATTGTCCGATGGTTTTGGTGCTATTGCAGATACTTTTAAAATAGATCTTAACTTCAGTGGTTTATCGCTTTTTAATAAACTCAATACTTTATTGTCTGCATCTTCCCCAAGACTGGATGATTTTCAGTACAGATATGATCTCCTGAAAGATCTCATTGATACCTACAACGAAATAAAAGGACTGATCTTAAATCTGAATGTAGAATGTTGCCCGACTATTGCTTCATTCCCTAAACATTTGATGTTGGGATATGTCGGAGGTTCTTTGGAATTGGGTGAATATGCAGCTTTCCGTCACGGATTCTATCATTCTCCCATCACAACCCAGGATGATGAAAATTATGAAAGATTGATGTTATTAGCCAATCGTTTTGTGCAGAAAATCAATGGATTTCAATCTTATATCGGACCGGTTAAAATTACACCGTCCAATCTTTATGTAAGGTTAGGGGAAAAAGCAATTCCATATTATTATAACGTAGATAAACCATTACTGGATAAGTGGAATTTTGAAAAGACAAAAACAGACAGAGAAACGTATAATTTAAGTTATCATACTGCGAACTTATCATCAGAAGATTATGTTCAGAATCCTCTGAATTATAATATCGATAACAATGATTTCTACAGAATTGAAGGACATCTTGGATTGCCTTATGAAACAGCGGTACAGAATATTAATGATCTTAAAATGAAGTACGGACTGGCTTTTGACGTTAGCGTTTTACTTTTAAATGACGGTAAAAAAACAGACGATGAGCCTGAAGAACCAAGAAAGGTTTCCATTGAAGAACTCAGAAATAAATTATTGTCTATTTCCAATGATATCAGCAAAGAAACAGGAGACCCGAAGAACGCACTCCTTAATTTATCCAAATTAGACAGCGATCTTAAATTATTGAATAAAGCTAAATTTGAAACGCCTTCCGGATCATCAGACGACGTTACAATTGTAAAAGAAGATCCTAAAAAAGAAGAAATTGCTACAGAGCTTTTAAGCGATTTTTTAGAAAGAAAATCCGGCTTGGAGCATCTTTCCGGTGTAGAACCTGGCGGAACATTTGTTTTGATCGCAGAGTCGAAGGCAAACAATCAGGTTATTGCAGATTTCTCATTGTCTTATTTATGCTGTTCTAAAAAAGATCCTGTATTCTTATCATTACCTTCAGGTAAACTTTGCCAAAATGAAAAACCGGTTCTTATGACAATCGTTCCTTTGGATGGTCAGGTAAAAGCATTTGTAAACGGTACAGAAATATCCGCCATTACCCAGACCGGAGGACAAAGTTATTTTGATCCGGCATTAGTTGGCGCAGCTTATCTCGGCCAAACCATTACTTTCACAGTTAATGATGATCCTGTGGATACTCAAATGGTTGTTTACAAAAAGCCAGAAATTGTATCTGTAGCTTCAGGTTCCATAACATATAGCACTCCTACTACAGATCCTAACACCACAGACCCGGATGCAACAGTAGAATTTAATGTCACTGGAGATTTTACAGATCTTGATTTTACTTGGAATTTTGGTGATGGTAGCCAGATACATTATAACGAATTACCAACTAACAAAAAGACTCACACTTATAATCTTGTTTCCGGACAGGAGGAAACTTTTCATCCAACACTTACGGTAACAAACAAAAATGGATGTAGTAATGTATATGAATTGAGCCCTCTAAAATTAAAAGGACAATCAACCATTGCTTGTTTAAGTGGAATGAGGATTGTCGTTCAGTTTAGATATGGTCCAGACGGCACCCATACTTGTAATCGAGCTAGTTTTAATCTATTAGGAAACGGAGTATTGATAGAGGGTACAAAACCATATTCAGATCCTGTGATAAAAGGGAATATTCATTTAAGTAATACGAAAGGAAATCAAGACGCGGGTAATATTATTCCGGGCGGTCATCCATCAAGTAGATATAATGAAATTATTATAACGCAAGAAGAAGCGGAAGCGTTAGCAGCAGGAGCGAATGAAGGATTTGTACAATTTTCACTGGATTGTGCAATGCCTCCTAGCATTGGATGTCATACAGGTGTTGCTTTTACTCAGTTATTTTTAGCAAACGATTCTACACCTATTTATTCTGGTTATCCTGATGGAAATTTCTTAGAGATCAATCCTTGTACAGGAGTGACAAGATAACAATTAAATATAGCTTCATGGATAATGTGATTGTCTGTGAAGCATATTTAAAAATCTTAACAAATCATTAAAAATGAACAATAATGAATAATCAATTAAATAATATACCGGAGAAATACCGGAACTTTATTCAATTAAGTGATATATCGACCCGGTACCGCAAATTCAGCAAAGGACAATACATTGAGTATACTCAGTTCAATGAGTTTTTAGACTTTTTTGAAGATCAGGATCGCTTATCCAGAGTAATGCTTCAGGGGGTAGGTATAGTATGTGGTTTTAAACCTGAGCTTACCTATTCCAATAAAAAAATCAACAGCATAAAACTTTCGCAGGGAGTTGCAGTTACAACAGACGGAGATCTGCTTACCCTGAATAATACGAGTAAGGTAAGCGAAGAGTTATATGTAAGTGATTTAAAGACAATCAGCATTGATAGTAAAGAATATACTCACTTTAAAAAATACGACAATTTTAAAGTAAATTATCCTCCATTTTATGACGAAAACGGAGGACAGATTGAACTTTGGGAACTGGCGACAGTTCAGGAAGCAACTTCGGATTTTCAGCCTGTTGCTAATTTCTCAAATCTGGAAGATCAATATTTAATGCTCTATCTGGAAAGCTATGAGAAAGAAGTAAAGCCTTGTAGAGGCGTCGACTGTGACAACCACGGAATTCAGCAGATCCGAAATCTTAAAGTGTTGGTTACAAACGAACAGGGTGTTAATTATATTCTTCAGAAAGACCGTATTCAGCCGCATCCGTTATTTATAGAAGACATATTAGGAAGTGTAAAGCAGGAGCGCGTGATTCTGGAAAGGCTTATTCAGGAAAAAGGAATTGAAACAAGATTTTCCTATGCAGATTTAAAAAATATGTATGCCGATGTTTTAGAAAGAAACGGCTATGGTGAGCTGGTTTTTAGAAAAATCTACGAAATTTCTAAAATGTTTGGACTTCCTGTTGCGGATCATCTTACTTTTAAAAGTGTTTTGGAAGAATGTCTTAACCTGCCGTTTGGTTTTCAGTATGCTTATGATGTGGTAAAAGATTTAACGGCTACGTATTCCGAAATCATCAGACTGCTTCCTAAGACTTTTACAAAGTGCCTTCCCGATTTTGCTTCTTTTCCTAAGCATATGATGTTAGGGAAATTAAATTCAGAAACTCAGCTGGATTCTTCAAGACATCAGTTTTACAATTCTCCGGTCTTGGATGATGAAAAGGCGATGCAGAAAGTTAAAACATTAATTACCCGTTTCAATCAGCAGGTACAGAATTTTAAATATCCAAATCGTTTGGAAGGAGTAGAAAAAATTGGAAATGATCAACCAATAGAAGCGGAATCTGCGATTAAAATTACCCCGTCTCAAAAGTCAGAGTTCTTAGGGAATAAAGCAATCCCTTTATATTACAGGATTACAGATGATTTTCTCAAAGTCTGGGATTTTAATAAAGTAAGAACTCCGGCTTTCCGAAATAATGTAGGCTATAATTCTGGTCTTTTCTCACAAGAATCTTATGTGAGAAAACCTTTAGGTTTTAACATTGACAGAGCTTCATTTTATAATATTGAGGGACATCAGGGAATGCATTTTCAGGATGCATTTGATCAGATAAAAAAAATCAGAGATGAGCAACAGCTCGGATTTGATATCATGCTTTTGTCTTTCAAAGAATTATTGAAAAATAAAGATCTTTCAAAGGCGTATTTTAATGAATATATCGATAAATATTCGGGTTTAGAACACAAACACGGAGTTGAAAAAGGAGGTACTTTTATCATGGTGTATGATCATATTGGGAGAGATGAAGTTATTGTGGCAGATTTCTCGCTTCCGTACATCTGCTGTACACCGAAAGTGAAGATTAATCTTAGTTTACCTGATACGACTATTTGTGCCAAAGCAGAGAAAATTCCGTTTACTGTATTTCCTTTCAATGGCATCGTAACGGCAAATGTAGATTCTGATCTGAATGGTGGAGTAGAGTTAGTTGACGGATTATACTTCTTTAATCCTGCATCGGTAAGTCAGGAATTGCATAACCAGCTAATCAGTTTTAATGTTAACGGAAAACCTACTGATTGTACTATTACAGTGATTACAGAACCGCAGGTGAGAATTGTCGTGGAGAAAGTTGATATTCCTGAGTCTGATTCAACATCAACTGTTGTGAAATTCAAAATAACAGGAGAACATTTCATGGATTATCAGTATAGCTGGGATTTCCTTGATAATGGAAGTCAGGTAATTCAAAATCCGGATTCAAAAGGTTTTGTAACTCATGCGTTTAATAATCTTTCTCCGAGAAAAATTCCGAACATAAAAGTAAAAGTTATTGGAGGCGGATGTGAACAGAATGTATCTCTTGAAAATTGGTACGTAGAAACTCCCATCATTATAAAAGGTATCGTCTTCGAGAAAGGAGGAGATTGTTGTGAAGGAGCTAATGCAGCTCCGATAGCTCAGGCTAGTGCTTCTCAAACAACTATTCAATTACCTACTGATTCTGTAATGTTAATTGGCTCTTCAAGTTATGATTCTGACGGAACGATAGTTTCTTATGAATGGAAAAAAATAACTTCACCCTCTTTAAATGCGAATATTATAAGTCCAAATACAGCAGATACAACTGTTACTGGATTAGTTGAAGGAATATATAAATTTCAGCTTTTAGTTAAGGATAACAATGGTACTACGGCTACAGATGAAGTAATAATTACTGTAAATAAGGCGGACTTAATTCCTACACTTACTCAAACAGATAATACTACAACTGGTCCAGGAGGAACAAGGCAGCAAATTTTTAAAGTCGGACCAAACGTTTCAGCAGGCAATAAATTTCAAACAGGAGTTTATAGCGTTGTTCTTACTGTTGTAGCGACTTCTTCCGATACCCCGAATACGATTGCATTAAAGATGAGAGATTTAATTAACAATACTACAAGAGAGCAATGGAATCAATTTAATAGTGCGCCTACAAATGCGTCTGGATATCCTCCTAAAGCATCAGCATCGGGAGATTTATTAACAATAAGTCTTAACTATCAAAATCAGTTTTTTGGTAGCGCATCTATTAGTTAGAATATACGAAAGAAAAGATTGAAAAATCAATAATAATTATAAAAAATAAAATAATGGCAACAGAAACATGCAATATTTCGTTTAAGATAGATTACACATCTTCTAAGCCAATAAAAAGCGCAATTGCTTATTATAAAAATAAAAACGGAAGTCCGTCTGATCCATATTCCGAATACAATATAAATCCTATTCCAAGTTCTTCAGACACCGTAAAGCTTCCTTTTATTCAGGATGAAGGTGACTATGAGCTCATTGTAGAATTAATGGATGAAGATGGAGTTATAGCTAAAGAAAAAAGCTTATTTAAAATTGGAAATTGTAATCCTTCAGCTTGTGAAACACCAGTTATTAATAAAGTAGATGTACTTTCTAATGGACAAATCGTGATGGATTATACGGTCCTTAATTTAGGTTCCTGGTCACCAGAATACCAAATAGCAACAGATAGTAGTTTTGCAAAAATCGTTCACTCTAGAGTGGGATTTCAGTACAATCAAATTGAAAATATTCAAATGGATAGCGGAGATATTCCCAATGATACTGTTCTGTATATAAGGGCAAGAAAATATTGTACACCAGCAGGTACGGTTTCAGATTGGTCAAATGTTATACAATTTACATCTGGTACTTATTATCCAGTGTTAATAGCTTGGGATAATGCGGGAACAGATTTAAGTACTCATTATGATAATTCTTCAAGTGCATATCTTTATTCGGTAAGAATTTCCACTTATGAAGGTGCAATTAAAGCGACAGAATGGGAATTGACTGATGTTACTTTAGGCTCGGCTTGGGTTTTAGAAAATAACGGAAGTGGAACAACCTCTCACGCTTTTGGATTTGATCCTGTTAATCATAATTATTCGATGCGTTTAAAGGTTACTTATTCTAACGGGAAAATTTTATATAGTAATGTTATTAGCAGAGATTATAAAATTTCACAATTATACTCTTTCGGAGTAAGCTTTCATGATGATACCGCTTCTGCCTGCAGGACAACAAAAGATACTCATCTTTTAGGATTTGATACTTTAACGCCATATACTGGTTCACAATTATATGATAGTAACGGAACTCCTGTAACAGGTGGAAGCTATTCATATATAAAAATTTACAATTATGGTCAGCAAGTTGGAGATAAAGTATTTATGATTACAGGTACAACAGGTATCTTACAAAGATATATTCCTTGTATGTTAGATTAAAAAGAATAGATAGATTATAGATCTTAAGCAAAATTGCAACAGCAATAAATAGGTCCGTTTTCACTCGTTGTGAGACGGACTTTTTATTCTATGATAAAGCTTTCTATCACCTTCTGTTATTTTTACGTCTCGTACTGATGATATTGAAAAGTTTGGCAACATCCTGAAGATGAATTTCAAAATCTTCGTAATATTCATTCAGAGAATGAAGAGTGATAATGCCTCGTTCCACATCATGATTGATGATCCTTTTCACAAGAATCCCTTTTTCTTTGTGTACAATGACAAAATCCCACTTATCATAATGCAGCTTGCTCATCCAGTAATCCTGGCGGATATTTCTGCATAAAATAATATCGCCTTCAAGGTAACTTTCGTAGGAGCCGTCGTCCATACTGTCTCCCCGAACTTCGAAGCACATATATTCGCCGCGGTGTTCCACATCATCACTGAAAGGAATCGTGGGTAAACTTTCTATATATTCTTCGTCCGCAAACCTACTCAGATATCCGGCTTGTGCGTATTGGTTCGCCAGCGGAACATACATGATCTTTAAATCTGAATAAGCAAGAGGAGAAGCACTGTTATCCGGTTTCTGCTGCTGTTCCTGCAAAAGGTTTTTCACAAAATAAGCAGTGGTTTCCGGTATTTTTCTTTCGCCTTTTTCCCAGTATTGGACGGCTCTCGTACCAACTCCTATCGCCTCGGCGATCTCGGCCTGCTTCATCTTTAATTTCTTTCTGATCTCTTTAAATTCTATGTTGGTCATTTTGATATGTTTATCGTTATTTATGAAAAAATACGCAAAATATTTTTCTTTTTTATTTTGATATACGAACAATGTTCGTATATTTGTCTCGTTGTTAAAACAGAATACGGCAAATGTACAAAAATTATCACAACAATTTAATACATATTTGATGCTTTTTATTTTTTTTGGTTTAATATAGGTTGTTAATCAAATATTTAAAATTGTTTGTGTACATTTTGTTTACAGAAAGAAGATAAACGTTCAGTAATACAAAACAATGTAAAAAGTGCGTTTTTATATTTGTGAGAATGTTTTTATTATTGACTTTAAATTCTTTTTTCCGAAAAATGTGCATTTTTTTAACCGGTAATGCGAACATTTGCTGTTTTGTTTTAACGACCATAAACACAGACCGTGAAAATGTAAGACAAAGATGCTGTTCAGATTATAAAATATCGATTCATTATAACTGTCAGTAGTAATTTAAAGACATTCCAAAGCGGGGAATCTGAGTTTGCAGAAAGAAATTCATTTTTTAACATGAGTTTGTTTAAACTTTTTTAAATAAAGAGATTCTTGCTGGAAGAAGCAAAGACGCAAGATTTTATTGGTCTCAGATCTTTTGAGGTGCAGGAAAATCCAAGATTTTCAACAAGGATTGATGCTTAATTTATCGCAGATAAAATCTTTGCGCCTTAAGCCAAGACCGTATGTAATGAATATTTTGCGCCCTTGCTATTAAGATTAAACAAATTGTATATGAAGATACTTTTCGCAGACGAAGGAAAATAAAATTCAGGAAGACAGGCCGATGAAATTGCGCCGGAAAATACAGGAAGCTGACTTCTGGGAATTAAAATCAAACAACATCATTAAACATCTTTTCAGAGGCAGAATTTAAGCCTTTGCAGGATTTTATTGACTCAACTGATCAAAAAAAGACACGAAAAATTATTTTATTAAAACAACTTTTAACCTTTTTAAAAATGAAACGTAGTAAAGAACTTGTAGAGAAAAGAAAAGACTTTGTCAACGATTATGTAAAACGCAATCAGGACAAACAAATGAAAGTTATTGTAACCGAGCTTACGGAGATGCTGTTTTTGTCGGAAAGAACCATTTACAACATCATTCAGGAGTAAAACGGAAAAACAAAAGTCATTAAAGATCCGCATTTCGTGCGGCTTCCTCAGGACAATCTTTTACAACTGATCCACCATCACAAAAAATTAGAGCCGGAAAATTATATTCTAAAAAGCTTAAGACCAAGCAGCCGCACAGTTCAGTGCTTCTAATTCAATCTGCCCATCAGATCAATAAAAGATTGTCTTTTTGTTATCCATTTAATTTATAGAGAATTACAGCAAGGTAAAAACTGTTTTACTTTCCGGAACGATGCTTTTGAGGCTAAAGATTAACCTGCAATACAATGGTTTCGAAAGTAACAGGAAGAAATTGAAAATTAAAAATCAGCATTAATAAATTTTGGTAGTCATGGAAAAAGAAGAGAACAAAAAAATTAAAGAAAACTTAGAAAAATTTCAGGATCCCGATAGAGACATCAGTGATCTTATAGACGAGCTGGCTTACCTCAGCGAAAACGAAAACATCGAAACGAGCAGAAAATTTCTGGATGATATGTATATGCTCGATCAGGACGATTAACAACCTAGCGTTGTAAAAAATCAATTTTAATAAATAATAATATGAAGAATGAATTTAGATAGTATAAAAGCCCTCCTCATCGGAACTGCCATTGCATTTTCGGGAGGACTGTTAAGAGTATTGATCTCTATACAGAACAAAGAAAAAAAGAGACCTTGGGAACATATCATCACCTTAATTATCGTGATTATTGTCGGTTTCACCATGAGCTATGTCATGAAAAGTGCCGAACTCCACAACAAATGGTATTCCACAGGAATATTGTTTGTACTCGGTTATGGCTACGACAAGTTCCTGAAAATGATTACCACCAATCTTCCTAACTGGATTGATACTACCATGAATCTTTACATCGGAAACCAGCCAAACAGACAGCCTGAAGAAGAAAAAGAGAAGAAAGAAGAGATAAAATAAAGAACAAAGAAATCCTCCGAAGCAGGACAAATATCAAAAACAATTAATTATTGTTGTTAAAAACCAACATCTGAAAACGTCATTACATGAAGCAGGCTAAACTCCTTTAAAATACTATTTGAATCTTGTGTACTAAGCTTTAGGAAAAGTGGGTTGGAATAAAATTGTAGTGCAGTAAGGCTAAAATATAGTGTATTGGAGTATGGAACGAGTGAGCAGTGATAAAAATGTACTGTAGTAAGCTTAAAATATTAAGCAGTAAGCAATAGAAAAGGTGAGCAATAGTAAAAATGTACTTTAGTAAACTTAAAATGTTAAGCAGTAAGCAGCAGAAAAGGTGAGCAGTGATAAAGTTACAGAACATTAAGCCTTCAATCTAAGACAGTGGAATGTAAATGGAGAATATTTTATTAAAATTGCTATACAGCAAGCTTTCAATCCATAACAGTGGAATATAAATATAGAATACTGCAATAAAAATACATCACAGTAAGCTTTCGGTACAGGACAGTGGAGCGTAGAGGAAGAATACTGCAATAAAGTTGCATAACAGTAAATGTACCATTTAGAAAATCAGGGCAAAAAAAATGATTTTTTAAACTTATGTGCTCTTTTTCCCATTTAAGCATTAAAATTAAAAAAACTTAAGTGTTAAACTCTTTTGCATCTTTTGTGGTAAAAAAGTTTAAAGGAGGAAAAATACTGCAATAAACTTGCATAACAGTAAACGTCCAATTAAATAATCAGACATTAAATCTTTGTTTTTTTTAACTTATGTGCTCTTTTTTTCATTTAAGCATTAAACTTAAAAAAACTAAAGTGTTAAACTCTTTTGCATCCTTTGTGGTAAAAAAGTTTAAAGGAGGAAGAGTACTGCAATAAAATTGCATAACAGTAAACGTCCCATTTAAAATAATCAATAATCTTTGATTTTTTTAACTTATGTGCTCTTTTTTTTCCATTAAAGCATTAAACTAAAAAAAACTAAAGTGTTTAAATCTTTTGCATCCTTTGTGGTAAAAGTTTAAAATAAATTTCTGTATTGCCGTCATCAGAAATCATTTCGGGAAACCACTTACTGCAACTACAGAATCCTCCGCTTCAAAAAAGGCTTATTCTCCTTAAAAATTCTGAATTTTGAATCTGGAATTTCAGCCGGATCAAAAGAAAAAAGCACAGCACTTCCGATTTCTCATCATAACGCTGTGTACACCTTACAGGCAGTAAAATCTTAAAAAAATACGTTACCGCGTCTGATTTTTCAGTTCCATCAGGTACGGTAAAGCGCAGCTCCATTGTTGTGCTTTACGTGCCTTTTAAACAAAATATAATTAAAAAACACCAAGTCAATGAAAGCAGCAAAACCTGTAGAAAAAGACAATAAAAACCATCATAGCCAGAGCAAAAAGCAGAAGGCTAAAAAGCCGGTGGTGGTACCTCTGCCCGTGGCGGAAGTTGCTCCTTTACAAACCCAAAAACCGGAAGAATCTGCAGCTCTCGCAGGATTCGCAATCCCGAATATCAATAAGACGAATGCAAACGGAATTATCGCTCCGGTTCACGGTTCACAGACCATTTATGATCAGGGTTCCGAAATAGCATATGGTAGATTTCAGGGAAGTATGACAGAAACCGGGGATATCAATCATCCGGATACCAAAGAACAGGAAAAAGATTATATATCGACTCTTAATGTCGACCAGATAAAAGATTATCATGATCTGAAATCCGGAACGTATCTGCCGAAAACGTTGGAGGAACAGGCAGCAGCTCATCAAATGGTTAAAAATCAGAAAACTGCTGCGAAAACGATAGACGAAAAAGAAGCATTAAAAAAGATTAGCAGTAAATCACAAACGTTAAAACCTATTATAGACCAAAAGCCAAAAGAGAGAAAAATTGAGATTAAAACACCTCCGATTAAGCCGATTTTATACAAAGTCAATACTAGTGGCTCAAAAACGAGGATTGATAAAAATATATTCACTCATTCGGGGAATGTCAAAATTAAGGATGGAAAAAAATCTAATAATAATCTAAATACAAAAACTAAGATAGAAAAAGATGACAATTTTGTCATTCCAAAAAATATTCAACCTGTTGTTACTCCAAGAATGGATAAGGCTGTTGATAGCGAACAAGCTGAAATTGCTCCCGATGCACAAACAACACTCAATATCGTTGGATTGGTTGCGGCTGCACAAGAGTTTAGAGATCAGGGTGTAGAAGCCAGGTCTCAGGTGAAGACTCAAAATGAAGCTGCGAATGCGTTAAAAAGTAAAATTAAAGAGGTTCAAAAAGAAATTCAAAAATCAGATGCTGATTTAGAGAAATCAGAAGATAGCATAGAAAGTAAAGAAGCTCTCATCCGTAAATTGGAAAAAGGACTGGAAACCTCAGTAAAAAGACAACAAAAGGTAGAACAGGAAGTTGGAATCTATCAACAAGAATATAATAAAAATAAGACCAAGGCAAGTGATTTCAATAGTGAAGCAAAAAATTTACTTAGTGGATCTCAAAAACATCAAGATCCCAAAAATGCTGATTCCGGAACCCTCACTAGAAAATTAAATGAATTAAGTACTAACGCGGATACGATAAATCAAGCTGTAACTCAGGCAGGAAATACAACTCAAAAACTGTCTCAAGAAGCTCAACAATCTAAAGCTAAAAATGCAAAAATACAGAGCGAAATATTGTCTTCCAGAGCATCAATATTAAAATCAAAAGCTAAACTGGCATCAGATACTAAAAAGAATAATGAAGCAAAAAGAGAGTTAGGAAAACTTACTCCTAAGCTAAAACAGGTAGAATCGCAAAGTAAAAAATTAAACCAGGAAGCAGACGGATTAATAAAAGATTCTTATGCTATCGAACGTGAGGTTATAAAAACTCAAAATGCTTACTATGCCAACATGGCAACAGTTGAGGGACGAAACAGCTTAATACAAAAAGAAAAAGATAAAATTCAAAAGGCTCCTAAAGAGCTTAATCAGGCAGAAAGTTTATTAATTGATTTTGCAAAATTAAAAACAGAAGAGCAACAGGTAGCTTTCTTAAGAAAATTAAGCCCAAGCGAACAAAATTTACTAAAAGATAAATTTGAAGAAGTAAATGCTAATTACGATAAAGATCAAGCAGAACATCAAGGTTTAATCGAGCAAAATGTTGAAAGCATTAGAAACGCTCAAATAGAAGTTTATAATAACAAACGTAAAGATGCCTTACAAAAACCATTAAACTTAGTTACCAAAAATCTGAACAGGATTACCGGTTTAAAAAGACTATGGATGTCTATTTCTATTGCGTTTTCAGATATTTGGAATGACGTTACGTCTATTACATGGACAGATGTGGGTAAATTCATCGAATCTATTTTCAATCCAAAAGCGTGGTATGAGGCAATTTCAGGCTCTATAAGTGGAATCTGGGATGATTTAACAAACTGGAAAGGATTCTCAGAAGATCCCGTAGGAATGATTCTTCAAAAAGCCGCCGGAATAGCCAATAAAGTACTGGTCATAGCTGGCGTAATTACAGGAATATTAGGAATATTAACAGTAGCTGCTGCCGTAGGATCTTTCTTCACTCTTGGTGGTTTGGCGCCGTTAGTTGCCTGGTTGGGAGGAGCTGCCATAACAATGGGAACTATAACATTCTGGGTTGGAGCGATTACATTAGGATTGAATATATTAAACGGAATTAAAAACATTTATGACGTACATACGGCAAAAACGGCTGATGTTTTATTCAAAAATTCTGGCGAATTAAAAAGTGATATTACCAATTCAGGTATGGCTATTTTGGCAATGATAGGTGGAAAAGCCTCGAAAAAAGGAGGAGCTTCCATAAAAGATCTGGCAAAAAGAAACCCGAAAACTTTTGGTAAGCGAATGTTTATTAACTTAAAAAATGGTCTTAAAGCACAAATTTTATTTTTACCTAGATTAATAGCCTCCGCTTTTAAAAAAGATAGATGGATCAAGTTATCTCAAAGTTTTAAAGCAGCTTATAAGAAGGCAAACAATTGGGTAGTTAAATCTTTCAAAAAAGAAAATACTAAACCGAAAGTAAAAAAACAATCTTTCAACCCAGAGCAGTATTCGGAATTTATTGATACTCCTGAAAATTTAATGGGTGGTAAAACACCAGAACTTAATCTAAATAATTATTTATCAAAAGTTGAGATTATGAATTATGAGAAAGCTTTAATTTCTGCAGATCCTAAAGTTTTAAAAGAAATAAATTATCAATACAATCAATACAAATTGATTAACTTCGTTAAAAGTTATAAATATAATCCGAAGGCTTTCACAGAAGCAGTAAAAAGTTATGAAAAATTCTTTGGAGAGAATGGATGGTATCACTTTTGGGAAAAAACACCCGATATTAAAGAATCATTTAAAGTTATTAAAAATTTAAAACGTAGAAATAAGTTATTACCTACCGGTACTGCAACTAATCTTGAACTTGCCTCCACTCATGTTTTTACTGTTGAGGGAGGAGTAACAAACGTTCCTGCGCGTTTTGCCCCTACTTGGTGGGGTGAATATAACAGTCAGATATATAGAAATCTAAAAAGTGCCTTGAAAAAACTTAGAAAAGTTAAAGAACGAAATATGAATGGAAAAACGGTATATAGCGGACGTATGTTGACTTTAGATTATTTTGAATCAACTTTAAAGAATGGAAAAGGTAAAGAAATAGCTTTTGAAGCCGGAATGGTATCATCTTCATTAAAGAGAGAAGTTGCCGAAGGATTTGTCGAACTTTCAGCAAAGAATGCAGGAAAAGGAGAAAAGGTAGCCGTTATTAGAATAATAGAAACTGTAGAAGGTGTATATATTGATGACTTGTCTGATTGGGGTAACAACCTTGGACGTACAAGACATTCTAATGCTAATCCTCCTTCTACAATGATACAAGAAGAAGTTCTTATGAATGAAGGATATTTTCTTCAAACCTCAGAACCAAAACTTGTGAAAGAAGTTAAAGGAATAAAATATTATGAAATACAATATAAAGAACTAGTAAAACCATTAAAATAAAAAATATGATTTTTGCAATATACGATTTCACACCCTTCAAAAATGAATTACCAGAGTTTAATTTAAAATTATTATTAAATATAGAAGATTTAAACAATTCTATTTTTAATGAGGTATTTAATATTCTAAGCCTAGAGCAACAAGCACAGTACATTTCATTTAAAGAATCTGATAAGAGTGAAAAATATAGAAAAGAAAGAAATGCTCAATTACCTTATATAGATTTCAACAATTTGCCCGAAACTCTTGACGATATTTTATTGGAAAAAATTATGTTGTATCAAAAAGACGGAGAAGTCAGAAGAGCTATTTACGATTCATTATCAGAAGATCACAAAAGCCAAATTGCTTTGTTTAATTCAAAAATATACGAAGAAGAAAAAGCCAGAAAAAGAGCCTTAATGTCAGAAGAAGAAAAAAGAAAAGAAAAAGAATGGTGGGATAATTATAATGCAGATTCTACTCCACGTTTTATGGGTAATATGGGCGAACCAGCCAATGCTGACGAATATGTATTAAGATACGGAAGAAATCCCTTTACCGGAGAACCTGAAACTGTTGAAAGTTTTTATAAAAAATATACCATTACTGAAACAGGAGAGATTGTTCCAAAGGAAAATAAGGAGTAACCATTAATTTTATATCTTTATAACAGAGTAAATAAATTGTAACGAGGCTATCTCAAAATGAGATAGCCTCATTTTTATTAAACAAAATAAATATGAGTATGGATGTACTAATTTAGTGTCCAGTTAAAGTTAAGCATAAAACCTTAATTTTAACTTATGAAACGAGAGAGAAAAATCTACGCTCCTGCTTTTAAAACTAGGGCTGTTCAGCTAAGCAAAGAACGAACTAATGTTTCAGAACTCGCAAGGGAACTGGGAATCGCAGTCACGCTACTTTACAAATGGCGTAAAGAGTATGAAGAATTTAGGGAAGGAAGTTTTCCGGGAAATGGAAA
Source organism: Chryseobacterium mucoviscidosis (assembly GCF_002177115.1). GTDB lineage: Bacteria > Bacteroidota > Bacteroidia > Flavobacteriales > Weeksellaceae > Chryseobacterium > Chryseobacterium mucoviscidosis. The sequence continues at coordinate 403,670 of NZ_MVAG01000128.1, read as the reverse complement.
TTTAAAACTAACACCCGAACAGGAAAAGATTCATGAGCTGGAAAAAAAGCTGAAAGATGCGGAACTGGAACGCGATATATTAAAAAAAGCAATCGGCATCTTCTCCAAGAGCGGTCGATGAAATATAAATTCATAAAAAATAATGAATCTGTATTCCCGATTGAAAAGATGTGTCAGATTTTACAGCTAAGTTCCAGCGGTTATTACAAATGGAAAAACAGGCCGAGTGGCAAAAGATTGCTTTTGAAAGAAAAAATAAAACAGCAAATCACTTCAATTTATTTCTCATCAAAACAACGTTATGGAAGTCCAAGGATTACTTTTGAATTGAATTCTTTGGGTTATAAAATCTCCAGAATAACTGTTGCAAAATATATGAAAGAGCTGGGTCTGAGAAGTAAACTGAGCAAGAAATTTAAAGTAACTACGAATTCTAAACACAATTACTTGGTAGCAGAAAATGTGTTGGACAGGCATTTTATTGCCGATAAACCTGCGCAAGTCTGGGTTTCTGATATTACCTATATTCAAACCAAAGAAGGATTTTTGTATTTGACAACAGTGATTGATTTATATGATCGGAAAATTATTGGATGGAGTTTGAGTAAAGGGATGAGTACTGGGGAAACAAGCCTTGCAGCTTGGAAAATGGCTTTCAAAAACAGGAAAATAGGGGAAAGTCTAATTTTTCATAGCGACCGAGGTGTTCAATATGCAAGCAGAAAATTTGCAAATACTTTGGAATTTTATGGTATTACAAGAAGTATGAGCCGCAGAGGAAATTGCTGGGATAATGCCGTGGCTGAAAGCTTTTTTAAATCCTTGAAAACGGAACTCATTTATGGAAACAAGCTCATTTCAAAAGAAAAAAATGGAGTTGGAAATTTTTGAATACATTGAAATCTGGTACAACAAAAAAAGAAGGCATAGTGCATTGAATTACCAAACTATTGAAGAGTTTAACAATCAAAACAAAATTTATCAAAATGTAGCTTAACTTATACTGGAATTTCTATTTGCATATCCATGGATCGATATATAAATCATATGCATAAAGAATTAAAATATCCGGAAGGGTATGAAGTGCATCAGGCATTTGATAGATATCCTGAGTTGAAAGGAAATCATGATGGTGTAAAACATATTAAATATTATAGTAATGGAACAGATGAACACATATTTTTTGAATCTTTTTAAATAATAATTATGTATAAAATTTTAGAATCAAGAATGATAAAAGATCCTTTTTTAATTAAAGATATTGTAGAATTTAATTACTACAAAATGTATGATAAATTGAGTAATAAAAAGATTATTCTAAAACCCAGTATTAAACTTGGAACTCCTTATAAAAACTTAGAAAATATTATCCAACAATTAGATAGCAAAAAAGATTATTTATTAATTGATGGTTTTATCCATTTATCAAAAAGATCTGTTAATAATAAGATCTATATTATTAATTACGAAGAATTATTAGTGTGGATAAATGAAATAGATGATTATTTTGAGGGTCCTGTTAATATAATGCCAGTTGAAAAAAGTAATCCTGATTCATATGCAAATGCAACTAAAATTTTTTCTGTAATAGAAGAAGGAGTCTTCTTTTTATTTTAATGAAAATTATTGATAACATATATTAATCTTAAACTGATGGCTTCCGAAAGTAAAATCTTCCGGAAGTTTTTATATTCCCTTTATGCTTTCCTTAAAATTATATTAATATAACCCGTTGTGCATTATGATAAAAAAAGATAAAGTTGTTCATTAGATTGGTAATCAATAATTTTTTTTTACTGCAAAATGTTTACAATGAACAACTTGAGAGCAATTATGAAAGAATATTGGAATTTTTACAAAAAAATATCAAATGATCATCTTTTAAAGCATCAGCGTCGAACTCCAAAGTTGGATTGGCAGATCGGATCACAGTAAATTTCCGTATTGCCGTCATCAGAAATCATTTCGGGAAACCACTTACTGCAACTACAGAATCCTCCGCACCAAAAAAGGCTTATTCTCCTTAAAAATTCTGAATTTTGAATCTGGAATTTCAGCCGGATCAAAAGAAAAAAAGCACAGCACCTCCGATTTCTCATCATAACGCTGTGTACACCTTACAGGCAGTAAAATCTTAAAAAACTACGTTACCGGATCTGATTTTTCAGTTCCATCAGGTACGGTAAAGCACGGCTTCCATTGTTGTGCTTTACGTGCCTTTTAAACAAAATATAATTAAAAAACACCAAGTCAATGAAAGCAGCAAAACCTGTAGAAAAAGACAATAAAAACCATCATAGCAAGAGCAAAAAGCAGAAGGCTAAAAAGCCGGTGGTGGTACCTCTGCCCGTGGCGGAAGTGGCTCCTTTACAAACCCAAAAACCGGAAGAATCTACAGCTCTCGCAGGATTCGCAACCCCGAATATCAATAAGACGAATGCAAACGGAATTATCGCTCCGGTTCACGGTTAACAGACCATTTACGATCAGGGTTCCGGGATCATGTTTAAAAAGCATCAGGAAAGTCTGGCAGAAACAGGAGATATCAATCATCCGCAAACAAAAAAAGCGGAAAAAAATTATACTTCTACGCTGAACATTAGTCAGGTTAAAGATTATCATGATCTGAAATCCGGAACGTATGTGCCGAAAACGTTGGAGGAACAGGCAGATAACAACAAAATAAAAAATCGAGAGACTGTGTCTGAATTGATACTTCAAACGGGAGGAGATGATAAAAAGAAGAAAAATAAAGGAGCAAACCAAGAAAATAGTAATGAGAGGGTAGAATCACATCTGATTAAGATAAAACCCAATCAACATTATGAAGGTAAGCTTATATCTTCAGACGAACAACTCGACCGATTCGCGGAGAGTCAAATGAAACTTACCCGAAAGCTTAATTGGGGAAAGTTGGGTGAGGATTTTATACAGAAACTTGTAAAAACAGGAGGAACTATCAACTATAGCATTTCACTCAAAAATGAAGTTGTTGCCCAAGAAATTGCTGATTTATCAGAAGACAAGAAAAGTTTTTTACAAAATACTGATAGCAAATTACAAAGTCTTGTTTTGCTGGATTTACTCAAGGAACTCAGCCCGGCAGAAGTTGCTGATTTTAAAAGTAAAACTACTGCCGAAAGCAGTAATTCAAAAGATATTGAGAATTCTTTACGCAAGTATATAAAAGATAGAAACCTACGGAAAAAGGAAAATGATAAGAGAGAATCTATAACAAACTCACTTACGGGTAACAGTATGATAGATGTTTATCACAAATATAAAGCTTATCAAAAATCACAAAAGGTAGTAGATGATTGGCACAAAAATCCCAAACATGAAAGAGCTGTTCCGGATAATTTGTTAGAAAATGCTCATAGTGATTTTTCTATTTTTGAGCAAGCAGCTAAGGCAATGGGATATACCACGACGGAATTTATAAAACTTATAAACCAGTATGAGATTGCTTTCAGAAAAGAGACTGTACATATAGCCGAAGATGGGTTACAAAAGTATCGTCATACACTTTTTGAGCAAAAAAAGAAATTACTTGATGACGCTTTTTTAACAAATTTATTAGCGAAAATAAAAGCTTCTAAGGCTAAGGAAAGTTATAAGGAAGCAAGTCGAGCTAGTGCAGGTGCATCGGGTATGGCTTTTGCTGAAAGACCGACAGATAAAGATCGTAGTTTTGGCCAAGAAATGAAAGCTCTTGCCATTTCGAAAAAAACAGAAGGAAATAATGCTATCGGTTCGCTTTCCTCAACCACACCTTTGGTACAAGATAATGGTTTCGATAAGGAAGGTCTTGCCAACATAGAAACCAAGCAGGAACTTCGCAATTTCTTGGCAAATTATATTAGTGATCAGGAAGCGAATATAACAAGAATTATTAAAAATTTACATGCCGACCAAGGGCTTTCGATCTATGGTTATGCAAATTTACTTGAAAAATCAAAAGAGCAACAAGGAATAGCTAAAGACAGTATTTTTGATTTGATAATAGCTGATAAAGAAAGTACTAGACATATTATAGAAGGATTATTAATAGGAGTTTTGGCAGTTGCATTAGGATTGCTTACATTTGGTACAGGGACTGTTGCAGTGCTCTTGGCTGCAGGAGTAAGTGCTTATTTAACGTATGAAGAAATAGAAACTTACCGTACACAGCTTGCTGCGTATAAGGTAAATATCTCTGAAGATGAACCAAGTGCAGTTTGGGTAATTATTGCGGTTGTAGGTTCCGTATTGGATATTGCTGCTGTGGCAAAAATATCAAGTAAGTTGGTAAAAGCAGGTAGAGTTTTTGAAGAATCAAAGAGTATAAACCAAACTAGAAAAATACTTACTGAAGCAGACTTAGATCCTGCAACTCAGGAAAAAGTCATAAAGGCATTAAAAGATGACTTAAACAGAGCTAAGGCAGCACTTAAAAATAAAATTAAAGAAAATACTATAAAGCACACAGAGCTAAAGGTTGATATAAAAGAATCATTAAATAAGGCTAAAAATAGTGCTTTTACGACAAATGTGTTTGTAAATCCTGAGTTTGCCACCAAGCTACTACCATTGGCAGTTAAGTACATAAAAAGTGGCGTGCTAAGCTTTGAGAAATTTTTGCTAGAATTACAAGCTGCAAAAATAATTAAAGAAATAGATAAATTATCATCTGAAGAATTATCTTTGCTTAGAAAAACATTTGAAGACGCAAAATCTTTGGCTAAAGAGAATGATGAGCTTGCTGATGTTGAAAAAGGGCTGGGGGATAATGATATATCTACAATGCGGGAAATTGAAAAGAATGCAGGAGATATACTTGCCCAAAATATTATTAAAGGACTGAGAGGAAAAGGAATATCACAAGATATAATAGATCAGATAATTATACGCTCTAAATATATTGATGCAGAATTAAGGAACACAAAAATGTCTGAAATTGTAGACTATCTATCCAATAATCCTAAATTTAAAAACCCCGAAGATTTGTTAGAAAATTTAGATGGATGTTTTACAGGAAATACAGTCAAAAGCGATAGAGCTTTATCCTTATTGAATGAATTTCTTGAAGGGAAATATTGGATGGAAAGAGGTGAAAGAGTTATTATATCAAAAAAATTAACACCTGGAAAAACTCCTGATAACGAAGTAGATGTTATTATAATAACTGGAGCTAATAAAGGTATTATAGAATGTAAACGACCAAATGTTACTGGAGCAAATTCTGAAAACAATGTATATGCTAATCTTCAACTAATTTTAAAGAAATTTAATAGTGAGAGAAAACTGACTCAGCAATGGAAAGATATATACCCGAAAAAATTTGGGCAAATTGAGATTGCTAATGGAGCGTTTACAAGTTTAAATACAGCAGAAGAGTTTGTAAATGCAGTTAAAAATAAAGGAATTATAGGTACTGGCGATGGAAAAATGTTCACTCTAAGTGAATTAAAAAGCCTAGAAGAATTGCATATTTTAGTAAATGACAAAAGAATAATAGTTAAACCTAATGATTGGTAATGGAAAAAATTTCAAATAAATATTGGGCAGATGGAGAATTGTTTGCCTCTTATGGATATTATTTTAATAATATAGAACAAAATATAGAGTTATTTATAGATAAATATCTTAGTGTTGCGATAAAATATGGTATCAACCTACCATCGCTAGTTGATGATTGCAATACTTATGATATACAATATTTAAAAGAACAATATATCAAAAGTGATGAAATATTGACACGACTTTTACTTCGAAAGAGTTATTCAAACAAAATTGAACAGTACATTACGATATCCCATATGTTTTTAAATGATTATAATGGGCATATAAAAGCTATGATATATAAAGATCTAGATTTTTTTATCAAAATTGCTCATAACGATGAAATATCTGTAAAAAGTTATTATATAGGTTTACAAACTAATGCTTTTTTCAGTGAAATTGAAGGGTATAATCAAGATGGTAATAGAATCTATGTTGATAATTCTGAGTTGTCATTTCTTAATACTACCAGACTAAATAGTTATATTAGAGATTTAACAATTTTAATGTTTGAATTTGGGGCAGAAGAGTTTGATTTTAGTAATGAATATGATATTTATGATAAGAATGGTATATCAGAATTGTATGAAGATATTTATTTAAAAATTAAAGGAGAAGTTCTTTTTTACGAAGACATCTACGATTTATTACCCGAAGAACATAAGTATAAACCATTTGAGGAAATACAGGTAGAATTGGATGACACTAACTATAAAAAATATTTGGAAAACAAAAAATAAACAACTATTTGTTGTATCCCACTAAACGTATAAATGGGTTCTTGCCTAAAAAACTCCGCAAAGTCAAAAAGCATTTGCGGAGTTTTTTGTAATTCAAACCCGATAAATCCCGATCTCTCGGATTTGTAATCCGCGACATCGGATTTATTATTTAGAACTAAATAATTATACCAATGGAAGAAATTAAAAAGATTATAGAAGATTATATTTGTATAGAAAACGAATGTCTTAAAGCAAAATGGGATATTGAAAAAACAGATGACGAAGTATCTGAGTTGAATACAAGAATGCAATTATTCTTTCATTCAATTGTTGCAAAAATTAGTCTTGAGAGAACAGGTTATGAATTTACTGATGACGATGATATAATTTTTGCAAAAAAGAAATATGAAAAAATAATCCCACGAACCTTATTTCAAATTAAGCAATATAAAAATCCAAAAGTAGGAGAAGGATTAGAAAGATGGTTAGTTAATGATGAACTTTTTGCGTGTTATACAAGTTATACAGAAGATACAGGAAGAGCGTTAGGATATAATAAACTTTTTTATGTAGCCGAAACAAATGAAGGGATAAAAATAATATATGATTTAACTTTTGGTGTTAAAGAACCAGAATGGCGTCACTCACACGATTTAAAAATAAATCAGGTGAAAAATCCAGGAGAACTTATGGCTGTTGAAAAATATCAGGCTCCGGAGGAAGCTAATAGCTTAGCAGATTATAATGCAGAGTAAAACAATTTATAATTAAAATTAAAGCGAAATTTCATTTGAAGTTTCGCTTTTTTTACGACAAAATATTTAAAGTTTTACATACATGATGAATCAAAAATTGGAAATAGTTATTTTTGTTAGCTATCCAATTTTCTTTTGAATATTCTAAGAAATTTATAAGGCGATAAGTAAGTTATATAAAATGCTTTTAAAAGTAGGAATATTATCAAGAGACATATGGGATAATCATGTCGTTAAAAAAATAGAGTAATCATGAAAATAAACAAAATTCATTCCGATTTAAAGGAAGTTTATAAGGATAAAGAAGTTAAAAGAAAATTCTATATTGAGTTTGATGCTGAAGACCAAAAAGCAAAACTCATGCAACTTTTAAAAAAAGGTTATTGGTCGGTAATGCCTTTTAGTTTTTATGGTCATAAAAGTAATAATATTTTAGCCTTTCAATTGGTTCCTAATAAAAATATATTTCAGGAAGTTCCTATTTTATCTTTTGACAAGACGTATCAAGAGTGTTTTACATTTGCACCCAATATAAAAGCAACTATTCCGATGTCTAACTTAAAATTTATGACAAAGCCGGTACTAGTACAACAGCTCCAGAAGGAAATAGAGGATGCCATAATATTATCCAAACCATTTTTTGATTATTTTGGAGGTGGAGATCTGGAATTTTTAAAGCAGTTTTTATTTTCAGAATCCAATAAGGAGCGTTTTGAAAATGCTGAAGAGTATAAAGAAGATTTTTATAAAGAATTCTGGAGTCATTATTACAATACTCCAGAAAATACAAAAGCTTTTGAATTGTTTGATAAACTTATCAGGAGATTAACATATTTGCCGGAGTACGAAGATGTTGATAACGATTATGGACTTTGGAATAACTATATAGGCAATGTTCTTGCTAAAAGAGCATACTCAAGAATTAAAATAGAAGATAATGATAAATGGAAACATTATTGGCGCTGTGCACAATTACCTCATGGTTTTGATTGTAATGACGATGACATAGAGAAATATAGAATAGGTGAAGGAAGTTCGATTTTTTTACAAAAATCTATTTCAAGTTCATTTGATTCAGAATGGGAAGAACAATACGCAATTTTTCCTGAAGAAGTGCAGAAACATCCTCTTTTTGAAGCTACGGAAGCCATTGGAAAAGTAAAAGATTATGCAGGTGATCTACACATTAAAGCTGCTGTGATATTAGAAAAAGAATATAATGATCACATAGGCTGCTGGAATGCTTTAATTAGCGCAAGTTATTGGGCGGGGAAAAGAGGTGATCTGGATGGAGTGGAAATGTCTTGGGGATTGGATATTGATCTTTCCAGAACCCATGGCTGGACTGAGATTCATAATATTTTATCTGAACAGATGGAATTTTACTATCATTACAAAGATAAGATCTAAAAGTTTATCTCTTATCTTAAAACGAAGTTTCTATTTTTTAGAAGCTTCGTTTTTTTAATTTAGAAAAGTAATTTGTTACTTTTGATTTAATAGTACCCCAAAATCTAAAATAAGCTTATGATGGAATTAAGTAAATATAAAATTATCGTAGAACCTAATAAAAAATACTTTTGATAATCCTAATATTTTTGATCAAAAAGGGAACTTTTTTAGAAAAACACAATCTTTTGGAGAATTTTTTTTGATAAATATAAAGACTTGTTATTAGCTGCCATGCAAGGATTTTATAGCATTACAAATGGCTATTCTTATTATTGGGAGGGTAAAATACCTGCAAGAACGGAAGGGTAAAAAACAAGTGAACGCGGAATAATAAACATACTTCCTTTAGATGAATTATTTCAAAAGCATAGTGTTATTGAACTTGAAGGTCGTGGATATTACATACAAGGGGAAGATTTCTTTTCAAAAACCGGGCAGTTTATTCCGCTAGATTATGTTGAAGATATTTGTGCAGGAGTTTTCAGCAAGGAAAATGAAGATGAAATGGTTTATTTTCATGACTTTGGAATAGGCTTTTATCCATTAAAAGTAAATTTTGAAGGATATGTAGAACTTGCTTTTGCAGCCAGAGGTTATCTGATGTGGCAATATGTAATCATATATCTCGAATATGGAAAAGAAGATTCTGTCATGTATGGAAAATCCAGATATGATGATTTTGTAGAAGATATGCCTTTGCTGTTCCCGGATTTTAAGATGGATGAATTCATTAAATTATATGAGTCTTTAAAGATAAAATAAGTACTTTAAATAATTTAATAAAAGCTAAATTTCTATTATATAGGAGTTTAGCTTTTTTATTTATAAAATTTGTAATATTGGGGGAATTTAATTTTATAATTAAACTACCTGCTGCGCAAAGTCTCCTGACTTTGAACAACGTCAAGCCTAACTGTCTTAAATTTATCCCCCCACTGCCGAACGAATCCTTTCGTGTGATATTTTTATTAGCATATTCTCACCGGTCATATTACCACCCAGCTAAATGCAGCCAAAACCAGAATTGCCAAAGGCAAAAAAGATGTACAGACTTATGTCGACAGTTTATCGCCAAGCTTAAGGAAGATAGGGAAGGAAGCTATTGCAGAGATCCAAAGCAAATTCAATGCACTGGAAGAAAGTGTAAACAGTAAAAAAGATGCATTAATTGATGTATTGGCTAAAAAATACGCCGATAATATCGCAAGTATCGATACCCGGATTGCAGATCTTAAAGCACAAAACAGCGGATTGATCAACAAAGCTCTTGATGTGCTTAAAACCAGCGTATTTGCTATTATTATTGAAATTAAAAATACACTGACCAATTTATTATCCGGTGTAATCAGTGCCATTCAGGCGATTATTATGGATCCGATAGGATTCTTTAAAAACCTTATTGCCGGTGTTTCCCAAGGATTTACCAATTTCGGAACCAATATCTGGACTCACCTTAAGACCGGTTTCTTCGGATGGTTAACCGGAGCGATGAAAGGTATTTCTTTCACCATGCCTGAAGATGTATTCTCTTTGAAAGGTATTTTCTCCATTACCACGCAGGTGCTTGGTTTAACGTGGGACGGTATCAGAAGCATTGGTGCAAGAGTGATAGGCGAACCTGTAATGAAAGTTCTGGAAACCGCTTCTGAAAAAGGTCTTGAAATAATTCCGATTGTCCGCAAAGACGGTGCTGCCGGATTATGGGAATACCTGAAAGACCAGTTTGCAGATCTTAAAGCGACCGTAATGGATGCTATGATGGACATTATCCAGACACAGGTGATCCAGGCGGGAATTAAGTGGGTGATGGGATTATTGACTCCGGTAGGAGCCTTTATAAAAGCCGCAATGGCGATTATCGATGTGGTTAAATTCTTCATCCAGCGAGCTGCCCAGATTATGGAACTGGTAAAAGCATTTACAGACAGCATTAAAGCTATTGCCAGCGGAAACGTAAGTGCCGTAGCCAAATCCATAGAAAATGCATTGGGAAGAGCGGTTCCTGTACTCATTGGTTTCTTAGCTTCCTTATTAGGAATTGGCGGATTGGCAGATAAAATACTCGGCGTTATCAGAAAAATACGTCAGCGTATTGAGAATGCTATTGTGAAGTTTTGGAATTTTGTGAAAGGGAAGGCAGCTAAACTGTTAAGCAAAGTAGGAATTACGAAACCTGGTAAGAAGAAAGATAAGGTTGACGAGAAGCATATCAAAAACATGGATTCTGAAATCGCTCCGGAACCATTTACTATGAATGGCGAAAGTCATACTCTAACTTTTGAAAATGGTGAAATCTATATGGCGAGTGAGAAAGCTCCACTAACATATAAACTTACCAAATTTAAAAACTATGTAAGTAGAAAACCTGACGCTGATGAATTTGGAGGAAATGGACATAAAATTTTGGAAGGTATAGAAAAATTACAGATAAGAAATGAAAGAGTAAAACAGGATTTAACGAATGCTAAAAAACGTGTAGAAAGTCCAGAAAAAAACCAGAAAATGGAAGAAGCAAAAGCTAAATTTGACAAATTAAGTGAAGATATTGAGAAATTTGGAAATGATTTTAAATTAGAAGATTTAATTGAGTCTTCTAAAAAGACAAAATACAAACCAGAAAAAATAGATTTTTATACATCAGGAGACAAGCAGATTACAATAGAGTACCATTATGATGTTGAAGTTAATGGCAGAAATGCAAAAAGAACCTTTAAAAGTAGTTTTAAATTAGATGATAATAATTTGGTGCAACAGCAAACAATAGGATATAATCTTGTTACAAAAGAACCTGGAACTAGAAGTCATACAGAATCTGCTAATCAAGCTGACTCTAATCAAGTCATTGAACATTTAAAGAAAAATCCAGAAGAACAAATAGAATTCAATGCTTCTCATATATTGGCAGATTTATTTTTAGGTTCTGGTTATAAAAATACATTAAATCTAGTAACAGCTTCCGGGAATTACAATAAACAAACAATGGGAGATGCTGAAAAAGATCTCTTAAAAGAATTGAACCGTACTGAAAAAATTTATAAAAACATAGATAATAAAAATTATATTACCTTTGATATAAAAGTAACTGCCAAATGGAAAGAATTAGTGGATAATACTATAACTTCTGAACTAACAAAGCTAAATCCAAATACAGATCAAGAACTATTAGAAAGTATGCATAAAATCTTAGCTAAAAATGTTGATCCTAAGCTAATACAAAGTGTGTTATATCAAGTTATAGGAGCAAAGCTTAATGGTGCTAAAAAAGTTACGCATAATATTAGACCAATTAAAATTGGATCAGACGAGACATTAAAAAAAATACTTAAATAATTTAATATGGAAGAAGTAAAAAGTTTTATTAATGCATTTTTAAAAGCAGAAGCAGAAGCATCTGATGCCTCTATAACTCCAAATTTAGAGGACTATAACAAAAAACTAAGTTTTATGAATAGTTTTTGTGTAGAAGAATTACACAATAAATTTGGTATGATACCCAGTGAAGAATTAGAGGATAAAGAATTTTATGAAAGTTGGGAAGATGCAGATTCATCTAATACTAGACATTTGTATAAGATAAGCCATTATAAAGATGATAAATATGACGATGTTTATGTGGTATATATTTCTGAAAGAAACCCAAATGATGAAATTTTTCTTTATGGAAAGTGTTTATTTGTAGCAAAAATAGATAATCAAATAAAGATTATCAAAAGTTATAGTTTTGGAGATGAAATGTTGGTAAAAGATAAATTTGAAGGAGGGCAAGGTCTTGAAGATATTTCCTTTAAAACTCTAAAAAAACCAGTAAAAATAGAACGATATCTTGAACCAGTAGATGATGAAGATGGTATGGAACACTATTTAAAAGATATTTAATTCTATTATTACTATAAAAAGTGAAGTTTCTATTTTTAGAATCTTCACTTTTTTATTTTTATGAGTGATGAAAATTTAAAGTAACTGCAGTATTTTTTGAAAAGAATTAGTCGATAATATGATAACTTCCGAATTAGCAAAGCTAAATCCTGAGACAGATGAAGAATTATTAAAGAGTATACATAAGATTTTAGCTAAAAATGCAGATCCTAAGTTAGTACAAGGTGTATCGTATGAAGTTATAAAAGCAAAACTCAATGGAACCAAAAAAGTTACACATAATATTGATATAATTGAAATTGGAGCTGATAAAACATTACAAAAAATATTAAAATAATATAATATGGAGAAAATAAAAGAATTCATAATTAATTTCACAAAACAAGAAGCAGAAACGATCTATTTAAGGAGACAACCTGATCTTGCGGCTTATAATAAAGCTCTCGAAATAATGAACGATTATTGTGTTGAGCCTTTACACGATTCTTTTGGTATGATTCATTTAACCCATCTTTATGAAAAAGAATATTATGATAGATGGAGTAAAAAAAAGTATCCTAATACAAGATATCTTTATAAGATAAGCCATTATAAAGATGATAAATATGGCGATATTTATGTAGTTTATCTTTCAACAGGAAATCCAATAGAAGAAATTTTCACTTATGGAGCATGTCTATTTATAACAAAAATTAATAATAATTTAAAGATTGTTAAAAAATATATTTTTGGAGATGAAATGTTAATGAAAGATAAATTTGAAGGTGGGCAAGGTTTGGAAGATATTTCTTTTAAAACGGTGAAAGGACCAATATATATTGAACGTTATTTAGAACCATTAGATGATAAAGATGGTATGGAGCATTATTTAAAAGATATTTAATTCTGTAATTACTATAAAAAGCGAAGTTTTTATTTTAGAATCTTCACTTTTTTATGCTTAGTATTTAAAGTTTTATATACTTTATGAAATCCAAAATTTAAATAAATTACTTTTGTATTAACATCTTTAGTCAGCTTCATTAAAACAATAAGTAAACTACTTTCAAAAGATATTATTATTAGACATGTCTCAAAATAAATAATTATGGAAATAAATAAAATACATTCCGATTTAAAGAAGCTTTATAAAGATAAGGACGTGAAAAAAAAGTTCGGCTTTATCTTTGAACAACAAGATGAGAAGATGTTATTAATGGAGTGTTTAAAACGAGGATTTTGGTCTATAGTACCATTTGCTTTTCAAGCAAAAAATGTTTTGGCACTTCAATTAGTTCCTGATAAAAAAATAATACAAAATCCTGTTGTATCATTGAATAATACATATCAGGAGTGTTTTATACTTGCTCCAGATGCAAAAGCAATTATATCTATGGCAAATCTGATTTATTTTAATGAGCCTTTTTTTATTAAACGATCTAAGGAGGGAATTGAAGAAACGATGATACTTTCTCAGCCATTTTTTGATTATTTCGGAGGTGGAGATTTAGAGTTTTTAAAACAGTTTTTATTATCAGAAAATAATCAGGAACGTTTTGAAAATGCTTCCGAATATAAAGAAGATTTTTATAAAGAATTTTGGAGTCATTACTACAACACACCTGAAAATAGAAAAGCCTTTGAATTATTTGATAAGCTTATTGATAAACGCAGATATTTACCGGAATACGATCAGATTGATTATGGGCTTTGGAATAATTATATAGGAAATGTACTTGCAAATAGGGCTTATTCCTTAATGAATATTGATATTAAAGAGAAATGGGAGCATTATTGGCGTTGTGTACAATTGCCGCATGGCTTTGATTGTGATGATAATAGTTTTGAAGAATATACTGTTAAGTTGGGTAATTCTAGCAGTCTACTTGATTCTATGTCGGATTCATTTGATTCAAAATGGGAAAGTAGATATGCAATTTTTCCTGAGGAAGTCCAAAAGCATCCTCTTTTTGAAGCTACAGAAGCTATTAAAAAAGTAAAAGGTTATGCAGGAGAAGCACACATTAAAGCTGCTGTAATATTAGAGGAAGAGCATAATGATCCCATAGGCTGCTGGAATGCTTTAATCAGTGCAAGTTACTGGGCGGGAAAAAGAGGAGATCTGGATGGAGTAGAAATGTGTTGGGGATTAGCTATTGATCTTTCCAAAACCCATGGCTGGACAGAAATTCATAATGTTTTATCAGAACAGATGGAATTTTATTATCATTATAAAGATAAATACTAACTGACAATGCAACAAAGTGATTTGGCAGAAAATTAATTATGTACATCAAAATCCAGTAGAAGCAGGTGTAGTTTTTCGCGCGGAGGATTATAGATACGACAGTGCAATAGATTATTCTGATGGAAAAGGACTTTTAGATCATATTGTTGTTTTTAGAATATTTGATTTATAAATAATTTTAAACCACACGATGCAATTCTGCGGTAGCGAAGGGATAGAAGATGATAAAAATAACATTTTAAAACTCATTTTATGAAAATATTAGAAAAATTAGAAGGGCTAATTGTTAAAATTTGCAACAATGATAAAATTAATGTTGAAAACAGTAATATTGATAAAATTAAAAACAGAACTTTTTTTAGCCAACGAATTTTGTCAAATGCTAAAGAATTTGTGAAAATAGATTTTCCAGAAGATGATTATCAATATCATTCTATAAATGGTTTAATCTTAGATTGGGATGCTACTACCAATGACTCAGACGAAGAGTATCTTTGGGGAGGATTTGACATTTTAGGCCTTTTTGAATCATTAGGATACCCATCACATTTTTGGAATAATTACAACGACGACAGTCGTTTTTGGAAAAACAACTCTCAACCTGAAGCCGAAGCCATCTGGGAGGAATTTTTACCTAAACTTAATTATTTTCAGAAGTCTGGGCATGGAGATGATGGTACTTATGGTTGTATATTGCGGGAAGAAGGCGTTTATCCTTGTCCGATCTATTTTTTCGATTCAGGGATCTGGTTTAAAATGGATATGAGTCTTGAAGAATATTATGATACAATGATTGCGTGTAAAGCCGTATATTATTGGCAATATTTTTATATTGATACACAGGAAATTGTAAAAAAATTAGGAAACTACAAACCTGTTTATATAGAATATGGTGCAAAATATTTACAAGGACCCCATCCATTTAGTGATAAATTTAAAGATGGAACATTTACGTATTCTGTAGAGGGTGTTTTGCATCAAATGAAAAATATTATTAAACGTTTTCCTAAGTTATTTCCTGATGTTGATTTAACTTATTTTAAAGAAAGATGTGATGCTTTAGAAAAAGCTTTGAATTTATAATATTTAACAATAAATCTGTTATAAAGTGAAACTTCAATTAAAAGTTTCTCCCCACTGCCGCACGAATCCTTTCGTGCGGCATTTTTATCATCCAATAATTTCTTAAAAAGTTTTTATCTTTATAAAAACATAATTGATGAGTCGTCATTACAAATTCTACAATCCTGAAGGATTATATTTCATAAGTTTGGCGGAATTTTTAAAAGATTATAATTATTAAACCACACGATGCAATTCTGCGGTAGCGAAGGGATAGAAGATGATAAAAATAACATTTTAAAACTCATTTTATGAAAATATTAGAAAAATTAGAAGGGCTAATTATCGAAATATGTAATAATGGTAAAATAACAATAGATAAAAATAATATAGAAGAAGTAAAAAAGAGTGCTGATTTTTTCAGTCAACGTTTGCTTTCTCGTGCAGAAGAACGAATTAATTTGAAAATTCCTGACGAGGATTTTCAATATGATTCAATAGGCTCTTTAACTTTAGATTGGGATGCTACTACCAATGAATCTGACGAAGAATATCTTTGGGGAGGATTCCAATTGCTAAGCTTAATAGAGTCTTTAGGATTGCATTCTCATTTCTGGGATAATTACAACAGCGACAGCCGTTTTTGGAAAAACAATCCACAACCCGAAGCTGAAGCCATCTGGGAGGAATTTTTACCTAAACTTAATTATTTTCAGAAGTCTGGGCATGGAGATGATGGTACTTATGGTTGTATATTGCGGGAAGAAGGCGTTTATCCTTGTCCGATCTATTTTTTCGATTCAGGGATCTGGTTTAAAATGGATATGAGTCTTGAAGAATATTATCATACAATGATTGCTTGCAAAGCCGTATATTATTGGCAATATTTTTATATTGATACACAGGAAATTGTAAAAAAATTAGGAAACTACAAACCTGTTTATATAGAATATGGTGCAAAATATTTACAAGGACCCCATCCATTTAGTGATAAATTTAAAGATGGAACATTTACGTATTCTGTAGAGGGGGTTTTGCATCAAATGAAAAATATTATTAAACGTTTTCCTAAGTTATTCCCTGATGTAGATTTAACTTATTTTAAAGAAAGATGTGATGCTTTAGAAAAAGCTTTGAACACATAAAATTTAATTCAAAAAGCAAAAGCAAAATTTCTTAGAAGTTTTATTTAAAAATTTCGAAAAGAATATATTTATTGTACATTTTTGTATTTAGAAAGCGGAATCTCTGTAAAGAAGTTCCGCTTTTTTAATTCCAAAACAGCCATTCCGAGCGGAAATGTAGACACTGAAGCCAAATCGATAGAAAATGCTTTGGGAAGAGCGGTTCCTGTTTTAATTGGTTTTTTAGCTTCGTTATTGGGAATTGGCGGATTGGCAGATAAAATACTGGTCGTTTTTTGCTTAATATTTAAATGCTGAAAAAGGTCTTGAAATAATTCCTAAATTGGCAGAAGTTACTACAGATGATATAATAAAAGATGACATTGAATTATTGATTAAAAATAAGCAATATGGCGACAAGCTACAAATAAAAGAAGTAAAATAAAATTAAAAATCATGCAACATCGTTTTAATGCCTATATGGTACATCACATTAATCAAGCTGAAAAAAATGGAAAAGCCAAAAGCGAGCGTAAAGTTCCTGCAAATTTAAAAATTGATTTACCAGCACTCAGCCAATTGGATGTTGTGCATAAAGGAATAGAAGATTTTTATAAAAATGAGTCAGATGGTTACAGTTTTGAATGGTGGAATGACAAAAAGAATGGTATAGGAGGGAAATTAGAATTTGCCTCAAGTCAGTATTTATTTGCTGATGCAGGTTTATATGATGGTGAAGGAGATGAAGATCTTAAATATTTTAGACCATTAGATTATCCAACTCCAGAAAGTTATGTAGGTTTTATTATAACGCCAGACACAGTAGACGAATCATTGTATTTAATGAGTATAAGTGATTACGAATTAAACAATTTAGACTTGGATTATGAAGGCTATACTCAAATGGCGGTTGAAGCGCGTGTATTTAATCATTGGCAAAGAGTTTTGTTATATTATATGGATGGAGAAGGCATTGGTTCGGTAGAAACAGAAACCTTTAAAACTGAAATGCCAAAAATTTTTCCTGATTGGACTTGGGAAAATTTCATTGCCAAGTTTGAAAGTCTACGCCTTTCTAATAAAAACAAATAAAAATTTTCAAAAAAAATTAAAGCGGAACTTCTGTTGGGAGTTTCGCTTTTTTTATCAAAAATACTTTAGACTTTTATGATAAAGCAATATCTATACGCATCTTAAGACCGGTTTCTTCGGAGGGCTGACCGGAGCAATGAAAAATATTTCTTTCACTTTGCCGGAAGATATATTCTCGTTAAAAGGTATTTTCTCCATCAGTACCCAGATGATGGGATTAACATGGGATAATATAGAGGAATTGGAGCTTCAGTAGTTGGAGAGCCTGCAATGAAGGTACTTGAAGGAAGTTTCAAAATGGTACAGATTGTTCAGAAAGATGGTTTTGCCGGACTTTGGGAACATGTGAAAGACCAGTTTGCCGATATTAAAGCTACGGTGATGGATACCATTATCGATATCATTAAAACGGAGGCAATACAGGCAGGAATTAAGTTTATTTTGGGCTTGCTTACTCCGGCAGGAGCGTTTGTAAAAGCGGCAATGATGATTATCGATCTGGTGAAATTCTTTATCCAGAAGGCTGCACAGATCATGGAGCTGGTAAAAGCCATTACAGAAGGTATTAAAGCGATTGCCAGCGGAAATGTAGCAGCGGTAGCGAAAGCGATAGAAAATGCATTGGGAAGAGCAATCCCAGTCGTGATAGGCTTTCTGGCTTCCTTGGCAGGTCTTGGCGGATTGGTAGATAAAGTTACCGGCGTAGTAAGAAAAATAAGACAGCGTATTAATAATGCCATTGTGAAGTTCTGGAACTTTGTTAAAGGGAAGGCTAAAGGATTGCTTGGGAAAATTGGTTTTGGTGATAAAAAAGAGAAGAAGAAAAAAGGGGAAGACCTTCGTACTACTGAAGAAAAGAAGAGGGATTTAGAAGAAGGGGTAAGAGAAGGTACACAATTGCTAAAAGATAATAGTTTAACTTCAAAAGAAAGAGAGAAACGTTTAGAAAATATAAAACAAACTTATGATCTAAAAGAACTTAAAATTGTTACAGATAAAGTTGAAAGAGATAAAGCAACTGTGCATATCCATGGTGAAGTTAACCCTACACTAAATGGAAATAGAATTGTAGTTGATTTTGATAGTGGAAATCCCTTATATATTATTGAAAGAAATAAATTGATTAAAATTTCTGGAGGTCAAGATAAATTAGATAAGATTAATTTAATGATACAAGGAAATAGTTCGAAGCTTAAAGATGAATATGCCGAAGTCCGAACAGCTTTAGATGCTTTAGACAGTGGAAGATTGTCCGTTAGCATTGGTGTAGATGTTTTTTTAGACAAAGGAGGTTTAATTAAATTTACAGAAATTGATGTTCTTACAGAAGAAGAAATGATAGAAGTTAAAAATAAAACGATTTTTTCGGATGCGAAAAAATTGTCTGGTGATGCTTATGATCAATGGTTAAAACTTAGAGATATTTTTAATGACAAAAGAACGGTATATGATAAAAATGGGAATGTCATTATTCCTCCCAAAAAATGGGTTTATCAAGTCACAATTGACAATATTGATCCTAGATTAAAGAAATGGTTACTAAGTAAAGGAATGACAGAAGTAAGAGAAGGTAAATAAAAAATAATAAATTATGGGAAGTTACAATTCAACTTTAATATTGTTTAAAGAAAAACAAGATCCAAAAACATTTCTTTCTGATTTTCATAAGAAGCTTAAAGAAATAAATATTTTAATTGAAAAAAATTATTATCAGCGAGTTATTTTTAATGACAAAAGAAACGAAGAAGAGCATGAACCTATTGAATTAGATAGATCAATGACTGATGAAGATATAATTGATTTAGTATGTTCTTGGGGAGGGTTTGGTTTATTATCTTACAGACATGATGACATTGAATTTACATTAAGTATAAATTATGTTTCTTGGGATGATGAATTTATTGAAGGTATAGAAGTCTTTTATAATGCAAGCCACCAAAACTATATCAATAAGAATGAAATAAAAAATGACATTATTATAAAATTAGCTAATTGTACTGATTATAAATTAGTGGTGGGAAGTATAGGAGATAGTGAAGATGATTTTAGGACGGACTTAGATTTAGAATATAATCTGAAATATATAAAAAATAAAAAATTTGATATTGATTTAAGAGATTAAATTGATGGAAAATATAAATATGTTATTGATTAAATAAAACCTTACAAAAAAAGGAAACTTCCAATAGAAGGTTCCTTTTCTATTAAAGGACTGTTTTTAAGCTCTCAAACTGAAAAATTTCAAAATAACCATGACAGATTTTATAAAGAATTTCTAAGTACATGACAAAAATTGTAATACACTGATATTCATTTTGTTTAACCTATTCATAAGTATGTTGTTGAGATGATTTAGCCCATATTTAAAAACACTTAAGGCTTTTCTTTGGTGTTTTTTTATTTTTATGGCTTTAATATTCTGATCTACAAAATCACCAATCTTGTAACACCAAACTAAGGCTATCATTACGATCATAAATAATTTTTCTAATCTCTTCTGGTCAGTCACATGTGTGCTTTCAATATTAAATCCGCTGCTTTTAAAAGCTTTAAAAAGAGTTTCTATCTGCCATCTTTTTTTATAATACTCCCAAGATTCTTCTGGTTTATTAAAGGAAACCAGAATTAAAGTATCTAATTTGCCCTCTTTGTCAAAACCCTTCACCCCAGATACATAGCATAGAGCATCGTTGATTTTCACTATTTTCGGATGATGATAAAACTCGCCTTTCTTTAATTTGTTAAACAGCCAAAACACAGGTTTTTCCTGATTTCTATCAAAGCAAAATACCTTGAAGTTTTTCCTTAGCCGAATATAATACCTTATGTTGTTTTTGTTTAAAAACTCCAGCCAGTGATGCCCTACAAATTCTCTGTCCGCCAGTAAGCAATTAATACAATCCCTGCCAAACCAGGTGATGAACTGTCTTATTAATTCTATTCTTTCTGTGGTATCAGAATTACCTCTTTTATCTAATGTTCTGAACATGATTGGAATAGCAATATTTTTATAGCAGATTCCAAGCATCAGGATATTGATATTGGAACTTCCAAACTTCCAGTTAGTACGATCCAACACCAAAACCAGATTTTCCTTTTCAGGCAAAATATTAAATATAAAACCGGAAATCAACTTCATGGGCAAATCAAAATCTGCCATAAACCTTTGTATTCTCCGGAAGGAACTTCCCGCTGTGGCATTACTGTCAAAAGCATTAGCCAAAGACAGATAATTAACTGTTTTTACTTTACATAAAGCTAAAATCAAAAGTGAAATAAATTTCAATCGGGCTTTATTGATTTTTGTTTCAAAATTATGCTCTAAAACTGAATCTAATTCTATAATTTTATAATCTTGACTGGTATTGGTATACTTAGTTGAATGCCTGAGAAACATCTTCTAATTTACTAAATATCAGTCATTTAAACAAATATTAATACTTTATCTTGTTGATTTTCAATATTTTGAAACTTTTGTCATGTACTAAAAAAGAATTTAGAAGAATAAGTTGATACCCAAATTGTTTCTTCAAATGAGCAGATCTGAAAAAATAATTATGAGATGGATAAAAAGTTAATTGAAATAAATCAGGTAACTGAGGAATAGCAGATAGAACAGGCGAAGATTATACAAAATTTAAAAACGCGCCATTGGTTGCATCGACTGAAAATTTTAATAAACTAATTTAATAATTATGGGAAATTTTACAACCGACACTGTTATTGTAATAGAAAAGACACCTACAAAAGATATTGTAAATATAGTAGATGAAATTATGCTGGAAAATAATTTCACTATTGCTTATGGTTATAGCCGTTTTTATTTTGAAGATACTAACCCAGATAGTAACCTTGATGATTCAAAAACAGTAGAGGCAGAAACTATGGAAGATGCCTTAAAAACTTTAGAGGAATTTAAGAAAAACCCTACCGGAGGTAATTATGAATACAATATGTTTTGGGGTTATAATGAATACGGACAAGAACTTGGTTATAATATATCGGTACATTTTCGATCGTTTGATAACAAAAATATAGAAGCTGTAATTTTTTATGTTAGAGAAAATGTTTTTGAAATAGCACACGAAAAAGAACTTAAAAGAGTATTTGCAGAAATAAACAGGAGAACTAAAGTAATAGCAGCCACACAAAAAACAGACTATTATACTGATGACTATGATGAATTTGATATAATAGAAGAGATTATGTCTGGAAATATTCATACTAAATACGAGTATAAGTTTCTTTAAATAATTTCTGAGAAAAAGCTTTTAAAACTAAACTTTAATTAAAAGTTTAGTTTTTTTATTAAAGAGTTTATCTTTAACCTCTCAAACTGAGAAATTTCAAAATAACCATGACAGATTTTATAAAAAAACTAGAAAAAGAGTTTGATATTCAAATTATTCGTTCCAAAGAACACATCTGGGACAATTATTATGATGTGGATGAAGACGGTAATATTAAAACATTATATTTAAACAAGGTTAACTTGAAAGATCTCGATGTATTATTACCAATTGCAAATAGTTTAGTAAATCTGGCTCTTGTAAAGTGCAATATCCGAACTTTAGAATCATTAAAATATTTTACACGTTTGGAAGTCTTAAATTTGTGTCTTAACAGTTTGCATGGATCTACTTTAAGACATTTAAAATATCTTAAATATCTTAGATATCTAGATCTGGGGGGGACTAATCTTAAAGATACTTCTATTTTGGGTGATTTAATTGGTTTGGAAATATTATCTATTAGTGGTGGCAACGCTTATCGTGAGATAAATGGTTTGGAGCAATTAAAATCGTTACAGCACTTAAATGTTAGTTGGAGTGGAATTGATCATATAAAAAAGATAAAGGTTAATGAAAATATACGCTCTTTAAATATTGGAGAAACTGATATTAAAAGAATCACTGATTTGGAGCGTTTTCCTCATTTAGAGGAGTTAAGAGTAAATGGAACCTTAGTAGAAAAAATTGAGGGTTTGGATACCTTACAGAATCTCAAACAACTTTTTATCTCGGCTACTCAGGTTGAAGAAATTGAAGGCTTAGAAAGTTTGACAAATTTAGAAATATTAGACTTAAGTTATAATGAAATTTCAAAAGTCAAAGGATTGGATAGTCTGAAAAACTTAAGAAAATTAAATTTAAATGAAAATAAGATCACCAAAGTTGAAAATTTAGATCGTCTTATTAATCTGGAGTTTTTAACTTTGGAAGTTAATAAAATTAAAGAGTTTGATGCTTCTTTTTTATATAAATTAATTTCTGAATGTTTTATTTCTCTATGCTTTACAGGAGATTATATCAAAGAGATTAAAGATGTTCCAAAAAATGTAACAATTAAGTTTGAAGCTGATCATTTTGTACCGAGAACATTATATACATCAAAGGATTTATTTCGATAATAATAAGAGCCTTGTTTTTACGGGCTTTTAAGTTAATATTGGAAATTTAATAAAATATCAACAATGAAGAAGGTTGTTTGGAAAAGAAGATAAAACCATGACAGATTTTATAAAAAAATTAGAAAAAGAATTTAACACTCAAATTATCTATTCCAAAGACCCCATTTGGGAAAATTATTATGATGTGGATAAAGATGGAAAGATTATAACATTATTTTTACGTTATGTTGATTTAAATAAACTTGATGTATTATTACCTATAGCAGAAAGTTTGATTAATCTGGCTGTTATCGATTGTAAAATTAAAACCTTAAGAGGGTTAAAATCGTTTACCCGCTTAGAAGTACTAAGCTTACGTCTGAATAATTTGCATAGTTCTACAATGGGGTATTTAAAACATTTGAAAAATCTAAGAAAGCTGGATTTAAGAGGTGTCAATCTTAAAGATACGTCATATCTTGGATATCTAACGAATCTGGAGATGTTATTCATTGGTGGTAGTGATCGTCTCTATGAAGTAAGAGGCCTGGAAGGTTTAAAATCTTTATACTATTTAGATACATCTTATTGTAGAATTAACAATATAGGTAACATCTGCGCAAACGAAAATATTCGTTCATTAAAATTAGAGGGAACTAAAATAAAAAAAATAACGCATCTGGATCGGTTTCCTAATTTGGAAAGCTTAAATATAGATTGTACTCATGTAAAAAAAATAGAAGGATTAGAAAATTCCAAAGATCTTAAAAAACTTTTTATTTCTACACGGGGTATAAAGCGTATAGAAGGCTTGGAAAATTTATCTAAATTGGAGGTTTTGGACTTAAATTTAAACGAAATTTCTAAAATAGAAGGATTGGATCATTTAACCAATTTAAAATGGTTGAACCTTAATGACAATCATATAACCAAAGTAGAGAATTTGGATAGTCTGATAAATCTTGAACTTTTATTACTGGAAGCCAATAAGCCAATTACTTATTTTGATACAATGTTTTTCAATAATTTAGTTTCAGACTGTTATATATACATACGTGGTGAGAAAGACATTGAAAAAATTCAAGCTGCAGCACCTGAAAATGTGAAGATTAATTATGACGACAAACATCGTTGGCCTACGTCATTGTATCGTGGTCCGATTGATGTTTTTAGATAAACTTAGTTTATAATAGTTTTTGAAAGATCAATAACTGGGAAACTTTTAAAAGGAAAATTTCAATTAGAAATTTTCCTTTTTTATTTTATCTTTAAACTTTTAAGCAGAGAAATTTCAAAATAACCATGACAGATTTTATAAAAAAACTAAAAAAAGAGTTTGATATTCAAATTAATCGTTCCAAAGAACACATCTGGGAAAATTATTATGATGTAGATGAAGATGGGAATATTAAAACATTATATTTAAATAAGGTTGATTTAAAGGATATTGATGTATTATTACCAATAGCAGACAGTCTTGTTAAATTAGCCATTCCATATTGTAATGTGGAAATGTTACGTCCATTAAATGCTTTTTCACGGTTAGAAACATTAGATTTAACCGGCAATAAATTACCGGAAAAATCCTTTAGGTATTTAGGAGATTTAAAAAGTCTGAGAAATCTGGATTTGGGAGCAACTGGACTTAAAGATACTTCTTTGTTGGGCGATTTAATTAATTTAGAAATATTATATATCAGTTGCAATCCGTATCTCGAAGTAAATGGTTTGGAACATTTAAAGTTCCTACGGCGGTTAGATGTCACTCTGACTAAAATTGATCATATAAAAAAAATAAATGTTAATGAAAATATCCGTTCTTTAAATATTGGAGAAACTAAAATTGAAAAAATAACCGATTTGGAGCGCTTTCCCTATTTGGAAGAATTGAGAGTAAATGGAACCTTAGTAGAAAAAATTGAGGGTTTGGATACCTTACGCAATCTCAAACAACTTCTTATTTCGAGTACTCATGTAGAAGAAATTGAAGGTTTGGAAAGCTTGAAAAATTTAGAAGTATTAGACTTAAGCCGTAATGAGATTTCAAAAATCAAAGGATTGGATAATTTGAAAAATTTAAAAAGATTAAATTTAAGTGAAAATAATATCAGCAAAGTGGAGAATTTAGATCATCTTATTAATCTGGAGTTTTTAACTTTCGAGATCAATAAAATTAAAGAGTTTGATACGTCTTTTTTATCTAATTTAGTTTCCGAATGTTTCATTTCCTTATGTTTTACAGGGAATTATATCAAAGAGATTAAAGATGTTCCAAAGAATGTTACCATTAAATTTGAGGCGGATCATTTTGTACCGAGAGTATTTCCTATGTCAAATGATTTGTTTCTATAATAAAAAGAAACTGTCTCAAAAATGAGGCAGTTTCTTTTTTTACACCCGAGTTTTTCATTTCTAATTTTTCTTCTTTTTAATTTTTGATAGCTCGATAAAAGTTTTCATGTTCGTTTTCCTTTCGGATACTTTTTCATCTATTAATATGAGCGTCTTATTTTTTCTTTTGAAAAAACAGTAAAATTTCCCACAGTCAAATAAAAGCTTCTTAAGCTATACAAAATTTACGACTTACTGCAACTACAGAATGCAGGAGGCTAAAAACTTTAATAAGAAGAAAAAAATAAGGAATTTTGAACCCTCAAGTACAGATACTATTGGATCCAAATCAGCTGTGCTAAAAACTTAAAAAAGTTAAAAAATTAAGTATGGAAAAAAATGAATCAACTACAAAAGAAATTCTAAAATTCTATTTTGAGACCGGAAAGAAACCTACCGAAGCCCAGTTCTCAGAATTTTTAGATTCTTACTGGCATAAAAAGGAAAGTATTCCTAAAGAAAAAATCGAAGGGTTAGAAAATCTGTCGTTAGACTTTGATCTTCTGTGGTCACCTGCCAGCAAAAAATTGTCATTAACAGATGCTCAGGGAAATGTATTGTCGGAAATTTCTTTGCAGTCTCTGGATAATGAAGGGACAGATTTAAGATATAATACGGCTACAGCCTCATTAGAACTTTATAATGCAGACAATGAGCTTTTAGACAGCATTCCAGTTTCGGATTTTGTGAATAATGTAGGTACGCAACTGGCTTTAAATTCAAATATTTTACAGTTAAAAGATAGCAAAGGAAACGTATTGTCTAATGTGATGTTTGCAGTTTCTAACATTGGAGGATTGCAAACCGCATTAGATGCTAAAGCAGAAAAAACAGTAGCTATCAATACTGTTTCTCCGTTACAGGGAGGAGGCAATTTATCGTCTGACAGAACATTAAGCATATCTCAGTCTAATACGAATACTTCAGGTTATCTGAGTAATACAGACTGGAATACATTTAATAATAAATTCGATAAACCTTCCATGGGAGCGAATTATCTCGGAAGATGGAACGGCTCAACATTTATTAACAGCCTATTACAGGATAACGGAACCAGTTCAGGAATCGGGAGTAACAATTACAACAATATCATCTGGTCTGTTGATTCTTCTTCTAAAGCAGCGCTTATCGCTCCAAGAATGACTCAGGCTCAAAGGCTTGCTATTTCTTTAGGAACTATTCAGGCGGGAGCTATTGTTTATCAGACTGATGGCACAGCCGGATATTATCTCTGGAACGGAAGTTCATGGGGAACTTTGGGAAGTAATATTGCTACCGCAGATCTTACCAATACTCAGGCAAGAACTTTCACTCAGAATGCAGATTTTACATGGAATACTTTAGGAAATGCTTATTTTTTGAAAGGGTTAACTGATCAGACTGGAAATTTAACACAATATGGCAAAGTATTAAGAATAGACCCAACTACTAAACAAATAGCTATTGGAGATTCTTTAGAGGTGGCTATAACGATACCTGATAATTTAACTGTTAACTCTCAAACAACGAATGTTAATTATACAGTTAATCATGTTTATCCAGATCCAATTACACCACTACCAAAAAACCTAATAGATTTAAAGAACTTTATGGCAACAATAAGAAATAACCAATATATTCAATTAAAAGATAATGATTTTGTAATTCAAAAAGTAGATGAACTGAATAGAGTTTCCGTAATTAACGGTACAATATTTTTTAATAGTGTGGCAGCTGATACTGTTGCCACTCAATTATCTGTCAACTCAAATATAGTTATGCCTAGTGACAAAAATTGGGTTGTGGTTGTATCTTCAAGTATGAGTCCACATGTCAATTATTGGAAAGGAGGACAAATCGGTTTTGCCAGAACGTCAAATTCTAATGGTATTCAACAACCAGAAATAGGAGTTCTAAAAGGAGATGATGATGCTTTTGGATTTCAAGGATATGGGATGTATGCAAATAAGCAAATTTCAACTAAAGCAACAATAATTTATGTTAAAGTTGGCGATGTTCTAAGCATAACAGTTTCTTACAGTGATGGTACGATTTATACAGCAAATACCGATGCTTTAACATTTCTTGGCGATTACAGGTTTGTTATTTGTCAGGGGCATATGTGGAATGTTGATCTTCTACCCACTTTTTCTAACATTAGATATTACATAGAGCCTTAATTATAGAATGATAAAATGAATGTTTTTCGCAGAAAATAATCTTTAAATAATTGATTGAAATTAACATATTGTACTGATAGCCAGTTTTAAATTTAGCGATTTTAATCATTTTATTTTTAACGATTTTAATAATTCAAAACATATTTATTTAAAATTTGGTTTCTGCTAATTATAAATCACAGCAGCTACAAAATACGTAAAGTAAAATACTTTCACAAAACTAAAAAACATCATATTAGAAATCCAGACAAAAAATATAAAATTATGGAAAAGAATAAATTAGCTACCAGAGAGCAGCTAAAAATCTACTTTGAAAAAAATAAATATCCTACTCAAAGTCAGTTTGCAGAATTAATTGATGCATTTAAACATAGAGAAGATACCCCGACAAATAAAGAAGCGGTAATTTTAGCTAATAGTTTGGCATCAATTGATAACGCATATTTAGCATATCATGGATACAATTTCGGAAAAGAAAAAATTTTGCTAACAGTTAATTCTCAAGATGAAGGAGAGCAACTAATTGATGTTAGTAAAACGAATAATTATCAGGAACAAAGAAAGTACTTTTTTGGTACTGCTCCTTACTCAGTTAAAATAAAAAAGTTTCAGTTGGATGAACTTGCCGAAACAGAATACTATTATTTCAACTACCAGATTAATACTAACTCTAATTCTAGCTTCACTGTGGAAAGAATTATAGGAAATAATTTGCAGGTATTACCTGAAGGATTTGATTTAGGAACTTTTAATGACAAAATTATTTTGACGTTCTCCAAAATAGATTTTGGTCAGAAAATAAACATCATTAATACCAATATCAAATTTATTAATAATACTAATGTAAATATTATGTATAGAGCTCATGCAACTTATTGGGGAAGTTTGTTTTCAAATGGAGACAGTGTTACTAATCACTATAATTTATGGGATAATCTTTATTTTTTCTATAAAGCTGATCTCAAAGAAATTAATCAACATATTGAATGTAAAGTTTACAATGTAGACAATAATCAGCTTATAATGACGGGATACTTGTATGCAGGAGAAAATAATGAAAATGGTTGGGGTGGTGATGTGGCAATGGGAATCAGAAATATAAGAATTGAATGTAATTATCAAAATCAAGACTAATGAAATTAAAAATATTTGAACAAAACCAGCATCTTAAAGATCTTACGCCTTTTGAACTAATGGCAAAAGATATCACCATTCTGAATGGAATCGTTAAAGGGGAACCTAGTTATGAAAAAGGAAGAAAAGCCGTTGCCGGTTACTATTTAGACAAGGAACAGACGAGTCTGGCAATTCAGAAAATCTTTTCAGATGAACTGGATGAAAACGGATTTTTAAAAGGATTAAATATCCTCATTAAATGGTTCGATATCTATGAAAATCCTGTGCTTATTAAACGTGTGTATGTACCTCTTTCTGTTTCAGAAAGTGCAGAATTGGTTATTAAAAGACGCAAGCGAATTATTGACTATCTTAAAGAATCCGGCGTAAGATTAGGCGTAAAACAACATATTGATTCCCTTTTCAGCTATTACTCAAATTATCAGCAATCCGGAATTACAAAAAATCTTTTAAACAGCTTCATCGAAAACGGAACAGAGGAATTAAAAGACGCGGTTCTTAATGAAAACAATGAGGAAATCGCAGGGATTCTTAATCATATTTTACCTACCGGAACTACCATTAAAGAGTCATTATTGGATCCAATTTCATAACGTAAAAACCATTATATCAATTGTAGAATTTTAGGCTTAGATTTTTATAATCTAAGTCTTTTAAGATCAACTCAAACAATTTTAAAAATACGAATTGCAACTCTGCTGCAACTACAGAAACTGTCATCCAAAAAGCAAGGATTTCTCCCTGAAAAAGGTGAATTTTGAGGTTTAAAATGACAAAAATGCAACCAACACAACTACAACATTTATTCATCCATTTAGAAAGCGTTATTACTTGGCGTCTTAATCATCCGGAAGATGATTTCACTACTGCTCCCGAATTTAATCCATACGATTACAAAAACTTTCATTTGGGAAATTATATTCTGGAAAAAAAGCTTACACATGAGGAAATTATTATCCTTTTAATGGCTTTGCTGCCAAGACTGGAACCTTCCTTGCTGAAAAAGATTTATCTGGAATTTCCTGCCGGTTCATTATTCGATTTTTGTTCGGTTAATGAAAATGGCAGACTTTTTAATCCCACGATTCAGTCAGTACAGTATATTTTAGGCGGAGAAAATATTCAGCAGAGACTGAAGGCATTAGATAATTTTAGCCAGAATTCAACACTTGTAAGAGAGGAACTTATTGTTTTTTCAGGACAGGAAAGCACGTCCATAAACAGCCAGCTAAACATTCATCAGGATGCTTTTGAGGCTTTAATGTTCGGAACAGAACTGCTTCCTAAAATGAGTAATGATTTCCCGGCAGAGCAGCTTCATACAAGCAGAACATGGGAAGATCTAATCCTTCCTCAGGATACTTTGGATGAGCTTCAGGGGATTGAAGCGTGGTACAACAGCAGCAGAATTCTTATGGAAGACTGGGGAATGCAGAAAAAACTTAAACCGGGTTTCAGAGTACTGTTTTACGGAGATCCGGGAACAGGAAAAACCCTTGCTGCAAGTCTTTTAGGGAAATATACGAAAAGACCTGTTTTCAGAGTGGATGTTTCCATGCTCGTTTCCAAATATATTGGTGAAACAGAAAAACAGCTCGCCAAATTATTTGATAAAGCGGAAAACAAAAACTGGATCCTGTTTTTTGATGAGGCAGATGCTATTTTCGGGAAAAGAACCAACGTTCGCGATGCGCATGATAAATATGCCAATCAGGAGGTCTCTTATCTGTTACAGCGAATAGAAACCTTTTCAGGACTTATTATTCTGGCTTCCAATTTTAAAAATAATATGGATAAAGCCTTTACGAGACGTTTCCATAGCTGTATAAAATTCAATAATCCTGGATATGAAGAACGTCTGCGCATATGGCAGCATAATCTACCGCAGCAATTAGATCTTGGAGATATTAATCTGGAGCAGGTTTCCAGAAGATATGAACTTACGGGTTCTAATATCATGAACATCATTCAGGATGTTTGTCTGAAAGTAATTTCGTCGGAAGAATCCGGTTACAGAGCAAATTCAGAGATGCTGCTTGAAAGTATCAGGAAAGAATATTTAAAAGAGGATAAAATATTCTCTTAACAAAATTGAACTTTAAATACCAACATCATGAATGCAAAACATTTACTGCTGATTGCCTTAATGAGCATCGTGTCTGGCTGTAGAACTAAAAATAAATTGATCACTAATTATGAAGAAAAAAAGCAGGAATCAGAACTGGTAAAAATAGATTCCCTGAGTACAAAAAGTCAGCGGTCAGTAGAGAACAGTTCTTCAGAAACGCTTTCAAAAAAACGAAAGGACGAACAGTCCGGAGAAATATTAATCAAGGGCAGATCCGATCAAACCAGTCCTTTTGTTTATCATAATATTGTAGGGAAAGATACTCTTCAAAGTATTTCAATTGTCGGGAATGCAGAATATATCATCAATACCCATTATGCAAAATCGGACAACAAAATTTCTGAGACAAAAAAAGAACAGTCAGTAAATCTTATGCGGAATAATGATCGAAAAGTTATTTCCAGAGAAACTCAAAAAGAGTCTGATCTTACAATTTCTGCACAAACAAAAAAAATAAAGGTGACCGGATTTCAGGCGGGAGCATGGATCGTAATTACCATTATTGCAGGAATTTTAATACTGGCATTTTTCACCTACAAATATTTTAAAAAATGAAAACATCACCAAAAGGAATACAGCTCATTTTATCATTCGAAGGTTTCAGTGCAAAACCTTATCTGGATTCTGCCGGAATTCCTACAATCGGGTACGGAAATACCTATTATCCCGGAGATAAAAAAGTGACCATGAAAGATCCGCCGATTACAAAAGAAAAAGGAACTGAACTGTTTGCATCAGTTTTACCGACGTATGAAAAAATTGTGTACGGAAAAATTAAAATTCCCCTTACACAAAATCAGTTCGACGCGCTTGTTTCGCACACCTACAACACAGGAGGTTCCGATACATTATTTTCGTTAATCAATAAAAAAGCAGATCCTGAATCCATCAGAAACTGGTTTGTCACAAAATATACAACAGCGGGCGGAAAAGTTCTTGCAGGTCTAGTGAGAAGAAGAAAAGCTGAGGCGGATTTGTTTTTTGGGAAGTAAATAAAGGTTAGGATTGAACATATGTTCATTATTAGAAGATTGTCTTTCAGGCAATCTTTTTTTATATACTAAAATATCGAAACCAAAGCCAAAGTCTTATATTTTAGTCAATAATTCATCATATTTACATTATGTTGTACGCATCGTTTTTAAAGAATTTCAAGTTTTAATTTCATAATTTTTCAAAATTAGAATTTTTAGCATAGCATTTGTATAATAGATTGTATCTGATCGTTCAGATAGAAATCATAAAATTTTATTTATAGAGTGTAGAGATTTGCCAGTTGAGTTGATGTTCTGTTCTATCATTTTAAGTTTCTAATGACGTTGGATGACGTGAAAATGAGTATTATTCAATACAATAGCGCAACCACCAAATGACAAAATTGAATACCAAAAACAGCTCAGATGTCGCCTTGTGTATTTTGATAAGGAAAAACCGGCAGCAGGGATTTGAGAAACTCTACAAAAGCTATGGCTGTATATTGTATGGTCTTGCTCTGAAATCGGTTTCCTCCAAAGAACTGGCAGAAGAAATCGTACAGCGAACTTTTCTGAATGTCCTGAAAAAGATAGATTTTTTTTCGGATCAGAAATATTCCTTCCACATCTGGATGATCCAGAATCTTATTGCTGCCATTAAAGAACTCCTTACCGAAAAACATATTGAATATAATTTTACTTTACATCAGTTTCCGGAATTCAGTTTCGAGCTGAAGCATCATATTTCACCTTATTCCTTTCCTTCTTCTTCCCAATCCGAGATCAGCAGTTTATGATTTTCTGAAAAATATTTAGCCTTAATCAAAAACTGTGGTATCCGTTATTTTAATATCAGGATTTATTTTAAGTTTTTGGCAGACAAATTGTTACAGATTAGAAATCAATTAAAGAAATATCCCGAAAATCAAACCACAAATATAATATCATTATGAAAAATTCAATCTTAAGTATTCTTGCCATCGCAGCAATGGTAGCGTGTAAAAAAAATGAAACGACAAATGTAGATACTTCTACAGACAGCACAGCAATGACTGCTCCTGCAGATTCCGGAATGATGAACAACGATTCTGCTACAACTGCAGCGCAACCTGCGGTAAACGCCTCTGCTTCTCTCAGCGATCAGGACAAAATGTTTGCCGATGCCGCTGCAAAAGGCGGAATGATGGAAGTGATGCTGGGAAAACTGGCTGCAACCAATGCTGAAAGTGCTACCGTAAAATCTTTGGGAGAAATGATGGTGAGTAATCACACCAAAGCTAATGAAGAACTGAAAAAATGGGCAATGACGGTAGGTTATACTTTACCGACTGCTATGGATGCCGATCAACAGAAAATGTATGACGATCTGAAAGCCAAAAAAGGAAAAGATTTTGATAAAGCGTATGCAAATCTTATGGTAAGCGATCATAAAGAAGATATTGCGGCATTTAAAAAAGAAGCTTCAGCGGGTTCTGAAGCATCATTGAAATCTTTTGCAAGCGCAACGCTTCCAACGCTGGAACATCATTTGATGGAATCCGAAAAAGCGATGATGGCTGTTAAATAGGAAAGATCAAAAAAGAACTTTTAAGAAGATCCTCAGAATCTGTAAAATGATTTTGAGGATATTTTTATTTGAATGTTTGAAAAGGAAAATTTCGATTATTTAAATTTACTATGATCCTGCTCATAATGATTTAATATCCAGATTTTTAAATTTGTAAATAATCACAAAGAAAGAAGTATGAAGCCGAAACAGATTCCGGGAGTTCCGATCCAGAAGAAAGGCGGATTCCACGATACAGAAAGTACCAAACAGTGTAAGATTTTAGAAATCAATTCAAAATTTGCTGTTCTTAAAGAGCGTTTTTTCTCCATCAATCGCTGGAAAGAATACTGTGGTAAAGCTTCTGCTGATTTTAAACATTTTGATGCTTCCGGAAACGTTGCAGACCGAATTCCCAGAAAAGGCGATTTTATAAGAATTTCCATTCCGGATCCCGGAACGGTAGAAGCTAAAGGATATGATTGGGTGGAGATTATCAATATTTCTCACAGGGATACAGACAGAAGTGAATCGTATCTGATGATGTGCAGACCTTCCAAACAGCCCAATAAGCTGATAAGTCATATTGCGCATTTTTATACTCCTGCAGCAACATCCAATATGTTGATTTCCAGAGAAGGCAATATTTTAAAAGCCGCAATCTACGGCAGGAACGAAAGTCCTAATTTCAATGCGTCTTTTTGGGATAAAGTAAGAAATTTTTTTATTGCTTTAGGCGGAATTTTCGGATTCGGGAAAATGCAGTGGAAGATTCTCACGGACGGATTACTTGATTTTGATTAAAATTATTGATACACTTGTTTTTTCACCCATTTTACTTTTTTATTGAACTCCTCAAAAGCTTGAGGAGTTTTGGTTTAATATGTTTTGAAGATAAATTTAGAATCAGTAAAGTTTTTTTCCAAGATTTTTAAACCACAATTCCGTAGTTTCTTCCGCCGGAATATTCAGTTTGGTTCTCAGGTTATGCTTTCGGTTTCGTACAGTACTCACAGTTCGGAACGTATAGCCTGCAATGTCTTTTGTGTTAAAACCCAAATAGATGAAAGCGCATAAAGTGAGTTCTGAGACCCTTAATTTGGGATCAATCTTCAGCAGTTCATTCACAACTTCAGGATAAACCTCCTGAAAACGGGTGAAAAATTCTGGACTGTTGCTTTTGGCAAGCTCGATGATATCCTCAAAAGATTCATTTACCTTTTGCTGAAGCTGCATATTTTCTTCCTCTTTTGTATTTATCAGTGCAATATTTTCTTTTTTTCGGGCATTATGTTTTTTTAAAGTATAAAGATATATCGCTATAAATAATACAATCGTCAAAGCAATGAAAAAATACAGTTTGGTATACGTTTTCTGATTGCTGATTTCTTTTTCCTGAATGATTTTTTTTACGGGGAAATCCTGTATTTTTTGTTTTTCAACAGAAAGACTGTCGTTAATCTTGGTATATTTTTCTAAACTTTCAGTAGCTTTATCTGGCTGATTCATCAGTTTATAAGCATCCGCCAAAAGTCTGTGGGTATCTTTTATATCTTGAGGTTTGTTCAGCTTTTTGGAAATTTCAAGAGATTTTTCAAAATAGGAAACTGCATTTTTATAATCTCCCTTTTCTAAATAATATCTTCCCCAGTTCCGGTCTAAGATTGATCTTTCGAACGAGGTTATTTTTTTAGAAAGATCGAATTTTTCTCCCAGATCCAAATAGAATTTTGTAGAATCTGTATTTTTTTTGAATGATGTAAAATATTTGGCGAGTCTTGAAGCGGTGTATGCTGAAGGATTTGCTTCGTGGGCTTTAAAAAGATCCGAATACATTTTGGAGTAATTTTTTTGCTCTTCATAAACAACGGAACGCAGACTGTAACAATACTCCAGATTGGGCTTGCTGTTGCTTTTTTTCGCGGCATCTATAGCTTTCTGATAGTATTCCAGAGCCAGCGCATAAAATCCGAGATTTTTATAATTTCTTCCATATTCAGCGTTTATTTTTGTGAAAACATCGTCATTATTCAATGCTTCATTTTTTTTTGAAGCAATATCCAGAAAAGCAAGACTTTCCTTTGTTTTATAAAGGTTACTCGATACATTGGCTGCAATAATGTAGGTTTTTAGAGCTTTCTCTTCGTCTTTCAGCCGTTCATATCCTGAAATTAATTCTCTGCATACAACCAAAGATTCGTTCAGTTTTCCTTCAGAACGCATTACCAAAAGACGGCTGAAAAGGGAATCAAGTTGCTTTTTGGACTTTTGACCCAAAACAAAATTTGAAAAGAGTAAAATTACTAAAAAAAATAATGCTTTATTTGAATTCATAAATTAGTACAATCATCACAAAATAAAATTACTTAAAATTAACAGTATTCAGTTATAATTTAAAAAAAGACAGATTATTAAACCTATCCTTTCCGGATATTCCTTTAAATAGATTTGATTTTCGTGAATACAGAAAAACGTAAAGTACATTTTTCTTTTTTTTTCAGACAGAATTTTTATCCATTTCTCAGAAAATAATTTTCTTTAAAAAATTAAAAAAAACTTCTTATAAAAAACAAAACTTTCTTCGGAAATGAAAAAAGTTTTGCAACGTGATTATTGGATTCATTTGTGATTTACCTCCTTTTTTGTTGTTTGCAAAGAAAAATAATCTTTTGTGATAGCTCAAAAAAAATAGGCATCTATTCTGTATCTATTTACTGTAATGTTTTGAAAATCAGTTTTTATTTTTTTTGTTTTACGAAACTTTTTTTAAATCAGATTCTTTTTTTCGTAAAGTTTCCATTTGTAAATTGTATTTCTGCTTATCTTAAATTGAAGGGAAGTTTCAATATTATTCAGATTATTTTTTTTCTGGTATTCTATAATTTTTTTTATATCAGACCTCTTATAGGATTTGTGCTTTTGATTTTCGTCTTTTTTCTGAACTTCTTTCCCGAAAATAATTGTGTTGAGGTTGATGATATCAAAACTTGACAATGTTTTTTTTCTGAGAATTTTTTCACATTCTTTACGTTTTTCAGGATGTTTTTTCTCCAGAATATCTGAAAATATAAGTTTATAATTGGGCTGGATTTCCTTCATAATTATGGGCTTTTTTATTTAAGAATTGAATCTATTTATTAATCTTTTCATATTTATTAATCCATTTGTATAAAGTGGTTTTAGGAATGCCGTATTTTTCGATAACCTGACTTCTGCTAAGCTCTCCGGAATTGATCTGATCCAGAATAAAATCTATAATTTCTTTGGTATAGATGTTTTTACGAAAAGAAGGAAGGCTGGATCTGTGGGTTGTTTTTTTTATCAGATTCAATGCGGAGGTAGGTGGAGAGTACAGGATTAAATGTTGGCTGTAAATCCTGAAGAAATCGTATTCCAGAAGTTTGCACCATTTCAAAATGGTAATTGCATCTATGCTTTCTGAAGTCAGTATTTCTTCAATTTCATTTTCTGTCTTACCCATAAAATTGCAAATTCTTGTAAGATCTATATTCGTCTCAATAATCCTCTGATTGATGAGCGAGCCAATATGAATATTTTTAAAGTTCAAGTTGTGTTAATTTTTGATTTAATGACCAAAATAAGAGCAATATTTTTATATAGTGAAAAAAATACCCATCTATCAGGATTCTACATTTTTATATGAATATTTTTTAAATGTATGTTTGCTCTCTTATTTGTAAAATTCCGCTTTAATAGTAGCTAAAACGTACTTTTGTTTAATTATAAAAAATACTGGATTTATTCTTAAGGCTTCCAAAACGTCCATTTCTGTCCGTTGAAAATAATCAGTCGGTGTTTCGTTGCATCTGTTGGATGTTTAAGAAATGCCATCATTCCCGGAGACGGATTTTTAATATTGGTAAAATTGGAGACTATTGGTAAAACCAATGCTTTATTTGGGGAATCCAATACCAGAACACCGTCCGTAGATGTGCCTGAATTTCCGATAATTGCCCTTGCTCCGTTGAAATCATTTAAAGGTAATGCCTGTGGTGTTTTTACTGTATTTTCTATTACGGTAGAGTAGCCGGAACGAACGCTTAGATCTGTCCAGCCTGTATTTTCATTTTTAACTTTTATTTTATACTCTGTATTTGAAGTAACATCAAAAATAAAGGTTCCTCCTTTAGAATTATTGGTTCCTGAAGGTAAGGTTTCTGTATAAGGAAGAATAATACCTTTGTCGTTATCTGTCCCGAATTCTAAAAGAACGGAAGTGCTGCTGACATTTCCTACAGAATTTGCAGATCCTATTCTTACCTGCGAAAAAACTTTTCCAAATATGAAAACGAATAATATAATTGCGGTCTTTTTCATTGTTTAAAATTTAAATTAATAAAAACGATAATAAAAGCAACCGGATAAATCATCATTTAAACGGTTGCAAAAAATGAGTGAATTAAGGACAACCTTGTGTGCTGAAACATTTCCAGCCTTCGCCGGCTCCGGCTCCCATATAAATTTTCATGCATCCTGCACCTGCATTTTCATCGGTATCGAAAACCATCATTCCGACAACCGGAATGGCAATCGTAGTTTCCGGACTGGAGTTTCTTGTAATGACGAAACCTTTTGTTTTGGCTTCTAGTGCAGTATACGCTGAATTTCTGATCATCGGCCAGCTTGCATTGCTTCCTCCGGCTCTGCCCAAAACTGTAATTCCCTGCTTTACAGGATAAGTTTGTCCCGCTACTAAAGTCGGATCTTCATAGCAAATACATCCTTTTACCATTGTATTCTGAGAACTTCCTATGCTTTGTCCCGTTGCATTGCTATATCCTGTAGGCAATGATGAAAATTGCGGAAGGCCAATATTAATTCCTGTTGTGCTTACACATGTTGCAGAAGCACAGAGATTTTGGTTTATGGTTGTGCTGCCTCCGCTGAGTGATCCTCCTGCTGTAACCAGTTCAGAATTGGCAATATCAGCTCCTCCTTCGCCTGCATCAGAACAGCCGTCTGCATCAGAATCTAAGTCTAAATAATCCGGAATACCGTCGCCATCAGTATCACTGCATGAGTTTATTACTACAGATCCCATTCCAAGATCTCTTACTTGAGAACCGTCACTGTTAGCTATAAAAGTAAATACCAAATCCCCTGAAACAGGAGTGCTGTTTGGTAAAGCAATAATAAGATTACTATTCGCAGATTTTGTAGAGTTTGATGTTACTAATGGAAGGGAAGCTATATTTACAGATGCTCCGTTATTAGCTGTAACTACAGGCGATGTTGTATTATTAACAGTAGCGGAGGAAATTGTTGCGTAAACTGTTCCTGCATACGAAACGGTGAAGGTAAAACCTCCTGTATTATTACCTTGTGTGGTTCTAAACCAATACAAATTGTTTAGATTGATAAAAGTAGTACCGAAAACACTAGATATGTTTCTTGATAAAGTAGTTGTAGTTCCTGCATCTCTTCTAAATTCAAGGCCATTGGTGTTAAGATTAACTCTTCCCGTACCTGAACCCCAAGTACCGCCATATGTACCATCAACAGTCCAGTCAGGTACTGTATCTGTATTACCACCTGTAGTTGGAAAAGTACTATTAAGAATGGTGCTTCCGCTGCATTCTGCTGTATCCAAAATTCCATCGTTATCATCGTCTACATCGGTACTGTCTGGAATTCCGTCTCCATCAGAATCTGGATTTACTGTTGCTGTTGAAGAATTATTTGCGGAAACAGGATCAGCCTGTGTAGATGTTCCGCTAATTGTAGCCGTGTTGGCATAGTTTCCTCCTGCTTTTACAGTTGCTGTAATGGTAAGTGTTGCATTAGCTCCGTTGGTTAGGTTTCCAATAGTCCAGTTCGGAGCTGTCCAAGTTCCTGCAGAAGTTGTGGCGTTTACGAAAGTATAACCGGAAGGTAAAATGTCATTTACTACAACATTACTTGCGGAATCCGGACCTACATTACTTGCGGTAATGGTAAAGATTACATTGCTTCCTACTCCTGCTGTTGGACTGTTTACCGTTTTTGTTACGGCTAAATCTGCAATTATTGCCGCAGCTCCAAATTCTGAAGTATTTCCATTTGCATCGATCGCTATTGCTACTAATTTATCACCTGATGAAAATGTAGCTCCTGAAACAAATGTTAACGTCTGATTACTAAAAGCATTTGCAACTCCTGTAATGCTTCCTAAATATTGAACTCCCTCACCATGACTGGTTACTCTGGTACAGACTCCACCTGTAATGGCTCCATTTTGGTCGCCATCATCAGCAACTTTATAAAACTGAATGGTTTTATTTCCTGCAATAGTAGCTCCTGCTGTAGACTCATTTCCATTACAAATGCTTATGTATCCTGAAACATCCAGAGTTGTAGCAGATGTAATGCTATAACCAGTAATTACAGGATAATCCAGTAATAAATTAGGCTGATTGGCTGTTGTCACCCCATCATTGGGCGATACTCCATAGTCATTAGCGGTTCCGTTCCAACTTGCCAGATCTATAGGTAATCCCGTATTATTATAAAAAACATTTCTTGAGATTCTGTTGTTATTGGATGCATTGGCGGCGACACTACTGCTATTGGTAATCATCACACCACCGCGTATCGTTGCTCCGGATTTATATCCATTATTGGCAATAATATTAGCTTCAATATCATCCCTTGTGTTATCATCATTAGATCCTATAATATTATTGTTAGCACCATTTCCATTTGAGTTTATATACACACCTGCATTTCCGTTTCCTAAAGCGGTTGTTCCGTTTGCTCCTAAACCTATATAATTTCCTGCAACAATATTATTACTTACCGCAAAGTTATTGGATGCTAAGTAAACTCCGGCTCCGTTAAGATTTCCGGAAATTATATTTCGTTCTGAGGCATCTTCAACACCATCACTGTCGGTTCCTATCCTGCAATTTGTAACACTGTTTAAGCTTACTCCGGCTCCGGTACTAAAAGTTAGTGCTGTACTGTATGTTCCGTTTGGTAATGCTGTATTTCCTGTGGCATCAACCCCTACATAATTACCTGCAACGACAATATTATTTGTCCTTGTAGCTAAAGTTGCA
The DNA here is from genome assembly GCF_002177115.1 of Chryseobacterium mucoviscidosis. Classification (GTDB taxonomy): domain Bacteria; phylum Bacteroidota; class Bacteroidia; order Flavobacteriales; family Weeksellaceae; genus Chryseobacterium; species Chryseobacterium mucoviscidosis. The sequence goes on along the minus strand of NZ_MVAG01000128.1, from coordinate 363,037 downwards.
CCTGCAAGAGTAGCAGCAACCACAGCTCTGCCTCCATTACCAGAAATTATATTTCTTACAAATGGGGCATCAACAGCAGTATGAATTCTGTCATCAAAACCTATAACAATATTATTAGGTACAAATAATCCTGCTCTTTGCTGAATATTAATTGCGGGATAAAAACCATCTCTAGTAGCATTTGGTTTTGCCACAGTACCTGTATAATCGGTTCCTATATAGTTACCTGCGATGTTGATTCCGCTTCCACTTTCTATAGCAATACCATAATTAGTACCTCCTGAAATAATATTTCTTTCAGCTTCATCAGAGATTCCGTTAGCATCAGTTCCAATTACAACATTAGTTCCAGTTGTTCCGATAAATGATATTGGCATTCCTTCAGCAGCAGGTACGTTTTGTCCGATTGATGAAACCGTTGTGCCATCTGGTAAAAGTCCGAAATAGTTACCTGCTACTTTACTGTTGTTTAATATTAAACCCACATCTCCATAAAAAAATATTCCGTTAACACTACCGCCGGCAACCGCATCACGATAAGTATTGGCAATAACATTACCTTCATTAACATCATTTGTACCACCATTTGATCCTCCATCACCGTTAGTTCCGATAATTAGATTTGAAATAGTTGCAGTTGCAGAAGTCGAGCCAATGAACAGAGCTGATGATTCTAATCTGGTGTCGGCTGGATTAGCACTAACACTGCCGTTTCCAAGCAATCCAAAATAGTTTCCCCAAATATGCAATCCGTTAATACTTGCCGGTAAGAAAATACAAACTCCTTTGGTATTATACATTGCCAAACCACTGATGGAAGATCCGTCTGATCCGCTAACAAAAGCAAACATATGGGAGGTAATATCATTTCCATTAATCTGAATTCTGATACTGCGACTGCTTGATGGTCCTAAAGGACCTTGAACTGCAGATGCTGCCGTATATCCTCGAATACTTACTTGCCCTGTAATATCAGGTAGAGATGATGTTAAAGTAATTGTATGAGTCCCGGTTCCTAATCCACTAAAAGTAATGATATCAGCTCCGGGATTCGAATTAGCTTGTGTAATGCAGTATCTTAAGGTTCTTACTGTTGAGGAACCAGTTCCGTCTCCATTGTTATTTACATCATAAGTAGCTGCTTTCAGGCTGTTTATGTTGCTTAAAAGCAATAACATCAAAAATAAAGCAAAGCTGAATTTTTGATGTTTTCTATAAAAAATTGTAAAGAATTTCATTATTTTAAAAATTTTATTTATTGGTTATAGTCACCAAAATATTTCATCAAATTGTTTTCATTTATATTGAAAGAATAGGAGGAGGTCTTACAGAAAAACATACGTTGGCTGGTTGAGAGAAAAAATGAAAAATTTTTGATTTTAAAATTTTTACTTCACTGTAATCATAATCTTGGTTTACAAGATATTTTGTTACAGCTATGTCTATAACTTTAAAAACCTGCGTAGATGTTACAGCGTAATTTTGTCTCTTAGTTGTTTGAAAGTGATTGTTTGTATTGGGGAAATCTTTAAAATTTACCTCGGAAGATTCTTTGTTTTCTATTTTTTTTCCTGCTGTACTTTTATTTACCGAATCAAGTTTTCTGGAAATACCTTTATGTTTTGTTCTTCTTTCCCTGAGACTTTTTTTGCTGTTTTTTTCAGACGAAATTTTAACAGATAATTTATGATCTATCGGAACTTTTGTTATAACTGAGTCGAATAGTGATTCTTTTTCTGCATAAATATATGTTCCTTCTGATACGAAAATCTGAGAAGGACAGAACTGAACAAGCAGTAATATAAAAACAGTAAAAACTTTTTTCATTTTAAAAAAGTTTTTTGCAGATGGATAAATAAAACGGGACAATTGGAACTGATTATGTTTTCTGGTTCAAAGGAACGCAAACAAACCTGTTTAAACACAAAAAAAGCCTATCTATTGTGTATCTATTTTATTTTAATATGTTGAATTTTAGTTATTTATTTTTTAAACTTAACATAATTGAGCTTTTGTCTTTCTGTTTTGTTTTATCTTTTTGAAAAATTGAATTGGGATTTTTCTGAACTGTTTCAGGAGATAAACAATGCAGAATTGAGATGTTTTACATCGGGAATTTTGGGGTTGGAAATAAATAAGGCATTCTGAAATTCTCAGAACGCCTTTCATAATTTTGTTTTATCAGTTGTTTCTATGAAATCTCAGAAGCAAACATTTCTTTATTAAGATGCGCAATATGTGCTTTCAGAAAAGCATGAAGTTTGGGATTTTCTATAATGGAATCGGAAAATGTAGGGACAATCATAGATTTATTGGAAACAATGTTCTGCATTATTTCGTATTCTTCGCCGAAAAAGATTTCAAGTCCGAATTCCTTTTTTACACAGGAATGCAGATAATCATTAATATACTTTTTAGAATCAACAGAAACTGTTTTTTCCGCTTCAGAATCATTTTTCATACCCAGATCTTATAATTTTTAAAGGTAATAAAAAATATTTAAGTGTATAAATATTTATTAGTTTAAATTAAATAGTATATTTGTATACTAATTTTTACAAAATGGAATATTCTTTGATTAAAGACATAATAGGATTATTAGAAGAATTTGAAGCAGAAAATTCCGGAAATTTATATTCTAAAGATATTGATGGATTTAAATCCTGGATATCTGATAAAGAATCTTCTAAAAATAAGAATAAGGAGACAGAACCCTACTGGGAAGGAAAAGAGAATGGAAGAAGTCCTGAAAGTGCCATTAATACACTTTTGGTACATCTTAACAGATATGCAAAAACTTATTCTAAATCTGCAATCGCGGATTCCGAATTTTCTACGCAGGAAGAATTTATATACCTGATTAATCTGAGAGCTTTTGGAAGAATGACCAAAACAGAGCTGATTAAAAAAAATATTCAGGAAAAACCTGCGGGAATGCTCATTATTACAAGATTATTAAAACAGGGATGGATCGAGCAGACCGAATCTGATGACGATAAGCGAAGTAAGTACATCAGCATCTCAGAAAAAGGGAGACTGGCTTTGGAAAAACAAATGGAGAAGATCCGCACTGCTACAAATATTGTTGCAGGAAACCTAAATCATATAGAAAAAATGGAACTTATACGTATTCTGAACAAGCTTGATCGTTTTCATCATCCGATATTTTCCAGAAATATCGACAGCAAAGATCTTATCAACACCGTTTATCAGGAATACACATTCAAAAACTAAAACTATGAGCAAAAAAGTAGCAATTATCGGTTCAGGATTTTCCGGCTTGTCGGCAGCTTCCTATTTATCCAAAGACGGATACGAAGTTCATGTTTTCGAAAAAAACAGTGGAGTGGGAGGAAGAGCCAGACAATTTACAACGGATAATGGTTACGTATTTGATATGGGACCAAGCTGGTATTGGATGCCCGATATTATCGAAGCCTTTTTCAACGATTTTGGAAGAAAATCTTCAGATTTTTACGATCTTATTCCTCTGAATCCTCAGTTTGAAATGGTATTTTCAGACGGAGTGATGGGAATTCCGGAAAGCTATGAAGAGATGAAAAACCTTTTCGAAAGCATTGAAAAAGGAGCAGGAAAGCAACTTGACGAGTTTATGAACGACGCACAGTACAAATATGAAGTCGGCATGAAAGATTTTGTTAATAAACCCTGCCATTCATGGTTTGAATTTGTTTCTCCAAAAATTGCAAAAAGTGCTTTAAAATTAGATTTACTGACGAATTTTCAGCGCTTTGTAAGAAAATACTTCAAAAATCCTAAGCTTATTATGCTTATGGAATTTCCAGTAATCTTTTTAGGAGCAGCACCAAAAGATATTCCGGCTCTTTACAGTTTAATGAATTACGGCGGCTACAAATTGGGAACATGGTATCCGATGGGAGGTTTTGCAAAAGTTACACAGGCAATGATGCAGATCGCTTCCGAAAACGGAGTGCATTTTCATTTTAATTCCAACGTCGAGAAAATTATTCTTGAAAACAATAGAGCGGTCGGTCTGAAAATAAACGGTGAGGAATTTAGATTCGATACAGTTATAGCTTCATCAGATTATCAGCATACCGAAACTTTACTTCCGGAATCTCACAGAAATTATGACGAAAAATATTGGGAAAAGAGAGTATTTGCTCCTTCATGTCTTATCTATTATTTAGGTTTTAACGAAAAGATTCCCAATCTTACCCATCACACTTTATTTTTTGAAAACGATCTTGAGCTTCATACCAATGAAATTTACGAAGATAAAAAATGGCCTACCAAACCATTGTTTTACGCTTGTTGCCCTTCAAAAACAGATAAAGATACCGCACCGGAAAACGGAGAGAATGTATTTCTTCTGATGCCTGTTGCGCCGGGAATTGAAGATTCTGAAGAAATGAGAGAAAAATATTTCCTTGAAATGATCTCAAGACTGGAAAAACATACCGGAACTTCAGATCTTATTGCTAAATTAGAGTACAAAAGAAGCTACTGCGTAGAAGATTTTAAAAAAGATTATAACGCATACAAAGGAAATGCGTATGGTCTTGCCAACACCTTATCACAAACTGCAGTTTTAAAACCTTCTGTAAAAAACAGAAAAGTTAAAAACCTTCTTTATACAGGTCAGCTAACGGTTCCGGGACCAGGAGTTCCGCCGTCCATTATATCAGGTAAAATAGTCGCCAGAGAAGCAATTAAATTGAATTAACTATGAAAAAACTTTTTGATGACCTGTCTTATAAAATCAGCAGGGAAACAACCAGACAGTACAGCACCAGTTTTTCTTTAGGAATTATGGCGCTTTCTCCGAAAATACGGAATCCAATCTATGCCATCTACGGTTATGTGCGTCTTGCCGACGAAATCGTAGACAGTTTTCATGATCATGATAAGCAGAAACTTCTTTCAAAATATAAAGAAGAAACATTCTGTGCTTTGGAAGATAAAATTTCTTTGAATCCTGTGCTTCACTCTTTTCAGGAAACCGTTCATCAATATAAAATCGATCATGCGCTGATTCATCAGTTTCTGAAAAGTATGGAAATGGATCTCCAGAAGATTGATTATAATTCAGATTTATACAAAGAATATATTCTGGGTTCTGCAGAAGTGGTAGGATTAATGTGTCTTCATATTTTTACAGAAGGAAATATTGATGAATTTGAAAGGCTGAAACCTTATGCCATGACTTTAGGATCGGCTTTTCAGAAAGTGAATTTCCTTCGCGACATGAAAGATGATTATAAGATCTTAGGACGTTCTTACTTCCCAAATGTTGATATTTCATACTTTGATAATGCAGTAAAAGCTCAGATTGAAAAAGAAATTGAAGAAGAGTTTAAAATTGCACTGGAAGGCATCAGAAAATTACCTCCATCCTCAAGATTCGGCGTTTATTTGGCATACAGATATTACATTTCACTTTTCAGAAAAATTAAAAAAACATCCGCAACCAAAATTATCAACCAGAGAATAAGAATATCCAACGGAAGAAAACTTTCTCTGATGATGAGCAGCTATGTACAATATAAAACATCTTTTTTGTAGATACATTCACTTTATACCCTTAATAATGAGACATAGATTATACAGAGAGCAGCAGTTGAATTGTGATATCGAAACCGCATGGAAATTTTTTTCTTCGGCAAACAATCTTTCCAAAATTACTCCTAAAGAGATGAACTTTGTTGTCCGCACCAAAATGGAAAATGACGAAATCTACGAAGGAATGAACATTGATTATTACGTTTCTCCTTTGTTCGGAATAAAAATGAAGTGGAGAACGAAAATTATTCAGGTAGATTATCAGAAGAGTTTTACGGATTTTCAGGAACAGGGACCTTATAAGCTGTGGCATCATCATCACGAGTTTATTCCCAATGAAAATGGTATTTTTATGAAAGATACGGTGGATTACGAATTGCCTTTGGGGTTTTTGGGAGAAATTGCGCACACTGTTCTTGTAAAGAAAAAAGTGGAAGATATTTTCACGTACAGATATAAGATTTTGGAAGAGATGTTTAATAAAAATACAGCCAAATAATGAATTTTCTAATTGTAGCTGCCACATTCTTTATTATGGAAGGAATGACGTGGATTATCCATAAATATGTTATGCATGGTTTTTTGTGGTCACTTCACAAAGATCATCATGATCACAGCAACGACGGGCCATTGGAAAAAAACGATTATTTCTTCGTTATTTTTGCTGTTCCTACGATTATTCTGATGTATTACGGAACCATGCAGAATTTTAACCACTGGTTTTACATCGGAGTCGGAATTGCCCTGTACGGAATGGCCTACTTTTTCGTTCATGATATTTTCATTCATCAGCGCTTTAAAGTTCTCAGAAATACCCAGAATCCATACCTTTTGGCAATCCGGAGAGCGCACAAGCAGCATCATAAACATACAGGAAAAGAAAGAGGGGAGTGTTTCGGATTTCTTTGGGTTCCGGTAAAGTACTTCAAAATGTATTTTAAAAAACAAACTACCTGAAAATGCAGCAATATACCTATCTGTTAGTTAATTTTTTTACAATTATTGTCTGCTTCATTTTTTCCTTTCATCATAAGATAAAATTCAACAGACATTTTAAAGCATTTATTCTTGCTTCCTCTATTGTAGCCCTGTTTTTTATCATCTGGGATATCTGGTTTACCAAAATAGGAGTGTGGTGGTTTAACGATAAATATCTTATAGGACTCAGAATTGTTAATCTGCCGATAGAAGAAATACTTTTTTTCTTCTGTATCCCTTTCTCCTGCATGTTTACCTACTTCTGCCTCGATAAATTTTTTAAGCTCGACTGGAAACCAGAGATGGAGAAAATATTCGTTATTTTTTCTATCGTTACTTTAATTATTCTCGCATTGTACTGTAGAGACAGAATCTATCCGTTTATGACGTGCTTAACGACGGCGATCAGTATGTTTGTACTGTATTTCATACTAAACGCAAGATGGATTGGCAAAGCCTCTTTTATTTATTTGATTTTAATGCCCGGTTTTTTAAGTGTTAACGGAATTCTTACCGGTACAGGACTGGATTCTCCCATCGTAAATTATAATCCGGAACATTTTCTGGGAATCAGGATCTTAACCATCCCGATTGAAGATACGGTTTACGGTTATGAGATGATTCTCTGGAATATTTTCCTTTTTCAGAAATTTAAAAAGAAAGAGCAGGCAATTGAAGTAACTGCATAATTCTATCATCATATAATCTTCTCTAAAATCTATTTTTCAGGCCACGGTTCTTCGGAATGTGTGGCTTTTTTTCGTCAATCTTTTATCAAAGTAATTTAGAAAAATACTTATGTAACAAAAGTAGCAATAAAACAGTTTTTTAATCATGAAATTTGTCCTTGTAAATATTGTACGAATGAACTTATTATCCATATTATTTGGCAAAAAAGATAACTCCGCACTGGAAAATGCATTGGAAAACAATTTTTTTCTGGTTGATGTGAGAACTCCTTCCGAATTCGCTTCAGGAAGTGTAAAAGGCGCACAGAATATTCCACTGAACGAAATTAGAAATCAGATTTCAAAGTTTAAAAACAAAAGCGAGATCATTGTATTCTGCAGAAGCGGAAACAGAAGCGCCATGGCAAAAGGAACACTGGAAAAAAACGGTATTTCAAATGTGGTGAATGGCGGAAGTTTAGAAAATGTAGTAAAAACGATGCAGAAAATCAAAAATATAGATTGATTTTCAGCCGAAAGTAAATCTACGGTAAAATAAAAAATCAAAAAATGTTTCACAATCTATTTAAAAACTGGAACTTTGTAAGACTTCTGCGATTGGCAATGGGAATATTCCTCACCATTGAAGCGTTAAAATCAGGAATGTGGTTTCTGATTATTACAGGAGTGATTTTTACAGTGATGCCATTGCTGAATATCGCATGCTGTTCAGGAGGAAGCTGTTCGGTTTCCGCCAAAAATCATAAGCAGATCAATGATGAAATTGAATATGAAGAAATCAAATAAAACCATTAATAAACAAAATAGAATATGAACAAATTTCAGGAAATCATCAGTCAGGATAAACCCGTTTTGGTAGACTTTTTCGCAGAATGGTGCGGTCCGTGCAAAATGCAGGCTCCCATTCTTCAGGATCTTAAAAAAACAATCGGAGATTCGGCAAATATAATCAAAATAGATGTCGATAAAAATCAGGCAGTTGCCGCACAATTCGGAATCAGAAGCGTTCCTACTTTAATGATCTTTAAAAACGGAGAAGTGAAGTGGAAACAGTCTGGAGTATTTCAGGCAGACGAATTGGAAAGATTAATAAAACAAAACATTTAAAATGTACAGAAACATCATCATTGCATTATTTTTAGTAGTCATTACAGGATGCGGAAAAGCACAGAGTATAACAGATAATGTACTTCCCGCAACCGAATTTTCCCAGAAACTCGATAAAACCAAAGACGCACAGTTAGTGGACGTAAGAACCTCCGGAGAATTTAAAAACGGACATCTGAAAAACGCAATGAATATCGACTGGAACGGAGGAGATTTCATAGAAAAAGCAGCCGCTTTAGATAAAAATAAACCTGTTTTCGTTTACTGTATGAGTGGGCCGAGAAGCACCGCTGCAGCCGCAAAACTCAGAGAATTAGGCTATAAAAACGTCTACGAAATGCAGGGCGGAATGATGAAATGGAGAAACGCAGATCTTCCCGAGATCAAAACATCAACAGCCAAAGGAATCACTCTTGCACAATACAATGATTTGTTGAAAAGCAAAACGCCCGTTTTGGTAGACTTCTATGCAGAATGGTGCGCTCCGTGCAAAAAAATGGAACCTTTCCTCAAAAAAATGGCTGCCGAAATGCCGGATAAAGTAAAGATCGTAAGAATTAATGTTGATGAAAACACAGAACTCTGTAAACAACTCAACGTTTCTGCGCTTCCGGTGCTCAAACTCTATAAAAACGATAAAATCGTTTGGGATAATCTGGGATTGGTAACCGAAGATGAGGTAAGAAAACAGATTGCCCAATAAATCATGAATAAATTTCCTCTGTGGATCAGAAAAAACTGGAGTACAGTAATCATGATTGCTGTACTCATCCTTTTGTGGGGAAGTCCCGATGCAAAAGCGTGGGTCATGAGACAGATGATTTCCACAGGATTATTCAATTCAAGAATAGAAGAAAAAACAGAAAAATCTTCACTTGTACCGCCAAATTTCAGTGTGAAAAATGAAAACGGAGAAATAACTGAAACTTCTCAGCTCAGAGGAAAAGTAGTCTTCATCAATTTCTGGGCATCGTGGTGTCCTCCATGCCGCGCAGAATTTCCCTCCGTTCAGAAATTTTATGATGCTTATAAAACAAACCAAAATCTGGTGTTTCTTACCGTAAATCTTGATGATGAAATAATTTTGGGTAAAAAATATCTGCAAAAAGAAAAATTCAGCATTCCTTTTCTGGTTCCAGACAGCAGTATTCCCAAAGAATTATACAGTGGCTCTCTTCCTACAACCATTATTTTAGATAAGACAGGGAAGATAAGAATGCACCATTCCGGAATGGCAGATTACAGCAAAGACTCTTTCTATCATGAAATTGAAACGCTTTTGAAAGAATAATCCTTTAAAATATAATACCGGTTAAACTATTTCGGAATTAGCCGCAAAAGACAATCATAAATCTATTAATAAAATAATCAAAGCTTTCAAAAGAATAAAAATCGAAGATTTTTTTTTAAACTGTTATATTCTTTTCTTACTACGCTTATTAACTTTTATAAAACATTAAAATCTTAACGATTGTCCGTAATTTGCCATAATTGAAAAAGCTTTGAGTTCTTTGCTGAGTGAATAGTTTATGCTGAGCTTGTCGAAGCACCTTTGCGAACTTAAAAACAGTTAGTATTTAACAAAAACTTTGCGAGCCTTTGCGTCAAAATTAGCATGATCATTAATAACGAATAATCTCATAATTTAAAACCATTCTTAACGAAACATTTTATAATTTTGCAGAAGTGAAAAAACTGATCTCGATACTATTGCTTAGTTTATACTTGGTTTCTACAACCGAGCTCTATCAGTTTTTGAAAATTCCGGTTCTTATTGAACATTATCTGGAACACAAACAGGAGAATCCGAAACTCACCATTGGTTCATTCTTCAAAATACATTACGATAATCCGGTAAAAGATTCAGATTATACCAAAGATCAGCAGTTGCCGTTTGTTTCCCACGCAGCGCATCTTATAATAGTATGTACACCTGCGACACCCTTTACGTTTCAGTTATCCGACAAAGAATCCAACCCGATTATTAAGTCCAAACAGACTTTTTACAAAAGCATCTTTTACAATAAAGATATTCTCAATTCCATTTGGCAGCCGCCGAAATCTTGTTGATTTTTTTCTGAATTCCTCTCAAATATTACTTTGGGAGATTTCTGATACTTATTGGTAAATTTTATACACGTTTTTATTTGGGCAGCTTAATCCGCCCTCCGTTCCCGCTTTTTGTAATTTTGCCAACGCTTTTCCAACCGAAAAATTACAAAAGAGCTCCACTCAGGTCGGGCTGCAAAAAGTATAAATTTCAGTGATTAAAACAGGCATTAATTGGTATCAGACCATTATTATTTATTCATAAGCATTTGCTAGAATCGTACATTCAAATAGAGATATTTATCTGTAAACCATTTATCTATCATCTATTATCAATTATCAATTATCTATCATCTGCTAATAAGCTCAACAAAACATTATGCTTACAAAAATCATTGAGTTTTCTGTAAAGAACAAACTCATCATTGCGCTGTTGGTTTTGGGATTGATAGGCATTGGTTCCTATCAGGTTACCAAACTTCCGATAGACGCAGTTCCCGATATCACCAATAATCAGGTTCAGGTCATCACCATTGCTCCTTCGTTTGGCGCAACAGATATCGAAAGACTCGTGACATTTCCCATAGAACAGGCGAACAATAACATTTCAGGATTAAAAGAGATCCGCAGTTTTTCACGATTCGGCTTATCGCTCGTTACCATCGTTTTCGAGGATGACGTCGATGTATACTGGGCAAGACAGCAGGTTGCAGAACGGCTGCAGCAGGTTCAGACCCAGATTCCGCAGGGAATAGGAACCCCCGAATTAGGTCCTATTTCCACAGGTTTAGGCGAAATCTTCCAGTACGTGATCCGTCCCGAAAAAGGCTACGAGAAAAAATACGACATTACAGAACTTCGCACCATTCAGGACTGGATCGTGAGAAGACAGCTTCTCGGTGTAAAAGGCGTTGCCGAAGTCAGCAGTTTCGGAGGAAAACTGAAACAATACGAAATTGCTGTAAATCCCGACAGATTAAACGCTTACGGAATCACCATCAACGATGTTTTCGATGCTTTAAACACCAATAACCAGAACACAGGAGGAGCTTATATCGAAAAAGGTCCCACTGTTTTATACATCCGAAGCGAAGGTCTGATCGGAAATATCGAAGACATCAAAAATATAGCAATCGCTTCCAAAACCAATGAAATTCCGCTGTTCATAAGAGATGTTGCAGAGGTGAAAACCAGTTTTGCAACACGATACGGCGCAATGACCTTCAATGATCAGGGAGAAGTTTCCGGAGCAGTGGTGATGATGCTGAAAGGCGAAAACAGCAATCAGGTCATTAAAAACGTAAAAGAAAAAATCGCACAGATCCAGAAAACCCTTCCGAAAGGAGTAGTGATAGAACCGTTCCTCGATCGTACCAAAATGGTAAACAACGCCATCGGAACCGTAGAGAAAAACCTTACAGAAGGCGCATTGATTGTTGTTTTTGTACTGGTTTTATTCCTCGGAAATGTACGCGCAGGATTGCTTGTGGCTTCCGTAATTCCTCTCGCTATGCTTTTTGCCATCTGTATGATGAATCTTTTCGGAGTCAGCGGAAACCTGATGAGTTTAGGTGCATTAGATTTTGGGTTAATTATCGATGGTGCGGTGATTATTGTAGAATCCGTCCTGCATCAGTTCAGTCATAATTCAAAATTCAAAAAAATATTCTCCGTTGGAAAAGAAGAAATGGACACTATTGTTACTGATTCTGCCGGAAAAATGATGAACAGTGCCGTTTTTGGTCAGATCATTATCCTTATTGTTTATCTTCCCATTCTTACCTTACAGGGAATTGAGGGGAAAATGTTCAAGCCAATGGCTCAGACGGTGGCTTTTGCTTTATTAGGCGCATTTTTACTTTCGTTAACCTACATTCCGATGATGAGTTCTTTGCTGTTGAGAAAAAGAAGCTCAAAACCGAGTTTATCCGACCGGATGATGAAAAAAGTAGAGAAAATCTATCTGAAAACATTACTTAAAATTTTAAGAGTTCCGAAAATGGTATTCTCCATCGTAGCAGTACTTTTTGTCTTGGCAATTTTCATTCTCAGCAGAATGGGAGGAGAATTTATTCCTTCCCTTGAAGAAGGAGATTTTGCGGTAGAAACCAGAGTTTTGCCGGGAAGTAATCTGAATACAACCATTGAAAGTACCCAAAAAGCCGCTCATATTCTGAAATCGAGATTTCCCGAAGTACAAAAAGTCGTGACAAAGATAGGAAGCGGCGAAGTTCCTACAGATCCGATGCCGATGGATGCAGCCGATTTAATGGTGATTCTGAAAGATAAAAAAGAATGGACTTCCGCATCTACATTTCCTGAACTGGCGGATAAAATGACCAAAGAATTACAGGATGTTCCCGGAGTAACGGTAAGTTTTCAGTTTCCGGTGCAGATGCGTTTCAATGAACTGATGACGGGAGCAAGACAGGATGTCGTGGTGAAGATTTTCGGAGATGATCTGGACGTTCTTTCCCAAAATGCCCAGAAACTTGGTAAAATTATTGAAACCGTAGACGGAGCGCAGAATCTTTACATCGAGCCGATTGCAGGAATGCCCCAGGTAACCATAGAATACAACCGTCCTGTTATTGCACAATATCATTTATCCATTTCCGACATCAATCGGATTGTGAATGCTGCATTTGCAGGGCAGAGTACAGGTCTCGTTTTCGAAGGCGAAAAACGTTTTGATATGGTCGTTCGTCTCGATTCCAAAGTTCGTAAAAATGTGGATGATATTAAAAATCTGCTCGTTCCGACTCCTTTCGGAAACCAGATTCCGCTTTCCCAGCTTGCAAAAGTTGAAGTAAAGAACGGCCCCAATCAAATTCAAAGAGAAAATGCACAACGCAGAATTGTCGTTGGATTCAATATTAAAGGAAGAGACGTTCAGAGCATCGTGGAAGAACTTCAGACTAAAGTAAACAAAGAGATAAAACTTCCGACAGGTTATTATATGACTTACGGAAGTTCTTTTGAAAACCTGAACAATGCAAAACAGCGTCTGATGATTGCCGTTCCGGTTGCTTTGGCGCTTATTTTCGTGATGCTGTTTTTAGCATTCGGCTCGGTGAAAGAAAGTCTGCTGATTTACACCGCAATTCCACTCTCAATTATTGGCGGTGTATTTCTTCTGGCTTTGAGAGGAATGCCTTTCAGCATCAGTGCAGGTATTGGATTCATCGCCCTTTTCGGAGTGGCGGTTCTCAACGGAATCGTTCTCATCTCAGAATTCAACAGATTATACAAAAGCGGAATCCGGAATATCGTAAGAATTGTAATTGATGGCGGAGAATCCAGACTTCGTCCGGTTCTGATGACGGCTTTCGTGGCATCTTTAGGATTTATTCCGATGGCATTAAGCAACGGAGCAGGAGCGGAAGTTCAGCGTCCGTTGGCAACTGTGGTGATCGGAGGTCTGCTCGTGGCAACCTTCCTTACCCTTTTTGTACTGCCACTTCTTTATGTAACCATTGAAAAAGGATTTAAAATGAAATCGCCATCATTTGGAAAACGCAAACGCCTATGAAGAAAACGCGATTACATATGACCTTTAAAAAACAATAAATATCTACATATGAAAAATAATCATAAAAATATAACGGCTGTATTGATTTTGCTGTTCAGCTTTGCAGGATTCGGACTGAAAGCGCAAACGCCAATCAATCTTCAGACTGCCATTAATACCGCATTGGAAAACAACAGAAATCTTAAAAACGAAAAACTGAAATCGGAATATTCCAAAGCTTTAATAAAATCGGCTAATGACATTCCGCAGACTGGTGTAACGTTCGATTACGGACAAATCAACAGTGCGTACAACGATATGAAATTTGGCGTTTCCCAGAATATTGCTTTTCCGACAGTGTATAAAAAGCAGAAAAATGTATACACCGAAGAATGGAAAAAATCTCTGCTGAATGTTTCCCTGAAAGAATATGAACTAAAAAAAGCAGTCAGTCTTACCTTTTACAACATTCTGTACTGGAAAGAAAAAGAAAAACTGCTGAATGAAATCCTGAAACTGTACACCGACTTTTCAGACAAAGCGAACCTCAGACTGAAAGCAGGAGAGAGCAATATTCTGGAAAAAACAACCGCTTCAAGCCAGAAATCGGCGATAGAAATTCAGTTAAAACAATTGCAGCAGGAATTAGCCGTTTTAAAGATCCAGTTTCAATGGCTTTTGAATACGGAAACAGATTTCATTCCCGAAGATTTAAAATCTTTTGTCAATTCTTTAAACGAAAAACTGGCAGATCATCCTTTGCTCAAAATCTGGGAACAGCAGAAAAACATTTCCGCAGAACAAATCGCACTGGAAAAAGCAAAAATGCTTCCCGGTCTGCAATTGGCGTATAATCTGAACAGTTTTAAAGGATTGGGTCCGGATGATAAATTGTATAATGCAACACCTCAGTTTCATTCGGTTCAGGTCGGTGTTTCGCTTCCGATATTTTCAGGAGGTCAGAAAGCGAGAATTGAAGCCGCAAAAGTAGCGCAGTCTGTTGCAGAAAGTGAACTGAAAAACGCTGAATTCAATCTTCAGAATCAGCTTAGAAAAGCCAGAGAAATCTATCAGTCCAATCTGGAAATTGTTTCAAAATATGAAAGTTCCAACCTTAAAAATGCAGATGTCATTACCGAAACGGCAAAAAGACAGTTTATCGGCGGAGAAATCAATTACCTTGAATTTGTGATCCTCGTGAATCAGGCAGTACAGCTTAAAAACAATTACACCGATGCAGTCTGGAAACTTAATCAAAGTGCCATTGAACTGGAATACCTTACTTTAAATCCGTAAAAAAATGAAATCAATTTCAATATATACCTTACTAATCAGCTTTTTTGTATTCATTCAATGTAAAAAAGAAGAAGCTCCCAAACAGGAAAAAAATATCCCGAAAGACGAAAATATAGTCACTTTAACGGATGCTCAGTTAAGAAATGCACCGATAGAAACAACCACACTTTCGTTACAGAATATCGCTTCAACCCTGAAATTAAACGGAATGATCGATGTTCCGCCTCAAAATCTGGTTTCTGTAAGCATTCCGCTTGGCGGTTATCTGAAATCCAGCAATCTTCTTCCGGGAATGCCGGTTTCCAGAGGTCAGGTGATTGCAGTGATTGAAAATCCGCAATTCATTCAGCTTCAGCAGGATTATCTGATGGCAAGATCCAAAGCACATTTTGCAGAACTGGATTACAACCGTCAGAAAACCCTGAACCAAAGTCAGGCAAGCAGCGACAAAGCGATGCAGCTCGCCCAGTCTGAAATGAACAGCCAGAGAATTTTAATGAATTCATTGGCGCAGCAGCTCAGACTCATCAATATCAATCCTGAAGCATTAAAATCAGGAAGCATTACGAAAAGCGTTCCTGTGTACAGCTCTATCAACGGTTTTGTAAGCAAAGTGAATGTGAACATCGGAAAATATGTAAATCCTTCGGATGTACTTTTTGAGCTTATTAATCCCGATGACATCCACCTGAATCTTAAAGTGTACGAAAAAGATCTGGAAAACCTGAAAAAAGGACAGCGTTTTGCAGCGTACACGAATGCAGATCCGAGCAAAAAATATTACGGGGAAATCCTTCTCATCAGCAAAGATATCAGTCAGGGCGGTTTGGTAGAAGTTCACTGTCATTTCGATAAATACGATCACAGTCTCGTTCCGGGAATGTATATGAATGCTGAAATTGAAACCAGCACCTCTTTTTCCAATGCGGTTCCGGAAGAAAGCATCGTGAATTTTGAAGGCAAAGACTTTGTGTTTGTTGAGGTTAAAAAACAGACGTACCGATTGACTCCGGTGACTTTAGGCGAAACGGAAAACGGTTTTATCCAGATTCTCAATTCTGATGATTTTAAGAATAAAAAGATCGTGACCAAAAATGCATACACGCTTTTGATGAAGCTTAAAAATACGGAGGAAGAAGAATAAATATTAAATTTAAAGTAATTTGATATAATTAATCGTCAGTTAAATATATAGAGTCTGTTTAAACTTTTTATTTAACCGCAAAAGTAAAAAAGATGAAGTAAACTTTTGAAGTCGCTTAGAGTAAAATAGCTTTGCTCCTTTAGAAGCAGAATCTGTGTAGAAATAAGAATGAGTGTATCAATCAATCCGTAGGATTGATATCTGTATACGATAAATGTTCTAAAGATAGCGTTCCTACGGAACGCCGGATATCTTCCGAATATGATTTCTACACAGATAAAACTTCAAAGAGTTTTCTAACATTTTACTTTAAACAACATTTTTATTTAAATATCTAATCATCGCATTATGATAATCTTTTGAGCTTATTGCGGATAATTCGGAAATTAGTTTAAACAATAAACTAAAGATGAACAATTTATTGAACATTGTAGCGTTATAATTCAGATTAATTTAAAATCATTCTTAACAGAAGATTTTATACCTTTGATTGGGTGAAAAAGTTGATTTCCATATTGTTGCTGTCCTTATATTTGGTTTCTACAACCGAGTTATATCAGCTTTTAAAAATACCAACTTTGGTAGAACATTACTGGGAACACAAAAATATGAATCCCGATATGCCTGTAATTGCATTTCTGAGGGCTCATTACGATCATCCTGCAAAAGACGGAGATTACGGTAAAGACAGAAAACTGCCGTTTGTAATTCATTCTGCACCGCTGAATTTGGTTTTTACCATCAATCCGGGCTTTTATTTTGAAACAAAAACGGAAAATTTCAGATCACTGAAATCGCATAAAATTCATTCAAAAGACGAAGATTTCTGCTACAAAGGATTCGCGGGATCAGTCTGGGAACCGCCGAAATCATTTTCTTAATCCATTTACAATCTGATTATATCATAATCAGAACACATCATTTATTCTAAAAAATCATTATAACATTTTACAGTAATGAAAACAATAGTTTCAGCCATACTTATGGTTGTATTTTCCTTTGGTTTCCACGCACAAAACAGACTGGAAATCGCAAAAAAAACCGCTGCAGAAAACAAAGAACTTATTCTGCTTAATTTTTCCGGTTCAGACTGGTGTATTCCGTGCATCAAGCTTCATAAAAACATCATTGAAACAGAAGATTTCAAAAAACTGGAATCCGATAAAGTGATCGTGTACATCAATGCAGATTTCCCGAGAAATAAGAAAAATCAGCTTTCTGCCGATCTTAAAAAAGAAAACGCTTCTCTTGCCGATGTTTACAATAAAAAAGGCTTGTTTCCGTACACGCTTTTATTAAATTCAGAAGGAAAAATTCTGAAAAGCTGGGAAGGACTGCCTTCTGAAAATGCACTGGCTTTCAGTAAAGAAATCAGAGAAATTAAGGAACATCAAAAATAATTGAAAAGTATGGTCAGAGAATTTAAAAGACCTCAGAAACTGATGGGGAACGCTTTTGAAATTACCGTTGTAAGTAATAATGAAAAACTTGCACAAGATCACATTGATGCAGCCATTGCCGAAATCAGAAGGATAGAAAAACTGCTGACAACCTTCAGCGATGACAGTCAGACTAATCTCATTAATCAAAATGCGGGATTAAAACCCGTGAAAGTAGACCGTGAGATTTTTGACCTCATTGAAAGAAGCTTACGAATCAGCAGAATTACAGACGGTTACTTCGATATTTCTTACGGCGGAATCGATAAAAGTTTCTGGAATTTCGACCGTGAAATGAAAGAACTTCCCAATCCTGAAAAAATAAAAGATCATCTGAAACTCGTTAATTATCAGAATATTATTCTCGATGGTGACAATCAGACCGTTTTCCTCAAAGAAAAAGGAATGCGCATCGGTTTTGGAGGAATCGGGAAAGGATATGCCGCAGAAATGGCGAAAAGAATTCTTCAGGAAAGAAATGTACACTCCGGAATTGTAAATGCTTCGGGCGATTTAACGACTTGGGGAAATCAGGCGGACGGAAAACCCTGGACTATAGGAATCGCCGATCCCGACAATGCAAAACAGCCTTTTTCTTATATGAATATTACGGATATGGCGGTCGCAACTTCAGGAAATTACGAGAAATTCGTGGTCATCAATGGTAAAAAATATTCTCATACCATCAATCCGAAAACAGGAATGCCGGTCTCGGGCGTAAAAAGTGTTACCGTATTTTGTCCCAACGCAGAAATTGCCGACGCAATGGCGACTCCCGTCAGTATTATGGGAATCGATGCCGTGCTCGGTATGATCAACCAGATCAATCATCTGGAGTGCATCATTATCGACGATGAGGACAGAATTTATTCATCTCAAAACATTAATTTAAAATAAAATGCTTTGTTATCAGAACAAAATTGAGTTAAATAAACACACAGTATCTGATTCAGAGTAAGGCAATTAAATCAACTTTAAAAACAGATCAATACAAATGACAGACCTTATAAAAAACAGTCAGAAGCTTTTCGGATATTTATTTGGGCAGCTTTCACCGTTTTCCACTCCCGCTTTTTTGCTCGTTCCTCACAAAAAGAGCTCCGTTCAAGCCGGGCTGCGAAGATTCAACGCTTTAAATTACAGAACAATTGCAGTTCTTTCGATATTGACAATTCCGTTTTTGAATTCCTGTACCACCGTAAAAGAATACGAAAAAAATAAACTCAACGATGCCGAAATGGTGCTCGGAAACCGAACAATCGAAAAGACCGAACTGAGCTTTCAGTCTTACAGAGAAGGTTCTTCAGGAGCCAATGCCGGAAAAGTGGGCGGTGGTTGCGGATGCAATTAAGAAAAGAGAATGGTAAAAATTTAATGTGATCTACAATGAAAAAAATAATCATAAGTGTTGTTGCTCTTTTCGGAATTTTTAATGCAAAAGCACAGGAAAACACAAATAACGAACAGCCCAAAAAGCTGACTTTTGATGAAGCTAATTTAGTTTCAAGTTACTACAAACAGGACGGAAACAATTCTGCCGTTACAGGAGGAATCGGCTCAGAAAAACTGACCGATGTTTCCAACACGATTGATGTAACGATGGTAAAATACGATAAAAAAGACCGTAAAAATAAATTCAATGTAAGTGTCGGGATCGATCATTATACTTCCGCATCTTCGGATATGATTGATCTGAAAGCGAATTCATCGGCTTCGCATGCAGACAACAGAATTTATCCTGCATTAAGCTGGAGCCGCGAAAATACCGAAAAAGGAACGACTTTAATGGCGGGAGTTTCTACCTCTTTCGAATTCGATTATGCATCTTACGGTGCAAACATCGGGTTTTCGCAAAAAACAGCGGACAGAATGGGAGAGTTCACGGCGAAATTTCAGACCTATCTCGATCAGGTAAAACTCATTGCTCCGATTGAATTGAGAACCAACGGAAGCACAGGCGGCGAACACGAAAACTACGGAACCAGCGGAAGAAATACCTTTGCTTTATCTTTAGCGTACTCACAGATCATCAATCAGAATTTTCAGGTTGAATTTCTGGCAGATGGAGTTCAGCAGACCGGATATTTAAGTTTACCTTTCCACAGGGTTTACTTTAATGATAAATCGGTTCATCAGGAAGCTTTGCCGGATAAAAGATTTAAAATTCCTTTGGGAGTAAGAGCCAATTATTTCTTGGGAGACAAAGTGATTCTGAGAGCGTATTACCGTTATTATACCGACGATTGGGGCTTGAAATCCAATACTTTCAGTCTGGAAACGCCTGTAAAGATTTCTCCGTTTGTTTCGGTAAGTCCTTTCTATCGTTACTATTCGCAGACTGCAGCTAAATATTTTGCGCCTTATCAGCAGCATACCGCTTTTGACGATTTCTACACCAGTAATTACGATCTGTCCAAATTCGACAGCCATTTTTATGGGGCAGGAATCAGAATCAGTCCGAAGAACGGTTTATTCGGCGTAGAAAGACTGAATATGCTGGAAATACGATACGGACATTACACAAAATCCATCGGAATGAAGTCTGATATTATTTCGTTAAATTTAAGGTTTAAATAAAAAATCAGTTTAATTTTGACTTGTTAACACATTTAGCAAGTCATTTTTTTTAACTTAAAAACTAAAGCATATGCATCATCAGTTGGAAAAACATTATGTAAACAGAGTAGGCTGGCTTCGTGCAGCGGTTTTGGGTGCGAATGACGGATTGTTATCAACCACAAGTATCGTTATTGGTGTTGCCGCTGCTTCACCGGACAGAAATACGATTGTCCTTGCCGCACTTGCCGGAATGATTGCAGGAGCCATGTCTATGGCTGCAGGCGAATATGTATCGGTAAGTTCGCAGGAAGATACCGAAAAAGCAGATCTCCTTCGCGAAAAACGTGAACTTGAAGAAATGCCCGAAGTTGAACTTCTGGAACTGGCTAAAATTTATGAAAAAAGAGGCGTAAGCAAAGAAATAGCTTTGAAAGTAGCTACAGAACTTACGGAACACGATGCTTTGGCAGCTCACGCTCATGACGAACTGGGAATTAATGAAATTACACAGGCAAAACCATTACAGGCAGCTTTGGCGTCATTCGGTTCTTTTGCTTTGGGAGCGTTACTGCCGTTTATCGTTTCACTGGTGGCTCCCTTAAAGGAAATGGTGTATTTTCAATATGGCTTTTCTATTATATTTCTGATGATTCTGGGCGCTATTTCAGCAAGAACAGGAGGCTCAAAAATAGGAATCGCCGTTCTCAGAATTTGTTTCTGGGGAACGGTTGCGATGGGAATTACGGCTTTAATAGGGCATCTTTTCGGGGTTACGGTAGCTTAAAAGAAAAAAAAAGATGAGGGTTGGATTTTTCCAGCCCTTTTTTTGATTTAAAAAATCAGAAAATTAAAAATATAGCCTCATCACTTTTATCAAGTAATTTGATTTTAGCGTATTCAGATTTAAAAATTAAATCATAGTTTTTGTACATTCAACCAAGATAATTCTGCTCTGAAATAAAGAGACTTAAGATGAAACATGATAATTTTCATGTTCTTTTATTGTAAAGTGTAAAACTTTTCACAGAATAATAATTATTTTTGCGTGTTAATTTTATTAATTCTAAATAAATTTAGTTTACACTTTGGCTCCCAAATGAAAAGAAAAATTGCAAGCGCTATACTGATATGTGGACTGACGTCTTTAAAAGCTCAGGATCTTAAGGCTGATAACGATTCGGTAAAAACCCAGATGATTACAGAAGTAATTGTAACATCCTCTTACGGAACAAAGAAGTTAAAGGAAGAGGTAGTGGGATCTATCGTGAGTTTAACCGAAAAAGATATTGTAACAACTCAGCCTTTTGAAAGCATTGATAAAATGATTATGGGACTTACGCCCGGGGTTCAGATTGTTAATAATACGGAATTGGGGAAAGCCGTAAACATCAATATCCGTGGTTTGGGAAGTATCATTTCATTGAACGGATTAACCGGTACATCAACACAGCCGCTGATTATTGTTGACGGAATTATCATCAGAGAAGATATGGCGTTTGATGCTTCGTATTTTAACGGAGGATCTATTGCTGAAATGAATATCAATCCTTTGGCAAGATTTAATTCAGATAATATTGAAAGCATCAATATCCTGAAAGATGCAGCTGCAGTAGCTTTGTATGGAGCAGAGTCTGCTAATGGGGTGATTCTCATTACGACCAAGAAGGGAAAGAAAGGAAAGCCTTCCTATACATTTAGTACGCAATACGGAGTTTCCCAAAGCATCAATAAAATTAAATATCTCAACGGGCAGCAGTACGCCCAGGTGTTCAGCGATTACAATAAAAATAACAGTGCCAACGGAACAGGCAGCTATGTCTGGAACGGAACAGATGTAGACTGGTTCGAGGTAATGAATGGAAACGGAGATTTTTTCCGAACCAATTTTACGGCCAGCGGAGGAGGAAAATATTTTAATTATCGGGTAGGGCTGGATTATTCAAAAAACAATGAGTCTAAAATTCTCAATTCGCTGGAAAAAAAAGGAATTGACGTTTCTTTGGGATTTAACTACAAAAAGCTGAAGATAAATCTTTACGCTGCCTATAACAATTTTTTTAAACAGCAGCCCAATACATATTTTAATTTTATACTGGCTCCGGACAGAGCGATATATCAGACAAACGGAGACTATGCACTTTCCGGAAATAACGGAGTTCCCAATCCTCTGGCTGCAGCCAATCAGAATATCCTGAATGTTGATAATAATTCTCTGCTTTCCAGTCTTAATGTCAGTTACGATTTGGCAAAAGGGCTAAAAATAAGCAGTCTATTCGGAGTGGATATATCCAAAAAAAATAATGTCGACTGGAAATCAGGACTTAACCAAAGCGGAATTTCAAATAATAATTATGGGAGAAGCCGTTTGTATATTTCAGATGCTTTTAACTGGAACTGGAGTGCCCACATTTCTTATGAGAAAAACTTCGCAGGAAAAAATCATATTGACGGTATTGCAGGTTTTGAACTTAGAAAGAATAAAGACTCTAAAACAGCTCATATAGGAAGCAATTTTTCCGATTACTCCACTTATCAGGAACCTATGATCGGAAAGACATACACCTATAGTTCGCTAACGCGCCAAAATACGGGGAGAAGTACTTTCGGACAGCTTAACTATGATTATGATAAAAAATACTTTCTTTCTGCCAGTATCAGAAGGGATGAAAGCTCCACTTTTGGTCCGGATACCAATGCCTCTACCAATGGTGCAATAGGAACCTCATGGGTTTTATCGAATGAAAATTTTCTTAAGTCCAATAATATCATCAGCTTCCTGAGGCTGCGTGCATCTTGGGGAATCACAGGAAATTCGAGAATAGGAAGTTACCGCTCTTCAGGGCTTTATACAGTTTCTCAAAACGGATTTATTTACGATTACGATTATGCATATCCTGAATCTTCATCGCCTCCCAACAGGCTTCTTTCGTGGGAAAAAAATGAAAAATGGAATATGGGTCTGGACTTCAGTTTTTTCAAAAAGGTAGATTTTACCGTTGAGGTTTTCCGGAATAATCTTTCAGATATTATTGTTTCAAGAGAAGTTCCGCTGGAGACAGGATATTCTTCAGCAGAAATTAACGGTGCGGCAATGTACAACAAAGGGTTTGAAATTTCTATGCGCGGAAACTGGATCTCCAACAAAAATTTCAGATGGAATACTTCATTCAATATTTCAAAGGTTGAAAATAAAGTTACGGATATGCTGGGTTTGGAAGATAGCTTTTCCAGTGCATCACTAGCCAGAGCCCAAAAAATCGGAGCGTCAACATCGGCAATCTGGGGATATCAGTGGCTCGGAATAAATCCGGCAAACGGACAGGATATGTTTTTGGTAAACGGAGAAGTGAAAGATGCCAATCAGTTCACGCCGGATTCTTCTACTTATACAATCATTGGAAATTCTCAACCGGATTTTATCGGCGGTTTCAGTAATTCTTTAAGCTATAAAAGATTCACGCTGTCTTTTCTCGTTAATTTTGAAATAGGAGGAGATGTTTTGGTACAGGGTGAACTGATAGATAAATACAGTATTCTTTTCAACAGGAACATGAGTGTAAATGCACTTGATTATTGGAAAAATCCCGGAGATAATGCCCTGAATCATAAACCTACAAGCAAGGCAACTATTGCCAACAGCAGCAAATATGTTTATGATAATACCTTTGTGAAACTTCAGAACATCAGCCTTAATTATCAGCTTCCTGTTAATGTCATTAAAAAAAGTTTTATAAAATCTGCAAGTATATTTATGGACTGTACCAATGTGCTGTACTGGTACAGACAAAAATCGCCGGAAGGAAGAAATGGCATCAGAGAGTTCAGATATTTATATCCGGAAATGAAAACATTCAGCTTTGGATTCAAAGTTAATTTTTAATTATCAGCATTATGAAAAAAACAATTTTTACCATTATATTCTTAATCAGTTTATCGTCATGCAGAGATTTTCTTTATAACGAACCGGTTGAGAGTGTTTCTATCAATGAGCAGCTCGGAACAAAAACCGGAATGCTCGAATCTTTAAACGGAGCCTATTATCAGCTAAGATCCACCTATTTTCTGGAACCGGCTATTACTTACGGAGACCTGTTGTCTGGTAATTTCAAATTTTCTCCGGCTACATCCGGGAATATTTCAATAGATTCCCAAGTTTCCAATATATATCAGTTTGATGATCAGAAGACAGAAAGTGATCTAGCCTATTTCTACAGCAATATGTATCAGCTTATTAATAATGTGAATCTTATTCTGCAGTATGCAGACAATTTAACAGATGCAACCCTTTCTGAAATAAGCGAAATAAAAGCGGAAGCATTGGGAATGAGAGCTTTTGCGCATTTTCAGTTGTATAAATATTACGCTCAGAATTACAGCTACACAGCAGATGCCTCTCACCTCGGAATCGTTTATAACTTAAAACCGCTGAAAGTGGGAGTAGACTATCCGTCCAGAAAAACCGCAGCAGAAACATTTGTTCTGTTGGAAAATGACGTTGAGCAGGCTCTATCACTTTTTCAGTCCGAAAAAGCAATTCCGGCAGGATTAAAGAAAAACTTTCTCACCGCAAATGCGGTTAAACTGTTAGCTTCAGAAATTGCCCTTTGGAAAGGAGACTGGCAAAAAGCCATTAATTACAGTAATGATTTGATTACAAATTCTTCATACACTCTTACTCCAGGCAACGAAATGGCGGATAATTGGGCTGTCTCGGAATCTATCTTTGAACTTGCCAATGACAGTAATAATGATTTTCCTGCTTCACAGCTCTATAACTTTATAAGTTCCGGAAGCAAATCCAGCTATGTAGCTTCTCATGATGTTTACAACCTATTTTCTTCTTCAGATAAAAGAAAAACTCTTTTTGAAACCAAAAATCTTGCAACAAAGATTTCGGGAGTATCGGTATCTCTTCCTTACCACTTTACAAGAAAATATAAAATAAAAACCGGTAGTTTAATCTATCGTCTCACGCTGGCTTATTTTATTCGGGCAGAAGCAGCATTTCATGCAGGAAATAATATACAGGCACTTAATGATATCAATACCATTAGAAACAGGGCAGGACTCACAAGTCTTACCAATATCTCTCTCGATGCCATTCTCGAAGAAAAAAGAAAAGAATTTATTTTTGAGAATCAGTATTTCTTTGATCTGATGAGAAATCATAAAAATATTGTGAGAAATGATGGCTGTATATCCTTAAACTGTAATCCTGCCTATCCCAATAATAAATTTGTAGCTCCTATTCCTCAGGCAACAATAAGTGTTAATTCTGCTATGCAGCAGAATCCGGGATATTAAATAACGGTTTTTTTTAGAGCCTTTCTCATATTCTGTTAGACGTTGAAACGGTTGTCCAAAATTTTTTATATCAGGAAAAAACAGATGAACTTTACAGCGACAGTAAGAATCATGATGAAAACTTGTTTAAACTAATTTCAGAATTAACCGCAAAAGGGACAAAAGAAAATGTTAAAGCGAGTTTCCAGAATAATCAAAGCGCTCAAAAGAATAAAAATCAAAGATTTTTAAAAACTATTGTGAGCTTTTTCATTTATAATGATCAGCTTTAAATAAAAAAATAGTAGATCTTTTGTGACTTTTGAGGTTAAATAAAAGTTTAAGCTAAGCAGACTTTTAATAAAAATAAACAGAAGAAATATTTTAATTCATCAATTTTCAATGTTACTTTAAACGTTATTTATTCAGGAAAGAACTGCTTTTAAAATTAAAATTAAAAATCTAAAAAGATTTATATTATTAAAAATTACCTACGCAAAATTAAACTTAAGGTGGAAATATCACCGTTTATAATCATTAATTTTGCTTAAAATTATCAGGAAAAATGAAGAATGCATTGAGTTGGACATTAATTGTATGTGTAAGTATTTTCTTACTTAATAATTGTAAAACCACGCTACATAAAGATATTTCTCAGGATCAGTCATTTATCAGCAAAATCAGAAAGCTGTATTCCTCCGGAGATCCTTCTTTGTGGCCGAAGCCCGAGCTTAACGAACTTGCTGTTCCTCATTTTTCAGAAATCGGGCACCTTCCCAAAGTTAAGTTTCCTGAAAATAATCCCTATTCTAAAGAAAAAGTCCTCCTCGGAAAAACACTTTTTTATGATCCCAGACTTTCCGGTTCCAACCAGATTGCCTGTGCTTCCTGTCATGATCCGGAACTGGGATGGACGGATAACAAAACACAGTCTTTTGGCCATGACCGACAGTTGGGAACCAGAAACGCTATGACCATTATGAACATCGCATTTGCGAAATCATTATTCTGGGACGGAAGAGCTGAAAGCATAGAACAGCAGTCTCAGATGCCCATACAGGATCATAAAGAAATGAATGAGCATATTGATATTGCAACAGACAAGATTGCAAAAATTAAAGGATATGAATCGCTTTTTGAAAGAGCATTCGGTACCAAAACCGTTACAAAAGAAAAGATTGCAATGGCAATAGCTACTTTTGAGAGAACATTAATGAGCCCTCAGACAAAATTTGATAAATTCATTGATGGTCAGTCAGATGCATTTACAGATGACGAGGTTGCCGGAATGCATCTTTTCAGGACAAAAGGACAATGCATGAACTGTCATAATTCAGGATATTTTTCCAATAATCAGTTTGAGAATGACGGAACCGGTCTTCTGGGATCCAGACAGGAAGATTTGGGAAGATATAAAGTAACCGGTGATCCTTCGGATGCAGGGAAATTCAGAGTGCCTACTTTGCGGGAGATCACCAGAACAGGTCCCTGGATGCATAACGGAGCTTTTGGTACTTTAAGAGATGTATTGACATTTTACAATGGAGGAAATCCGGAGCCGCCTAAAAAAAGAGCAACTGTACACAATGGAGTACAGTTGGTTTCGAAAAAATCGGCGATGCTGAAACCTTTACATTTAACCGAGAAAGAAATAAGTCAGATAGAAGCATTTCTAGCTACCCTGAGTACAAGAACTCAAAGATTGGTTCCTCCCGGCTTACCCAAATAATTTAACTGAATTTATAAATGTGAGCTTTTATAATTATTACAAACTATTGAATATCTTTATTTTTTGATAATCACTTTTTAATGGTTGTGAAATATCATCAGGACAAGTTTGGAGCTTATCTCCAAAAAAATGATATTTCAAAATAAATAATGAGCTACTCATAAAGTAGCTTTTATTGTAATTTTAAAATTCAATTATTCCTCATCCCTTTCCGCCAAAGACTCCTTCAGTTTCAGCAGTTCAGCCTTCACAAATTCCAGCCTGTCGATGATGGTAATGGTTTCGGAGATCTTGCTGTTGGTGGTTAAAGCGATTTTGGCACCGTCCAAAGTGTAGCCCTTTTCTTTTACGAGATGATAAATGATCTGAAGATTTTTGATGTCTTCCGGAGTGAAATACCGGTTGCCTTTTTTGTTCTTTTTAGGCTTAATGATAGGGAATTCCTGTTCCCAATAACGTATTAATGAAGTATTTACATCAAAAGCTTTCGCTACTTCTCCTATTGAATAATACAGTTTATCAGGTAAATTTATCTTCATTTTTAGAATCGTAATGGTCAAAGATAAAAATTTTTTAAATCCCACAGCAAATTCAGAAGCCAAAAGTTCTTTTTTTACTTTGTAAATCAGGGGATAAAAGTCATTTTTATAGTACAGGAAGTTTTATTGTTTTTGTTATTTTTGAAGGATAAAAATTTCTAAAAAATTGAACTCTATCTCTGTTCTGCATATCAATCTTTTTCAACCGGGTAAAAACACTTCGGATTTTTATTTTAACCGAATGAAAGAACATCTGGTTTTGGGACACAGGCATATTGAAAAACCGCACCGTCATGATTTTTATGCCACAATTCTCTTTACCAAAGGAAGCGGAACGCATGAAATCGATTTTCAAAGATATGACGTTTCGGCAGGAAGCTTATTTTTTATGTCTCCGGGACAGATTCACAGTTGGGAACTCTCTGAGGATATCGACGGATATATTTTTTTCTGCTCACAGGATTTTTACGAAATGCATTACGTCAATCAGAAGCTCAGAAGTTTTCCCTTTTTCGGATCGGTTAATTTCCCCAGAAAATTGCAGCTTACTGAAACGGAACTAAGTGAAAATAATCACCTTTTTGCAGTATTAGAAAAAGAATATCATCTTCAAAACGTGATGAAAAATGGTTTTATCCTTTCACTGATGTCACAGATTTTTATCCACGCAACAAGAGCTTTTTCAAAAGAGCTGGGAAAAGAAAATTCTGAGGTTAATATTTCTTACTTTAAACATTATCAGCAGTTTGAAAATCTTATTGAAGAGTATTTTGCAAAAGAAAAATCCGTTGCTTTCTATGCTTCTTTATTGGAAATTTCATCCAAACATTTAAACAGAATTACCAGAACGGTCGTTCAGAAAACAGCGACTGACGTTATTACAGAAAGGATAATTCTGGAAGCCAAAAGAATGCTTATGTATCTTGATGAAAGCCTTACAGAAATTGCCTTTCGCCTTGGTTTCGAAGAATATTCCTATTTTGTGAGAGTCTTCCGGAAAACTTCTGGCATGACTCCCACGCAATTTATTAAAAAATATAAAGCTTAATTTTTGTTGATGATTGTCCGTTTTTCGTTGTGAATTTTAACTCCAAAATCTTCTCTCAAACTCTCAAACTCTCAAACTCAATACCTACAATACCAATTGAAAAGGTCCTTCAAATACCGTGTCGAAAGAATCTACGAGATTTCCTTTTTCGTCAAAAACGCCAATCGTCATATTCTGTTTCGAAAACCGGATCTCTTTTTCAGGGAAAGAAATATTGATATTTCCTTTTAAGATCTGATCCCCTTTCAATATAATTTTTTCATTGCCAAAGAAATTGATTTCCGCATTCTTAGGATTCAAGACTTTTATGGTGAGTGTTTTCTTTTCGTTGGATTTGTTTAAAAGCGTATAAATAAAAGTATTTGTAATTTTTCCGTTTTTAATGAAAAATGTTGATCCTGCCGGTTTTATGAATTTCGCTTCCATGGAACCTCTGTCATACATCAGAAATCCTAAAAATCCGATCAGTAAACCTAAAATCACCGTTGTTGCCTTCATTCTTCCGGTAAATTTGAATTTTTCCTGATTTTCAATTTCCGCTTCTGTGGCATAACGGATCAGCCCTTTCGGAAGACCTACTTTTACCATAATTTCGTCACACACATCAATACAGGCGGTGCAGTTTACGCATTCCAGTTGCTGTCCGTTTCGGATGTCAATTCCTGTAGGACAGACAACAACACATTGATTACAGTCTATACAATCTCCTTTTCCGAAGGCTTTTCGGTCTTCGTCTTTTTTCCATTTGGAGCGGTTTTCACCTCTTTTAAAATCATAATAAACGTTGATGGTCTGTTTATCGATCAGAACGCCCTGCAATCTTCCGTACGGACAAACCAAAGTACAAACCTGCTCTCTCAGCCACGAAAAAACAAAATAGAAAACCGCAGTGAAACAGATCATCGCAAGAAACTTCAGCGGATTTTCTGCGGGACCTTCGGTGATGATTCTGAAAACTTCTTCATAACCAACAATATACATGAACATGAAATTCGTAATCACCACAGAAAGAACGGCGTAAACAGACCATTTGGTGAGCCTTTTTCTTATTTTTTCGCTGTTCCATTCCTGTCGGTCCAGCTTCATCTGTTTATTACGGTCGCCCTCGATCCAGTATTCTATTTTCCGAAAAACCCCTTCCATAAAAATGGTCTGCGGACAAAGCCAGCCACAGAAAATCCTTCCGAAAACAACGGTGAAAAGCATCACAAAAATAACGGAAGTGACGGCTCCAAGTGCTAAAATGAAAAAATCCTGCAGATAAAACGGCTGTCCGAAAATAAAAAATTTTCTGTCGATAACATTAAATAAAAGAAAAGGATTATGGTTGATTTTCACAAAAGGTAAAGTGAAAAATACTGCTAAAAGCAAATAAGTTACATAATCTCTGTAGTTGGTGAATTTTCCTTTGGGTTTTCTGGGATAGACCCATTTTCTTCTTCCGGTTTCGTCCATTGTTCCTACGGAATTCCGGAAGCTTTCCTCATAAAGTTCCAGAGCCTGAAAATTGCTGTTTTGTGTGTTCATCGTTTCGGTATTATCTGAAAATTCGGGTGAGAAACATTTAAACCCTGTTAAATGCTCATTTCAAATATTTTTTACTTGAATCCTGTAGTGTTTTTCACTGATGCAAAGCTCTGCAATAATTGTTTCCGGAACTAATATGATCTGCTTCTGAAATAGTACAATTCGGACATTTTAGGTTTCGTTTTTATTTGATCAAAAAGAGAAAATAAACTTTGGATCTTGTTCTGCATATCGTAAATTGCTGACTTTAAATTGTGCGGAATGAAAAATATTTTAAAAACCGGCTCGCTTGGTTTGATTTTAGCAGTATATAGCTGTCAATCAGTAAATACCACTAAAATGTTTTATGAAGATGTAAAGCCCGAAAAAGTTTCGGATCAGTTCAGTTTTACGGAAGGTCCATCCTCGGATAAAGAAGGAAATGTGTACTTCACTGATCAGCCGAATGATAAAATTTATTATTGGGACTGGAAAACCAATAAAGTGATTGAGTTCATGAATAAAACAGGAAGAGCCAACGGAACACATTTCGATAAAGATGATAATTTAATCACCTGCTCCGATGATCAGGGTGAAATCTGGAAAATTTCAAAAGATAAAAAAGTACAGGTTCTGCTGAAAGGTTTTGAAGGCAAAAGACTGAACGGACCGAATGATGTCTGGAATGACGAGTTTGGCGGAATGTATTTTACCGATCCTCTTTATGTAAGAGATTACTGGGTGAATTTTAAGCAGGAAACTCCGCATAAAAGTTTATACTACAGAAATAAAGACGGACAGATTTCCAAACTTGAAACCTTTACACAGCCGAATGGAGTGGTAGGAAGCGAAAAATTCAGAAAATTGTATGTTTCGGATATTGATGCCGGAAAAACATATGTTTATGATATTTTGGGCGAAGGAAAATTATCCGAGAAAAAACTTTTCTGTGAAATGGGTTCCGACGGAATGACGTTAGACAAACATGGAAATCTTTATTTGACAGGAAAAGGAGTTCATGTATTCAACAGAGAAGGGAAGAAGATTTATCATATTCCCATCGAAGAAGACTGGACTTCCAACGTGACTTTCGGAGGGAAAAATAACGAAGTTCTGTTCATCACTGCTTCAAAATCTGTTTATACTTTACCGACACGAGTAAGAGGAGTGAGATAAATTTAAGGTTGAGGTTAAGATTTAGATTAAGATTAAGGCTGAGATTAAAACATAACGCTTATCTAAACCTTAGCCTTAACCTCAATCTTAATACGCCACTTCCATTTTCACTTTCTTGCCCTTTAGTTTTTCATTGGCAAGTTTTTTCAGCAGCGCATTCACTTTATTTCTCGATACAGCAACATAAGAAGTTGTGTCTTTTACTTCGATCAAGCCGACATCTTCTTTCTGGAGTTCTCCTTTTTTCAGCAGATAACCAACAATATCCACTTTATTCACTTTGTCTTTTTTTCCAGCACTGATGTACACGGTCTGGAAAGGCGTTTTTTCCGGAACTTTGGTAAATCCGGCAACGTTGTCTTCCGGCGTATTGCTTTTAATGAAAGGGAAATTTTCATCTTCCGTCATAATAAGATACGCAAAACCTTTCGCGTTCATTCTTGCTGTACGACCGTTTCTGTGGATAAAAGCATCCTCTTTCGGCGGTAACTGATAATGAACGATGGATTCTACTTCCGGAACATCTAACCCTCTTGCAGCCAGATCAGTGGTAATTAAAATTCTTGCGGAATCGTTTCTGAATTTCAGCAGGGCGCGTTCTCTTTCATCCTGTTCCATTCCTCCGTGGAAGGTTTCTCTGTCGATTCCTTTCTGGCGGAGAAGCTCGGAAATCCGGTCAACCGCTTCTCTGTGATTGCAGAAAATTAAAGTTCTTTTGTTCCCGATTTTACAGATTAAATTGAATAAAGCATCCAGCTTTTCTTCCGGCGTAGTCATTACTTTTTTAAACTGAATGTCGGGTTTCGCCTCGCTTAATTTTAGAAAGTTAATGATTTTCTCGTCTTTTAGTCCGGTAAATGCAGGAATTTCGTCCATTGCCGTTGCGGAAGTTAAAATTCTCTGAGACAAACCCTTCAATGAATTGGAAATAAATTCCATATCATCATGAAAGCCAAGTTCAAGCGCCTTATCAAACTCATCCAAAACCAGAGTTTGGATGGTTTTCGGATCAAAATTATTATTTCTCAGATGATAAACCACTCTTCCCGGTGTTCCGATTAATACAGCCGGAGCTTCAATCAGGTTATTTACCTCAATTTTTTTGTCGTGACCGCCATAACATACGGAAACTTTAAAATCGGTTCCCATCGCTTTAAAAACCTGCTCGATCTGTAAAGCCAGCTCTCGCGCCGGAACCAGAATAAGAGCCTGAATTCCTGAACTGTTTTTCTTTAAATTTCGCAGTACAGGAAACAAAAAAGCCAGTGTTTTTCCCGAACCGGTAGGAGAGAGCAGAACAACATCCTGATTGTTTTCTGTCGCTTTGTATGTAGATTTCTGCATCTGATTCATGTCCTGAATCTGCAGTTTTTCGTAGATAGATTCTAATTCCATGGTGCAAAGATAGTTATTTCGCGGATGAAGAATATTGCTGTTTGATGATGGTTTGATATTTTAGGATATTTTTCTCAATAATAAAAGATGTGGAGAAAATTCAGAAGCTTAAAATGATATTTCAAACTTATTGGAATTACGGAAATCCGTAATGTGGAAGCTTAAGTAGATGATAAATTTGGCTCAATAAATTAATCACCATGAAACTCTATCAAACTCTTGAAAATCAAATTAAAAAGGAGCCTAATTACGTTTCCGACAACGGAGAAGTTAAAAAATGGGTCGTTCTCAGCAAAGCACAGAATCTGGATGAAGAATTAATTGAACTGCTTCTGCAAGATCCGGATCTGAAGGAAAATTTTTTCATTAAGGTAAAAGATGTTATGGTCTTTAAGCAAACTCTGTTCATTCAGTTTCTGGAGCAGAAAAATTATCTTAACGACAGCTACACCCAGTTTAAAAATAAGGTTGGACTCACCATTGGAAATCAATACTTAAAGCAGAGGAACGAAGTGTCCTTAGTTTGGCCTTTTAAGGATTGTGTTCTGGAAGGCGGACAAAGCAGGGAAGAGGATAAAAGGGAAGAAATCTTTTTCAATGAAACATTGGCGCAGGACGAAATTACCGAATTGTTCGATCCTAAAGTCTTAACCAATGCCAAAAGAATTGACCAAAACGGTGAAAATAATTTTGATGAATTCAATCGTAATGAAAACGGAACGATTACCGATAATCTGATTATCAAAGGAAATAATCTTTTAGCGCTTCATTCCCTGAAAAAAGAATTTGCCGGTAAAGTAAAGCTGATTTATATTGATCCGCCTTACAATACGGGGAATGACGGGTTTAAATATAACGATAGATTCAATCATTCTACCTGGCTGACTTTTATGAGGAACAGGTTAACAATAGCAAAGGAATTGTTAAGAAATGATGGGGTAATTTTTGTTCAATGTGATGATAATGAACAGGCATATCTAAAAATATTAATGGATGAAATTTTTAAAAGAGAAAATTTTATAAGCAATATTGTTTGGAAAGGTCGTGGTGGAAGGCAGGATAGTAAATTCATTGCTCAAATTCATGAAACAATTGTTTGCTTTTCAAGAAATATTAATGAATTGGAACTCTTTAAAACAACTGTCGAGGATCTATCTAACTATAAATTTAAAGATGAAAAAGGTAATTATAAGATTCAATTAATTAGAAAATGGGGGAGTAATAGTAGAAGAGTTGATAGACCTAACTTATATTATGGAGTTGAATTTAAAAATAAGATTATTTTTCCTATTCTTCCAGACGGAACAGAGGGATGTTGGAGATGGAGCAAAAATAAAATAGAAAAATCAATTGAAAATGATTTGGTGGTTTTATTGGAAAAAGACGGAAGAACAGAGCTATATGAAAAAATATACGAGGCAGATGGTACAAAACAAACTGTTTTCAATTCGTGGATAGATGAATCTTTCTCTGGAAAAGGGGCAAAGACAGTTCAGAATATTTTCAAAGAAAAAGTATTTGATTATCCTAAACCAGAAGAATTAATATCAAAAATTATTGAAATATCAACTTCTGAAAAAGATATCGTTCTGGATTATCATCTAGGTAGCGGAACAACAGCATCAACAGCTCATAAAATGAACCGTCAATATATCGGAATTGAGCAGATGGATTATATAGAAACGGTTGCTAAAGAACGTTTGAAAAAAGTTATTGAAGGAGAACAGGGCGGCATTTCCAAATCCGTCAACTGGCAAGGTGGCGGTTCCTTCATTTATCTTGAACTAAAAAAATACAACCAGACTTTTATTGAAAAAATAGAAGCTGCGGAAGACACAGCAGAACTTCTTCAGATTTGGGAAGAAATGAAATCCAGATCCTTTCTTAATTATAATGTGGATCTCAAAAAGCAGGAGCAGCACATCGATGATTTTAAAGCATTAAGCCTGAAAGAACAGAAACAGCATCTTTGCGAACTGTTGGATAAAAACCAGCTCTACGTTAATCTTTCTTCTTTGAATGATGAAAATTTCAAATGTACTGAAGAGGAGAAAATAGTGACTCAAGATTTCTATAAAATTAAAAACTAAAGCCATGGAATTTTTACACGAGATCTTTAATAATCCTATTGCGAAAAAGTCTTTAGCGCAGGTTGTTATTCCCAACGAAATTACAGACAATTTAAAATTTAAAGTTCGTCCGTATCAGGAAGAGGCATTCAGGCGGCATCTTTATATTGAACAGGAGAATTTTGAAGGAAAACCCAACAAGCCGATTCATCTGCTGTACAATATGGCAACCGGAAGCGGAAAAACGATGGTGATGGCGGGTCTTATGCTTCATCTATTTGAAAAAGGCTACCGTAATTTTCTGTTTTTTGTCAACAGCAATAACATCATTCAGAAAACGAAAGATAATTTTCTTAATTCACAGACTTCCAAATATTTATTCACAGATAAAATTATCATCAATGGAAAAGAGGTTTTACTGAAAGAGATTGACAATTTTGACGAATCGGATCAGGAAAATATCAATATTAAGTTCACGACGATCCAACAGCTTCATACAGATTTAAATAATACCAGAGAAAACAGCGTTACGTATGAAGATTTTAAAGATAAAAAGATTGTTCTGATTGCTGATGAAGCCCATCATCTCAACAGCGGAACCAAAAGCGGAAATCTTTTCGGAAGTTGGGAAGAAACCGTTTTGCAGATCCTGAATCAGAATTATGAAAATATTCTGCTCGAATTTACGGCAACTCTGGATTATGAAAGCCGGGAAATTATGAATAAATACAGGGATAAAGTCCTTTATAAATATGATCTCGCACAGTTCAGGAAAGATAAATTTTCCAAAGAAATTAATCTTGTGCGCTCAATGTACAATGAAAAAGAAAGGATTATTCAGGCACTGATTCTCAATCTTTACCGTCAGGAACTGGCTGCAAAACATGGTATTAATATAAAGCCGGTGATACTTTTCAAAGCGAAAAAAACAATTAAAGAATCTGAACAGAACAAAGAAAATTTCCACAAGCTCATCGATGAATTTTCTGAAACGATGGTAACCAGCATCAGGAAAACTTCGTCCGTCTCGGTTGTACAGAAAGCTTTTCAGTTTTTTGAGTTAAGAAATATCTCGGAAAATGATATTGCACAGAGAGTAAAATCCTGTTTTCGGGAAGAAAACTGCCTAAGTGCAAACAATGATTCGGAAGCGGAGAAAAACCAGATCCTTCTGAATACACTTGAAGATGAAAATAACCCGATCCGTGCCATATTTGCCGTTCAGAAGCTGAATGAAGGATGGGATGTTTTAAATTTATTTGATATTGTACGTTTGTATGAAGACCGCGACGGAAAAGACGGCAATCCCGGCAAAACTACACTCTCGGAGGCGCAGTTGATCGGTCGCGGTGCGAGATATTATCCTTTTGCACTGAATGAAGGTGAAGACAAGTTCACCAGAAAATACGATGATGACATTTCAAATGATCTTAAAATTCTGGAAGAACTTTATTACCATACAAAAGAAGACAGCCGCTATATTTCCGAACTTAAAAAAGCACTGGTAGAATCCGGAATTTATGAGGATGAAGCCCATCTCGAAACAAAACAGTTAAAGCTGAAGCCCCTATTTAAAACCTCGAAATTATATCAGAAAGGAGTCGTTTTTTCCAATAAAAAAGTACCGAAAAATTTTGATAATATTAAATCTTTTGCAGATTTGGGAGTGAAAAAAACAAATTACCGTTATCAGCTTTCTTCGGGCTTCGGAAGGATCTCTAAGGTCTTTTCTGAAAATGAAAAAGAAATATCCGGTGAGGAAAAGATAAAGTCAAAAGATATAAAGATTACGGAAATACAGAATCATGTGGTAAGATATGCGCTCAGCAGAAATCCGTTTTACTGTTTTAATCGTCTTTCTCATTATTTTCCCAGTCTTGTTTCCATTTTTGAATTTATTGAAAGTGAGCAATATCTGGGAGGTCTGGAAATCACTTTTACAGGAAGCAGAAACCGTCTAGATGAGATTTCTCATTTTGATTATCTTCAGGCGCTCAATGGTTTACTGC
Organism: Chryseobacterium mucoviscidosis; assembly: GCF_002177115.1. Lineage (GTDB taxonomy): Bacteria > Bacteroidota > Bacteroidia > Flavobacteriales > Weeksellaceae > Chryseobacterium > Chryseobacterium mucoviscidosis. The sequence continues at coordinate 325,967 of NZ_MVAG01000128.1, read as the reverse complement.
AGGAGATCGAAACAGAGATCAAAAAGAATTCTACAGAATATGAAGGCTCGGAATTTTATGCGCGGCCTGTTCAGGATGTCTTTAAGGATAAAGAAATCAGAGTAAGTAAAGGCAGTGTAAGAGCAAATGGGCAGGAAGAGCTTGTTCTGGATGAACCATGGTATGCTTATAATGCCAATTACGGAACCGAAGAGGAAAAAAAGTTTGTTGAACTGTTTGCGAGACGTTTTGAAGGACTCAATAAAAAATATCAGAACATTCACCTGATCCGGAATGAAAGGGAAATTAAAGTTTTTGATCAATTGGGACGGGCTTTTGAACCGGATTTTATTCTTTTCTGTACCCGCCGTGAAGAAGAGGAGCTTACTTTTCAGGTATTTATAGAGCCGAAAGGAAAACATTTAACAGGACATGATAAATGGAAAGAAGATTTTCTCAAACAGATCGGAAATCAGCAGAAATCTGTGAAGATTCATACGGACAACTATTTAATTACCGCTGTACCTTTTTACAATTACAGCAATGAGAATGAGTTTAAGGAAACCTTAGAAAAGACTTTAATGGAGTAAAAAGTTATTTTGATGAAATTAAATGGTTTGAAATTCAGTTGTTTATGTTGGATTTTTTGAGCTTTGAAATAATTGTTTGTTTCAAATAAATTTCATATCTTTGCACCCACTTTTGTGGCGAAAAGGTTTGAAGAGTAAATAACTAAAAATTAATTACTTCCGTATTTTTCAATTCACATTTATTCAGACCGTTGAAAGAGAAGGAATACAAATTTTATTAGAATTATGTCAAAAGAGACAAATTCAGCTGAATTATTATTAAATCAAAACGTAGCACCTGAACAATTTGACTGGGATTCTTTCGAATCTGGTCTTGATGCTGATGCTAGAAAAGAGAAAAGCGATTTAGAAGAAATCTACAACGGATCTTTAAACAACTTAGACGATAACGACGTTCTAATTGGTAAAGTAGTAAGATTAACTGATAAAGAAGCTATCGTAGACATCAACTTCAAGTCTGAAGGTGTTATTTCTCTTAACGAATTCCGTTACAACCAAGGTCTTAAAGTAGGAGACGAGGTAGAAGTAATGGTAGACAGAAGAGAAGACAAAACAGGACAGTTACAGTTATCTCACAGAAAAGCAAGAACGCTTAAAGCTTGGGATAAAGTAAACGAACTTCACGAAACAGGTGAAATCGTTAACGGTTTTGTTAAGTCTAGAACTAAAGGAGGTATGATCGTGGACGTACACGGAATCGAAGCATTCTTACCTGGTTCTCAGATCGACGTTAAGCCAATTAAAGATTACGATCAGTTCGTAGGAAAAACTATGGAATTCAAAGTTGTGAAAATCAACCCTGAGTTCAAAAACGTAGTAGTTTCTCACAAAGCATTGATCGAAGCAGATATCGAAGGTCAGAAAAAAGAAATCATCGCTCAGTTAGAAAAAGGACAAGTTCTTGAAGGTACTGTTAAGAATATTACTTCTTACGGTGTGTTCATCGACTTAGGAGGTGTTGATGGATTGATCCACATTACAGACCTTTCTTGGTCTAGAGTGAACCACCCATCTGAAATCCTTGAGGACGGACAGACTGTAAAAGTGGTTATCCTTGATTTTGATGATGAGAAAACAAGAATCCAGTTAGGTATGAAGCAGTTAGAAGCTCATCCTTGGGATGCTCTTTCTGCTGACTTAAAAGTTGGAGATAAAGTAAAAGGAAAAGTAGTAGTTCTTGCTGACTATGGTGCATTTGTAGAAATCGCTCCTGGTGTAGAAGGATTAATCCACGTTTCTGAAATGTCTTGGTCTACTCACTTGAGATCTGCAGGAGACTTCGTAAAAGTAGGTGATGAGGTAGAAGCTGAAGTACTTACTTTAGACAGAGAAGACAGAAAAATTTCTTTGGGTATCAAGCAATTAAGCAAAGATCCATGGGAAAATATCGAAGCTAAGTATCCTGTAGGATCTAAGCACGTAGGAACTGTAAGAAACTTCACTAACTTTGGTGTATTCGTAGAGTTAGAAGAAGGTATCGACGGTTTAATCTACATTTCTGATCTTTCTTGGACTAAGAAAATCAAGCACCCATCTGAATTCTGTGCAGTTGGTGATAAATTAGATGTTGTAGTTCTTGAACTAGACATCCAGGCTAGAAGATTATCTCTAGGTCACAAACAATTAACAGAAAACCCTTGGGATGCATTCGAAACTAAATATGCTGAAGGAACAATTCACGCTGGTAAAGCGGTAGAAGTACATGATAAAGGTGCTTCTGTACAGTTCGAAGATGCTGAAGTTGAAGCATTCTGCCCATCAAGATTATTAGAGAAGGAAGACGGATCTAAAATCAAGAAAGGTGAAGAGGCTGATTTCAAAGTAATTGAATTCAACAAAGAATTCAAGAGAGTAGTAGTTTCTCATACAGGAATCTTCAGAGACGAAGAGAAGAAAAACGTAAGAGAAAACTCTAACAACAGATCTAATAATGTTTCATCATCTTCAAACGAAGAAAGATCTACTCTTGGAGATATCGATGCATTAGCAGAATTAAAAAGAAAAATGGAAGAAGGGAAATAATACCTGATTCATTTTAAATATTAAGCCACTCATTTGAGTGGCTTTTTTGCTTTTGAATAATAGACGATAATACCTCTAATAATGCGGAAATTTAAATTTGATTTATTCACAAAATGATGAAAATTTATTTACTGTTATCAAATTAAATATCTATTTAAATAATTTTAAATATAATATTGTTTTATTGTTAATTATATGTAAATTAGCGGCTTTATTAGTGTATATGAAAAAAGTAGCTTTACCCCTTTTATTTGTAGTTTCTGCAATGTTTCCTTCTGTTCTTTTCGGACAGGATAATGAGAAGTTAATTAAGGATTATATTTCTCAAAATAAGATCAGAGAATATAAAAAGTCAGATCTTGCTAATTTTAAGATTGATAATGTAGATGAGTCAAAGTCATTAAATGGAAATGTAATTAAATTCCAACAGACTTATAACGGACTTCCCGTTTACAATGCGGAAGGTACTGTTTTGGTAAGAGATAGTAAGGTAATTTATTATACAGATACTTTTTTGAAAGATTATACTTCTTCTGTATCAAATACCGCTTCTATTACGAAGGCTACTGCTCTTCAGAAAATAGCTGAAAATTTACAGAAAGATAAAATTCAGAATTATCCTATTTTAGGGTATAATGATGCAGATTTAAATAATACACCGGCTGCAAAACAGAGATTGGTATATGTACAAGATAATGGAGCTTTAAAATTAGCATATCAGTTTTCTTTTCCGGAACCGAATTCTCCAAGCTATTGGGATATTTTAGTGGATGCAAACACAGGAAATATTATCAGCAAACTAGATTTAAATCTATCTTGTAATTTCCATAATGATGCCTATTCTCATGATTATAGTCATGTTCATAATGAAACTATTGCAACAGGACCGTTAAAGCAAGAAGAAAGTAAAAATAGTTTTTCACTTTTAGCACCCGATAACGCTTCATATAATGTTTTTGCTTTACCGATAGAGGCTCCTACTTTTGGCTCCCGATCCATTGTAAGTAACCCATGGATTTTGGCAGCTTCTCCGGAAGGTTGGCATTATGATGGTACTACCCGTTATACAATTACCAGAGGTAACAATGTACATGCTTATGAGGATACATCAGCTTTAAATGTGCCAGGTTTTTCACCAGATGGAGGAGCTACAAGAAACTTTAATTATCCTTTTAACATTAATGATGATCCATTTAATAATCAGAGTGCTGCAATAACGAATTTATTTTATATCAATAATAAAATTCATGATATTTTCTATATGTTTGGATTTACTCCGGCAGCAAGGAACTTTCAGAATACTAATTTTGGATTAGGAGGTGCTGGAGGCGATTATGTACAGGCCGAAGCACAAGATGGAGGCGGTACGAATAATGCGAATTTTAATAGTCCTAGCGATGGAAATAAACCAAGAATGCAAATGTATCTTTGGTCAACTGTTAACAGGCTGTTTTATTACAATGCGCCAAGTTCGGCTGTACCTCGTCAACCAATTGCAGGGACAGCTTCATTTGGAAATGCTTTAGATGCAACGGGTGTTACAGGAAATGTTCAGTTATCCTCAGTTCTGGATGGCTGTACAGCAATACCTGCTGGATCTTTGACAGGTAAGATTGGTTTGGTAGAAAGAGGAACCTGTAGTTTTACTGTTAAGGTTAAAAATGCGCAAGATGCGGGTGCTACAGCAGTTATTATTTACAATAATACAGCTAATGGTAATACGGTTGGAAATATGTCAGGAACAGATGCGACAATTACGATTCCATCAGTTTTAATTTCAAATACAGAGGGTGAATATATTAAAAGCCAGCTTTCAGCTAATACAACTGTAAATGTAACTTTAAAAAATGATCCTGCGAGCAGTGTTACTCCAGATGGAAGTTTTGATAATGGAATTGTAGTACACGAATATGGACATGGAATTTCCAATAGATTAACAGGAACGGGTGCTGGTTGTTTGAATTTTGATGTCTCTAATGAACAAATGGGAGAAGGTTGGTCAGATTTCTTTGCTCTAATGTTAACTAATAAAGTTGGAGATAATGCTTCTGTACCAAGAGGTATCGGAACTTATGCTGTTGGACAGGCTATAACTGGAGGAGGCATTCGACCAGCACAGTATTCTCCGAATTTTACCATTAATAATTTTACATATACAGCTACAAATGGATTAACATATTTTAATACTCAATATCAACGACAGGTACCTGATGTACATTCTATAGGATTTATTTGGGCTACAATGCTTTGGGATCTTCACTGGCAGTATGTTGCTAAATATGGTTATTCTTCTGATGTAATGGCAAACACAACAAATGGTAGTTCAAGAGTTTTACAATTAGTTACGGATGCATTGAAACTTCAGGTTTGTAATCCTACATTTATTGACGGAAGAAATGCTATAATAGCTGCGGATCAGGCTAAAGGAGGTGCAGACAGATGTATGATCTGGAGAACGTTTGCAAAAAGAGGGTTGGGAGTAAATGCATCTGCAGGAAGTAAGACTCCAACAAGCTTAAGCAATGCTGCCGCTGTTAATGCAGCTCTTAACGATCAGGTAGAAGATTTTACTGTTCCTGCGGACTGCGTGTTAGCTACAGACGAAGTAAATGTTGTTAAAAATAACATTTCAATTTACCCTAATCCTGCGAAGAATGAGTTCTTCATTAATTTCCCAAGCAATACATTAGGTAAAGTAAGTGTTGAAATTTATGATATGTCTGGAAAACTAGTTTCTTCAGAAGATAAAATTTCTCCGGATGCTAAGAAATCAATTTCGACAGACAAGTTGATTAACGGAACTTACATGGTGAAAGTAAAAGGCATCGGTATTGATGCGGCATCAAAAGTTATTGTTAAAAAATAATCTGAACATTTATAAATTTTAGTTACGGCGCGAGCTTCGCTCGCGCCGTAACTTTTTTACATTAATCCCATCTCATTAATTTAATAATATATCCGTACCTTTGCGGGCTGTAAAAAATGAATTATGCAGAAGAGAAATATATTAAAGGGAGTTTTATTTGTAGGGATTGGAGCCAGTATATACGGAATGTTGGCAACGTTTGTTAAACTCGCTTATCAGGATGGGTACACCACTTCAGAAGTTACAACATCACAGTTTTTATTGGGAATCGTTGGTCTTTTAGTCTTAAATTTTATTCAGACAATCACCTCTAAAAAAGCATTACCGTCGCCAACATCAAAAGAAGTAATAAACTTAATGTTGGCTGGAACTTCATTAGGTTGCACCAGTTTGTTTTATTACATTGCCGTACAATATATTAATGTTTCGATTGCGATTGTTTTGCTGATGCAGTCGGTCTGGTTCAGTGTAGTGGTGGAAAGTTTTCTGACAAAAAAAATACCCAATGCAAGAAAAATTGTTTCTGTAATTATTGTTTTGGCGGGAACTATTTTAGCAACCAATTTAATCAACGAAAGCTTGGATTTGGATTGGAAAGGCATTTTTTGGGGATTATTGGCAGCAGCTTCCTATACGCTTACTATGTTTACTTCCAATACATTAGCGACACATTTGCCTGTTTTCAGAAAAAGTATTATAATGCTTTTGGGTGGTTCAGTTGTTGTTTTTGCATTCTTGTTTTTTGCACAGATCGGGCCGTTGCATTTCGAAGGATTAAAATCTTTTTACCTAACTTTTACAGACAATACAGAACATATCCATTCCTTTAATTATTCAATTTTATGGAAATATGGTTTAATTTTATCACTTTTCGGAACCATAATTCCACCGATTTTATTTAATGTCGGATTTCCGAATACAGGACTCGGATTGGGAAGTATCGTTTCTTCTTTGGAACTGCCGGTTTCCGTAACAATGGCATTTGTTTTATTGGGAGAAAAAGTTATTTTTATTCAGTGGGTGGGAATTATATTGATTCTTTTTGCCATTGTTTTAATGAATCTTCCCAAAAAAGACAAACAACTAGCCGAAATATCTTAAATAAATCATCATTAATACTTGAAAACCGTTTCTTTTGGAATGGTTTTTTAATTTCAGTAAATAAAATGGTTTATGAAATATTACAGAAATATATTTACCGCATTAATTTTTGTTATAAGTACGAATCTTCTATTATCACAGGTGAGACCACTGGATGCGGAATTAACGAACTATCAATATCCTTTTGAAGTTCAGTTTTTAAATTTCAAATCTCAGAAAAACGATCTGAAAATGGCCTATATGGATGTTCATCCTAAAAAGTCAAACGGTAAAACCATAATGCTTCTTCATGGTAAAAATTTTAACGGAGCTTATTGGGAAAAAACAGCAAAAGACCTTTCAGATAAAGGTTTTAGAGTAATAATTCCGGATCAGATAGGATTTGGAAAATCTTCGAAGCCTCAAAGTTACCAGTTTTCATTTTCGCAGTTGGCAGAAAATACAAAAGCCATTCTGGATAAATTACAAATCGATAAAATTATTGTTTTAGGACATTCGATGGGAGGGATGGTTGCAACAAGGTTTACTTTACAATACCCCGAAAAAGTCGAAAAATTGATCATGGAAAATCCAATCGGATTGGAAGATTATAAAACATTTGCCACTTATCAAACCATCGATCAGGCATATCAGTCGGAATTAAAGAATACCGCAGAAACTTACAAAAATTATCAGCTTAAATTTTATTATGATAATAAATGGAAAGCAGAATATCAACCCTGGTTAGACTTAATTGCAGGATGGACGTTGCATCCTGATTACCCGAAAGTTGCATGGGATGCAGCCTTAACTTCAGATATGATTTACAATCAGCCGGTTTGCTATGAATTTAAAAACATAAAAGTTCCCACTTTGCTCATTATCGGAACAAGAGACAGAACAGCAATCGGGAAAGACCGCGCTCCAAAAGAACTGCAGCCCAAAATGGGGCAATATCAGGAATTAGGAAAGAAAACACAACAACAGATTGTTGGTTCCAAGCTAGTCGAAATTGAAAACGTAGGTCACCTTCCGCATATTGAGGTCTATGATAAATTCTGGAATGCGCTGTATGAATTTATTAAGTAAAGAAGCTTAAAGTTACATGATAGACGTTTATATAAAGGAATGGAAAATTATAAAGCGTTTTTTTTGTGTAAAATTCCCCTCCTCTGGAGGGGTGGCGAAAATTTCCTGAAATTTTTGACGGGGTGGTTTTAAAATGCATCCTTTTCTTAGCCCCGATTGAAGTGAAAATCCTTTTTTTGAAAAAAAAAGATTGCAGCGGAAAGCGGGAAATAGCTCCAAATAATAGTAATTCAAATAAAAAGAGACCGCTAAAAATTAGCAGTCTCTTTTCGTATGTATTGTTGTCTGAATTATTTCTTCTTGTAAGCAGCGTCTTTAATTCTCGCTTTTTTACCTCTAAGGTCTCTGAAGTAGTAGATTCTAGATCTTCTAACTCTACCTCTTCTGTCAACTTCAATTTTTTGAAGAGCCGGCATGTTGATTGGGAATACTCTTTCTACACCTACATCACCAGACATTTTTCTGATCGTGAAAGTTTTTGTAGAACCAGTACCTCTCAATTGGATAACTGTTCCTTTGAAGAACTGAGTTCTTGTTTTTTGTCCTTCTTTAATTTCGTAGTAAACAGTGATCGTATCACCCGCTTTGAATTCAGGGAATTCTTTTTTTGTAATGTACTTGTCTTGTACGTACTTTAATAAATCCATTATTAATAAATAAAATGTTAAAGCTAAGCAACTTACACGGACTTCGTCAGAGGTTGAATAACAGGTTGCAAATGTACAAAACATTTTTGAAATTTTCCAAACAATTTTATATTAAATATCATGAAATTTTCACCCCGTTTTTCGGCTCAGATTTAATATTTCCTTCAACTTCCCATCAGACACAGTTTACATGTGAACTCTACTTTTGCACGAAAATAAAATCAGACAATAAAAATTTCGATAATTCATTGATATACAATTTTTAATCTCAATAAATCTAATAAAAAGTAAACTAAAAATGAAACATTGTTTTTTCTTTTTCCTTTTCGTCGTCCAGATGGTTTTGGGGCAGACTTTGTATCCTTACTTACAAAATCCTACGCCAACTTCCATGATTGTCAACTGGAAAACCTCTTCCAATAATGAAACTACCGTTTTTTACGGAACAAGCCCCAATAATCTGAATGTTACTTTTACAGGAACAACGAATATTTTTTCAGATACCGGGTATAACAACAATTATTTTTATCACACCGCAAAAATTGCCAATCTTCAGCCCAACACAAAATATTATTATAAAATTAAAACAGGAACCAGCGAATCTGCGGTGTATAATTTCCGAACACTTCCTTTACCGGGACAGGCGGCAACAGCCAACGGAAAAATTCGTTTTCTCATCATGGGAGACAACCAGATTAAAGCAGAACCGAGATACGATACCTTAACTTTAAATGCGTATAAAAAATTAAAGGAAAAATTCGGCGCAGCTTCTGATCCTTCAGATAATATTGCTTTGACCTTTATGGTTGGAGATCAGGTAGATGTGGGAACTTTGGATCATTACGAAAATGTTCATTTCAAAAAAAATATTAATTTATCGCCTTATCTTCCGATTCAGACTACAGTGGGAAATCACGAAACATACGGAAGTCTGGGAATGAATTCCTATTACGCACATTTTTACATCGATGAAATTCAGTATAAAAACATTAGCTCGGGAAACGAAAATTACTATGCACAACAGGCTGGAAACGTTCTGTTTATAAGTTTGAGTTCCGAACATACAGGCTCTGCACAAATGATGTGGCTGCAACAGGTTTTAAATGCTGCAAACGGTGATTCTACTGTCGACTGGATCATTTCTCTGAGCCACAGACCGTATCAGGCGGAGCAATATGTAGGAGACATTTCTACGTGGGTAAGAAACAGTGCTGTTCCCCTTTTAACCACTTCTTCAAAATATTTAATGCACGTCGGAGCGCATCACCATTTATACCACAGAGGTCAGTTGAAAAATACACCGAATTACCAGATTATTTCCGGTGGAGTTGCATGGGATCAGTATTGGGGAATGTCGACCGAACAGGACTTTGATGATGTTCAGAAAACATTAACAGACTGGACGTATCAGATCGTGGAAGTAGATGTAAACACGGGAAAAGTAGATGTGGAATCCTATTCTATCGGAGGGGTTTATCATAAAAAATATAATGAGCTGATCGATACATTCCACCGCTATAAAAATCAGCCCAAACCTGCAAAACCTTCCATTTCCAATACATTTACGGCGCCGGTTACTTTACCGCTAACTTTAAACGGAAGTACATTTTCAGGCTCAAACGGAGAATTGCTGAACACCACTCAGTTCTTAATTAGCAAAGCAGCTGATTTTTCCATCATTGAAAAAGAATTTTACAGAGACTATGAAAACTGGTTCGGAAAAGACGGAAGCGGAACTCCCGATATCACAAAAAACCTGAATGCAGGAGTAGACATTACCAAAGCGACCATTGCCGCCAACTCAATTACCAACGGAAACTATTATGTAAAAGTGCGTTACAGAGACCGCAATATGGAGTGGAGCGACTGGAGCGATGTAAAACAGTTTACAGTAACCGGAAGTGTGGTTTCCAACCCTACATTCACTTTAAATAAAACAGAATATCTTCAAAACGAGCCCATTATTGCCAATTTTACAGACGGTCCCGGAAATAATCAGGACTGGGTTGGAATTTATAAAAAAGGACAGAATCCTTCTGCCGTAACTTCTCAGGCTTTTATGTACACTAACGGACAAACCGCAGGAACAGCCACTTTCCCGAACGGAATTGCTGCCAAAGGTCAGTATTTTGCAGGATTTTTTGCCAATAATGGTTACACGGAAATTACGCCGAGAAAAAATTTCTACGTAGGTCCGAAAGTTAATTTAAGCACAACTTCAGATGTTTATCCTGTTGGCGGAACTGTAACCGTAAATTTCTCCAACGGACCGAATCTAAACAAAGACTGGATCGGAATTTATAAAATGGGACACACTCCCGGAACCATAAATTCTACACAGTGGAGTTATGTGACAACCGCTTCGGGAACGCTTAATTTTACAGGACTTGCCAAAGGATATTATTATGCACAGTACTTCTTGGAAGACGGTTATACAACGGTTGGTGAGAAAGTTTTCTTTAAAGTAGGGGATGTGGTAACCGAACTTTGGATCAACAAGCCGGTTTACAGTTTAGGAGAAAATATCACCGCTTCATGGACGGATTCTCCGGGAATCATCAAAGACTGGCTCGGAATTTATCCTCAGAATATTTCGGTTCCCGATGATCAGTTTGTTTCGTATACTTATTTTGACGGAATTACACAGGGAACCAAAACAATCACCGGAACAGCAGTTCCTGCAACGCCGGGAAATTATTATATGGTGATGTTTACCAACGATTCTTACACGGAAGTTTCAAACAGAGTTCAGTTTCAGGTAACCGGAACAACTTTAGGAACGGAAGAAACAAAAAGTACAGAAAAAAATGTGGTGCTTTATCCCAATCCTACAAAACCGGGTGAACCGACTTTCATCAAAAGTGATTATCCGATCGAAAAAATAGAACTTCTTTCTGCCAACGGAGACCTTTTATATCAGTCGAAAAATGTTAATAACCAGCGTTTTTCTCTGGTCAACGAAAATCTTCCGAAAGGAGTGTATTTTGTAAAAGTATACACAAGAAAATTATTTACCTTAAAATTAGTCATTCAGTAAAACACTTCATTTTCTTATAAATCAACAAAAACGGGCTTAGAAAAGTCCGTTTTTGTTATTTTGGTAATTTTTACATCAACTATATATTGACCCATCGCTCATCAATTATCAATCATCAATTATTGATTATCGATCATTCAAATTGGAGCTGTTTCCAGCTTTCGCTACTCGCTTTTTTTTGTTTTCGGCGGCTGCGAAGCAGCCGCCGAAAACAAAAAAAAGCTCAGACATGCCGCTCAATCTGGGCTAAAACATTCTCCGTAGCTCAATATTTGACATTCAAAAATCAATCATCAGTAGATTTCAGTGCCCATGCAATCAGCGGAGCCTGCATAAAAAGTCTTCCCAATCTCTGATTATCCGTGTTCAGTCCAAAAGAATCCCTTCTGTTCTTGTATTGGGCAATATTCCCGGGAAAAACAGCCGCGAAAAATCCCGCAACAATTCTTCCCATATTTTTTCTGTATTTTTTAGGCGTTGCGATCATTGCCGTTCCTAAAGCGATTTCGGCAACTCCCGAATAAACAACAGTATCATCTTTATCCAGAGGAACCCATTCCGGAACCTGTGCCTGAAACTCTTTCCTTGCGAAAGTAAGATGTCCTATTCCTGCGGTAATTAAAAATGCGCCGAGTGCAATTCTTGAAATATTTTTTGCTTCCATAATATAGATATTTGTGGGGTGATGATGTAGACTATCCAAATTTTAGACCATGAAAAAATCTAAAAATCCTGAACACCGGATATATGAGAAAAATTATTAAATTTAGCCAACAGAAAAATCTAATATTTCATGATAGATAAAAGAGTAAAAAATGCAAAGGAAGCCATCGAAGGCATTAAAGACGGAATGACATTAATGTTAGGCGGATTCGGACTTTGCGGAATTCCTGAAAACTCAATTAATGCTTTGGTAGAGAGTGATGTAAAAGACTTAACCTGTATTTCAAACAACGCCGGAGTAGACGATTTCGGTTTGGGATTACTGCTTCACAAAAGACAGATCAAAAAAATGATTTCGTCTTATGTGGGAGAAAATGCAGAATTCGAAAGACAGATGCTTTCAGGAGAATTGGAAGTAGAACTTACTCCGCAGGGAACTTTGGCAGAAAAATGCAGAGCGGCACAGGCAGGAATTCCCGCTTTCTATACACCGGCTGGTTTCGGAACGGAAGTAGCGGAAGGAAAAGAAGTAAAAGATTTCAAAGGAAAACCCCACATTCTGGAATATGCTTATGAAGCAGACTTCTCAATTGTAAAAGCATGGAAAGGAGATCACGCCGGAAACCTTATCTTCAAAGGATCGGCAAGAAACTTCAATCATCCGATGGCGGGAGCAGGAAAAATTACCATTGCAGAAGTAGAAGAATTGGTAGAACCGGGAGAATTGGATCCCAACCAGATTCACATTCCGGGAATCATGATCCAGAGAATTTTTCAGGGTGAAAAATTCGAAAAAAGAATTGAGCAGAGAACCGTTAGAAAAAGAGATTAATTTTAAATTTCTTCATAAAAATAATACCCCGAAATCAACATTCGGGGTAATTTATTTTAGTTATAAAAGCCTAATTGTCATTTAGGAAATAATAATGAAAAGAGAGTAAAGAATAAGGTTATCAATTGTCATTAGCCATTATGAACAAAAGTGAAGAATCTCACAATCATGTCAACTTCCATCATCCCGCTTCCAACTTCCACCTCATCTACACCAAAGTTTTTCTCTCCCCGATCTGCTGTCTCCACATGGCATAATACAAACCTTTTTCTTCAATAAGATTAAGATGAGAGCCGGTTTCTACAATTTGTCCGCGTTCTAAAACGTAAATTCTGTCGGCGTGCATAATCGTGCTTAAACGGTGTGCAATAAGAACCGTAATCTGCTCTTTTTCCTTTGAAATTTCTTTAATGGTTGTTGTAATTTCCTCTTCGGTAATACTGTCCAGTGCAGAAGTAGCTTCATCAAAGATCAGCAAATGAGGTTTTCTCAGTAACGCTCTTGCAATGGCAATTCTCTGCTTTTCACCGCCGCTTAGTTTTAGTCCGCCTTCACCAATCACGGTATTAATTCCGTTTTCAGCACGCTCCAGAAGAGCGGTACAGCTTGATTTTTTTAAAGCCAATTGCAAATCTTCTTCCGTTGCGGATGGATTTACAAACAAAAGATTTTCTTTAATAGTTCCAGCAAAAAGCTGAGTGTCCTGCGTTACAAATCCGATCTGGTTTCTCAGTTCATCAAAATCAAATTCTTTTCCGTTGATATTGTTGTATAAAATAGAGCCTTCCTGCGGTCTGTATAATCCCACCAACAGTTTTACCAAAGTACTTTTTCCCGAACCGCTTGGTCCTACAAAAGCAATGGTCTCTCCGTTTTTTACGTTAAATGAAATAGAATTTAAAGCCTTATAATGCGCAGTCTGATGCTGAAACGAAACTTTTTCAAACTCAAGCTCCTCAATAGCTCCGATTTTCTTTGGCTTTAAAGGTTTTGGTTCCACTTCTTTCTTCATCACCCGGTCGAAATTATTCAGAGAAGCCTGAGCTTCACGATAAGAAATGATGATGTTTCCAATTTCCTGCATAGGTCCGAAAATAAAGAATCCGTAAAACATTAACGATAAATACTGTCCCGGAGTTACAATATTTTTAAAAATTAATAACAACAACGTAAATGTGATGATCTGCTGTAAAAAATTAACCAGAGTTCCCTGTACAAAGCTTAAAGAACGGATGCTTTTAACCTTTCTCAGTTCCAGATTCAGAATTTTGTAGGTATTGTTGTTCAGACGTTCCACTTCCTGATTGGTCAGTCCCAGACTTTTTACGATCTCAATATTTCTGAGACTTTCCGTGGTACTTCCCGCAAGATTGGTTGTTTCGGTAACAATATTTTTCTGAATGGTTTTTATTCTCTTGCTTAACAAATTCGTTACCACTGCAATAAAAATAATTCCCACTACATAAACCGGCATAATCGACCAGTGCAGACGAATCGCGTATACAGAAACGAAAATGATACTCACTAAAATTCCAAAAAAGACATTAATGAAATTATTGATAAACCTTACAGAATCTTCACGTACTTTTGTTAAAATAGAAAGCGTTTCACCACTTCTCTGGTCTTCAAATTCCTGAAAAGGAAGTCTCATCGAATGCTTCAGACCGTCCGTAAAAATTTTAGCCCCGAATTTCTGAATAATCACATTCACCACATAATCCTGAAACGCTTTGGCGATACGGCTGATCATCGCAGTACCGATTAAAAGCCCTAAAAAGTAGAAAACACCATGGTAAATATCTGTTCCGTAGAGATATTCTTCCATATTTCTCGGAAGGGTTTTCTCTTTATCGAAAAAATTGGGATGGGTAACAAGTTTGTCTAATATATTCCCTGTAATGGCAGGTGCAAATAAAGAAAATACCTGATTTACAGCAGCTAAAAAAAGCGAAATAATAATCAGCCACTTATAAGGTTTAAGGTAATGTAATAAAATTTTCATCGTTTAAATTAAAGCGTACAAATTTACAACAATTTAAGAAGTAACATTTATCATAGGATAAGAAAGAAAATTATTTCATAATTCTGAAAAAATGGCTAATTTGGCAGGATAAGATTAAGCTATGCTGACTAAAGAACAAATTGCACAAAGAATTTCAAGAGAAGTAAAAGACGGATATTATGTAAATTTAGGAATCGGAATTCCAACATTGGTTGCCAACTACGTTCCGGACAATCTTTCGGTAGAGTTTCAGAGTGAGAACGGAGTTTTGGGAATGGGACCATTTCCTTTTGAGGGAGAAGAAGACGCAGATGTCATCAATGCCGGAAAACAGACGATTACCATCTTAGACGGAGGTTCCTTCTTCGATTCGGCGTTCAGTTTCGGGA
Organism: Chryseobacterium mucoviscidosis; assembly: GCF_002177115.1. Classification (GTDB taxonomy): domain Bacteria; phylum Bacteroidota; class Bacteroidia; order Flavobacteriales; family Weeksellaceae; genus Chryseobacterium; species Chryseobacterium mucoviscidosis. Next base: position 310,771 of record NZ_MVAG01000128.1, on the reverse strand, counting down.
TGATCAGAGCGCAGAAAGTCGATCTTACCATTTTGGGAGCCATGGAAGTTGCCGAAAACGGAGATATTGCCAACTGGAAAATTCCGGGAAAAATGGTCAAAGGAATGGGCGGGGCAATGGATCTTGTAGCTTCGGCAGAAAATATTATCGTTGCGATGATGCACGTAAACAAAGCAGGAGAAAGCAAAATTCTGAAAAAATGTACCCTACCTTTAACCGGAGTAAACTGCGTGAAAAGAGTGGTTACAGAATTAGCAGTTTTAGATGTTACGCCTCAAGGTTTTAAACTTGTTGAAAGAGCTCCGGGAGTTTCTGTGGAGCACATCATACAATCTACAGAAGCTGATCTGATTATTGAAGGAGAAATTCCGGAAATGCAGTTTTAACATAATAAAAAAATAATCCGTCTCATAAAGGCGGATTATTTTTTTGAATAGTGTATTAATAAGCTGGGTTTTGCGGAAAATTTTTATTCTGATTAAGATCTAAAACCGTCTGCGGAATAGGTCTTAAAATTTTCTTGGCTCCGTTATTACCATTGAAGTTAGAAGCACTTGTAATTTTATAATTGTACTGTACAGTTCTCGTAATAAGAGTTCCTGTACGCTTAAGATCAAACCATCTGTTGTATTCTCCAAGCATTTCTCTGCCGCGTTCATCAAGAATATAATCGATGTTAAATTCTGCCGGTGTAGCATCCGGAACTCCCGCTCTTGCTCTTACTGCATTCAGTCTTAAAAGTCCTAAAGCAGAATTTCCTGATTTCAAATAGGCTTCTGCTGCAATAAGATACGTATCTGCAAGTCTTGAAACAATAATATCTCTCGTACTTACTGCTCCCGTACTGGATGGAGTTGAAGGGGAAGGATCATCAAACTTTTTCACAGGAATGGTCTGGTAATCCAGATTCTTCACCAAAGTATAAGCCGCATCAAAAGTTCCTTTGTCGTGGTAAACAAATCCCGGAGCGAGTTTTGAAGCATTGGCAGACAGCCACGCTGTTTTATCTGCTGCGGTATACCATAAAGGTTCATAAAAATGTTTAATTCTCAGCGTAGATTTATCTGCTACTCTGAAAAAGTCGTAATATCTTTCATACACAACGTTCATAAAGGTAGACTCCCATCTCAGATCTCCTTTTTTAAATAAATTCAATGCGTAAGATGTCGGGCAAAGATTATAACTTCTTAACGGAGCGTTACCATTAGTTTCTGCACCGCCAAGATATGAACTGAAGTAGTAAAACTGCTTGTTTCCAAGGGTAGTAGGAGATGTACTGGTAGAAGCAAAATCATACTGTACAGAAAAAATAGTTTCAGCATTAAGATCTTTACCGGGGTAAAATAAATCAGCAGGAGCAATTGTTAATCCCTGTCCTGCGATGGCTGCATCTGCATACGTTGCCGCAGTTGCAAAATCTGAAGCCGAACCGAAAGTCTCATAGCCTCGGGTAAGGTATACTTTTGCCAAAAGATCATTCACTGCTCTTTTATTAACTTTTCCGCTGGTAGAATAAGCTTGTGTTCCTACCGCTGCAAGTGAAGCTTTCAACTCATTGATGATGTACGTATATACTTGTTCTGCTGAATTTCTATCAAACTGAAGAACTGGCAAAGTAAAGTTCTCTTCTACAATCGGTACTCCGCCATACGTCTGCACCAGCAGAAAATATGCATTGGCTCTTAAAAACCTTGCTTCTCCCACCAATACCGGAACATTGGCGGTCTGTTCTGTAATTTTGGAATAATATACAGTCTTGTTTACCGCCTGAATAAGTTGATAACAGGATGTATATAACTGATCCACACCTTCTGAAGCGGGAATAAGTTGAGTATATTGGCTGAGACCTGCCGGTTCCGGCGTTCTTCCTTCCGCATACATATCTGTACCGGCTACAAAAAGCCAAGGATCTCCACCATAGATACTTTTTAACCATGCATAATCGGTGTTCACAAGTAACTGAAATCCTACCGCAGTCTTATAGGCGTCGTCTGCAGGAGCATTAGACAAACTTTCTTCTTCGAGAAAATCGCTGCAGGAATTGAAAATCGAAGCGGCGAAAATTAATGTTAAGAATATCTTTTTCATGATTGTAGAATTAAAATTTAGCACTTAGTCCTAATTGTGTAGTAATTGAAGCCGGTCTGTTGATCCCGATATTTGCGGCTGCCCATTCAGGATCATATCCGTCGAATTTGGTAAATACAAAAGGATCGAGAACATTAATGTAAACTCTGAGATTGCTCATCTTTATTTTGCTGAGGAATTCCGAATCAAAGGTATATCCAAGTGAAATGTTTTTTACCTTCACAAAAGAAATATCTCTGTAATACCCGAATCCTGTAGACCAAAATGCTCCTGCTCCTGTAGCAACCGGACCCGGTCTTGGATTTGTCGTATTGGCATTAGCAGCAAGTCCTGCACTATTAGTTGGTACAAAATATTCCATCGCCATTTTCTGACGACCTCTGTCTGAAACATCAGCAAAATTTTGATGAAAAGTACTGAGAACCGTTTGTCCCTGACTGGTAATAATAGAAAAATTGAAATCGAATTTCCCTACCGTAAGTCTGGAGTAAAAACTTCCCTGCCATTTCGGAACCGAACTGCCGATAACCGTTCTGTCATTTGCATCAAATTTTCCGTCGCCATTAAGATCTTTCGGACGTGCCATTCCCGGAGCCTGCCCGTAAGCGGCTGCCTGCGCTGCCTCACTTTCCTGCCAAACTCCGTCGTACACATAATTGAAATTCGGGTTTAAGCTGGAACCTAAAATAAGAAGATTTCCCTTATCGCTTACCTGATCCTGATTGTAAATAGATTCGAGTTTATTTACGTTTTTCGTAAAGGTAAAAGTCGTCTCCCAGTTTATGAGTTTACTTTTAATATTTTTTGTGGTCAGTAATACTTCAACCCCTTTGTTGCTTACAGATCCTACATTCGAGTAGGTATATTTAATCCCCATTTCTGCGGGAAGCTGTTGTCTGTAGATCAGATTATCGGAAAGCCTGTCGTATACATCAACAGTACCGCTGATTCTGTTTTTTAAAAATCCGAAATCCAGCCCGAAATTAAGCTCCCTTGTTTTTTCCCATGTAAGGAGCGGATTCGCGAAAACGGAGGATTGTAATCCCGGAACGAGTGTACTGCCATTAGCATAAAAAGTCTGCTGATCCAGTAATGCAAGCGACTGATAAGGTGCAACATTGTCGTTTCCGGTATATCCGATACTTGCTCTTAGTTTTAATTCTGAAATAGAAGATACATTTTCAAGAAAAGATTCCTTACTTATTTTCCATCCCAATGCTAGAGAAGGAAAAGCAGTCCACTTATTGCCTGTGGATAATACCGAAGAACCATCCCATCGGGTAGATGCCGTCAATAAATATTTGTCTTTAAACCCGTAATTCAGTCGTACAGCATAAGAATTAAGAGTTCTCTTCATGTAAGGAGCCGCCTGAAGCTGATAACTGCTCTGAAGTCCGAAGCCCAGATTATAAAATTCAGAATTAAAAGGCTGTCCGTTAGAATAGCCATAGGAAGATTCCTCTTCATTAGAGTAAATACTTTGCAGCAACAGTAGACTTACATCATGAACATCTTTAAAAGTATGTTTTATGTCAATCTGATTATCCCACGTATAATTGAAATTTTCGGTTTTGCCTACAGAAGCAGAGTTGAGTCTGTTAAGCGCAATACCTACATTTGTTTCCGCTGTGTTGGAGATTCCAAGTCTTGAGTTTGAAAATCCTGCAGAAAATGTAGTTTTTAAAGAAAGCCATTTTTTAGGCTGATATTGAAAAAATAAATTTCCCAAAGTCTGCCACACCCTTTCATTTTGTCTGGAGTTGGCAATTTCCAGAAGAGGGTTGATGGTACTTGTTTTATTAATTACCCAGGATCCGTCCGGATATGTAAGTTTTCCGGGTAATAAAAACAGTTGTCCCGGAATATCGTTTCCATTTGCATCTACTGCGTAAGGCGAAATAAGCGGACTGAAACTGAATGCCGATCTCATGGCAAGATCACTTCCGTATTCTGTAACAGTTCTTGCAACCGTTATATTAGCACCAGTTGTAAATTTAGAATTGATCTTATGATTAATTCCCAGTTTAAAAGTATACTTGTCGTTAGAATCATTGGCAATAATCCCTTCATTTCCCTGAATACCGAAAGATAAATTATATCCCAGTCCTCCTTCAGATCTTCCCGAAACATTAATGTAATGATTTTGGGTAGAACCCGGCTGAAGTACCGCATCATACCAGTCGAAATTATAGCCGTTATTGGCTCTCTGTACAAGAAGAGGACTCTGGTTTCCGGCAAGTGTTGCCAGTTGTGCAGGAGTCTGGGTCATAGGATTTGCGCTGAGATATGCTGCCTGATGAAAGCGCCACCATTCTTCTCCGGACATCATTTTCGGTAAACGGGCGGCAGTTCTTACACCATAAGAAGTTTCCAGAGAAACACTTACTCCGGATTTTACGGTAGCTCCGTTTTTAGTGGTTACCAAAACCACTCCGCTCGCTCCTCTGGAACCGTATATTGCAGCAGAAGAAGCATCCTTAAGAATGTCCATTCGGGCAATATCCTGAGGATTCAGAAAATCGATATTATCCGTAGGAACTCCGTCTACAACATATAATGGATTTCCGGATGAGATGAGAGAGTTATTTCCGCGGATCGTCATTTTAAAACCATCGCCCACTCTCCCAGAATTCGAAGTTATCTGTACTCCGGGCATACTTCCCTGAATACCTTCCAGTGCACTTGTAGTATTTCGTTCTATAATTTTGTCGGTACTTAAAGTATTTACAGATCCTGTAAGATCTGATTTTTTAACGCTGCCGTAACCTACCAGTACAATCTGCTCGATGCTTTTCGTTTTTTCTTCCTTTAGCGGAACCGCGATAAAAGAACGGTTGTTCACTGGGATAATCTGCGACTGAAATCCTTCATTTTCAACAGAAAGCGAAGACTGATCCTTAAGCAGTTTGATGATGAAATTTCCTTCAGCATCTGTAGTAACAGAATTTTCTGTACCTTCTTCCTTCACCGTTGCGTTAGGAACAGGAGCCTGTTTGTTGTTAGTAATCTTTCCGCTTACCTCTTTACCCTGCTGCGCAAAAACTGCTACAGAGGAAAACAGAAACAAAACAGCAAGCTTTTTTCGAATCAGAAAGCCGGATTTTGCTATTTTTTCAGATGACATAATTTTAGTTTTTTTTTGAATTAAATGTTTTTCTTTTCAATAAGAATCAGAGCTTAGCTACTTCCCGAAATTCTGTTGAAAAAACGAATTAAAAACTTTTGTGTAATCGATTGCGCAATTTGATTTTATTATCTGGCTTCTATATTAAACTTTTTTTAATAAAAATTTTATTTTTTTTAATATAATGTTAACTTTAAATTTTAAATAATTGATATTCAGTAATTTATTTTATTAATTGTGTATTTTAAAATGTGATTTTTATCATGTTTTATAAAATATTCTTCTTTTTAAATCTCCCAAAATCAATAGCAAGAAGGATGTTTTTTCTTAATTCTGTGAAAAAAGAAACATTTGAAAAAGTAAAAATGATTGAAAAAAAAGATCTTGCAAAAATTAGAGTTATTTTTCAGTTTCATGTTAAAATTCGTCTAACATTTCCACAACATTTTTAATGTCCTAAAAGTTCAAAATAATAACGATACAAGATTCAATAGGAGAAGGCTTTATTTCATTTTAACAATTAGGAACCAATTGGCTTTAGTCTAAACTTATCAGCATTTAAATTAAAAACAATTTAGATCACAAATCTTTGTACTGAATTAAGTCTAATATAATTAATTAACGTGAGTTCGGGATAAGTCTTCTTAACCGCAATGGTTAAACAAATAGATTCAATTATCAGGAATTCAGCTTTTAAGATATACAAAGTCATAGAACTTATCAAAGTAATACCATTTTGTCTGAAGGTTAATTAATGAAATGCAATAGTTTGATTATCAGTTAGTTTTTAAAAAAAACCGTGTAAATCTTTATCAGACATAAAAAATCCATCCTGCAGTCTGCAAGATGGATGGTATTTTTGTATTAAAAGAGAATAAAGTCTCAGTTAGCGTATATTATTTACCGTCCTGCGCTCCGAAAACCTTCTGCAAAATACTTGTGGTTCTCATGGCAGGAGTATTTCGGATTCCGCTTTCTTTTTCTGCCACCATTTTGAAAACCCCGTTGATGGTTTCTGTGGTTACATATTCATTAAGATCCGTGGTTACAGCCTGTCCGGTAAAAGTATTGTATTTAGAAATAATATTGCTCCAGACCTTATCGGCTCCCACTTTTCCCAGTGAAGCTTTTACTTTTGGCTGAAACGCTGTAAATAATTGCGATTGAGTTTTAGTCTGTAAATAGTTTGTCGCTGCATTATTACTTCCCAGTAAAATATTTTTAGCATCTGTGATCGTCATTGAAGTAATCGCTTTTGTAAAGATTGGGGCAGCTTCCGTTACGGCATCTTCCGCAGCTCTGTTCAGCAATTTTACGCCCTGGTCTGCAAGACTTCCCAACCCGATAGAGCGTAAAGTAGTGTCGATTTTTCTCAGTTTTTCGGGCATTAAGATTTTTACAGCTTCATTTTTCAGGAAACCGTCTGTAACGCCCAGTTTTTTTACTCCTTCATTTACACCCAGACTTAATGCTTCCTTTAGTCCCGAAGAAATTTGGGTTGATGTAAGACTTCCGAGATTGATTGGAGATGTGGTCGTGGTTGTTTTTGGCGTGGTTGCCGTTCCGCTGGTTTGAGCCGGAACTTTAGGATTGTTAAGATCAATTCCTGTCTGATCTTTCACGGTAGATTTTATAACATCTAAAATTTGTGCCTGTGCGGAAACTGAAAATAAAAGTCCGCCTATCAAAAGAAATGTTTTTCTCATCGTTTATTTTTTGCAAAATTAGATGTTTTGTTTCTTAATAAGTTAAATCATCTTTAAAATTTTCAGAAAATAAGTATATTCGCTTAAATCTTAAATCCACAAAATGCAGCGTTTTTTACTGATACTTTCTGTGCTTTTTTCAAGTCTCTTTTTTACTCAAACCAGATTAAATTTAATTCCCTATCCGCAAAAGGTTGAATTAAAAACAGGGAATTTCGAGATAAGCGGGAATACACTTTTCGTGGGAGACAAAAAATCGAATGAATACAAATATTTTATGGATAATTTTAAAAAAATCTATCCAAAAAATTCATCTCAAAACATAAAAAAAACAAAGCCAAATTTTATTTCGCTACTGTTAAATAAAGATTTAAAAATTGATAATAAACGAGAGTTTAATTCAAATTACATTATAAATATCAGCAACGAAATGATTATGGTTGTTGGGAAGAACCCTGAAGGTCTTTTTCAAGGCATTCAAACTCTTCTACAATTAATAAAAACTTCAGAAGACGGAAAAATTCCTGCTCTCGAAATCCATGATTCCCCAAAATTTCAATGGAGAGGAATGCATTTGGACGTTTCCAGACATTTTTTCACCGTTGAAGAAGTAAAACAATACATTGATTATCTTGCCATGTACAAACTCAATACTTTTCACTGGCATTTAACCGATGATCAGGGTTGGAGAATCGAGATCAAAAAATATCCTAAATTAACGCAGATCGGTTCAAAACGTAAAGAATCGATGATCGGAGCGTATGTTGACAATACCTTCGACGGAAAACCTTACGGACCTTATTTTTATACGCAGGATCAGATTAAAGAAGTGGTAAAATATGCTCAGGAAAGACATGTTACCATAGTTCCCGAAATTGAAATGCCGGGTCACGCTTTAGCTGCATTGTCCGCCTATCCGGATTTAGCCTGTACAAAAGGACCCTTCGAACCTGCCACAAAATGGGGCGTTTTTGATGATGTTTTCTGTCCGAAAGATGAAACTTTTACATTTTTAGAAAATGTTTTAGATGAGGTAATCGCTCTTTTTCCTTCACAATACATTCACATCGGAGGCGATGAATGCCCGAAAACAAGGTGGAAAGAATGCCCTCATTGTCAGGAATTAATCAAAAAAAATAATCTGAAAGATGAGCATGGTCTGCAAAGCTATTTTATCCAAAGAATTGAAAAATACGTGAATTCAAAAGGCAGAAAAATTATCGGCTGGGATGAAATTCTTGAAGGCGGGCTGGCTCCGAATGCCGCGGTAATGAGCTGGACAGGAATTAAAGGCGGGGTAGAAGCTGCCAAATCCGGTCATTTTGCCGTCATGACTCCCGGTTCTTACTGTTATTTCGATCATTATCAGGGAGATCCGGCGACGGAACCCAATGCTTTCGGAGGATTTACCCCTTTGGATAAAGTCTATTCTTACAATCCGATTCCCGAAGAACTGAATGCAGAACAGGCAAAATACATTTTAGGAGTTCAGGCAAATCTGTGGACGGAATACATTCTTGATTTCAACCATGTTCAGTATATGATTTTCCCAAGATTACTGGCACTTTCGGAAGTAGGTTGGGGAACTTCTGATCCTAAAAATTACAAAGAATTCGAAGGAAGAGTAATTAATGAATTCAGAAATCTGGATAAAATGGGGGTGAATTATGCGAAAAGCATTTACAATGTTTCAGGTAAAGTAATTTCTTCCGAAAATGGTGTTGCCTATGAACTTTCAACCTCACAAAATCCGGATGGAATCCGATATACAGTGGACGGAACGGATCCTTCAGCTAATTCTCAGACCTATAAAAATCCTGTTCAGATTTCAAAATCAATGACGGTTAAATCTGCCTATTTCGAAAATGGACAGCTTAAAAGCGCTGTATCTTCCCAAATTTTCACGATATCCAAAACAACCGGAAAAAAAATTACATTAGAAGAACAGCCAAGTGAAAATTATTCTTTCGGCGGAGCTTTTACTTTAATCGACGGAATTACTGGAAACCAAAAACAATTGGGAAAAACATGGCTCGGTTTTAATGGAAAAGATGTGGTGGCAACCATTGATTTCGGACAGAAAAATCAGTTTTCGGAAGTCTATTTCAATACTTTAGACAACAAAGGAAGCTGGATTCATTTCGCTAAATCGGCTCAGATTTTTGTGTCTGAAAACGGAACAGATTTTAAATTAATCAAAGAAGTCGGAAAAGAAGAAGTCCTTTCAGCAAAAGGAAAAATTAAAGTGAATGTAGGAAGCCAGAGTTCAAAATTTATTAAGGTTAAAATAGAAAATGCAGGCATTATTCCTGCGGGAAATCCTGGTGCAGATTCTAAAGCGTGGCTTTTTGTTGACGAAATTGGTGTAAATTAGCCTTAGAAATTTTATTATGCAGGATTCAGTGCTTTCTTCAGAATTTACTTCTTCGCCGGAACTGGTGGAAAAGCTTTACAGATACGGAGTGACGAAAACTTATAAGGAAGGTGATATTATTCTCGATGAAAATTCGTCCATCCGTTCCATTCCGATTGTAATGAAAGGGATGATGAAGGTGATCCGCACCGAAGAAGACGGGAGGGAAATTCTTCTGTACTACATCAAAGCAGGAGAAAGCTGCATCATGTCTTTTCTGGGCGGAATGCATAATGAAAAAAGCATCGTAAAAGCGGAAGTAGAAGAAGATACCGAAATTCTGTTTCTACCTGTTGACAAGGTTTCATTGTTTATTAAAGAATATCCGGAATGGCTCGATTATATTTTCAGGCTGTATCATAAACGCTTTGAAGAACTCTTGGATATCATCAATGCGATCGCTTTCAAAAAAGTAGATGAAAGACTGCTGAATCTTCTCCATAAAAAATCCGAAATTCTGAATTCCAAAACCATCGTCATCACCCACGAACAGCTTGCCAATGAACTCGGAACAGCCAGAGTCGTCGTTTCCCGACTCCTGAAACAGCTCGAAGACTCCGGAAAACTCCAGCTCGGACGAAATAAAATTACAATTTTAAAAGATTAGACAAAACTCTTCGCGATCTTATCTAAGTGAAAAGTTTATGCTGAACTTGTCGAAGTAACTTCGCGAACTTAAAAACATTGAGTAGTCAAAAAATCTTAGCGAACTTCGCGATCAAAAAAAATATTAATATCCTTTCAACATAACAAACGTAATTCTGTTAAATGTTTACAAAGGTTCTATATTACTTCCCTGAATTTCTTAGCGGTCTTATCTAAGTGAAACGGCTTTGCGAACTTAAAAACATTTAGTAGTCAAAAAAATCTTCGTGAACTTCGCGATCAAAAAATCTTACAAGTTCGCAAACATAAAAACACGCTATAAAAAATCCTTCTGTAACAAAAGTAGCGGTACACCTTTCCCGATATCTTCAATTTTGCATCATAAAGTTGAAAACATGGAAATTTTTGGATATCTCGCTTCTGTTTTAATAGGAATTTCGTTAGGTTTAATCGGTGGCGGCGGAAGCATTCTTACCGTTCCCGTTTTGGTTTACCTTTTCGGATTAGATGCTTTTCTGGCAACAGAATATTCCCTTTTTATTGTGGGGATCAGCAGTGTGGTCGGTTCAGTTTCCTATTTTAAAAAAGGTCTGGTAAATTTTAAAACCGCCCTTGTTTTCGGCATTCCGTCTATTATTTCTATTTTCCTGACGCGAAATTATATTGTACCCTTAATTCCCGCTAAAGTTTTTACCGTCAGCAACTTTGTGGTGACGAAAGATATTTTACTGCTTTTAATTTTTGCAGGATTAATGATTTTGGCTTCCTACAAAATGATTCAGAAAACTACAGATTGTGTTACCAAAACATCAGACTTACAGAAAAACAGTACCCTTTTGGCAGCAGGAGAAGGATCTGTTGTAGGAATTTTAACAGGTTTAGTCGGTGCAGGAGGAGGATTTATGATTATTCCCGCACTCGTTAATCTTCTTAAAACTCCAATGAAAGTAGCCATCGGAACTTCACTGGTAATCATTTCGCTGAATTCGCTTATCGGATTTTTCTCATCTATGGATGCTGTGAAAATCGATTGGAAATTATTAGCCACCATTTCATCAATTGCCATTGTAGGCATCATCATCGGTTCGCAGTTGTCCAAAAAAATCGACGGAAAAAAGCTCAAACCAGCTTTCGGATGGTTTATTCTCGTGATGGGAATGTACATCATCGTCAAAGAAATTTTCTTTTAATTTGGGCAGCTATTTCCGCCTGTAATTTATCCTGAGTTTATCGAAGGGTACCCAATCTTTTTGTTTTGTAAAAAACAAAAAGAGCTCCACTCAGGTCGGGCTGCGAAAGATTCGGGGTAAAAAATGTCAAAGTTTAAATTTCTGAATGTAGAAAATAAAATATCATAAAGTCCAATCATTTAAAAGTGTTAGCATCTTTATGATACTCAAAAAAGCCTAGTAGTTTAAAAATCTTTGGGTACATAGTGTTTTAATGTGAGTTTGATGTAAAAACAGTGCAAAAGTATCAATAGGAATGGGCTTCTGCCCATTTTAATAATCAAGAAAACAATAGGCTTTAGCCAAAACTTATACTTAAAGTTAATTTTAATTAGAATAACCATGAATTTCAATCTCTTATAAGCGTTAGCGGCTTTGTGAAGCGCAAAAATCACAATAGTTAAAAAAATCTTCGTTGTCTTTGTGTTCAAAAATAAAGCCCTTCTGTAACAAAAGTAGCGGTACAGAAAATTCCAAACCAAGAAATTTGTATCAGAAAAAATAAGTAAAATTTAAAATCATAAAAAATGAAAATAGAACAGATTTATACAGGATGTCTTGCACAGGGAGCTTATTACATTGTTTCCAACGGTGAAGCGGCAATTATAGACCCGCTAAGAGAAACCCAGCCTTATATTGAGCGTCTTGAAAAAGATAATGTTACGCTGAAATACATTTTTGAAACCCATTTTCATGCAGATTTTGTCAGCGGACATCTCGATTTAAGCAGAAAAACAAGCGCACCCATCGTTTACGGTCCCACTGCAAAACCGGAATTTGAAGCCATCATTGCAGAAGACAATCAGGTTTTTGAGGTAGGAAATATAACCATAAAAGTTCTTCACACACCCGGTCATACCATGGAAAGCTCATCTTTTCTTCTGATGGACGAAAACGGCAAAGAAACAGCCCTTTTTAGCGGAGATACTTTGTTTTTAGGTGATGTAGGCCGTCCCGATCTGGCACAGAAAGCAGCAAACATGACGCAGGAAGAATTGGCAGGCTTACTTTATGAAAGTCTTTACAGCAAAATTTTACCTTTGAATGATGATATCACTGTTTATCCTGCACACGGAGCAGGTTCTGCATGCGGAAAAAATATGCAGAAAGAAACGGTAGACTCACTTGGAAATCAGAAGAAAACCAATTACGCCTTGAATCAGAAAGATAAGGAAAGTTTCATCAAAGCGGTTACAGACGGACTTCTTCCGCCTCCTGCGTATTTTGGAATGAACGTGGCAATGAACAAAAAAGGCTACGACAGTTTCGATGAGGTCTTGTCAAAAGGTTTACAGGCATTTTCTCCTGACGAATTTGAAGAAATGGCAGAACATTCTGGTGCTTTGATTTTGGATGTACGAAATAACGAAGACTTCGCAAAAGGATTTGTTCCACAATCCATCAATATTGGATTGAATGGCGATTTTGCACCTTGGGTCGGAGCTTTGATTGTAGATGTAAAACAGCCGATTCTGCTCATAACCAACGAAAACGAAGAGGAAGAAACCGTAACCCGATTAAGCCGTGTAGGATTTGACAATGTCCTCGGATTTTTAAAAGGCAGTTTCAACGCATGGAAAGACAGCGGTAAAGAAACAGATTCTGTCAACAGAATTTCAGCGCAGCAATTTGAAAAAGAAATCAAAGGAAAACAAGCAAAAATTATTGATGTCCGCAAAGAAAGTGAATACAATGCAGAACATATAGATGAAGCATTCAACAAACCTTTGGCATACATCAACGAATGGATCAGTTCAATCGATCCGGCAGAACATTTCTATCTTCACTGTGCAGGAGGTTACAGAAGTATGATGGCTGCAAGTATTCTTCAGGCAAGAGGCTACCGCAATTTTAGTGAAATTGAAGGCGGGTTCAGCGCAATTTCTCAAACAGACATTCCGGTAAGTGATTTTGTTTGCCAGAGTAAAATTTTAAAATAGATTTAACAAAGAAAGAGACAAAAGATCTTTGGAGATCCAAAATCAGGCAGAATAAAAATCAACAGAGTTATTTTGAAAAGAAAACTTAGCGTTCCTGGCGTTTAGATCCAAAAATAGGTCAATTTCTGGTGAAGTCGATTTTATTTGCAATCTTTACATCAAACTCACGTTAAAATCATTAATCAGAATATAAAACAGTTTTAATACAAATACTTAATGTTAGAAATCATAAAAGAACCTTGGCCGTGGTACGTTGCAGGACCGTTAATCGGGCTTATTGTTCCTGCTTTGCTGATTTTGGGAAATAAATCTTTCGGGATCAGCTCATCACTCAGACATATTTGTGCAGCCTGTATTCCTGCGAATATCGGCTTCTTTAAATACGATTGGAAAAAAGAACTATGGAATTTATTCTTCGTGTTTGGAATTTTTTTAGGCGGAATGATTGCCGCCCAATTTTTAATGAACTCACAAGAAATTACCGTTAACCAGAATCTCAAAACAGAATTAGCAACCTACGGAATTACGGATTACAGCAATCTCGTTCCGACCCAACTCATGAATTTTACCAGTCTTTTTACTATAAGAGGATTTATTATGATGGTTGTCGGCGGCTTTTTGGTAGGTTTCGGAACGCGTTATGCGGGAGGATGTACAAGCGGACACGCCATCATGGGACTTTCCAACCTTCAGGGCGCTTCCTTAATTGCAACAATCTGCTTTATGGTAGGCGGTTTTTTAATGACAAATGTTATTCTGCCTATAATTCTTTCACTTTAAAATTTAAAAATGAAACAGGAAAAAGAGATAAGACATCAGGACAGTATTTGTACCAACGAAAGTCAGCTTCATCATAAATGGTACCACAATTTAAAATATATGATGGTAGGAATATTATTCGGGATCATCTTTGTAAAAGCAGAAATTATAAGCTGGTTCAGAATTCAGGAAATGTTCCGGTTACAGTCTTTTCACATGTACGGCGTTATCGGAAGTGCCGTTTTAACGGGAATGATTTCCGTATTGATCATTAAAAAATTTAATATCAAAACCATCTATGGCGAAAAAATTTCCATTGCTCCAAAGAAATTTAATAAAGGCCAAATTTATGGCGGACTGATCTTCGGATTTGGATGGGCAATTACAGGAGCCTGTCCCGGACCGCTTTTCGCACAGATCGGAACCGGAGCTTTTGCGGTAGCCATCACTTTGCTGAGTGCCATTTTCGGAACTTGGGTGTATGGATATTTCAGGGAAAAATTACCTCATTAATTTCAATAAAATCATTTTGAGCGGTAGAAAATCTACCGCTTTTTTTATTTCATCTTCATTCGAAAAATCCTTAATTTGGAGCCAAATAAATCTGAGTATGCAAAGTAGAAGAAAGTTTCTGAAAAAATCTGCCGTCGCTTCACTGGCTTTAGCGGTAAATCCGTTGGATCTGTTAGCTAAAAATCAACCTGAAAACAACAATACAATCATTAATAAACCGATCGTTCTTTCCACATGGAATTTCGGTTTAAAAGCCAATGAAGAAGCCTGGACGATTCTCGGAAAAGGAGGAAGAGCTTTGGATGCAGTGGAAAAAGGAGTCCGCCTTGTGGAAAATGATCCTGAAGAGAGAAGCGTCGGTTACGGCGGTCGTCCCGACAGAGATGGAAGAGTGACTTTAGATGCCTGTATTATGGACGAAAACTACAACATCGGATCTGTTGCCTGTCTTGAAAATATTAAAAATCCAATTTCCGTAGCAAGAGCTGTGATGGAAAAAACACCTCACGTGATGTTGGTTGGAGACGGAGCTTTGCAGTTTGCCGTTTCGCAGGGATTCAAAAAAGAAAATATTCTCACTCCGGAATCCGAAAAAGAATGGAAAGAATGGCTGAAAGACAGCAAATATCAACCGATCGTCAATATCGAAAATCACGATACAATCGGAATGATCGCTCTGGATACAAACGGAAATCTTTCCGGAGCCTGTACAACGAGCGGAATGGCTTTCAAAATGCATGGAAGAGTCGGAGATTCACCGATTATCGGGGCGGGTTTGTTTGTTGATAACGAGGTGGGTGCAGCAACGGCAACCGGTCATGGCGAAGAAGTGATCCGAACCGTAGGAACACATTTGGTGGTAGAATTAATGAGACAGGGAAGAACGCCGCAACAGGCTTGTAAAGAAGCGGTTGAAAGAATTGTAAAAATTACACAGCGTAGAAATAAAAATCTGAAGGATATTCAGGTGGGTTTTATTGCCCTTAATAAAAAAGGGGAATATGGCTCCTACTGCATTCAGGATGGGTTTAATTTTGCGGTATATGACCAGAAAGGAAACCGTCTGGAGAAACCAGGTTTTGCATTAAAATAAATAATTTCCGTAATCAAACAGTTAGTAGATATCAATAGGAACGGGCTTTAGCCCGTTTTTCAAAATAAAAAATCCATTGGCTTTAGCCAAAACTTAAATTAAAAAAATGTCAAAAATAGAAATAGCGTGCTTCAATCTGGAATCTGCATTAATCGCTTTTGAAAACGGTGCAGACCGAATAGAATTGTGTGACGGATTAAGCGAAGGCGGAACCACACCGGATTTTGAAACCGTACAACAGCTTAGAGAAAAAATCAATATTCCAATCTTTGTGATGGTTCGTCCCCGTGGCGGAGATTTTACTTACACTGATGAAGAATTTGAGCAGATGAAATCAGATCTGGTTCAATTAAAATCTTTAAACGTAGACGGTTTCGTGTTCGGAATTTTAGATGAAAATGATGAGGTGAATAGTGAGCACAATAAAATTTTGGTGGAACTGGCAAAACCTTATCCATGTACTTTTCATCGTGCCTTTGACCGCGCAAAAGATTTAGAAAAATCATTGGAAAAAGTTATTGAATGCGGCTTTACAACCATTCTGACTTCAGGACAAAAACCTAAAGTTTCGGAAGGAAAGGAAAATCTTAAAAAATTAGTAGAGTTATCCAATGGCAGAATCGAAATTCTTGTCGGTGGCGGACTTCGGTCATCCAATATCGAAGAAATCAGAGAACTTACCAAAGCTGGATATTTTCATTCTTCCGCAATTACGGACGGCGGAGCTTTTGCGAATGCTGAAGAGATTATTGCTTTGAAGAATAAATAATAAAATGAATTTTAACGCAAAGATTTATTTAACTGTATATTTACTTAAGGGAGCAAAGTATTGCGACAAAGTCGCTGATTAAGCTGAATGGCTAAAACCTTAGCTTCATAAAATCAATTTTTAATTGATTCTTCTTTGCCCACTTAAAATTTAATAATTACTAAAATTAAATCTTTGCGTAAAAAACAAAAACACAATATCAAATGTTAGAAAATGAATTATCCTATAAAATAATAGGATCAGCAATCGAAGTACACAAAAATCTTGGAGTTGGTTTATTAGAAAGTACCTACGAATCAGCTTTAGCATATGAATTGAAAAGGTCAGGATTCAATGTGAAACGGCAAATTTATCTGCCCTTACAATATAAAGAAATGAATATTGAAAATGCTTACAAAATTGATTTGCTTATCGAAGACAAAGTAATCGTTGAAGTAAAATCTGTACTGGAAATACATCCTGTTTTTAATGCCCAGTTATTAACTTATTTAAAATTGGCAAACATAAAACTTGGACTTCTTATTAACTTCAATACACCACTTATTAAAGATGGAATTCATAGAATTGTAAATAAATTATAATGAACAAAATTTTACTTTTTACTTTCCTTTTCTTACAAATCTTGACCAACGCACAATTCTCTGAGCGCAATTTATCCTCTGAAAAATGGAAATTCAAAAATTCCAAAGAGAATAATTGGTTAACTGCTTCTGTTCCGGGAACTGTTCATTTGGATTTGATGAATAACAAGATCATTCCCGATCCTTATAAAGATGAAAATGAAAAAAAAGTACAATGGATAGAAAATGAAGACTGGGATTATCAGACTTCATTTAACATTTCTTCAAAAGATTTAGAAAATCAAAATATTGAATTGATTTTTAATGGATTGGATACGTTTTCCGAGATTTATTTAAATGGGAAATTAATTCAATCAACAGATAATATGTTCAGAAAATGGACAATTCCGGTTAAACAAAGTTTAAAAAAAGGTGAAAATATTTTACAGGTAAAATTCAGATCTGCGGTAAATGTTGGAAAAGAACTAGCCCAAAAAGTTCCTTTCACCATGCCGGAATCTCCGAGAAGTTTTGTGAGAAAAGCGCAGTATCAGTTCGGTTGGGATTGGGGACCGAGACTGGTGACAGCAGGAATCTGGAAAGACGTTAAGTTGAATTTCTGGAATGCTGCAAGACTTAATAATGTAAAAATCGAACAAAAAATTTTAACAAAGCAAAAAGCAGATTTAAATATTCATGCTGAAATTTTCGCTACAGAAGAAGGGAAATACAGTTTTTCAATTAACGGAAAATCTCAAAATATTTCTTTAAAATCCGGATTGAATTTAATTTCAATTCCTTATCAGATTCAAAATCCGAAATTATGGCAACCCAACGGTTGGGGCGATCCGAACTTATACGATATCAAAGTTTCTTTGCAAAAAGATTCAAAAATGATTGCTGAAAAATCTGAAAGAATCGGACTGAGAACAATGGAATTAATTCAGGAAAAAGATGCAAAAGGAAAATCGTTTTATTTCAAGGTGAACGGAAAACCAATGTATGCAAAAGGAACGAACTGGATTCCCGGCGACAGCTTTTCTCCGAGAATGATCAAAGAAAAATACCAAAAACTCATCAAAGACTGCAAAGATGCGAATATGAATATGATTCGCGTTTGGGGCGGTGGAATTTATGAAGATGACGAATTCTACAAAGCCTGCGACGAAAATGGAATTCTGGTTTGGCAGGATTTTATGTTTGCAGGAAGCTTTTATCCGTCCGATGAAAACTTTCAGAAAAATGTAGAAATGGAAGTGAAAGATCAGGTGGAACGGCTTCAAAATCATCCGTCATTGGCGTTGTGGTGCGGAAACAATGAAATCGATGAAGCGATTGTCAATTGGGGGTATCAGAAACAATTTAAATATTCAAAGGAAGATTCTTTGCAGGTTTGGAAAGATTACAAGAAAATTTTTCACGAAGTAATTCCCAATTCCATTCAGAAATATGCGTCTTCCGATAAGCTAATCTATTGGGAAAGCTCACCGTCCATCGGATGGGGACATAAGGAAAGCCTTACGGAAGGCGATTCTCATTATTGGGGCGTTTGGTGGGGAGAACAGCCGTTTGAAATTTACAATGAAAAAGTTCCGCGTTTTGCTTCGGAATATGGTTTTCAGGGAATGCCGACGTTGGAAACCACAAAATCCATGTTTTCAGGAAATCCTGATTTAAGTTTACAAAATGCTACCATCAAAGCTCATGAAAAACATTCCAGAGGCTGGGAAATTATTGAAAATTACATGAAGCGTGATTATAAAGTTCCGACAGATTTTGTGAAGTATAATTATGTTTCGCAATTGCTTCAGGCTCGCGGAATGCAGATTGCCATTGAAGCACACCGCAGAGCAAAACCTTATAATATGGGAACTTTATACTGGCAACTCAACGATTGTTGGCCTGTCGTTTCATGGTCTTCCATAGATTATTTAGGAAACTGGAAAGCATTGCATTATCAGGTGAAAAGGAGCTTTGAAAATCAGGTGATTTTAGTGGAAGAAAAGGAGGGAATTCTAAATTTTTACGGAATTAATGACGGATCTGATACAATTAAAGACGTAAGCTTAGAGTTTGAAGTTAATAATTTTAAAGGTGAGAATATTCTTGCTGCAGTTTCAACCCCGAAACAGAATAGGGAAGGAGCTGTAAAGTTTGATTCTTCATCTATCAATGAACTAGTCGGTGAGGCTGATAAAAATGAACTGTTTTTAAATGTAATTTTAAGAGGAAGAGGTGAAAAAATAATTGCCGAAAGCAACTATTTCTTTGCAAAGCCAAAAGATTTAAAGTTAACAAAACCCAACCTCAAAATCAGGAAAATATCTGCCACTGAAATTGAAATTTCCACAGATGTTTTGGCAAAAGACGTTTATCTGATAGGAGATACCCATTTCAGCGATAATTTTTTCGATTTGCTTCCAAAAACATCCAAAAGAATTACCCTTTCAAAAGCATTGGAGAAAATAGAGGTGATGAGCTTATTTGATACGATGAATTGATATTAGATTTATATAAAGCTGCTATTCTGAATATATACAGAAAGTTTACAAACGGAGTTCAGAATCGTAATTAAAAATACTTTGTAGCCAATGCAATAGATTCTTCCTTCGTCAGAATGACAAAAATAAAGTTTTTTGATAATGGGAAATAAGCGATTAAAAAGAAATCAACCGTAAATTTGCACAATAATTCAAAACTATGGTAAATTTTGTTCTGATTGCAGTGTGTATTATTGCGGGAATGGTTTTCAAGGCAACAAAATCCATCCATCCCGATGCGCATAAAGGAATCAACACATGGATTCTTTATCTTGCACTTCCGGCTGTTTCATTCAAATATTTACCGAAAGTTCACTGGTCGGCAGAAATGCTGTTTCCGGTGTTGGCGACTTTTCTTACGGCAGTTTTCTGCTTTTTCTTTATGATGTTTTACAGCAGAAGCAAAGGCTATTCACGGCGTTCCCGAAGCACTCTGGAACTCGTAAGCGGCTACAGCAATACTTCGTTTATCGGTTTTCCGCTCATTTCGGCTTTTTACGGAGAAAGTTTACTGAGTATTGCCATTATCTGTGATCAGACCATGTTTTTTGCACTTTCAACGTTAGGCATTATTGCCGCTTTAAAAGGCGGAAGCAAATCCGGAAAGATCAGCGCAGCATTTATTCTGAAAAGATTGGTTACATTTCCGCCATTAATTGGCTGTATCGCTGCATTGGTTTTGTCTCAATTCGTCGATTTCACTCCTGCAGAACCTTTTTTCGATAAACTGGCAGCTACAGTTAGTCCGTTGGCTTTATTTTCAGTCGGATTACAACTGAAATTCAATGGCTGGAAAAAACTGATTCCCCAAATGTCGGTTTCCATGTTTTACAAACTTATTCTGGCTCCGGCAATAACGCTCGGATTAGCACTTTTACTCGGAATAAAAGGAAATATCGCCAGAATTACCATCTTCGAATCGGCAATGCCTACAGTCGTTACCTCAAGCATTATTGCGGAGCAGTACCGATTAAATACAAAACTTACCAATTTAACGATCGGTTTCAGTATTATTGCAGCGTTTTTCACTTCTGCAGTCTGGTTTTACATTATCGATTACTTCTTTGGTGGATAATGGCAACTATTGTTTTTAATGTAAAAACTGTACAAAAAAATAAGTAGCAATTTAGCCAAAACATATGCTGAATTTCGGTTAAAATCAATTTTGATTAGAAATCTTTACATTGAACTAAAGCTTAACTTTCTCAAACCCTCAAACCCTCAAACGCTTCAACATTTTTTTGGAGCTTTTTCCGGCTTTCCACTGTATCTTTTGGGTTACGGGCTCCTGAACTACGTTCGTAAACCTCCGGTTTATGCTCCGCCCGCAACCCAAAAGGATGCCGTTGCAATCCGGGCTAAATAAAACTCATATCAACGAACAACACGACGAAAATAATCTCCAATTGAACAGATAAATTTTAAAAATTTTGTATGGTTTAGATTCTTTCAGAACGAAAAAAATGATGTTTATTTGACCTGATCGGGATAAGTCTTCTTAACCGCAAGGGTAAACAATGAGATTCAATTATCAGGAATTTAGCTTTTAAGATATACAAAGTCGTAAAACTTCTCAAAGTAATACCATTTTTGTCTTTTTTAAATAAACGAAGTGCCTTTGTTTAGCTTGCAAACTTTCAATAAGTAGAAAAATCTTTTGTTTTTCTTTGCGATAAATTAATATAATGCTATAAATCAATTATCTAAATTTATTTCTTATCCCGAACTCAGGTTTATTTAAGTAAAATAGCAGAAAACTCAATAGAGTTTTATCTGTGTAGACATCATATTCGGGAAATATTCAGCGTTCCGTAGGAACGCTATCTTTAGACAATTTATCGTATTTACAGATATCAATCCTACGGATTGATGGATAGATTTATTCTTATTTCCACACAGATTCTGCTCCCAAAGAATCAAAACTCCTTTTGATAATAAGCTTTAAATATTTCATATCATTTGCTGAGTCAAACGCCTTTGCGAACGAAAAAATATACATAATCATTTAAAGAAAATCTTAGCGGTCATAGCGTTTAAAAGTATCCCATAAAAACACACCATCAAAAAAATTGCAGTTCACAAAAGAAAAAATTAATTTTACACTTTAAATCTTTCCCTTGAATTACGCCCAGATTGTTTTACCGTTAAACCTAAAAGGATCTTTCACCTATAAAGTTCCCGAAGAACTGCAAACAGGAATTCAGACAGGAATGAGGGTTTTGGTTCCTTTTGGCGGCAAAAAAATCTATACGGGAATTATTTTTGAACTTCACAACAATGCGCCAGAAACTTTCGTAGCAAAAGAAGTCATCAGTCTTCTCGACGATCAGCCGATTGTTCCGCAGGAGCAGATTAAATTCTGGAACTGGCTTTCCGACTATTACTTGTGCGGTTTGGGAGAAATTTACCGTTTTGCATTTCCTTCGTCTTTGAAACTTGAAAGTGAAACCTACCTTAAACTGAAACCGAATGTAAAAGTTGACTTTGAGAACCTCGATGTTAACGAAATGTATCTCATTCAGGCTTTGGAAGTAAGGCAATTGATTAATCTGACTGATATTGAGGCATTTATTCCCAAGAAAGATATTATTAAAACTGTCAATTCTTTAATCGATTTGCAGTACATTGAAATCGACGAAAAAATTGCCGAAAAATACAGAGCTAAAGAAATTGCGTACGTAAAAATCAATGATGAGGTTTTACAGCGGCAAAATCTTACGGAAATACTTTTATCCTTAAAAAGAGCGCAAAAGCAGAAAGATCTTTTCCTCCATATTTTAGAAAAGCAGACCGAAAATCCTGATTTGCCCATCAAAAAATCAGAGCTTTTTGAAGATGGATATTTCGGAAGTTCGCACTTTAAGGCTTTGGCAGATAAAAATCTGATCGAAGAATATTATATGCAGAAAGACCGTATCGAAAGCTATGAAGGTGAAATAGAAGAGATCGAAGAACTTTCGGAAGCCCAGAAAGAAGCGAAAAATGAAGTGGATGAAGCCTTTGAAGAAGGAAAAAATGTTCTGCTTCACGGAGTAACTTCTTCCGGAAAAACACATATTTATTTAGAAAAGATCGAAGAATGCATCAGCGAAGGAAAAAATGTGCTGTTTTTACTTCCCGAAATTTCTTTAACTAAACAGATTACCCAAAGACTGGAAAAAAAATACGGTCGGCAGTTGGGATTTTACCATCAGAAACTTACGGATTTTGAGAGGGTGGAAGTCTGGAGAAGAATCAGGCAGAATGATATTAAAGTTTTAATCGGAACACGGAATTCTCTGTTTTTACCTTTTCAGAATGTGGGATTGGTTATTGTGGATGAAGAACACGATTCTGCGTACCGTCCGAGAGAAGTTTCTCCTTATTTCAATGCAAAAGATGCTGCGCTGGTTTTTGGGAATTTTTATGGGGCAAAAGTCATTTTAGGCTCTGCAACACCTTCTGTGGAAAGCTATTACAACGCCAGAAAAGATAAAATGAAATATGTTTTTCTGGAAGAACGCTTTGGGAATGTCAATCTTCCTGAGTATGAACTCATTAATTTCAAAGAAGCTCAGGAGTCCAAAAAAGTATCCGGGAATTTTTCTTTGCAGTTGATTGACGAGATTAAAAAAGTGGTGGAAGAAAAAAATCAGGCAATTGTTCTTCATAACCGCCGCGGTTACGCCAATGTTGTGGAATGCGAAACCTGCGGTTACGTAAACTACTGTTCCAACTGCGATGTGGTGATGACGTATCATAAAGCTGCTAATGAAATGAAATGCCATTACTGCGGACAGAGAGCCTCAAAACCCAAAGTTTGCCCGAAATGTCATTCTGAAAACCTGAACGAAAGAGGAGTAGGAGTAGAGCAGATCCATGAAGAAGTTTCCAAACTATTTCCCGATCATGAAGTGGACCGAATGGATGTGGATTCCATGAGAAAGAAATTTGCCTACGAAAAATTATACGAAAAAATTGAAGATCGGGAGACCGATATCGTTGTCGGGACACAGATGATCTCAAAAGGTCTGGATTTTGATCACATCGAGCTGGTTGCCATTCCGAAAGCGGATTCCTTATTATATGTTCAGGATTTCAGAGCAGAAGAAAGAGCTTATCAACTCATTACTCAGGTTTCCGGAAGAGCGGGAAGAGTTTCCGGAAAAGGAAAAGTTTTAATACAGACTTTTAATCCGGATCATTCTGTTTTTCAGTTAATTAAAATGAATAGCCCGGCAAAAATTTACAAATATATTTTAACGGAACGCCAAAAATTCCATTATCCGCCTTTTACAAAGCTTATTATGATAGAACTGAAGCACAGGAGAGAGGATAAAGCCAACCGCGCTTCCCAGTTTTTAGGATCCATCCTTAGAAAATATCTTCCCGAAGATTGTGTTTTGGGTCCGGAAAAAGCTCAGATTGCGCGACTTAACAATCTCTATCAGTTCCAGATCATGCTAAAACTTCCCAAAGGTAAAAAGTATGAAGAGTATAAAAAAAGGGTTTTAGCAAGTCTGAAAGAATTCGATGAAATTACTGCGTACCACAGCATCAGAAAAGACGTTTTTGTAGATTTTTAACAATTTTTAACAAACTTTATACTCTTTTTATAATAGTCTACTGAACTGCCATACAACAATATTTTCTACATTTGATCGTTGATTATATGTTTGGTGTTTTGCATTTCAATTTAACCCGTTGATTTTTAAACCATCCAAACTATAGCAAAAGTAAAATAGATGGTAAATTTCAGAAAGTATATTTCAGGTGTTGCGGTGCTGGCTTCAGGATTTTTTCTTGCACAGTCTGCCGTTTCTACAGTTCTGTATTCTCCGGCTTACGACAATCAGAAGAGCAGTTTAAACTTACCTTCTCCCATCACTTCCATGGTGGAAAAAACTATTTTGTCGCCGAAAGAACTTGTGGACATTAATGTAAACACTATGATGACCGATCCTGTGCTGAAAAATGCAACTTGGGGATTCGTAGTGTACGATCCGAAAACGAAGAAAGTAATTTCTTCGTATAACGAAAATACTCCTTTGGTTCCTGCTTCCACAACGAAATTATTAACTACCGAAACAGCTATGAACATGCTGGGCGAAAGTTATCGTTGGAATACCCAATTAGAATATTCAGGAACAGTGGACGAAAACGGAGTGTTAAACGGAAATCTTTACATCGTCGGAAGCGGAGACCCTTCTTTAGGAACCAATAAAGGCGGAGCTTGGGCTTACAGAGACATTATTACAGATTTCAAAGAAGGACTTTCTCGTGAGGGAATCAAAAAGGTAAATGGGGATATTATTATCCAGACAGCGCTTTTCAAAGGCAATATTTCGAAGCTTCCGGAAAATGTTGTATGGTTGGAAAACAATAATTACTATTTGCCGGTTGGTACAACGAAAGAGATCAATCCTGCCAATGAAAAACTGATTGTAAAGAAAGGAAACAACTTTTCAACCGATAAAAAGTTTTTCTATGTTTCTCCGTACAACAACCAGATGGTGTATGCAGACAAATACGAAGGCGACGGAATTTTAACGACAAAATTACCTGATGCACCTGTTTTTCTTGCAAACTCTTTCAAAACGACCCTTGTAAAAAGCGGAATTTCTGTAACCGGAAAAGTGACTCCGAAAATGACGGATGCCAATCCTGAAGCAAGAAAACTCGTTTCCGTGTATAAATCTCCTACTTTAGCGGACATTATTTATTATACCAATCAGCACAGCGATAACGGTTTGGCTGAAGCGTTATTAAAAACAGTTGGTTTCCAGAGTCTTGGAGATCAGACGACAGAATCCGGAAGAAAAGTAGTAACGGAACATCTTAAAAATGAGGGTTTTGATATGCTTGGTTTAAATTATATCGACGGAAGCGGACTTTCGAGAAGCAATAACGTAACGCCGATTGCTCAGGCAAAATTCTTAACCTCTTTAATGGATGAAAAATATTATAAAACGTATTTAAATTCATTGCCGATTGGAGGACAGTCCGGAACGTTGAAAAGAATGTTCAACGGTCTTGGAAACGGACAGGTTTTTGCAAAAACAGGAACGCTGAATAAAGTAAAAACATTAGCAGGATACCTGAAAACGAATACAGGAAAAACGCTGGTTTTCTCTTTAATGGTGAACAACTACGCAGGATCTGTAGACATGGTAAAGAAAAGAATGGAAAAAATTCTTGAACCTGCTTTAGATTTATAGAATTGTTAAAATTTAACGAATAATAAAACCTTTTAATCATCGATTGGAAGGTTTTTTTATATCTTTGATATATTTTTTAAATTGAATATGAAAAAGTTTTACTTTTTAGTTTTGGGTATGCTTACTTTTCAGCAAATAAGTGCTCAAAACGATAATGTCGAAAGAAAAGCGATGATGGCGAAAGAAATGAAATCTTTCGCTCACAAAATGGCAGTCGGAAATGTCAACCCGAATACCCTGAATTACGATCTCCAGTATCAGAGGCTGGATCTTACTATTAATCCGGCGGTGTATAATGTTTCGGGTTCCGTAACTTCTCATTTTAAACCCAATCAGAGTGTAAGCTCTATTTAT
Organism: Chryseobacterium mucoviscidosis; assembly: GCF_002177115.1. Classification (GTDB taxonomy): domain Bacteria; phylum Bacteroidota; class Bacteroidia; order Flavobacteriales; family Weeksellaceae; genus Chryseobacterium; species Chryseobacterium mucoviscidosis. The sequence continues at coordinate 284,880 of NZ_MVAG01000128.1, read as the reverse complement.
TTTGATCTGGATAATCAGATGACAGTTTCGGGAGTGCAGTATCACGGAACGCCGCTTACTTTTCAACAGTTGTCTACCAAAGAACTGAAAATCAACTTTCAGTCTGCTCTTGCGGCAAATGTTCTGGATTCTTTAACAGTTACGTATTCAGGAGCGCCTTCAACAACCAACAACGCTTTTTTTAACGGAACACAGGGCGGAACTGCGGTTTTATCTACTTTAAATGAACCTTACGGAGCGCAGGACTGGTTTCCTACAAAACAGAGTCTGAACGACAAAATCGAAAGAGTAGATATAAAAGTAACCACCCCTTCACAATACAGCGTTGCTTCCAACGGAAAGCCCATGTCTGAAACTATTTTAGGGAATGGTCAGAAACTGACGTTCTGGAGAACGCAGTATCCGACTGCAGCATATCTTATCGCTCTTTCCATCACCAATTTCGTAAAATTAACGGATACAATGGGAAATCCTCCTTTTCCGTTCATTAATTATATCTTTCCGGCAACGTCTACGAATACGACAAGTATGAATAACATCAACTGGACAAAAACGGTGATGAATACTTTTGAAACCTACTTCGGACCTTATCCTTTCAGAAATGAAAAATACGGACACATGGAATTTCAGGCGGGTGGCGGAATGGAACATCAGACCATGTCTTCCATGGCGGGATGGAGCAGAAGTCTCATTGCCCATGAGTTGGCTCACCAGTGGTTTGGCGACAAAGTAACCTGCGGTGCGTGGAACGACATCTGGCTGAATGAAGGTTTTGCCACTTTTGGAGAACATGTGGCGAATGAAAAATTGCTGATGACGAGCACAGATTTTTTAAATTATCTGCTGACTCAGAAAAACTTTGTTACAGGTTCGCCAACAGGAAGTGTATATGTTGCTGATGCCAATCTTACCAGTGTAGGAACTATTTTCAGCAGCAGACTGTCTTATTCAAAAGGAGCGTATGTGCTGAGAATGCTGAAATGGATTTTGGGAGATGCTGTCTTTTATCAGGCAATTCAGGATTACCATTCCAGACCGAATTTGGCTTATAACTATGTAAGAACTCAGGATCTGAATGCGTCTTTATTAACGTCTACCGGAAAAGATTTTACAGAATTCTTCAACGACTGGATTTACGGACAGGGTTATCCTACGTATGATATCCGTTGGAAGCAGGTAGGAAATACCGTTACTTTCAGAGCATCTCAGACGCAAAGCAGTTCAACGGTAAGTTTCTTCGAAATGCCTTTACCGATCAAAGTAAACGGAACAGGAGGGCAGGTTGCTTATTTTGCGTTGAATAATACGACCAACAACCAATATTTTACGCAGTCGGTAACATTTCCGGTGGCAAGTGTAGAATTTAATTATGAATATCAGATTCTGGACAGAAATTCTACGGTAACTCAGGATAACACATTGGGAACTGCAGATTTAGTTAAAGAAGAATTTGCTTTATATCCGAATCCTGCTAAAAATGAACTGAACTTAAAAGGCATTACTAAACCTACAGATTTTACGATTTATTTCACAGACGGTAAATTGGTAAGGCAAGGAGTTTATCAGCCCGAGAAATCAATCAATATTTCAGAATTGGTTCCGGGAACATATATTTTTAAAATTAACGATAAGAACGTGAAGTTTTTAAAGAAGTAAAAATATAAGGCAATAAATAACAAAGCTGTTTCATCATGGTGAAACGGCTTTTTTTATTAAATTAGCGCATCTTAAAAATTATTAGAAATGATCTCTAAAAAGTATCTTGAAAATTTACAGAACGAACTTCAGAATATTGAAAACGACGGACTTTACAAAAGAGAAAGAATCATCACTTCTCAGCAGAGTGCCGAAATAGAAGCCAACGGAAAAAAGCTGCTGAACTTCTGTGCGAACAATTATCTGGGATTATCCAACCATCCTGAAGTGATGAAAGCTTCACAGGAAATGATAGAATCTCACGGTTACGGAATGTCTTCGGTTCGTTTTATCTGCGGAACTCAGGATATCCATAAACAACTGGAGCAGAAAATTGCAGACTTTTTAGGTCTTGAAGATACCATTTTGTATGCTGCCTGTTTTGATGCGAACGGAGGAGTTTTTGAACCTTTATTTACGGAAGAGGACGCGATTATTTCAGATGAACTGAACCACGCTTCCATCATCGATGGTGTTCGTTTGTGTAAAGCAGCGAGATACCGTTACAAAAACAACAATATGGAAGATCTGGAAGCTCAGTTAATTGCAGCTTCCGAAAAAAATCACCGTTTTAAAATCATTGTTACAGACGGCGTTTTCTCAATGGACGGAATTGTTGCAGATCTGAAAGGAGTTTGTGATCTTGCCGATAAATACGATGCTTTGGTAATGGTAGATGATTCTCACGCAACAGGTTTCATCGGAAAAACAGGTCGCGGAACGCACGAAGCCAACGAAGTGATGGGTAGAGTAGACATCATTACTTCCACGCTTGGAAAAGCTTTGGGCGGTGCTTTAGGCGGATTTACTTCCGGTAAAAAAGAGATCATTGATATGCTTAGACAGCGTTCAAGACCGTATTTGTTTTCAAACTCTTTGGCTCCGGGAATCGTGGGAGCAGCTTTGAAGGTTTTGGACATGATTTCTGAAGATACCTCTCTTCGCGATAAAGTAATGGAAAATGCAGAATATTTCAGAGCGGAAATGAAATCTAAAGGTTTCGATATTCCGGATGGTGATGCTGCCATTGTTCCTGTAATGCTTTATGATGCGCCCTTGGCTCAGAAAATGGCTGAAAAGTTAATGGACGAAGGAATTTATGTCATCGGGTTCTTCTATCCGGTCGTTCCGAAAGGAAAAGCGAGAATCAGAGTTCAGCTTTCTGCGGCACATACAAGAGAACATCTGGATAAAGCAATTGCTGCGTTTGAAAAAGTTGGAAAAGAATTAGGCGTAATTTCTTAATTAATACTATTAAATGTAATGCTTCCACAAGTTCAGTGCGACAACGCTACAAAATAACCGCAAATAAAAGCTGTTAGTATTAGGATTGTCATGCTGAGCCTGTCGAAGCATCTTTTATAAAATTATATTTCCGAATCAAAAAGAATTTATTTTTAAAAATTATATAAAAACTTATCTTTGCGCATTATTTTTAATGAAATGTTTTTTAAATCCAAGTATATAATTGAATTTTCAAAACCAAAAGCGGAAATTTTAGATGATATAGATAAAAATTTATATAAGAAATTCTTTGATTGGAACAAGCGTTTCGCGGGAAAGGTGTCTGACAATAGTTTTGATGTTAAGTTTTTTCAGGATAAAATGTCTCCTTACTTTAAAGGGAGGTTTGTTGGAAAAGAAAATAAACCGGAAAGTATCGAATTGACTGTATATTCAGATGTTTTTTCCATTTTTGGAAGCATATTTGAAATCGTGATTTTCTTGGGATTTGCGATTGCATTTTTTCTACAAGCATATTATTTATGGACTACCGCCATGGTTATCATTTATATTTTAATTGTTTTATCACATCGGGTTAGGATTAATAATGCAAAAGATAATTTTTTTGAATATTTAAAGAAACTGGATACATTTAGTAAGATTGTTGCTGTTAAAAAATAGAATTAATACATGCTTTACACCATAATAAAAGCGCTTCATATTATCTTCATGGTAAGCTATTTTGCGGGAATTTTTTATCTCGTAAGAATTTTTGTGTACTATAAAGATACCGATGAATTTGCGGAAGAAAAGAAGAAAATCCTCAGAGAACAATATACGTTTATGGCCCGAAGGCTCTGGAACATCATCACCGTTCCTGCCGGAGTAATTATGACGGTTTGCGGACTTACGATGATTTTCCTGAATCTCGGATTGATGAAAATGCCATGGTTTCATTTAAAACTTACCTTCCTGATCGGTTTAGCGGTTTACCATTACTGGTGCTGGAAAAAAGTTTTAAAACTGAAGGAACTCAACGTAAGTACACTTGAAACCGCCAATATAAAACTGAGACAGGCAAATGAAATCGCTACTTTCATTTTGTTCCTTGTTGTTTTCACCGTGATTTTAAAAGCTCAGGTTATTGAATACTGGTGGCAATTAATCGCCGGATTTTTCGTTCTGGTATTTTTAATCATGATGACGGTGAAACTGGTAAATAAGAATAAGAAAAAGTAATGATTCGGTTGATGGTTGTGTGTTTATAGTTGCTGAATAGATTTTTACATCAAAAAAAGTCAGCTAAAAACAATCAACAATCAACTAAAAACAATCAACATTTGACAATAAAACTATGATTGCAATTTTAAAAAAAGAACTTTGGAGCTACTTCGGAAACTGGAGCGCGTGGGTAATCATCGCGGCTTTCAGTCTGATCGCGACGCTGTTTCTGTTTTTTTTCGACAACGACTCCAACATTTTTGAGATCGGAATGGCTTCACTGCAAAGTTATTTCGTTCTGGTTCCGTGGTTACTGATGTTTATTATTCCCGCACTTTCCATGAAAACTTTTGCGGAAGAGCAGCAGACCGGAACCTTAAACTGGCTGTTTTCCCAACCGCTGAAAGTTTCAGATCTGGTTTTCGGAAAATTTCTTTCAGTTTGGATTGTTGGAATTTTATGCCTGATTCCATCGTTAATTTACCTTTATACAGTATATGTTTTGGGCGTTCCTGCCGGAAATGTAGATCTGGGAATGACGTTCGGAAGTTACATCGGCTTAATTATTTTAATTGCAGCATTTTCCGGAGTGGGAATTTTGGCGTCTTCGCTTTCCCAAAACCAGATTATGGCTTATCTGTTGGGCGTTTTCATGTGTTTCATCATGTATTTCGGGATCGAGCAACTGGCAAGTTACAAATTGTTGGGAGGCGCAGATTTTATTTTGCAAAATGTTGGCTTTTACCAACATTTCTTAGGCTTTACAAGAGGGCTTATTGATTTTAAGGATGTGGCTTATTTTGCTTTAATCATCGGTGTTACATTAGTTTTGTCCAATCATTTCATTAATAAAAAGAAGTAGAATAATGAAGAAGATACAGTTCAAATCTCCGTTAGGAATTTTACTTTTCGTGGTGTTGCCATTGGTGGTTATTCTTGCCATTTCAGGAATAAGGTTGGATTTAACCAAAGAAAAAAGATATACGCTTTCCGATAATACCGTTAAGGTTCTGGAATCGGTAAATAAACCTTTAGTAGTCGATGTTTATCTGGAAGGAGACTTTCCGGCAAGTTTCAAGCAGCTTCAAAGCGAAACGAAATTTATGCTGGAAGAATTCAGAAAAATTAATCCGAAGATCGATTTTAAATTCATCGATCCGATTAAAACCAAAATGTCTAAAGATACTCTGATGGCGATGGGAATGCAGCCTTCCATGCTTCCAGACATCAAAGACGGCAAAGTTTCTCAGATCATGCTGTTTCCTTATGCAGTAGTAAAATATGATAAGAGGGGAGTTTCCATTCCTTTGGTAGTTCAGCAGACTGGAATTGATGCCGATCAGCAGCTTACGAAATCCATTGAAAATTTAGAATACAATCTGGTTTCAAACATTAAAAATATTGCGGCGCACAAAAGAAAGAAAATCGGGATTCTGGTAAATCAGGATGAGCTGAATCCAAGAGAATTTCAGGGGTTCATGCAACTGGCAACGGAAAGTTATGATGCAGGTCCTATTATTCCTAAAAATCAGACCGAACTTACCATCGCAGATATTCCGACCTTAAAACAAATGAACGCTTTGGTGATCGCAAAACCAAGAAAAGCTTTCACAGACGGTGAAAAAGTAATTCTTGACCAATACATCATGAACGGCGGAAAAACTTTGTGGATGATTGATGCCGTAAATGCGGAAATGGATACACTAATGAGGTCTCAAAAGGTAATGCCTTTTCCTGTAGACATTAACATGACTGACTTTTTCTTCAACTATGGAATCAGGATCAATCCGGCTTTGGTAAAAGATGTGAAGAAGTTTGCGCTGTTGCGATTAGTAACGGGAGAAGTGAGCGGAAATCCACAGTACACCAGTCTTCCGTGGCCATATTTTCCTTTGGGAATCGCAGAAAGCAACAATCCGATTACGAAAAATATCAATCCTGTAAAGTTTGAGTTCCCGACTTCCATCGATACACTGGGCGGAAGAAAAAACATCAAAACGAACGTTCTTTTTGAATCCAGTGAAAGAACTTTATTAAAGCAGGTTCCAAATTATGTGGATCTCAAAGAAATTTCCAGTGTCGACAGTCTCGGACAAATGGAGAAACCAAGCACACCAAAGATTTATGCAGTATCTCTGGAAGGGAAATTCAATTCTGCATATGCTTCCAGAATCGAAAGAAAATCCTACCCGAATTTCAAAAGTTCGAGCCCTGAAAATAAAATGATCGTGATCGCCGACGGAGACGTAGGAAGAAATAAAGTTCTGAAAGGCGAACCGCTTCCTTTAGGCGTAGATCTGCTTACCAACGAACAGTTTGGAAACGAACAGTTCCTGAGAAATGCATTAGATTATCTTCTGGACGACAGCAATCTTATGGATCTCAGAAACCGAAACATCGAAGAAAGGCTTCTTGACCGACAGAGAATTACGGAAGAGAAAAACAACTGGCAATGGTTTAATTTGCTGCTTCCTTTAGTGATTATCGGTATTTTGGGAGGGTTGTTCTTCTGGCTGAGAAAGAAGAGGTTTGGATAAATGATATAGAAAAAGAGAAGTTTTTGCTTCTCTTTTTTGTTTCTTTTTAGAATTTTTAATTGTTAGTCAATATTTATTGAATTTTTAACCAATCGGGTTTTTCTGTCTGAAAAGATTCATGTAATTCTATCATATATGCCAAAGCATTACCTTCATTTTTGATATTAATTTCCGAATCCGTAACTTTGATATAATTCTCACATAATCTATGAATTTCTTCTTTTGCAGGTTGATTCAATAAAGTCTGACCAGCTTTTGCTCCGCCCATTCTACATGCGTAAACAACAGGAATGCCAACAACAGTCAACTCATTTCTTGTGTTTACAAGTGTTACATTACCATAATCTATTCCAATTCCTAGACCGACATCTTTAATAAAGACATTAAAACATTCTCTTGAGTTTTCATAATGTTCTTTAAATATTTTATGACATTCTTGTGCTGCTTTCAAAGCATAAACTACAGCTTGTTCTCCACTATAAAATTTTGGAAAAAATGCAAGAATACCATCTCCTGTGAATTTATCAAAAATACCAAAATTTATTAATATGATTTCACTTAACTTTTGACTAAGTTCAGTAATGAATTTAGAAAATAATTCAGGTCTTCTAGCTTTTAACATAAGTTCTGTGGAACGTCTTATATCAATCGAAACCACAACTGCCTCGCAACTTTCACCATCTTTAAATAAATTTTTGAAATTATCATCAGATAATAACAATTCTCTTGCTTCTTCACAAATTCTAGGAATGATATGGCTAATTTTTTCTTTTGATTTAAGATTTTCCTCTAGTAACTTAAACTCCTCAATCTTTTTATCTTTATCTGAATTAGCTTTTTTTAATTCATTATATGATTCTCTTAATTGAGCTTTTAAGGTACTGATTTCGGATTCGAGCTCTATTCTTTTTAAACTACTATCTTCATCTAACCAACTATTATTTTTATATAACATCTCATCAAGACTTCTCAGATTGTCATTTTTAAATAAATTAGCATAAGTTCTTAATCCTCTCGTTTTTATCAATTCTGGATCCACATATACGTTAGTGCTTTTTTCACGTTCTATTTCTATAGGCTTTAAAATATTATTCAAATTTTTTTGATCATCTGGAAGATTTTTTTTTTCTTTGCTCATAATGAATTTATATTATTAGTTTTTCTAAATATATCAAAAATAATCGCAAAACTATATATAACATAAAAAAGGAAAACCGTAAAGATTCCCTTATATTCTAATTAAACAACCTCCTAAACTCCCCCGGAGACTGATTCGTCTTCTGCTTAAATAACTTACTAAACGACTGCGGATGCTCAAAACCCAGTTCATACGCAATTTCACTTACCGATAAATTCGTTGTACTCAGACGTTCCTTTGCGAGAGCAATCAGCTTATTCTGTATGTGTTGCTGCGTGTTCTGCTGCGTATGAATACGTAATAAACTTCCCAGATAATTGGGTGAAATATTCAGTTGTTCAGCAATGGTTTTCACAGAAGGAATACCATTTTCGAGAAGATTTCCGCTGTTGAAATACTGCGAAAGAACTTCCTCAAATTTATCCAGCAATTCGTGACTCGATTTTTTTCTGGTGAAAAACTGTCTTTCGTAAAAACGTTCAGAATAGATTAAAAATAATTCCAGTTGCGCAACAATAAGCTCCTGCGTGAATTTATCAATATTTGTCTGATACTCCTTTTCAATATTTTTAAACAGATCCACAATAATTTTTTCTTCCTTATCCGATAGAAAAAGCGCTTCATTGATCTGATAACTGAAAAATTCGTAGGATTTCATTTTTTTGATGAGCGAGGTTCCCCAAAGAAAATCAGGATGAATCAGCAAAAGATATCCGGTCGGTTCAAACTCAACATCTGGCTTCATCTCAATTCTTAGAAACTGCATCGGCGAAACAAAACACAGCACGCCTGAATCAAAATCATATTCCTGCTGCCCATAATTAAACTTCGCGTTTACATTCCTTTTCAGCCCCACCGAATAAAAATTCTGGGTCCATTTCAGTTCCGTATCATTTACGGGATAGCGAACCTTGCTGTAATCAATCAAGCTGATCAGCGGATGATCCGGACTCGGCAGATTACAGAAAGCATGAAAATCGGAGATCGAATGAAAACGGAAGGTCTCTTTCATAATAACGAAGTTAATTGTTTTTAGTGTTTTTTTATGAAATACATGTTCTTTTGTCTTGAAACAAAAAAACCAAAAATTCAAGACTTGGAACCTTTCACTAAAAATTTAAATTTAATCCTAAAATTCCCAAAACTCGCGCGGATTACTATAGATGTTTCGGTTCAAAAAAGTACCCGCGCTCAAACAGTGGAAATTTTTTAACGGATTAAATTTAAATTTTCTTAACGCTTCAGTTTCCTATGTCGTCAGCTAAAATGAAAATAATTAAATTCCAGTAGAATTTGCTAAAACCTCCCATTTCCTTGCATCCCCTGTAATCGCATCTACTTTATTGGTAAGAAATTCCATGGTTCCTACGCCTAAAAGGAAATGAACCGGCGGATTTTCCTCTTTGCTCAACTGAATCAGAACATCTGCTGCTTTTACAGGATCATTCGGCTGGTTTCCGTTGATTTCGTCAAGATGTGCCTGTTCCGAACTTCTTGCCGCTTCATAAGCCTGAATAGGATTTGCCGGAGTTTTTACCGAATCTTTAGCTAAAAAATCTGTACGGAAATATCCCGGATAAACTACCGTTGCATGAATTCCGAAATCTTTCGCTTCTTCAGCCAAAGCTGCTGTAAATCCTGCTACTGCAAATTTAGTAGAGCAGTAAATTCCCCAACCCGGAAAATTTCCCGGAAAACCTCCGATGGACGAAATATTGAAAATATTTCCCGATTTCTGCTCACGAAGATAAGGTATTGCATTTCTGATGACGTTTAAAGTTCCGAAAACATTCACCGCATAATTTTCTCTTGCTTCCTCATCCGTAAGCTCTTCCAGCGTTCCGATCTGTCCGTATCCTGCATTATTAACCACAACGTTAATCTGTCCAAAATGCTCTGTGGTTTTTGCAATGGCAGATTTTACATCATTATTGTCCGTAATATTTACACTTAAGGGCAGAAAGTTTTCCGAAGCCTCTCCGAAAGCAGAAATTAAAGAATTTACAGTGCGGCTTGTTGCAGCCACCTGAAATCCTTCGGATAATAATTTTTTAACCAGTTCAAATCCTAAACCTTTTGACGCTCCCGTTACGAACCATACTTTTTTTGTTTCCATTTTTAAATGTTTTATTGTTTTTAATTGATGGTACAAAGATGGAAAGTTGTGCAGTGGGAAATGTAGCCGAATCGGGAAAGAATGTATTCAGATCGTGAATGATATAAAAACAAAAAAGAGAAACTTTTCAGTCTCTCTTTCCGTATAATAATTAAGATAAAATCAATCTTCCAAAACAGGAATAATATGTTCCCAATTCAGTTGTCGGGCAAAGTCCAAAGCTGTTTTTCCTGATTTTGTCTTTAAATTTTTATCACCTCCTGCTGCAAGAATCACTTCCACAGAACTTAGATTTCCGGCAATCGTTTCCGCATGAAGCATAGAATAGCCGTTAATATCCTGACCTGTAATCTCATCCGGATTTTCGCTGACGAATTTTACCAGCTCTTCCTTCATATTTCTGCTCATCGGATGCTCCACAAGATTTTCAGGATGCTCTTTCTGTTCATAAACGATTTCAATATCATTAAAATCTCCGAAATCCATTTGCCATGCATTGTCATGTGCTTTTCTTTCCGCCGGAGACATATCCGAACGCATTTTCTGGATCGTAAATCCGCCATAAGCTTTCGGAGGAAGAGATTCTGAAGAAGATGAAAACAGTTTTGAAAGTCCTTTCGTTTTTTTTGCACGTTGGGGCATTGCAAAAAGCCAGTCGCTGATTTCGTTTACAGGAATTTCCACATAATCTCCGACTTCAACATTGGTGAGTTTATTCGGTTTGTTGATGAGGTAGCCTTTGATAAGATCGCCATCGAAATGGATGTCATTGATCCACATATGTTCTACAATAGGTGAGTCTGAAGAAGGATCTTCCTGAGAAAAAGCCACTTTCACGCATGAAACACTCAGTGCCGGAATAATTCTTCTGTATTCCCAAGATTGCTCTCTCCAGAAATATTTAAAAGTTTCCTGCGCTTTTTTATAAGCTTTAGACATTTCAGGATCTGCTGCGTCTGCGAAAAATATTTTATTTTCTGACATTTTGTTTTAATTATTAGTTTTTATTTTGCTGAAAATTTATTCTGTTGTTTTTATTTCGACCAAAATACAGAAAAATATAAGAACATAAGGTTGAATTTTATACAAAAATCTGTTTAAACTTTTATTTAACCGAAAAAGCTGAACTAAACGTTTATTGAAAGTTGGTGATTATAAATAAGAAGATCACAACAGTTTTTAAAAATCTTTGATTTTTATTCTTTTAAGTGCTTTGATTATTCTTGAAATTCGCTTTATCATTATCTTTTGCATCTTTTGCGGTTAATTCTGAAATTAGTTTAACCACAAGTTTAAAAATATTTAAGCGGATTCCGATCCTGATTTGAATTAAAAATTCACGATTCATCTTCTTGACACAAAATTAAACTTGAAATCTGTTTTCAAGCTTCGAACAGCAAATTTCATTTGCCTTTGCCCTCTCAAAATTATACTGATAAAAATAATCTTTGCGTTAAAAAAATAAAATTGAGAAAAGTCCTTAAATTTTTCTTTTGTTACCGCATTTCAGAATCAAAATAAGCTAATCTTAAATTAATACGATCTGTTTTCAAGCTTCACGCGGCAAATTCATTTGCCTTTACCTTCTCAAAATTATACTGATAAAAATAATCTTTGCGTTAAAAAAAATCAAATTGAGAAAAGTCCTTAAACTTTTCTTTTGTTACCGCATTTCAGAATCTAAATAGCTAATTTTAAATTAAATAAGATCTGTTTTCAAGCTTCGCGAGGCAAATTTCATTTGCCTTTGCCTTCTCAAAATTGTATTGATAAAAATAATCTTTGCGTTAAAAAAATCAAATTAAGAAAAGTCCTTAAATTTTTCTTTTGTTACCGCATTTCGGACAGAATGTAGCGGTTCCCGTTCGGTAAGGTTTTCCGCAGTTTTCACAGTCAGGACCATACATATCGATGAAATGATGCATGATGGCATTAGGATTTGTTTCTTCAAAACCGGTTAAATTATTGTAATAATCCAGCAGTTTTTTGAAATTTTCGTTTAAAGGCGTTTTTCTGGCTGTTTTAAATTCCTGAAATCCTTCAGCTAATAATTTCGAAGCGATTTTTCCCTCTTCTTCATCAAGCATGGGAACATCCATTCTGCACCTCCAGCAATATCTTATTTTCATAAAATGCTTTTTTGTAATCTTTAGGAACTATTCACTAAACATCCTTTATAAAATCCTCATATTCATAATAAAACCGTTCAAAGCCATCCATTTTTTCAACAAAAAATTCAAAAGCTTCCCGCCATGTATTTTTATTGAAAACAGAAATACCGTGCTTTTCAACCCAGATCCGGCTGATAACTTTTCCGTTTTCCAGCGTATAAAATTCTTCCTTGTGAAAATCGCCGATAAAATCCTTCAAAATATCTTCCAGTGACCATATTTTGTTGTAATACGCATCTCTGAAAACTTCATCCTTCATTTCGATATCCAGAGAAACTTCCGCTTTTTTCTTATCCGCATAAAATTTAAACGACATATCCTTGATTTTGGTATCGTACAAAATCCATTTTCTTGGAAAAGACTTTCCGAAAGCCGTCCAAAACTCTTTCTTTAACTGCTGTGCTTCCTGTTTACTGAACATAACGCAAATTTAGGGATTTTGGACGGAAGAAGGAAGCGAGAAGAGGGAAGTTATGCGGTGCCTGAAAACTCCCAGCCTCCATCTTCTAACTTCCAGTCACCCTATTATACATATCAAACAATTTTCTTATTTTTGTAGTAATGCTGTCTAAAAAATCTCAATACGCTTTCAAGGCACTGTCATATCTTGTAGAAAAGAGAAATGACGGACCGATTCTTATTTCCGAAATTGCCGAACACAAGAAAATTCCTTTAAAGTTTTTGGAAAATATCCTGCTTGAGCTTAAAAAAGCGGACATTCTCGATAGCAAAAAAGGAAAAGGAGGAGGCTATTTTTTCAAAGAAAAGCCGGAAAATGTAAAGCTGGCGAAAATTATTCGTCTCGTGAACGGACCCATCGCACTGCTTCCTTGTGTAAGTTTAAATTTTTACGAAAAATGCGACGACTGCAGTGAAGATCATTGCGGTCTGCACGACGTTCTGATTGAAGTTCGTGATGCTTCGCTGAATATTCTGGAGAAAAGAACGTTAATGGATTTGGTAGATTAATCAGATCCTTTTTTTTAAAATAATTAGTCTACTTTTTTGGTAGGATAATTATTTTATCTGATATTTGCATTACTTCAAATGAACAAAATATGATTTCAAAAGAAGATGCAGAGTTACTGAAACAGCTTTCCGCAGAAGAGGGACTGAAATTTATTTCTTCAAAAATTTCTGAAGGGGTTGTTTTCTCCACCTCACTCGGTCAGGAAGATCAGGTAATTACGGATATGATTTTCAAAAATCATCTGCCGGTAAAAGTGTTCACGCTTGATACAGGAAGACTTTTTTACGAGCACTACGAGTTGCTTTCCCAAAATAATTCCCGATACAAAACAAAAACCGAAGTCTATTTTCCGGAAAGTTCAGACGTAGAAAAATATGTGAATGAAAAAGGAATCAATGCGTTTTATCATTCCATAGAAAACAGAAAAGAATGCTGTTTTATCCGTAAGGTTAAACCTTTAAACCGCGCGTTGGAAAATGCAAAAGTCTGGATTACAGGATTGCGCTCCGAACAGTCTGAAAACAGAGAAAATATGCCGGTCATCGAATGGGACGAAGACCGGAAACTATACAAATATAACCCCTTAATTCACTGGAATTACCAGAATGTTTTAGATTATCTGAAAGAAAATAAAGTTCAGGAATTGTCTTTACACAAAAAAGGATTCATCAGTGTCGGTTGCCAACCCTGTACAAGAGCAATCGAAGAAGGAGAAAATCCGCGCGCCGGAAGATGGTGGTGGGAAAGTTCACAGAAAGAGTGCGGTCTGCATTCTCATTAATTCAAAAAAATAAAAAATGACGACACATACGTTAGATTATCTGGAGCAGTTGGAAGCAGAAAGTATCTACATTATGAGGGAAATTGCTGCTCAGTTTGAAAAACCTGCGCTGCTTTTCAGTGGCGGAAAAGATTCTATTACTTTGGTTCATCTGGCAAAAAAAGCTTTTGCTCCGATGAAAATTCCTTTTCCGTTGGTTCATATCGATACAGGACATAATTTTCCTGAAGCATTGCAGTTCAGAGATTATTTAGCAGAAAATATCGGCGCGGAACTGATTGTAAGAAAAGTGGAAGATACCATTAAAGCTAAAAATTTAACCGAACCGAAAGGAAAATTTGCTTCCAGAAACTGGCTGCAAACCCACACTTTATTAGATACAATTGAAGAATTCGGATTCGATGCATGCATTGGCGGAGCGAGAAGAGATGAAGAAAAAGCAAGAGCCAAAGAACGTTTTTTCTCTGTTCGTGATGAATTCGGACAGTGGGATCCGAAGCTGCAGCGTCCGGAATTGTGGAACATCTACAACGGAAGAATCAATAAAGGTGAAAACGTAAGAGTTTTCCCGATTTCTAACTGGACGGAGCTTGATGTCTGGAATTATATTAAAAAAGAAAATATCCAGTTGCCATCCATTTACTTCGCACATGAACGAGAGGTGATTGAATATGACGGACAGTTAATTGCCGTATCAGATTTTATTCAGATTGATGAAAATGATACAGTTGTGAATAAAAAAGTCCGTTACAGAACCGTCGGAGACATGACCTGTACCGCCGCAATAGAAAGTGCTGCCGAAACTTTGGATGAGGTTGTGAATGAAATCACCGCATCCAGAATTTCCGAGCGCGGCGAAACCCGAATCGACGATAAAGTGACGGAAGCCGCGATGGAAGACCGGAAGAAAGGAGGTTATTTTTAGGATGGAAGATGGAGGCAGGAAGATGGGAGCTAGAAGCTAGAAGATGGAAGATAGAAATTGGAGGTTGGAAGATGGAAGATGGACGTTTTGTAGTAAGTTTTCAGTCTCAGCCTTAATCCCAACCTTTATATTTAGGCAGGAAGTTGGAAGATGGAAGACAGAAGTTGGAGGCTTGATGTTGGAAGATGGAAGTTTTTTTAGTAAGCCTTTAATCTTAATCTTAATCTTAACCTCACTCTCAACCTCACTCAATTACTCATTATTAATAAAACAAACGTGGACATATTAAGATTTATCACTGCAGGAAGTGTAGACGACGGGAAAAGTACCCTGATCGGAAGACTTCTGTACGACAGTAAAAATATATTGATCGATCAGCTTGAAGCACTCGAAAAACAGTCAAAAAATAAAAACGAAAACGGAGTAGACCTTGCTATTTTAACGGATGGTTTAAGAGCAGAAAGAGAGCAGGGAATTACCATCGATGTTGCGTACCGCTATTTTTCGACGCCGAAAAGAAAGTTTATTATTGCCGATGCACCGGGACATATTCAGTATACAAGAAATATGATTACGGGAGCTTCCAATTCGCAACTGATTGTTATTCTGATTGATGCAAGACAGGGTGTGATTGAGCAAACAAGAAGACACTCCATTATTGCTTCTTTATTGAAGATGAAAAATGTGGTGGTCGCCATCAATAAAATGGATCTCGTTGAGTATTCTGAAGAAGTTTTTAAGGATATAAAAGCTCAGTATGAATTGGTTGCAGAAAAACTAGGGTTAAAAAATGTAAATTATTTCCCGATTTCGGCATTTCATGGCGACAATATTGTTGAAAGATCAGAAAATATGGCTTGGTATGAAGGTTCTACGCTGTTGGATTTCCTCGAAACGGTTGAAATCAATTCAGATCAAAACTTTCAGAGTCCGAGATTTCAGGTTCAGTATGTCATTCGTCCGCAAACGGAGGATCTGCACGATTACAGAGGATATGCAGGAGAAGTTCTTTCGGGAATTTACAAAAAAGGTGACGAAATTACGGTGCTACCTCAGAATATTCAGACTAAAATTTCAAAAATAGAAACAGGGGGCAAAGAAGTGGAATTTGTTTTTGCCAATCAGCCCGCAGTTCTGCATGTTGAAGATGATATCGATATCAGCAGAGGCGATTTTTTAGTAAAAACCGAAAGCCTTCCGAAAGTTGAAAATGAAATTGAAGCCATTGTCTGCTGGCTGGATAAAAAGGAATTAAACGAAGGAAACAAATATTTCATTCAGCACAAAAGCAAACTTTTAAAAGCGATTATCAAAGAAATCGAATACAAAATCGACGTTAATACTTTAGAAAAAACGCCGGTTTCTGAAAGCATAAAATTAAACGAAGTCGTAAAAGTCCTTTTAAAAACAGCTTCACCCCTGGTTTTCGACAGCTTTGAAGAAAGCAATGCAACAGGCAACGCTATATTGATCGACGAGACAGGCAATTCAACGGTGGGAGCCGTAATGATTTTGTAAATTAAACAAACATAATCTGAGTCATTTAGGAAAGATTTAAAAAGCTAAGCTGATTTAAAGTGAATTTTCTTAACTGCATAAATATTTCAGTAATGGTTTAAAACGATAGAAAACAGAAAAAATGGTTATTTCAAGAAAAGTTCAGTTCAGGTTAAATGTATTTTTTGTGACGATCGCACTTCTGTCGGTTGTTGCCTTTACCATGTATGAACTGGGCTATTTGGATGAACTGTTCACTGTTTTAGCCAAAGACAATTACATTTTCTACTGGATGATGTTGGTCGGAGTTTTGGCAGAAATCGTTGCAGGATCGATGGGAATGGGATACGGCGTAATTTGTACGACCACGCTTTTGTTTCTCGGAATTCCGCCTCATGCGGTGAGTGCGAGTATTCATTCTGCGGAAAGCTTTACAACAGCAGCCGGAAGCATCAGTCATATCAGACTGAAAAACGTAAGCAAAAGTCTGGTGAAAAGACTCGCCATTCCTGCGGTTTTCGGCGCAGTGATCGGGGCGGTTTCACTCACATATCTCGGAGAATATTATTCAAAAATTACCAAAACAATTATTTCCTTCTACACATTATATCTGGGAATTCAGATTTTATCCAATGCTTTTAAAAATAAGCAGGACAAAAAATTAAAACAGAAAACAAATTTAACGCGTTTGGGAGTGATCGGAGGTTTTATCGATTCCTTTGCAGGAGGAGGATGGGGACCGTTGGTAACAGGAACTTTAATTAAAAATTCCTTTACGCCGAGATTTGCGGTGGGAAGTTCTACGGTGGCAAAATTTATTTTAACCTTAACGGCAGCCATTACTTTTATTTTCACATTGGGAATTCAGCACTGGAATATTATTCTCGGACTTCTGATCGGAGGAATTTTTACCGCTCCTTTTTCTGCGATGTTAACGGCAAAACTTCCTGTGAAAAGTATGTTTATCATCATCGGAACTCTGGTCATCGTGATGAGCTCAATTACCATTTACAAATCTGTTTTTTAGTGATAAAATCTGTTAAATGTGGAAAAATAAAAGCATGAAATATCTTTTCGGTTTTGAAAATATTCTACATTTACACCACTAAAAAAATAACAATGAACATAAACGTAGTTGCGCTTTTCAGATTTAATGAGAATTATCTGATGGAAGCAGTTGAACTTTTCCAGATTCTGGTAAGAGAAACCAGAAAAGAAGAGGGATGTCTGCAGTATGATCTTATTGAAGACAAAGATAACAAAGGAACTTTTTTCATGGTGGAATTGTGGGAAAGTGAAGAACACCTGAACCGCCACAACGGGCAGGATCATTTGCTGAATTTCAGAAGAGACGTTTCTAAAATGCTGGAAAGTTCTACTCAGGTATTTAAAGGATTTAAAACTCTGTAAACTGTAAGAAGAAAGTTAGTCACTTAAAAATAACTTTACTCTTCCTGAGGGAAGCATAAAACTAAAAGGCTGTTCACTATTGCGGACAGCCTTTTATTAGAAAAAATAGAAAGTATTATCAATAAAGCTCCTGTGAACTTTTGTGATCCTGTGAAAAGTTTATTTTTTAATGAATTTTGATTTTACGATTTCTCCATCCGCCGTTTCAATCAAGATGTAATAAACTCCGGTTTGAAGCGTACTGATGTCAAACGATCTTCCGGATAATTTTCCTTCGGCTGTTTTCTGACCTCCCGCTGAATAGATCTGAATTTTTTTCGGTTCTTTTTTAGCAACAAACTGCAATGCGGTATTGTCGGAATTTACGGCAAACTGTACACTTTCCTTTGATTTTGCCTGATCTGAAACCGCAAGTATCGAACTTACCGCGTAAGAAATGTCATCCAACTGAATCGCTGTGTGATTAAGACTTCCTACAATTCTGAAGGCAATATATTGTTTATTGGATGCAGGAATCGGTACGGAATACTGCGTATCTGTTGAAGTAAGCGTAATCGTATTTCCAATCTTTGTAAAACTTGCCATATCTGCTGTTGTAACGCCGTCCACAAATCCAACTTCAATGGTTCCGGTGCTTCCTGCGGAAGATCCTGCTGTAAGGGAAGACTTGAACGTAAGTGTCTGACTTCCATTAGGTGCAACAATTTGCGGGGCAATAGCATAACCTGGTGTATTCGTTGTGAAAAAGCTGTAATACTGGATATGTTTGTCCGCTGCATTCGAATTATCAACATATACCCATGGTCCGGAACCACTTTGTACACGGTTCCAGTTATTTTGCGGCCACGCTGCGCCTGTTCCTGCAGTGAAAGATTCAAAATTCTCATTAATCGTTGTTACCTGTGCATTTCCCGAAATCGCTGTAAGCAGTAAACCTCCAATAAGTAGTCCTAGTTTCATAACATTATTTTTATTTAGAATTATTCTACAAAATTATATAATTATTTTTAATTGTTCTAAATAAAATATTATATTTGTCAAAAATTTTTTGATCCTATGAAGAAGAAATTGCTTTCTGTTCTTGCTTTAACGATGATTTTGTGGATGGACGCGCAGAAAAAAGATTCTGTAAAGCTGGAAAAAATTGAAGAAGTTGTACTTACCGGACAGTATACTCAGCAATCCATAAATAAATCAATTTATAAAGTGGAGGTTATTGATGCGCAGCAGATCAAAAATATGGCAGCAACCAACGTGGCAGATGTTTTAAACCAAAGCTTAAACATCCTGATTACTTCAGACCGCAATTCAGGAAATTCAACGGCGAGTTTACTGGGACTGGGTGGAGAATACACCAAAATCCTTATTGACAATATTCCTGTGGTGGGAGATGTAGGATTGGGAAACAATATAGATCTCACCAAACTCAATATCAATAATGTAGAACGTATAGAAGTGGTAAGAGGTTCAATGGGAGTGGATTACGGAAGCAATGCCGTTGCCGGAGTCATCAATATCATTACCAAAAAAAGCACTCAGAAAAAATTAACGTTAAATGCTTCCGTTCAGGAAGAAACCGTAGGAAAAGAATACAACTGGTACAAAAAAGGAGAGGGAAGACATATTCAA
The DNA here is from genome assembly GCF_002177115.1 of Chryseobacterium mucoviscidosis. Classification (GTDB taxonomy): domain Bacteria; phylum Bacteroidota; class Bacteroidia; order Flavobacteriales; family Weeksellaceae; genus Chryseobacterium; species Chryseobacterium mucoviscidosis. The sequence continues at coordinate 265,566 of NZ_MVAG01000128.1, read as the reverse complement.
ACGCTGAATGCAGGATATAACCTGAATGAAAACTGGTATATCGGAGCCAATATCAATCATAACGATTTTCAGGGATTCAAAGGAACACAGGAAGGATATAAATATTTTGAACAGGACGGAAAAAGAGGATATCTGTGGCAGCCGAAAGATGTGCTGAATATCGACGGAGTAATTCGCTACAGTAAAAATAATACTTCCGTTTTCTATAAGTTCGGATTCGTTAATGAAAAACTCAATTTTTACAGCCCGATTGTTTCAGAGCTTTACTTAGGCGAAGGAAACAGAACTTATACTTCTGCCGACAGAGATTACCTCACCACAAGATACGTCAATCAGTTAAATGTTCAGACCAAATTAGGCAGCATCAATTATACTGGAGATTTTTCATATCAGACTCAGGACAGAAAATACAGAGATTTTACCTATGATATTCCGAACAGGAAAGTAATGGGAACGAAAGAAGCATATCAGTCCTATAATAAAGCAGATGTCATTTATTCACGAGGAGTTTTCAGTAATTTTATTGATGATAAAAAAATAGATTTCCAGTTGGGTTATGAATTCGATCATACCAAAGGATACGCAGGTTTTATTGCAGGAGATTTTGCAGGAAATAATGTAGACCGAAAAATTTTCAATTACGCCAATTTTATTTCTGCAGAATGGAATCCCACAGATTGGCTTTCATTAAGACCCGGTTACCGTTTGGCGCTGAGTGATAAATTTGATACACAGCACAATTATTCCTTAACGGTAAGAGGAAAAATAGATGATTCCAGTAATATCCGACTCGTTGCAGGAAGCGCGAACCGATTTCCGAATTTTGATGAACTCTACACTTATTTTGTAGACAGCAACCACGACATCAGAGGAAATGAAGATTTAAAACCGGAAGAAGGAATCACGATCTCTTTAAACGGAGACAAAAAATTCACCACCAATTCAGGATGGAATGTTCAGGTAGGAGCTAGCGCAACGTACATGGATCTCAAAAACAGAATAGAAGTTCTGCAGATCAATCAGAGTCCGTTGCAGTACAAATACATCAACATCAATAAATTCAGATCATTACTTTTTGAAGCCAATTTTAAACTTCAGAAAAACCAGTTCAGCCTTGCAGCCAATGCCTCTTATTATGGCATCGGAAAAGAACTCTTTTCGGGAACTCTGGTTTCTCCAGATGATTTCTTTTATACATTCGAAGGAAAACTGGCTGCAAACTATACCCTCCCAAAAACCGGAACCAATGTTTCGTTGTTTTACAGACACGTCGGGAAACTTCAGATGTTTGTCTTAGACAGTCAGGATATTGCCCATCCTTTTTATTATGTGGGAGAGCGCGGCAATTTTAACATGATGGATTTCGTGGTAAGTCAGCCCTTTTTCAAAAATCATTTTGAACTCAGTGCAGGAATCAAGAACATTTTTGATGTTTCATCCGTAAGAGACACCACCGTTGCAGGAACCGCGCACGGAACCACCGATCCGAACTCGAATCTTTTCTACGGCAGAAGCTACTTCACCAGACTTACCTACAACTTTTAAAAATAATCATTGAAATGAAAAAAATACTGCTTTACCTCTTCATCGGGACATCATTCATCACCCAGTCCTGCATTAATGATAATGAAGATCCCGTTGCCATATCAAAAATTGAAGGTTCCATCGTGAATCCTACCGTTGGCGGACCTACACAGCCCAATCAGGTCTGGTTTGATCTGGGAACGGATTCTGAAGTGCTGACCAAAAGAACCGATTGGGATCTCGCTTTGTATTCAGGAAGCAACTTTAAAGTCATTCTTAATTCTTCTCTGATGATGGCAGCAGGAAAAATCCCGAATGCTGCGAATATCGATCTGGTCACAGAAGCTGAGGTTTCCGGTTTGCAGGATCTTGTACAGGTTGCGAATTTTAACCCTTCCAACACCATTTATATTGATGATGTGAAAGGAAACTTTCCTTCAGGTTATACCGCAATTGAAGAAATTAAACCCAATGAATCTGAAAATGCAGTATATCTTCTGAACATGGGAAAAGGAATTTACACAGGAAATGTTCCCGCAGGAAGCGTTACCACAGCCGGAGAAAGCAGAGGATGGATGAAAATTCAGATCTCGAGAACTTCAAACGGAGGATATAAAATAAAATATGCCCCAATAAACTCAACCTCTCACAAGGAATTAACCATCAATAAAAACTCCGCGTACAATTATAATTTTGTTAGTTTGAAAAATGAAAAAGAACTCTTCATTCAGCCTGAAAAAAAGAAATGGGATCTTTGCTTTTCGGTCTTTACCAATACCATTACAGGAGCTGGAAGCTATGTATATGCAGACTTTATTACCATCAATAATGTAGGTGGAGCAGGAGCTTATGAAGTAAAAGCTTCAGGAACCACAACCGGTGTTGAAGCCTACAATAATTTTAAAGTTTCGGATATCGATCAGTCGAAATTCATTTACAACGATCAGCGTGTTATCGGAGGAAACTGGCGGGAAGTCGGACCTTCCGGATATCAGGTGAAAGGCGATGTATTTTATGTCATCAAAGATCCGGACGGATATTACTTTAAGCTGAGATTCACCAGACTTACGAGCAGCAGCGGCGAAAGAGGCTATCCGCAGTTCGAATACAAACCCTTGTTCTAAAAATTTTAAATCAAATAAAAAGATATCATGAAAAAATTCATTCTTGCCGCATCTGTATTAATGGCAGTCTATTCCTGCAAAAAAGAAGGAACTGCTGCTGAAAATAAAACAGAACAAAGCTCTGAAGCTCCAAAATCTGCTCATAAAATCGTAACGCTGAATGGCGGAATCACCGAAATTGTAGCTGCTTTGGGTCACGAAAAAGAAATCGTGGGAACCGACGTGACAAGTACTTTTCCCGAATCTCTTAAATCGACAGCTAAAGATCTGGGACACGTAAGATCAATGACCATCGAGCCGATTATGGCAGTTTCTCCCACCTTAATTTTGGCTTCCGATAAAGACATCAATCCTGAACTGATGGGGAAAATTAAATCTTCCGGCATCAAAACAGAAATTTTTAAACAGGAATTTACCGTCGACGGAACTAAAAGACTGATCGCCGAAGTAGCGAAAGCAGTCGGAAATACAGATTATCAGAAACTGAATAATAAAATTGATGCCGATCTGAAACAGATTCAGCCGATCGCTAAAAAACCGAAAGTCCTGTTCATCTACGCAAGAGGAAATATGCTTATGGTTTCAGGAAAAAATACACCGATGGCTTCTTTAATTGAAATTGCAGGCGGACAAAATGCCATTAATGATTTTGAAGATTTCAAACCTTTAACGCCGGAAGCAGTTGTAAAAGCAAATCCGGATGTGTTATTCTTCTTCACGAGCGGACTGCAGGGAGCGGGAGGAAACGAAGGCGCGTTAAAAATGCCGGGTGTTTCCCAAACCAATGCCGGAAAAAATAAAAAAATTATTGCCATGGACGGCGGTCTTGTTTCCGGTTTCGGACCAAGATTAGGACAGGCAGCAGTAGAATTAAACCAACTTCTGATTGAAAGCACCAGGTAAATTATCCGTTTACATCATCATAAGCACCGTACTGCTTTGCATCATTGCAGTAGGGTCGCTTAACACCGGAGTTTACGATTTCGGAGGTCAGTCTGCATTCACTGTTTTACAAAAAATAATGAACGGAGATCAGTCACTCACAATGAGCGATAAATATGTAGTCTGGGACGTAAGAGCAGCCAGAATTGTGATGGCGATTCTTATCGGAAGTATGTTGGCGGTTTCGGGAACCGGTTTGCAGGGATTGTTCAGAAATCCTCTGGCAACGGGAGATTTAATCGGTCTCACTTCCGGAGCAACCCTGCTTGCAGCCATTACCATCGTTTTGGGAGGATATTTCAGAGAATTTCTTCCTGAAGCCGTACAGTTTTCATTGGTGGGGATTGCTGCTTTTATCGGATCTTTTATTTCCATGCTTCTGGTGTACAGAATTTCAACCAGCGGCGGTAAAACCAATGTCGTGATGATGTTATTATCGGGAGTTGCCATTACAGCGATCGGATTTTCCATTACAGGGTTCCTGATTTACATCTCAAAAGACGACCAGTTAAGAGATTTAACGTTCTGGAATTTAGGAAGTTTAGCTGCTGCAACATGGACGAAGAATATCATTTTGGGAATCGTATTGGTTATTTCATACACGGTTTTACTGCCAAAAGGCAAAGCGTTGAATGCAATGATGTTAGGCGAAAAAGATGCACAGCATTTGGGAATTAATGTAGAAAGATTAAAAAAGCAGATCATCCTTATTACGGCTTTAATGGTGGGAAGCTGTGTGGCATTTTCAGGAACCATTGGTTTTGTCGGGCTTATTGTTCCGTATATTTTAAGATTTTTGTTTAAATCAGACTATGTCGTTATTTTACCGTTATCAGCGGTGTGCGGAAGCATTTTATTATTAACGGCAGATACTTTCAGCAGAAGTATTGTGGAACCTTCGGAACTTCCGATCGGGATTTTAACCGCCTTAATGGGAGGTCCTGTTTTCATTGCGATTTTAGTTAAATTTAAAAAATCACTGTTATGATAAAAGCGCATCAGATCAGTTATCAGCATAAAACCTTTCATATTCTGGATTCGGTGGATGTTCATCTGGAATATGGCGAATTTCTGGCAATTGTCGGTCCGAACGGAGCAGGAAAATCGAGCCTTCTGAGTATTCTTGCCAATGAAATTAAATCTGAACAGCAGATTGTATTTAAAAACAGGCATATCAACGACTGGAATGTGAAAGAGCTTTCAAAACACAAAGCCAAATTTTCACAGCACAACAGCAACGATATTCCGCTCGAAGTAAAAGAGGTCGTGATGATGGGACGTTATCCGTACTTCGATGCACAGCCTAAAACAGAAGACCATGAATCGACAAACCGAATGATGAATGAAACGGACATTCTGCATTTAAAAGAAAGAGAATACAACACTTTATCGGGAGGCGAAAAACAGCGCGTTCATCTTTCGAGGGTTTTTGCGCAGCTTCAGAACGAAATTGCCCACAAACTTGTTTTTTTAGATGAACCTTTAAATAATTTAGACATTAAACATCAGTACAAAACATTGGAAATAATTAAAAATTTCACCAAAAAAGCCAATTCTGCGATTGTTGTTCTTCATGATCTCAATCTTGCCGCACAATATGCCGATAAAGTTTTATTAATGAAATCAGGAAAAGTTGCTGCATACGGAACTCCGGAAGAGGTTTTCACCGCTGAAAATATCCGGGAAGCCTACAATTTTCCGTGTACGATCTGCAATCATCCGGTAACTTCGCACCCAATGATTATTTTTGGATAATATGGATACAGAAAAACTGAAAATATTAGCACAGAATCTCGCCCATCCTCAAGGAGAAAAAGGAATTGAGATCGGCGAAATGATGAATGAAACCAACATAGGAATGACGTTGGAAAGCATACAAACCCTTTTAATAAAAGACAATGAACACATTCTGGAAATCGGTCATGGAAATGCAGGGCATGTCAGAAATATTTTAAACAAAGCCATTGATTTAAAATATACCGGAATTGATATTTCGGAAACCATGCATCACGAAGCCATAAAACTGAATAAAGATTTTGAAAATCAGGCTGAATTTGTCCTGTATGAAGGAACAGAACTGCCTTTTGAAGACAAAACATTCGATAAAATATTTACCGTAAACACTGTTTATTTTTGGCAGAAACCAACAGATTTCCTCAATGAAATTTACAGAGTTCTGAAAGACAACGGAACATTTGTCCTCACTTTCGGACAGCGGGATTTCATGGAAAAACTCCCTTTTACACAGTTCGGTTTTACGTTGTACAATACCGATGAAATGGAGGAAATTGTTTCCAAAAGTTATTTTAAAAGAATGAAAATTTCCGAACGGCAGGAAGAAGTAAAAAGCAAAACCGGAGAAGAAACCCTCACAAGAAATTATACAATTTTAACCATTAAAAAATAAATAAATGAGCACATTAGTAAACGATCTGAAGGAAAAATGGGAAGCTCTTAAAGCTGAAAATCCGCATCTGAGAATCCGAAATGCCGCAGCTGAACTCGGAGTAAGCGAAGCTGAACTATTGGCAACCAGCGTAGGAGAAGGCGTAACGGTTCTGAAGCCGGAATTCCAGAATATTTTAGCAGAAGTGGGGCAGTTAGGAAAAGTAATGGCGCTTACACGCAACGAAGAGTGCGTTCACGAAAGAAAAGGAGTGTATCTGAACGGCGATTTCAGCAGTCCTCATGCACAGCTTTTCGTGGGAGAAGATATTGATTTAAGGATTTTCCTGAATCACTGGAAATTTGCTTTCGCAGTAGTGGAAGGAGATAAAAAAAGCCTTCAGTTTTTCGGAAAAGACGGTTTGGCGCTGCATAAAATTTATCTTACCAAAGACAGCAACGAAGCTGCATTCGATGAAATGGCAGAAAAATATAAAGCAGAAGAGCAGAACGGATCTTTCGATTTTGAAAAAGCAGCTCCGAAAGCAGAAGAAAAACCAGATGCCGAAATTGATGTAGAAGGCTTCCAGAAAGCATGGACAAATCTGAAAGATACGCATGATTTCTTTATGATGACCCGAAAATTCGGAGTGAGCAGAACGCAGGCGTTGAGACTGGCTCCTGAAGGTTTTGCAAAGAAAATTGAAAGCTCAAAAGTTGTAAACGTACTGGAAGACGCATCGGAAAAAGAACTTCCGATCATGATTTTTGTCGGAAACAGAGGAATCATCCAGATTCATACGGGAAATGTGAAAAAAACACTTTGGCATCAGCAATGGTTCAACGTAATGGATCCCGATTTCAATCTGCATCTGGACGTTACCAAAATTGCGGAAGCATGGATTGTGAAAAAACCGACGGAAGATGGGGAAGTGACCGCCATTGAAGTTTTCAATAAAGAGGGCGATTTTATCGTTCAGTTTTTCGGAAAAAGAAAACCCGGAATCCCGGAATTACAGGAATGGAAAGACCTCGTCGCCGATCTTGAAAAATAAATTGAAATAGTTAGATAGTTTCTTTAAGCCGTTTTGTTTTTTACAGGCGGCTTTTTTTAATTTAAACGCAAATGGCACGAATGGTTTCACGAATGACACAAGGTAACGTTGATTTATTTTAATGCGAAGCTTTTTTTAAACACGAATCGCACTAATATTTTTCACAAATGATACGATATTTAACGCGAAGAACGCGAAGTCTTTTTGATCTAATTGAGCATATTTTTCGTTCGCAAGGGCACTTCGTTCAGCAAATGATAGAACGAGCCACTCAGCTAAGACATTGCCAAATGCGATCATAAAACGTTCGCTTAATAAAAGATGAAATCTGAATAACTTTGCTTACTTTAAAATATTTACCTTAAAATATCTACTTTGCGTTAAAATAAATCAACGTTACCTTGTGTCATTCGTGAAACCATTTGTGATATTAGTGTTTAAAAAAAGCTTCGCGTTAAAATAAACAATAGATCATTAAAAAATTAAAGTTTTATAGCGATATTAGTGATACCATTTGTGTTATTCGTGTTTAAAAAAAACAACAGAAAATTAAAATTATATCGTGATATTTGTAAAGCCATTCGTGTTTAAAAACAAAATTAAAATGAAAAACCTTTTCACTGCCTTTTTTCTTACTTTTTTCTGCTCATTTCAGGCACAGCAATTTAAAGCCTATCAGTTTTACGACAAAAAAGGAAAATCAATAAAGCCCGAAAAACTCATCAGACAACTGGCTGATTACGATGTGGTTTTCTTTGGTGAAAATCATAACAACTCCATCAACCACTGGTTACAGCTTAAAGTGACGGAAGGTTTGTATACTCAGAAAAACGGACAGCTTATTTTAGGTGCTGAAATGTTCGAAAGGGACAATCAGCCACAACTGAATCAATATCTCAACGGGAAAATAGACGCGAAAATACTGAAAGATTCCGCAAGACTCTGGAATAATTTCACGACCGATTATAAACCTTTGGTTGATTTTGCCAAAGCAAAAAAACTAAACTTCATCGCAACCAATATTCCCAGAAAATACGCTTCTCAAACCGCCAAAGAAGGTCTGGAATCTCTGAATAATTTATCTGAAAAAGAAAAATCTTATATCGCACAGCTTCCCATAAAAGTAACGCTCGAAACGCCGGGTTACCCTGAAATGAAAGCGATGATGGGCGATCACGCAGACGGAACCAAAGTCATGAATTTTATTTCGGCTCAGGCAACAAAAGATGCGACTATGGCAGAATCTATCCTGAAAAATCTGCAATCCGGAAAAACATTCATTCATTACAACGGAAACTATCACAGCAAGGAATTTGGCGGAATTTACTGGTACATTAAACAAAAAAATCCGAACCTGAAAATGGCGGTGATTTCTGTTTTTGAATCGGATGATCCTGAATTAAAAGTTCCTGAGAAAGACTATATTCCCACAGATTTTAATCTGATCATTCCCAGTGATATGACGAAAACGTATTGAGAAAGAGCCAGGTAAAAAGTTAAAAGTAAAAAGCTATGTTTTCATTTAGATTAAAAGTGTGTGAGAATTTAAACAGATTCTTCCTTCGTCAGAATGACAATGATTCGTTTAAAAGACAATGAGGTCTGCATATTTTTCATTGCTTTTTTATCAATATTCAAATAGGCTTTAACCAAAACAGACAAAACTTAGCCTGCAATTTTTATCTTTGCAAAACATTCAGAAAAATGAAAAAAATATCCCTTCTTTTCATCCTTTTCATCGGTTTGATGAATGCTCAAAAACTGACACCAAGCGAAATTTCCATTATCAATCAGGGAGATAAAAATTCTGCGTTGCCGATTTATCAGACTACAGACGAAAATCAGCACAAGACGTTATTAAGCCTTTCCGCAGAAATCGATCCGCTGGATAAAAACACGGCAGTTTTGGTCAGCAGAATGAAAGAATCTTTGCTTTCCACCGATGGCGGAGTGGGAATTGCCGCACCACAGGTTGGAATCAACAGAAAAGTAATCTGGGTTCAGCGTTTTGATAAAAAAGGTGAACCGTTGGAATATTTTATCAATCCTGTCATTGTCTGGAGATCAGAATTACAGAATTTAGGTCCCGAAGGCGATCTTTCGATTCCTGATTTCAGAGATCAGTTTTACCGAAGCAAAGTCATTCAGCTTGAATATGTCGATTTAAAAGGTCAGAAATATTCAGAAATTGTGGAAGGTTTTACAGCCGTTATTTTCCAGCACGAAATCGATCATCTTTTCGGAATTTTAATTTCAGACAAAAAAGAAAAAGAGAAAAACGATTCTTATCAGAAAGTAGATGCTTTTAAGAAGAGTGATTCCGGGATGAGGTAATTCAGATATTCTGTGGAGTCCACATTTTCAGAAATTTAAATTTTTTCGGATATTCCTCTCTCGGACAAAATGCCAAAGCGACTTCTCTGTTGTCTAGTGAAGATTCCGTCAGTAAAACATAATCTGTCTCATTTTTAAAACTGTTAAATTCGGTTTCGTTTACGACACAAACTACTTTTTTGAATATTCCGCTGATCCATTGAATCATATTTTCGTTGTCCTCAAATTTTTTATAACAGGCTAAATAAGCGTGTGCAGTAATTACAGGAACTAATTTGTCAGGAACAGTATTCAAAACAATGATGTACATTTTCATATACTAGCTTTTTATAATTTGAAAGATATAATAAGTTGTTTCAACTTTTATTGAACCAGAAAAGATGAGAGAAATTTTTATTCTTTTGAGAACTTCGAATATCATAAACGCGTTAATTTTCTTTGTCTCTTTTGCGGTTAAAATCGAAATTACCTAAAAAAATACAATCAATATCTTCTGATCTGCACATTCGAAACATTTCTGATCTTAATTTTTCTTCCGGCTTTTTTCAGCAAACCGGTTTCAGGATTTCTTTTAAAAACTGTGACATTATTTGTAGCCGTATTGGCGGTGATTAAAAATTGTCCGCTTGGATCGAGATTAAATGTTCTCGGATGTTTCCCTTTTACTGACTGATAACCAATTGTTTTCAGGCTTCCATCGTCCTGAATCGAAAAAATAGCAATATTATTTTCTTTTCCTCGGTTGGAAGCATACAAGAACTTTCCGTCCGACGAAATATGAACATCAGAACTTTCAAAATCTTCTTTATACATTTTAGGATGGGTAAAAATCCTCTGAAGCGGTTTCAGCTTTCCGTTTTTGTAAGCATAAACACTGACTGCACCGCCCATTTCTTCAATACAGTACGCGAATTTTCCATTCGGATGAAAGGTAAAATGCCTCGGTCCCGCTCCTAAAGTTGTTTTTATAAAAGGAATTTCAGCTTCCTGCAAAGGTGTATTTTTTTCATTGTTAAAACGATAGGCGCGAATTTTATCCGCTCCGAGATCAGGCAGAAATAGATAATCGGAATCCGGAGAAAAAACGGTGGAGTGGATGTGCGCACGATCCTGTCTGTCGGGATTTACACTTCCTTCCGAAAATTGTATATTCTGCACAAAAGGCTCAAGAGTTCCGTTTTCTGAAATCGGGTAAACAGAAACGCTTCCTTCCGTATAATTTCCGTTGATGAGCCATTTTCCGTTGGGATGAACCGTAAGATAAACAGGATTTTCACCACCGCTGCTTTGTTTACTGATGAACTGTAAAGTCTTTTTATCAGGATTAAATTCAAAACTGCTTACACTCCCGCCGTTCTTTGTTTTGCTTTCCGTACATGCAAAAAGATATTTTCCGTTCGGTGACAAAGTGAGAAAAGACGGATTTGAAATCCCCGAAACAGAAGCAATTTTTGATAATTTTCCGTTTTGAGTATTCAATTCGTACACATAAATTCCCTCCGTTTCTTTTTCCCAGTTAAAAGAACCGAAAAAAACATACGTATGTTGAGCATACGACTGAAGACAGATAAAAATTGTGATGAATAAGATGAAAAACTTTTTCAAATGATTATGGTTTTTAATGAAATTCTGTTTAAACTTTTTTACCGCAAAGATCCAAAAGATTATAACACTTTAGTAGTTTAAGTTTAATACTTAAATGGAAAAAAGAGCACATAAGTTAAAAAAAATCCAAAGATTTTTTCTCTTTGCAGACTTTTGAAATACCTTTGAATAAATCCAATAAAGACTTTTGTGTACTTTTTGCGGTTAAATTTAAAATTAGTTTACAACAAACATATAAACGTTTTTCGGATGAAACAAATTTCTGTTTAAAGTTTCTTATCCTACTAAACAAAAAAAATCTGCTTCCAAAGAAACAGATTCTGATATTTATACCGTAAAACGCTGAATTAGTTGTTCGTAACTGAAAGTTTTACTTCGATATTATTTCTTGTCGCATTAGAGTACGGACAGATTTGGTGCGCTTTCTCTGTTAAAGCCTGTGCTTCCTCAATAGAAACTTCAGGAATATTCACATCAAGCTGAACCGCCAATCCGAAACCACCGTTTTCCAATTGTCCGATGCTTACTTCCGCCGTTACTGTAGTTTCTCCGGTTTTTGTTTTAGACAAAGAAATTACTCGGTTCAGTGCGCTGTCGAAACACGCAGAATATCCTGCTGCGAAAAGCATTTCCGGATTGGTAAAATCGTCATTGGCTCCGCCTAAAGCTTTAGGCATTTTTACGTCCAGATCAAGAACCCCGTTTTCACTTTTTACGTGTCCGTTTCTTCCTCCTGTTGCAGTTACTTTTGTTGTATACAAAGTTTTCATTTATTTTTCTATTTTAGTTAATATTTTTTGAACATTTTCTTTCAGAGCTTTCCAGTCTTCTGGCGATGCTCCGATTTTCTGAAATAATTTTTCCGGAATTCCACAGGCTTTTTCCTGTAAATTTCTTCCGGATTCTGTGATGAAAACTTCCACCACACGTTCATCTTCTTTTTTTCTTTTTCTTTCGATAAATCCTTTATTTTCAAGTCTTTTAAGAAGCGGTGTAAGTGTTCCGCTGTCCAGATACAGCTTTTCGCCGATGCTGTTCACCGGAAGTCCGTCATGTTCCCAAAGCACCATCATCACAAGATACTGCGGATAGGTAATATCCAGCTCATCGAGAAAAGGACGGTAAAGCCCCGTAATTTCCTTGGCAATAACATATAAAGGAAAGCAGAGCTGGTTTTCTAATTTTAAAAATTCGGGATTTTCCATGATTTCTGAAAAATGAAGAGGTTTTATTTTTTGATGATGAATTCTTCCATCGGAATTCTTACTTTTTTCATGTGCGACAGCCAGTCGTTTTTCTCGTCTCTGTATCCTAAATACAATAAGCTCACACTCTTTAAGCCTAAATCTCTCAAGCCTAAAATTTCGTCCACCACTTCATTGCTGAAACCTTCTGCAGGAGTACTGTCTACTTTAAGTTCCGCAGCCTGAGCCATGGCAAGTCCTAAAGCAATATACGTTTGTCTTGCGGTATGCGCGAAGTGTTCTTCTGGAGTCTGCGCACCGTAGATTTCTTTAATTTTATCGGTATAGCTTGAAAATCTTCCTCTCGGCAAATCTCTTACATCGGTGTGATGATCGTACACTTTATCGATTTTCTCATCGGAATAGCTGTCCCATGCCGCGAAAACCAAAACATGAGAAGAATCTCTCATCACTTCAGGATTCAATGCTCCCTGAACCATTTTTTCTTTTAATTCCTGATTTTCCACTACGATCACACGGAAAGGCTGTAATCCGGAAGAAGTAGGAGCGAGTCTTGCGGCTTCTAAAATTTTATTTAAATCTTCTTCTGATACTTTTTTTGTTGGATCGTATGCTTTTACAGCGTGTCTCCAGTTTAAATCTTCTATTAATGACATTTTGTTAATTTTTTAATTTGAATAGTATGATGCAAAAATATTGCCAAATTAAATTGCGTGCAATTTAATTTTGTTAAATTTAATTTAAAAAATTTTAAAATCTTCTTAAAACATCGCAGGAATCGGATTTTTTCTGAAGACTGAACTTTCCATTTTTGCTGAAGAATTTTAAACCAAAAACAATGCAGAGATTTAAAAACAAAACCGCTCTGATTACAGGCGGAACCAACGGAATGGGATTCGCAACAGCACAACAGTTTATAGAAGAAGGAGGAAAGGCAATCATCACCGGAAGAAGTGAAGAAAATGTAAAAAATGCCGTAAAAAAGCTAGGCGAAAATGCGTTCGGAATTGTTTCGGATGCCGGAAAAATAAGCGATCTGATGAATCTTAGAAATGAAGTTGAAAAATTAACGGAACATATCGATTTGGTATTTGCAAATGCAGGATACGGAAGATTTGCTTCGATTGAAAATGTGGATGAACATCATTTTGATGAACTTTTCAATATGCTGGTAAAAGGCAGCTTTTTTACTATTCAGCAGATGCTTCCTTTAATGAAAGAGGGGAGTGCGGTTGTCTTTAATACTTCTTTTGTCACAGAATTCGGAATGTCTGATTTTTCAGTATATTCTGCGGCAAAAGCGGCAGTGCAAAGTTTCACTAAGACTTTTGCTTCTGAGCTTACGGACAAGGGAATCCGAGTGAATGGAATCAGTCCGGGACATATCAAAACCAATATTTTTAATAATACGGGTTTAAATTCAGAACAGATTGATGAAGCCGTACAAAATATTATTCCTGCCATTCCTTTTAAAAGACAGGGAGAACCTTCGGAAATTGCAAAAGCAGTACTTTTTCTTGCTTCCGATGAAGCATCTTACATTCACGGAGCGGAACTGAGAATTGATGCCGGAATATCCGTAATTAAATGATAATGAGGAAAAAAGTTATTTTACATCTTTGATCTGTCTGATAATATTGGTTTTATTTTCAATGCCAATATCATATTTTTTACTTGTCTTAAGACTTAAAGTTGCCTTTTCGATAAGATGAGTATAATCCTGAGATTTTTTTGAAAGATAGAAAACCTGCGCGCTGATTCCTATGGAAACACGGGCAAATTCCTGTGGCCGATCCGGATCATCTGTAATATCGGTAATCACCGAATTGTTGTACCATGTAAGGTTTTGTGAACTCTGATTGCCGGAGCAGGAAATGACCATCATTATTATGAAGAGAATATAGGTTAAGAATTTCATGAAAATAAAATTTTAAAAAGCTCCTGCAAAATAACAAATAATTGCAGGAGCTATATAAAAGATTTGTTAGAATCCGCAGCTTGCTACACTTGGAGCCGGAACTGGAGAGCATCCGGACAATGTTGAAAATGTTGTCAGTACACAATTTGTATTTATATAATTGTTATCATAAAGCAGCGAACCGGACGGGCTTCTGTAATATACATTTCCTGCCGTATTGGCATAAGACGAAACAGAGGCTGAACCACAGCTTGTATTTACGCAGGCATTTCTCCATGTGATATCGGTTACCGGACCGGATGTGAAAAGGGAAGGATCTATAATTCTTTTCTCCACCACACCGGAAGCATTTTTAAAGCTTACCAAGATGGCTACGTGATATCCCCACGAAACACAGCATGTTCCAGTAGAAGCTTTCAGGTTTCCGTAGACGAATTGTTTTTCGCAGTCATAACCTGCATTCAGAAGGATCTGTCTCATTTTATGAGCTCTTGCATAACATCCGTCTACTGCATATCTGAACGTGATACATGGTGAAGAAGCTGTAGAAGTTCCGCAGGACTGATTTTTGATCTGTGTGAAAAGATTGTTCAGAGTCGCCAGATTCGGAATTACACTTACTGCTTTGCTGGTTTCGCTTTGAGTTTCTTTGGTGAAGATAGATTTGAAGTAAGTAACATCTTCATCTGTTGCTTTTTCAACTTTGGCAATTTCGTTGGAATTTTTTTTCAGAAAAACATGAACCGGAGTTTCATTTTCGACCGCTGATTGAATCATTGAGATGAAGGCTTCATTTTCTTTACTGTCTTTAATTTCATAGAACTGCGCAGAAATGATGAAAGAAACTTTCAGGACATTGCCTTCCTTTTGAATCCCTACCGGAATAGTGCTGCCAAAGTCTCTCATGGCATTTTCATTGGTTTCTTTTACAACAAGATTCGGATCCTGATTGGCACTGGAATCTGAACAGGCATTGGAGGAAAGAACCATCACAAAAGCCATTGCGGATAGCAGAAATTTTTTCATAGTTTTAATTTTTGTGGTTAATCATGTGCAGTTTTATTATTGATAGTTCACTGCGTTGTGATTTTAAAAGTAATAAAAAATTGAATATAAATTCAAAATTTTTAAGAAATTTTATCATGCATTCAGATTACCGATGAATACTGGAAAAATTAAATTGGGCGAAAGTATTTAACGTGAGTATGATGAAATTAATTGGTTATAAATTGATCTTGTTTCATCACTCTTACCGAACTTCAGTCTGATGCGAAGATTATCAATCAAGGTTAGGTTGGGCAAAATTGATGATAAGCTTTGGCTGAAGCCTGTTTGTTTTTCTATTTAAGGTGAGTTCGGGATAAGTCTTCTTAACCGCAAGGTTAAACAAAGAGATTCAATTATCAGGAATTCAGCTTTTAAGATATACAAAGGCGTAAAACTTATCAATGTAATACCATTTTTGTCTTTTTTAAATAAACGAAGTGCCTTTGTTTAGCTTGCAAACTTTCAATAAGTAGAAAAATTTTTTGTTTTTCTTTGTGATAAATCAATACAATAATATAAATCAATTATTTAAATTTATTTCTTATCCCAAACTCAGGTTATTTAAGTTTTTTATAGTGAAAATCTTCTTCTTTAGGAGCAGAATCTGTGTAGAAATAAGAATCAGTTCATCAATCAATCCGTAGGATTGATATCTGTAATTCTCAATGAATTTTCTAAAGATAGCGTTCCTACGGAACGCCGAACGTACTTCTAATATTGATTTTTTAATTAAAAATCCCTGCACATCGCAATATGCAGGGAAATGTTATTTAGTAAAAATTACTTAGCAATAAGTTCCGCTTCGAAAACCTCCGTAAAATGCTTTCTTATCTTAGCCTTAATATTTTCCATTTCTTCAGAAGTGAGTTCTCTTTCCAGTTCTCTTTTTAAGGAAGTTACCTGTTTGTCTTTAATTCCGCACGGAATAATGTATTCAAAATAACGCATATCCGTATTTACATTTAAAGCAAATCCGTGTAAAGTTACCCAGCGGGAAGCTTTTACCCCCATTGCACAGATCTTTCTCGCATAAGGTTTTCCAACATCCAGCCAGACTCCGGTTTCTCCGGGAGAACGTTCGCCTTTCAATCCGTATTCGGCAATAGTTCTGATGATGACTTCTTCCAGATTTCTCATGTATTTATGAATATCCGTGAAGAAATTTTCAAGGTCTAAAATAGGATAACCTACAATCTGTCCGTAACCGTGATATGTAATATCTCCGCCGCGGTTTACCTTTACGAAAGTGGCATCAATCTCTTTCAGTTTATCAATTCCGGCAAGCATATTTTCTTCATGCCCGCTTTTTCCCAGTGTATACACATGAGGATGTTCCACGAGAAGAAAATGATTGGGCGTTTCGCTGTGCTGTTCCGCAGGAAGATCGCGGTTTTTAATTTTCAGATCTATGATGTTTTTCATCAGAGATTCCTGATAATCCCAAGCCGACTGATATTCCCGCGTTCCTAAGTCTTCAAATTCTACTACTTTATTCTGAATTGTATTCATATCATTTTTTGAATACACAAATTTAGTGATTTTTAGGCTTTAATGGAATGGATGAAATCTATAGCTTTGGTCTTCCAGTCTCTATTTTGAAGTAAAATGTTGACGAAAGCAGTTCCAATGATTCCGCCATCCGCTTTTTCGGTTACATTTTCGAAGTCTTCTTTTGATTTGATTCCAAAACCGATCATCACCGGATTTTTCAAAGGAAGTGAAGCTAATCTTGAAAGATATTCCTCGTTTTTGAGAACAGTCTGATCATTTCCTGTGGTTGATGAGGAACTTACCGCATACAAAAATCCGGAACTTAAGGAATCGAGGTATAAAATTCTTTCGTCCGAAGTTTCGGGAGTCACCAGAAAGGTGAAATTCAGATGGTATTTTGCTAAAACTTTCTGATAGTTTTTCTCGAATTCAATGGGAGGGAGATCGGGAATAATTAATCCTGAAACTCCGCTTTCCGAACATGCTGCACAGAATTCTTCAAATCCGAAACGCAGCACCGGATTGATGTAGCCCATTAAAATTAAAGGAACTTTTATTTCGTTTTTAATGGATTTTAATTGTGAGAACAGTTTTTCGATGGTCATTCCGTTTTTCAGGGCTAATTCATGAGCCTGCTGAATAACGGGACCGTCTGCAACAGGATCGGAATAGGGCATCCCGATTTCGATCATCTGCGCGCCGGAATCCTGAATTACCTGTATGATTTCAGCAGTATTTTCCAGTTCGGGAATTCCTGCGGTGAAGTATATATTTAGTTTTTTCATTTAAAAATGCTTTTTAATGATGTCATTTCGTAAAATCTGCTTAAAATGTTTTTTATTTTAACCGCAAAAGGTGCAAAAGATATTTATGATGTATGATTATAATATATTTTAAGCTTTCAAAAGTGTAAAAAATCAAAGATTTTTTGAAAGCTGTTGTGATCTTTTTATTGATAAACACTAATCATTTAGTTTATCTTTTATGACTTTTATGGTTAAATAAAGTGTAAGTTCATCAGTTCTTTGTAATGACAAAAATTATTTTTGATGTTGACGATGCGATCCGGCTTGAACGGAGCTCTTTTTGTGCAGCAAAGCGGAACAAAAAAGCGGGAGTGGAAGACGTAAATTATCGCCCGAATTATTTTACAAATGTTTCAAATATGTTTCCATATCTTTATCTCCGCGACCGCTGAGACAAATGACTACAATATCGTCTTCGTTGAATTTCTTTTTGTCGAAAACCGCGAGCGCGTGAGAGCTTTCCAGAGCGGGAATGATGCCTTCGAGTTTTGTGAGTTCAAACGCTGATTTCAAAGCTTCATCGTCATTGATGCTGAAAAATTCTGCTCTTTGTTCTCTGAACAAATTCGCGTGAAAAGGTCCGATTCCGGGGTAATCCAGTCCTGCGGAAATGGAGTGGGGCTCGATAACCTGTCCGTCATTGGTCTGCATCACAAGGCTTTTGCTTCCGTGAAGAATGCCTAAAGTTCCCAGAAAAGTCGTTGCGGCAGATTTTCCGGATTCTACACCGAAACCACCGGCTTCAGCAGCAATAATTTTCACATCTTTTTCGTTTACAAAATGGTAAAAAGCGCCTGCTGCATTGCTTCCGCCGCCAACACAGGCAATGATGTAATCCGGATTTTCTCTTCCTGCCTGTTCCAGAAGCTGTTCTTTTATCTCTTTTGAAATCACACTCTGAAATCTCGCCACAAGATCCGGAAAAGGATGCGGACCGACCACACTTCCGATCACGTAATGAGTGGTCACGGGATTGTTGATCCAGTCTCTTAAGGCTTCATTTACAGCGTCTTTCAGTGTTTTGGAACCTGAAGTTGCGGGAACGACTTTTGCGCCGAGCATTTTCATTCTTGCGACATTGGGAGCCTGTCTCTGAATATCGACTTCGCCCATGTAAACGATGCATTCCAGTCCTAAAAGCGCGCAGGCTGTAGCGGTGGCAACGCCGTGCTGTCCGGCTCCGGTTTCGGCAATGATTCTGTTTTTGCCGAGACGTTTTGCCAACAAAACCTGTCCTAAAGCGTTATTGATTTTATGCGCTCCGGTGTGGTTGAGATCTTCTCTTTTTAAGTAAATTTTGGTATTGTATTTCCGGCTTAAATTTTTCGCAAAATACAATGGTGTTGCACGTCCTACGTAATTTTTTAACAAATCCTGATATTCCTGTTGAAAATCTTCAGATTCAATAATGTCAAGATAGTTTTTTTGCAGTTCCTCTACGTTCGGGTAGAGCATTTCCGGGATGAAAGCGCCTCCGAATTCTCCATAATATCCTTGTTCGTCGGGGTTTCTATAATTCATTTTGTAATGTATTTATTAATGAAAGGTTATAATCAAACTGCTGTTTGCTGATCTGTCTGTTCTGATGCAGCAGATGCAGTTTTGCAGTTAAATCTATTAAAATATTTAAATCTAATTTCGAGTTGTACATGGTAATCGCAATTTCAAGATTATCAACTAGATAATAAGAATCGAATTTCTCATACAGGCAGAAAATTTTACAGTAAACGATTCCGAAATCATATTTCACACTGGCTTTTACGTTGCTGTCTAGCAATTTGTCGGCAATCACCACCAAATGATAGCTGTCCCAGAAATGAATGGTTTTAAAGAAATATTCGACATCTTCTTTGTGAAAATTTTTAATGATTTCGATGAAATCACTTAATAATCCGCCGATGTACCAATATTCTGTATTGCTGTCATTTTCAGAGACAAAATCATGCAGTCTTTCTACTTTTTCATTTTCAAATTTTTGAGAAAACAGGACTCTGTGAACGGATTTTCCGATCTCTTCAAGATTTAATTTCTTAAATTTTAAAAGCTTAAGTTTTCTCGAATAATATTTTTTCAATGTTTTTGTTTTTTTATTGTAAGCTTGTTTAAACTTTTTTAACGCAAAAGATGCAAAAGATTGTAACACTTTAGTTGTTTAAGCTTTTAATACTTAAATGGAAAAAAGAGCACATAAGTTTAAAAAAATCAAAGATTTTTTTTCTTTGCAGACTTTTGAAATACTTTAAATAAATCCAATAAATTCTTTTGTCTCTTTTGCGGTTAATTTTAAAATGAGTTTAAACAAATTTTGTGTTTTAATTGATGATCAGATCAGTTTTTCTTTAAATATTTTTATCTGATTGATGTTTTTAACTCCGGGTTCTGTTTCGAACCTCGAATTGATGTCCAGAGCAAAAGGCTTTTGTTTTAAAATGCTTATGTTTTCTATATTTTCTTCTGAAATTCCGCCACTTAAAAAATAGGGTAGGGGAATTTCAATTTCGTTTAACAGATTCCAGTCGAAGGTCTTTCCTGTTCCTCCAAATGATTTTGAATCGGTGTCGAAAAGAATATAATCGTTTGTTTGCGCATATTGATTGATTGTTTTCTGAAGTTCCTCTGAGTTTTGATTTCCAATTCGGATCACTTTGATGATTCTTATTTCAGAATTTAATTTTTTTCTTAATTCTGTAATAAAATATTCATCTTCATCGCCGTGAAGCTGTATGAAATTCAGTTTTGCTTTTTCTGCTGTTTCAACTATTTTTTCTAAGTTTTCATTTACGAAAACGCCGACTTTTCCTGAGTGTTCAACTGCTGAAATTTGTTGAAGACTCAAATATTTCAAAACATACCTGAGCGATTTTTCATAAAAGATAAAACCCAGAAAGTCTGCCTGTAAAGATATTAACTTCTGAATCTGATCAGATTGGGTTAATCCGCAAACTTTTAGCTTCGGAGCATTTTTATTCGTCAATAGATTGTTGTCTGGTAATTTCATACCTGATTTTTTAAATTCCTGTATTGGAAATAAATTCAGCTAATTTTTTTCCGGGATCTTCATGTTTCATAAAATATTCGCCCATCAGAAATCCGTCGAAACCTTCATTTTTTAAATATCTGAAATCTTCTTCGTTGTAAATTCCGCTTTCGGCAACAGACAGAATTTCTTTCGGAAGCTGATTTTTCAAAGTAACCGAATGTTGCAAATCTACTTTGAAATCTTTCAAGTTCCTGTTGTTAATTCCCACAAGATCAATGCTTTTATTAATGTGTTTCAGCTCTTCTTCGGTATGGATTTCCAGTAAAACTTCCAATCCCAACTCGTGAGAAAGTTCTGTAAATTCTGAAACCTGTTGTGGTGAAAGACAGGCTGCAATCAATAAAATAACATCTGCACCGATGCTTTTGGCTTCATAAAACTGATATTCATCGATCATGAAATCTTTTCGCAGAATCGGAATATTTACAGAATTTCTTACATTCAGAATATCCTCAGAACTTCCTCCGAAAAAATCACGATCCGTTAAAACAGAAATTCCGCTCGCTCCGAATTTTTCATATGCGGAAACCACTTCTAAAGGTGAAACTGTATCATTAATAATTCCTTTTGAGGGTGACTGTCTTTTGAATTCAGCAAT
Organism: Chryseobacterium mucoviscidosis; assembly: GCF_002177115.1. Taxonomy (GTDB): domain Bacteria; phylum Bacteroidota; class Bacteroidia; order Flavobacteriales; family Weeksellaceae; genus Chryseobacterium; species Chryseobacterium mucoviscidosis. The sequence continues at coordinate 244,492 of NZ_MVAG01000128.1, read as the reverse complement.
GATTCTGCTTCTCTTTTTTAAGCTTTCTTTCAGTGAAAAATTTTCTCTTCCGAAAAATTCAGATTCCTTCAATGCTGAGACTGAATTATTCGATTTCGAGAAGGAAACCTCTTCTTTTTTTCTTTGTATGATTTTATCTAAAATATTCATAATCAATTTCATTATTCTAAAAGAAGTTCCAGACTTCTTAATGCTTTTCCTCCATGTAAACTTTCTTTCGCCATCAAAAGGCAATCTTCATAGCTTCCGAATTTATCGGTGTGATAAAGGGCAACCGCTGCATTTGCCAATACGACAGCATTCTGTTGTTCCGTTCCTTTTCCCTGAAGAATATTTCTGAAAATTTTTGCCGTTTCCTGAGGTGTTTCGCCTGCTTTTATGCTTTCATGCGTGATAGAATCAAAACCTAGATCTTCCGTGGAATACACTTCTTCCCCTTTTTTGGTAATAATTTTACTGTCGTGGGTAAGGCTGATCTCGTCGTAGCCGTCCATCCCGTGAACCAGAGTAAAGTGACGGTTATCTTTTTGCAATAAATACTGGTAAATTCTTGCGATTTCCAGATTGTAAACGCCGATCATGGAAAACTGAGGTTTTGCCGGATTTACAAGAGGGCCGAGAAGGTTGAAAAAAGTTCTTAGACCTAAAGCTCTTCGCAGCGCACCAACCGATTGCAGTGCCGGATGAAAATAGGGGGCATGTAAAAAACAGATGTTGGCTTTTTCAAGATCTTCCTGAAGTTTTTCCGAACTGTTTTTGAATTCGTAGCCTAGCTCTTCCAGTACATTGGAAGATCCGGTGATGGTAGAAGCTCCGTAATTTCCGTGTTTCGTTACTTTCTGTCCCGCTCCTGCCACTACAAAACTTGATAAAGTTGAAATATTGATAGTGTTTTTTCCGTCACCGCCCGTTCCTACAATATCAATGGCATCTCCGGAATCTATGTTAACGGGAACTGCCATTTGCAGAAGGGCTTCACGAAAGCCTTCGAGCTCTTTAAGCGTGATATTTCGCATCAGGAAAACACTTATAAAAGCCGTAACTTCGGTTGCATTGAATTTATTCTGGGCAATCTCAATCATAATCGCCTTTGCCTCAGATTTGGACAAGGTATGATGATTAAAAAGGTATTGCAGGATCTCTTTCATTTGTGGAGGTTTTATGGTTGAGGGAATCTGTATTGTTTTCAATTGAGTAGAAAGTTTTTGATGATGATTTCTCCCTGTGGAGTAAGAATGCTTTCCGGATGAAACTGTACGCCATGAACATCATATTTTTTGTGCTGTAACGCCATAATCATTCCATCTTTGTCTACTGCGGTAATTTCCAGTTCTTCCGGTAAATCTTCCCGGTTAACAACCCAGCTATGGTATCTTCCGACTTCAATTCCGCTGGATAGATTTTTAAAAATTTTGGTGTCTTCTTTTACGAAATCTGCGGAAGTTGCCACTCCGTGAAAAATTTCAGAAAGATTGGTTAAACTTCCTCCAAAAGCTTCTGCAATTGCCTGCTGACCGAGACATACGCCTAAAATGCTTTTTGTAGGAGCGTATTCTTTGATCAGATCCAGTAAAATTCCGGCTTCTTCCGGAATTCCGGGACCGGGTGAAAGCACGATTTTATCGTACTGATCGATTTCTTCCAGACTGATCTGGTCATTCTTTACCACATCCACTTTGGTATCCAAAACTCTCTCGATAATCTGAACCAGATTGTAGGTAAAGCTGTCGTAGTTATCGAATACAAGAACTTTAGCTGATGGCTTTTGGTTGTTTGTTGATGGTTCTGTATTATTCATTTTTATTTTTTTCTGTAATAATTAATAAATCCGTTTAGCAATTTTTTGCAAAGAATTAAAACTTCTTCTTTTAGACAATTTTTAATTGCATCATAAATTAAATTTGATAGTTTTCTGGATTCAGTCCAGACATCTAAATTCTGTCAACTAGACTCAATCAACTATTCACTAATTTCTCCGCTTTTTCCACTGCTTTTTTTAGGGCATTCAGTTTATTGTTTACTTCCTGAAGCTCACTTTCGGGGTTGGATTTTGCCACAAGTCCGGCTCCTGCCTGATAATACAGCGTATTGTTTTTACTTAAAAAAGTACGGATCATAATTGCCTGATTGCAGTCTCCGTTCAGTCCAATCATTCCGATGCATCCGCCATAATATCCTCTGGAATCTTTTTCATATTGGTTAATTAACTGCAACGCTCTGTGTTTCGGGGCTCCGCTTAAAGTTCCCTGCGGAAAAGTTGTTGCCACCATTTCGAAAGGATTTATATTTTCCTGCAGATCCGCGGTTACTTCGCTTACCATATGTATAACGTGAGAGAAAAGCTGTATTTCCTTTAATTTGGTTACCGTTACATTTTTTCCGAGTTTTCCAAGATCATTTCTTGCGAGATCCACAAGCATGGTGTGTTCTGCATTTTCTTTTTCATCGTTTTTTAAATTTTCGATAGACTGGAGATCCGTTTCAAAATGTCCTGTTCGTTTGAATGTTCCGGCAATCGGATGAATAACGGCTTTGTTGTTTTTGATGATTAACTGGCTTTCAGGGCTTGAACCGAAGAGTTTGTAGTTGCCATAATCGAAGAAAAATAAATAAGGGGAAGGATTGATGTTTCTTAATGCACGGTAGACATTGAATTCATCTCCTTTAAATTTCTGCTGAAATCTTCTGCTTAAAACCAATTGAAAAACATCGCCTCTCATGCAGTGTTTCTGGGCTGTTTTTACGAGTTCAATATATTCTTCATCCGTAATATTAGAAGTTTCTGCTCCTTCTTTTTCGAAAGGATAAATCACGGAATTCAGATTCTTGATTAAGCTTTCAAGAAGGTAAAATTCAGATTTTACACCTTCCATCTGATTTTCAATGATATGCATTTCATCGTTGTAATGATTGATGGCAATAACATATTGATACAATCTGTACCGAAGAATCGGGATTTCAACTTCGGGACTCTGTGCTTTGAACTGAATATTTTCAAAAAACTGAACCGCCTCGAAACTGGTATATCCGAAAAGACTTTGTGCCGTATGTTCTATAGGATCTGCCGTTTTTTCGCATTCGAAAAGATCTGAGAAATTCTGAAAAACATCTTCAATTTTATTTTCAATGATAAATTGTTTTACAGGTTCCTGTCCCGGAAGCTTTATTTCAAAGTCATTTAAATTTTTAATTTCAATTCCTGCAATCGCATTGATGGCAATGAAGGAGAAGTTATTATCGATATTTTTAGAATCTGAGCTTTCCAGAAGAATAGTATCTCTGAATTTGTCGCGAATCTGCAGATAGATATTCATCGGAGTCTGAAGATCTCCGAGTGTTTTTTTGGAAACGGTTTTTATTTTTATCTTTTTACTGAACATTGCAGTTGAATTTTAAAATGGATGAAACAAAAAAAGACTTCAACGGATTACGTCAAAGTCTTTATTATTTGTTATAAATTATTTCTGTTGGTTGTTTAGCATTAACAACATGACAATAACATCAGACCCGACGAAGAGTTTGAATGCCACCACCACATATTTTTGTTGTTAACCATAGTACAAATGTATATAATTTTTTTAATATGAAAACAAAAAAATTATGAAATTAAAAAAAACTTTTATGGTTGTCCGCAATTTGTCATCATTAAAAAACCTTTGAGTTCTTTGCTGAGTGAAACGCCTTTGCAAACCCAAAAACAGTTGGCATATAAAAGAATCTTAGCGAAATCTTTGCGTTAAAAAGCAATATGATTAATAACAGATCATCAAAAAACTTAATCTGAAAACTGATGACTTTCACTAATCAGAAAAATCTTTTAGCAGAAAAAAATTAATGAAATATCATTAAAAATGGAGGTTTATCATAAGCTTGAAAGTTTATTTTTTATATTTTTGTCTAAATTTTATAGGAAAAATAATGAAAAAAGTATTAGCAATCGCGTTTATCGGTGGTTTATTGGCAGCTAGCTGCTCTAAAAAGCCAAATCATGACTTACAGGACAGCAACACGATGTTGCCAGAGCCGGATGCTCCAACGGTGGTGGATTCTACTGCCAAAAAAACTGAAGCAGCAAAAGTAAATGCCGCAGAATCTCTTCCTGCAGCTGAAGCTAAAGCAGATACTCTTACAAAAAAATAATGAAAAATCTGTTTTTGACAGGATGTCTGGCAATGCTGATGTTTTCCTGTTCCAAAAAAGAAAATACACCTGTTGACGCGGCTTCTCCCGAAGGTACATCAATGAATGAACCGGCGAAAAGTAATCTTTCCGGCGACAAAATTATTGAAACGCTGGACTGTTCCGGATGTCATGCGGTGAATGAAAGAATGATAGGACCTTCTTATCAGGAAATAGCGGATAAGTATTCTGAAAAGGATGCAGAAATGCTCGCTTCCAAGATTATAGAAGGCGGAAGCGGAGTTTGGGGAGGCGTTCCGATGTCTCCACATCCACAAGTATCGAAAGAAGATGCCAAAAAAATGGTGCAGTATATTTTAAGTCTGAAAAAATAATTGATGACTGAAAAGTCTGCTTTACACCCAAGAAATCTGCATCGTGATCCTTATGATTTCGAAAAGCTTATTTCCTGTGTACCGGAACTAAAACATTATGTTTTTGTGAACGCTTATCAAAGTGTAACAATAAATTTCAGTCTTCCGAAGGCTGTAAAATTGCTTAATAAAGCTTTGTTGTTACACTTTTATAATGTTCAGGATTGGGATATTCCCGAGGGTAATCTCTGTCCTCCGATTCCCGGAAGAGCAGATTACATTCATTATATCGCCGATTTAATAGGTGAAAAAAATCCTCAGAATTCTGATGTTAAAGGACTGGATATTGGAACAGGAGCAAATCTTGTCTATCCTTTAATTGCCCATCGTTCTTACGGGTGGAAAATGCTTGGAACTGATATTAACGACATTTCCCTGAAAAACGCGGAATATATTTTAAGTCAGAATCCGGATTTACTCCCTTTCATACATCTGAAAAAACAGTCGGAACCTGAACATATTTTCAAGAATATTATTGATAAAGAAGATCGTTTTGTATTTTCGATGTGCAATCCGCCTTTTCATGATTCCGAAGAATCTGCCATGAAAGGGAATTTCAGAAAGACAAAAAATCTTAAAAAATCTACGGTTAAAAAACCATTGCTGAACTTTGGAGGACAACAGTCGGAATTATGGTGTGAAGGCGGAGAACTGGCTTTCATTACAAATATGATTCGCGAAAGTACTCTGTATTCATCTCAGGTTTTATGGTTTACCTGTCTTGTTTCCAAAAAAGAGAACCTCAGTAAATTAACTTTCCTTTTAAAGAAAATAAAAGCAGTCGATTTCAGGATTATCGAAATGTCTCAGGGACAGAAAATCAGCAGGATATTGGCTTGGACTTTTATTCCTCCCGACAAACATACAAAATGGTGATCCATTTTAAAAAACGTCCTACAAATATTTGTAAGACGTTTATTAATTATTGTGTTTTAGAATCGTATTTTAGAAATAATCTGCTTTCACATACAAATTGTCGTTTCCTGTACCGTATGTAGCACGAACCGACTGCCCACTCGAACATCCCGTTAGAGCAAAGACATCAAGTCTGTAAGTTCCCGCAGGCAAACTCAGCATAGGATTTGAAGCAGACTGATAATTTCCGGTAACATTTGTTGTAGCACCTGTTAAAGAATTGACGTGTGAAACAGATGATAGTCCCATATTATCCTGAATAATTGTTGCGCCTGTAGAATCTGAAATCCTGATCCAGCTAATTGAAATACGCGGAGAACCATCTGTAATTACTCCTCCTGCAGCATTGGCAAATGACGTGGAGACCGATGAAAATATAGAAACAATGGCAGGTCTTGCTAAAGTAAATGTGGTATTATAAACAGATTGTGTTGCCGTTCCGATGGCTGAAGCTGTCGCTGTCGCATTAAGCACGACAGGAGAAGCATTAGGAATAACATTCGTATTGAAAATCAGCATTTCTGAAGCTTTACCCTGATAAATATCTCCTGTTGCGGTATCCAGTATTAAAGGAACCGTTGTGGTAGGACTTCCTGTTGCAATTGCCTGTAAGTTACTAACTCTGATGGGAGCTGTTGCTGCATTCACTTCAAGTCTTCTTGCAGGAGTACTAGTTCCTATCCCGATATTTCCCGCCGGAGCAGCAAGAGTTCCGGTCATTCCTGTTCCGAAAATTGCATTCCCGATATTCATCTGGTTGCTTGTGGTTGCAGACTGGATCTGTGTATTGTTTCCAATCGCGATATTGGTGCTGCCTGTTGTAATATTGGTTCCTGCAGAAGCTCCCAAGATTAAGTTGTTGCTTCCCGTGGTTAATCCCGAACCGGCGATGCTTCCCAAAACAGTATTGCTTGTTCCGGTTGTTAAAGATACACCGCCCGCCGTATCTCCCAGAAGAACATTATTAGATCCGGAACTGATTGCGGTTCCGGTATTAACACCAATAGCTATATTTGAATTTCCTCCATTATTAGAAATTAAAGCATTGTCACCGATGGCAATATTTCTCTGTATAGAAGCTGCTGTTGTACTGGATAAAGCATTTCCGCCAATAGCGATGTTGGTAGAACCTGTTGTGATCCCCCGTCCTGTATTTAAACCAATTCCGACATTTCTTGCTCCGGTTGTCACTGTATTTAAGGAAGTCGATCCGAATGCGGTGTTTCCGGTTCCGGTCACAGCGATGGGAATGGAGTTATTTCCAAAAGATGTATTGGTTGTTCCCAAAATTCCGGACTGGATATTATTTCTTTTGAAGATAATATCCTGATTGTCTGTGGTTCCCATAAAGTTGGTTCCGGATGCTGTTCCGGAGTTTCCTGTAAGTCCCCAATTCTGCGCATTAACTGCTGAAGGAGTAGTAAGTCTCTGCCAAACCCCTCCTTCAAAATAATAATAACCTGTAACTGTGATATTCACAGCCTGTCCTATGGCGGATCCTGTAGCTATATCATTTACGTAAATAAGTGTACCGGAAGGAACGGAAGTCATATTTAGGGCTCTTTCGCGATCCAGACGTGGAGCGAGAAGTCCGTCTACGGTGGTTGAGGTTCCTGTAGCATTTTTTGCAACAACGTCAAATGTAGCTGTAGGAGTAGTTGTATTTATCCCTACTTGTGCTTTAGTAATTGCTCCCATTGATAAAAGGGAGGATAATAGGATAATCCTTTTTTTCATAAGTAAATTATTTTATGATTAGTGGTAAACCAAAGATAATAAATAAAACTCATTTATAATTCATCATATAGTGATTATTAATATTTAATTTAAATTAATCGTTTAAATATAGTTTTATAAGAATTATTTACATTAATGATAAAGTATTATGGTATAAAATATTTACCTTAAGTTTAAGGTGAAATTTTGTAAATAATCACTAAATTTGTACGCTTTTAGAAAAATAAGAAATGCAATTATCAGAACAAGAAATCATTAGAAGAGAAAAGCTGAATAAGCTTGTTGAAATGGGGATTAATGCATTCCCGGCGGATGAATACATCATTACAGATACTACAGAATCTATAAAACAGGATTTCGCAGAAAGTAAACAGGTGAAGATCGCGGGAAGACTTATGTCGCGAAGAATTCAGGGGAAAGCTTCTTTTGCTGAGTTGCAGGATTCTACTGGAAGAATTCAGGTGTACTTCAACAGGGATGAGATCTGTACAGGTGAAGATAAGACTTTATACAATGAAGTGTACAAACACCTTTTAGATATTGGAGATATTATCGGGATTGAAGGTGAGCTGTTTACAACACAGGTAGGAGAGAAGACGGTTTTGGTGAAAAATTTCACCCTGTTAACGAAATCTCTAAGACCGCTTCCACAGGCAAAAACCGATGAAAACGGTGTTGTTCACGATGCATTTAATGATCCGGAACTAAGATACAGACAGCGTTATGTAGATTTAACCGTAAATCCTCAAATTAAGGAAGTTTTCGTAAAAAGAACAAAACTGTTCAATGCGATGAGAACGTTCTTCAATGATGCAGGATATTTTGAGGTAGAAACTCCCATCTTGCAGGCAATTCCGGGAGGAGCTGCGGCAAGACCTTTCATTACGCATCACAATGCTTTGGATATTCCTTTATATTTAAGAATTGCCAACGAATTGTATCTGAAAAGATTGATCGTGGGTGGTTTTGACGGGGTGTATGAATTCTCCAAAAACTTCAGAAATGAAGGGATGGACAGAACTCATAATCCTGAATTTACTGCAATGGAAATCTATGTAGCATACAAAGACTACAACTGGATGATGGATTTCACGGAGAAGTTATTAGAGTTCTGTGCTATTCAGGTAAACGGAACAACAAAAGCTACTTTCGGAGAATATGAAGTGGATTTCAAAGCGCCTTACCAGAGAATTTCTATGACGGATGCGATCCTGAAATTTACAGGATTCGATATCACCGGAAAAACAGAACAGGAATTATTCGATTTTGCGAAATCTATCGGAATTGATGTGAATGAAACGATGGGGAAAGGAAAATTAATTGATGAAATTTTTGGCGAAAAATGCGAAGGAAACTTTATTCAGCCAACTTTTATTACGGATTATCCGATCGAAATGTCACCGCTTACGAAAAAACACAGAAGCAAAGAAGGTTTAACCGAGCGTTTTGAACTGATGGTTTGCGGAAAAGAAATCGCCAACGCTTATTCTGAGCTTAATGATCCGATTGACCAGAGAGAGCGTTTTGAAGAGCAGTTAAAATTATCCGAAAAAGGAGATGATGAGGCAGGACAGTTTATTGATGAAGATTTCTTAAGAGCGCTGGAATACGGAATGCCGCCAACTTCCGGTTTAGGAATCGGAATGGACAGATTAATTATGTTCCTTACGAATAATGCATCCATTCAGGAAGTTTTATTCTTCCCTCAGATGAGACCTGAAAAAGCAGTTCCTCAAATCGAACTGGGTGAAGATGAAAAAGTAATTCTTGAAATTTTAAAATCAGGAGAACAGATTGCTTTGGCAGAAGTGAAAGAGCAATCTCAACTTTCAGGAAAGAAATGGGACAAAGCATCCAAAACTTTAACGAAAAATAACCTCGTGAAAGTAGAGAAAATTGATGAGGTTCTTTTGATGAAACTGGTTTAAGATTTTATATCATATAATTTAGTTCCGGCGGAAGCAAAGCTTCCGCCGGAATTTTTTATAAAGCACAAAAAACTATTTTTGCATAATTTACGTTATTCATAAAAACTAAATGAGATGAGAATTCTTATCGTCCTTATTTTTCTGTTCGTCAATGTGAAAGCTCAGATGCTTAGTTCTGTTTATTTTGAGTACAATAGTTCTAAACTGACGAAAGAATCGCAGAGAAAACTTGACAGTCTGGCGCAACTAAAAAGCAATCTGAAATTCAGGATTTTTGGGAATTGTGATATTTCGGGAAGTTCAGAATACAATAAAAAATTATCTGAAAATCGTGCAAATACAGTTAATAATTACCTGCAGAAAAAGATCACAAATAATATAAAACTGGAAAGTGTTGTCGGTTTGGGAAAAGAAAAACCCATCAATGACAACAGTACCGAAGAACTGCGCGGTAAAAACAGAAGGGTAGATGTGTTTATTGATCGGGTGATGATTGCCGGAGAAATACATTCCGGGAAAACCTTTGAGAGTTTTTTCAGCAAAAAAGTTTCAGAAATGAAAATCGGAGAAACTTTTTCTTTGCCGAATGTTAATTTTATCGGAGGTCGCCACGTATGGCTGCCAAAAGGAAATAGTGTATTGATGCAGTTAGCGGAAATTTTAAAAAATAATCCGACAATCGAAGTAGAATTGCAGGGACATATCTGCTGTGATTATGACAATTTCGATGGTGAAGATTTAGATTTGAAAACATTTAACCTATCTTGGACGAGAGCCAATGCCATCAAAGAATTTCTGGAAAAACAGGGAATTGCTTCCATGCGCATCAAAGCAACCGGAATGGGACATCTAAATCCTGTTGTTTATCCCGAAAGAAAGGAAGAGGATTTCATGAAGAACAGAAGGGTGGAAATTGTTTTGCTTAAAAAATAGATTACAAGGTTTCGGCGCAGCTTTGCTGCGCCGAAACTATATTATACCTTATAAAATTATCTTCTCAGTTTACTAAATGAAGCCATCAGATAAAACAAAAACGGAAGGATGAAAACAGAGCCGAGCATTAACGCCCATCCCAAAGCCGAAATTGTTTTTGGTGCGGCAACATTGTCTAATAAGGAAAGATGCTCTCCGTTTGCAAACAAAATAATATTCGGATTGTGCTGATATGTGGCGGCAACCAGAATCATAATCACCTGAAATCCGGCTAAAGCTCTTACAGGCAAAAGTTTACGACGATTCATTGCTCTCAGAATCAAAAAGAGACAAATCGTGGCAAAAACCGTTGCCATAATTCCCAAAGGTTTTGAGAAAACCCACATCAGTAAAGGAATATCGGAAAAATAAGCCGTGATGAAAACCAGAAGTCCTGCGATAACAACAAAGATCATGGTCTGTTTGGATTTTCTGATCATCATACCCAGTTCAAAACGGTCGGAAGTCTCTCTCAAAGCAAAAACGGAAGCAAGATATGCACAGATGGAAACGGTAAATAACCCGACTGCAACACCAAACCAGTTCAGCCAACTGAAAATATATAAATCTAAAAAGTTGGTCGCCTCCGGATTAATAGAATGGGAGATCGTTGCTGCTGCCGTTAATCCCAGAAAAAAAGGAGTCAGTAAACTCGCAAAGTAAAAAATCTGTGTGTAAATGCGTTGCCAACTGTCTTCCACCGCATCATAATGCCGGAACGTAAAAGCTGTCCCGCGTGCAATAATTCCTACCAACATTAAAACCAAAGGAATATGAAGGTACGTGGAAAGTGTGGTGTAAACCTCCGGAAAACCGACAAAAAGAATAACAATCGCAATAATCAGCCACATATGATTGGCTTCCCAAACCGGAGCAATAGAAGTGTACATCAAAGTCTGTGTTTTGGGTCTGTTCTTTTTTCTGGTGAACTGTTCCACAATTCCCGCTCCGAAATCAGCTCCGCCTAAAATAACATACAGACATATCGATAGCCAGAGAAATCCTATAACAACGTAAATCATGACTTCTTATTTTTAGAGTTAAACTGAGGATCGGTAGGATCGTATAATTTGGGAACCATTTTAATCTGTCTTGTTAAAAGGAAAATAATAACCAAAGAGAGTGATGCGAAAATTGCAGTAAAAAAGTAAAAAGAATACTGAATTCCCGGCATTGGCGTCACGGCATCGGCTGTTTTCATAATTCCGTAAATAATCCACGGCTGTCTTCCCACTTCAGTTACTGTCCATCCCGCTTCCAGAGCAATATATCCGAAAGGAGTTGCATATAAAAATGTTTTCAGAAGCCAGTTTCTGGAAAGCCATTCTTTCCTGAAAAACGTTGCATACAGAAAAACGCTTCCAATAATAATCATCACAACACCAAAGAAAATCATGATCTGAAAAGCATAATGCACAACCGCAATCGGAGGCCATTCTTCTTTTGGAAAATCTTTCAGTCCTTTTACTTCCGCGTTAAAATCATTAGCTACTAAAAAACTCAGAACTTTCGGAATTTTTATGGCATATTTTATCTCTTCTTTTTTCTCATCCGGAATTCCGCCGATCACAAATGAAGCTCCTTTTTCTGTTTCAAAATGGGCTTCCATGGCAGCTAATTTTATCGGCTGTCTTTCTGCGACAGATTTTGCGGCAACATCACCACTTAAGGGTGCTCCGAATGCTCCGATCAAAGCAAATCCTGCCGCAATTCTGAAGGCTTTGGTATGAAATTCAACATTTTTTTTCTTTAGAATTAAAAAAGCATGAACTCCGGCAACGGCAAATCCAGTAGCACAAAACGCAGCAACCGTCATGTGTAAAGCCTGAGGAAACCACGCGTTATTGAACATGGCTTTAATAGGATCTATATTTAAATATTGTCCGTTCACATAATCGAATCCTGCCGGAGAATTCATCCACGCGTTTGCGGCAACCACTAAAATTCCAGAAGCCAAACCGCTTAATCCTACCAAAAATCCACAGAACCAATGAAACCATTTGTTAAAACGATCCCATCCGTAAAGAAAAAATCCGATTGCGATGGCTTCAATAAAAAATGCAGTTCCTTCCAGTGAAAAAGGCATTCCGAAGATGGGTCCTGCGTGTTTCATAAATTCAGGCCACAGCAGTCCAAGTTCAAAAGAGAGCATCGTTCCGGAAACGGCTCCGGTTGCAAAAAGGATTGCTACACCTTTGCTCCATGCTTTTGTGAGACCTTTATAAACTTCGTTTTTTGTTTTTAAGTATTTCCAGTGCGCAAAAGCCATAAGGAAAGGCATTACCATACCTACACAAGAGAAAATAATGTGAAAGCCGAGTGACATTGCCATCTGTGCACGAGCTGCAAGAAAGTCGTCCATAAACCATTCATTTTGAGTAAATAAATTTACGCATAAATTATAGATCGTCATTATGATTTACAACAGCATTTGTTTGAGAAATAGGTTTTAACTTTGATATTTTTTAAGAGAAAATAATCTTTGCTTTTTGTGGAAAAATCAATACTTTTTTGACACTTTTTAACTTTCGTACCTCGAAAAAAATCACGATATTTGTAAGTCTTTGCATTTAGCAGGATTTTTTAATATTTATATGAGTCAGAAACAATATACAGCTAGTAGTATTCAGGCATTGGAAGGAATGGAACACGTACGTATGCGTCCTTCAATGTACATTGGTGATGTGGGAGTAAGAGGTCTCCATCATTTGGTTTATGAAGTAGTAGATAACTCTATCGACGAAGCGTTGGCAGGATACTGCGACACGATCTTTGTCAGCATTAAAGAAGGAAACGGGATCGAGGTTAGCGATAACGGTAGAGGTATTCCTGTGGATTTCCACGAAAAAGAACAGAAATCCGCTCTTGAGGTGGTAATGACAAAAATCGGGGCAGGAGGTAAGTTTGATAAAGATTCTTATAAAGTTTCCGGAGGTCTTCACGGAGTTGGGGTATCGTGTGTAAACGCACTTTCCAACGAAATGGTAACCACAGTTTACAGAGACGGAAACGTTTATCAGCAGATATATTCAAGAGGTAAAGCTCAGACGGGAGTTGAAGAAATAGGGCACAGTGATCAGAGAGGAACCAAGCAGTTCTTCCAGCCGGATGATTCTATCTTTACAGAACTTGTCTATAATTATGATACATTAGCAAGCCGTTTAAGAGAGCTTTCTTATTTAAATAAAGGAATTACCATTACCCTTACCGACGAAAGAGAAAAACTGGAAGACGGTTCTTTCAGATCAGAAGTTTTCCATTCTGAAGGTGGTCTAAAGGAGTTTGTTGCTTTTATCGACGGAAACCGTGAGTCGATCATGGAAAACGTAATTTTCATGGAAGGTGAAAGAGACGATATTCCTGTGGAAGTAGCGATGCGTTACAATACTTCATTTAACGAGAATCTTCACTCCTACGTTAACAATATTAACACTCACGAAGGAGGAACTCACTTAGCAGGTTTCAGACGTGCTTTAACGAGAACCTTAAAGAAATATGCGGATGATTTAGGAATTCCTCAGAAAGAAAAAGTAGAAATTACTGGAGACGATTTCCGTGAAGGACTTACGGCTGTAGTTTCTGTAAAAGTAATGGAACCTCAGTTTGAAGGACAGACCAAAACAAAATTAGGAAACTCTGAAGTTTCGGGTGCTGTTGATAAAATTGTTGGGGAAATGCTGACTAACTTCTTGGAAGAAAATCCCAACGAAGCAAAAATTATCGTTCAGAAAGTAGTGTTGGCTGCAAAAGCAAGACAGGCTGCGAAAAAAGCCCGTGAAATGGTTCAGAGAAAATCTCCGATGGGAGGTTCCGGACTTCCGGGGAAATTATCCGACTGTTCTTCAAAAGATCCGGCAGAATCAGAAATTTTCTTGGTTGAGGGAGATTCCGCAGGTGGAACTGCAAAACAGGGACGTGACAGATTCTTTCAGGCAATTCTTCCGTTAAGAGGTAAAATTCTGAATGTTGAGAAATCAATGCTTCATAAAGTTTATGATAATGAAGAGATTAAAAATATTTATACCGCTTTAGGAGTTTCCGTAGGTACGGAAGAAGACAGCAAAGCGCTGAATATGGCAAAATTAAGATATCATAAAATCGTAATCATGACCGATGCCGATATTGATGGTTCTCACATCTCAACCTTAATCTTAACTTTCTTCTTCAGATACATGAAGGAACTGATTGAGAACGGCTATATTTATATTGCTCAGCCGCCTTTGTACTTATTGAAAAAAGGAAACAAAAAAGTATATGCTTATAACGAAAAAGAGCGTGAAGAATTTACTTTGGAAATGTCTCCGGATGGAAAAGGTGTTGAAGTTCAGCGTTATAAAGGTCTTGGAGAGATGAATCCTGAACAGCTTTGGGAAACGACTCTGAATCCTGAACACAGAATCCTGAAACAGGTAACCATCGACAATGCAGTAGAAGCAGACAGCGTATTTTCTATGTTGATGGGAGATGAGGTTCCGCCAAGAAGAGAATTTATAGAAAAGAATGCCAAATATGCGAAAATTGATGCATAATTGAATTCAAAAAATACGATTATAAAAGACTTCAGCAATGAAGTCTTTTTTTTTCAATATGAACCATTCAATACAATAAAAAATAATTTTGTCAGTTATAAGATTTCATTATTTTTGCTAAATTTTAATAACCATGATGAAAATACTTTGTATTGGAGCGCTTTCGATGGCTTCTTTTTATTACTCACAAAATTTTCCGGTTTCTGCTATTCCTGAGACTCTGAAGAAAAACGCAGATGCGGTGATCAGGAAAGATCTTACGACGATTCAGGTTAATAAAATTGATGATATCAGATATCAGTATTATACGGTGACCACTGTTTTGAATAAAGACGGCGACTCCGATGCGCAGATTTATATTCCTTATGAAAAAGGCAATAGTATTTCAGACATCAAGGTGAATATTTACGATGAATCCGGAAAGAAAATCAAGTCATTTTCCAAATCAGATTTTGGGGATTTTGCCAATAATAATCAGGGAACTTTCTATTCGGATAACCGAGTGATGGCTTTGTCTTATACGCCTACGCAATATCCTTACACTGTGGAATTTTCCTATCAGATCACAGATGAAAACACGGTTTTCCTGCCGGATTTTATTCCATTCAGATCAACCAATATTTCATTGGAAGAAGCTCAGATGAAGATCATCAACAAATCAGGCATCGAGCTTAAAACAAAAACATATCCTTCGGCTTATAACTATACTTCAGTTACAGAAAGCGATAATGCAGGAGAAAAAATATATTCTTATAAAAATGTTCCGGCTATTGATGATGCTTTTTTGCTTCCCCAACCGATAAAAATTTTGCCAAAAGTAAGTTTTGCGTTAACGAAATTCAATCTTGAAGGAAAACAGGGGAGTATAAACAACTGGGGTGAGTTCGGATCTTGGTATTACAACAGCATTTTACAGCCGGTTTCTTTATCAACGCCTGCAATTAAAGCGGAAGTTGCAGCATTGAATTTACAGGGAACAACAGAAGAAAAGGTAAAAAAACTGTATCAGTATATGCAGAGCAAGACAAGGTATATTTTTGTAGCCTTGGGAATCGGCGGTTGGCAGCCGATGCTTCCGGATGAAGTTCAGAAAAAAGGATATGGTGACTGCAAAGGATTAACGAATTACATGAAAACTTTACTGGATGAAGCCGGAATTCCGTCTTATTATTCGGTGATCAATTCAGGTTCTTCTCCAGTTTCATTTGATAAAGATTTTCCTAAAATGGGAGGAAACCATGTTATTCTGATGGTTCCTGCTGAAAAAGGAAATATCTGGCTGGAAAATACATCTCAGCAAATAGCTTTTAACCACCTAAGTTACGGAACCACAGAAAGAAATGTGCTTTCCATCAGAAAAAACGGAATTGAATTAATTGATACTCCGGTTTATGCAGCAGACCAAAGCAAAGAAAAACAGCTTTTAAAAATAAAGCTTAATGAAGACAACAGTATTTCCGGGGAAGGTAATTTTGCGTACACGGGAATTCAGTATGATAACAATCTCGTTCTGGCAACGATGTCACCAAAAGAAAGAAACGAAGCCATAAAAAATCTTTTGGATGTTCTTCATTTTGAAAAGATTGAAATGAAAAATTTCCTGAACGATAAAGACAATGCCGTTGCAAAGTTTGATCTTGATTTTAAAGCCAATAATTATTCTAAAAACGCAGGAAGCAGCATCATTTTCAGAGCAGTACCTATTTATTCAAACAATGTTTACAAAACAGACGAAAACAGGGAATTGCCTTTCGAATTAAGACAGTCTTTTCAGGATGAATACGAAATCAGCTTTGCGCTTCCTAAAAACTATAGAATAGAGGAACTTCCCGAGAATGTAACCTTAAATTCAGAATTCGGAACCTATCAGTTAAGCTTTGTAAAAAATGGCGAAGAACTGAAAGTCAGCCGAACCATAAGAATCAATAAAGGACTTTATCCTAAAGAAAAATATAACGATTACGTTAATTTCAGAAAAAAAGCCATTAACATCGACAACTCAAAAATTTTAATTTCTAAAATTTAACATGAAAAAAATATTTCTAGTGGCTTTCTGTTCAATGAATTTCATATTTGTTGAAGCTCAGAAGCATGAATTTCTTAACTATCCTAAATTTAATGATGCAGATCTTTCAAAGCAGAAATCAGCGTTGGATGAAAATGCACCTGCCGAAATTTTATTCAAATCGCTGCATTTCAGCATTGATAACAATACCGGAAATCTCGTGAAAAAAGCTTTTTACAGGGTGAAAATTTATGATAAGGACAAAGCAGAAGACTGGTTGAATCTTGAAATTCCGTTATACCAAAGCGGAAGCGATCAGGAAACCATTTCGAAGGTAAAAGCTTTCACATACAATCTGGAAAACGGTACTTCCGTAGCAACAAAAGTTGATAAAAGTTCAAAATATAAAAGTAAAGAGAGCAAATATGTTTCCATCACAAAATTTGCATTCCCGAATGTGAAAAACGGCTCTGTCATTGAATATCAGTATGAAGTAACTTCTCCGTTTCTCTATGTGGTTCCGGAAATCATGATCGAAACAGATACACCTTCGTTATACACGGAATATGTTTTAGACAGCCCTTCAAATATTGCTTATAATGTAAATTACACAGGTTTTCTGACGCCCAAATACAGAGAAGTGGAAGAAAGATTGATGTACGGAATGAATTACAGAACCTACCGCTTTGGATATGAAAATGTGAAAGGCTTTAAAACAGAAAAATTTGTAAACAACGACCGTAATTACAGAACAAAAATAAGTGCAGAACTTCACTCAACAAACTTCAGAGAGCTTAAATTGTATTCTTCGTCGTGGGAAAAGATCAAAGACAGATTGTATGAAAATGAAGATTTCGGAGGAGAATTAAAGAAGACAAGACTGGCAAAAGACAATATGCCTGCAAATATTTCAGGAATTTCAGGAGAGATAGAAAAAGCCAATGCTGTTTTTGATTATGTTAAAAATACCTTTACATGGAACAAAGACAGAGGGATTTATACAGAAGACGGTATCAAAAAAATGCTGGAAACAAAAACCGGAAATGCGGCAGAAATCAATCTTTTTCTGGTCATGATGCTTCGTGAAGCCGGAATTAAAGCAGATCCGCTTACGATTTCTACGGTGAGCAATGGTTTTATTAACATCGCTTCACCCAATGTTTCCAATATGAATTTTGTAATTGCTGCCATTCAGACAAAAGATGGTTTCCATTTGTATGATGCGACTTCAAAACAGTCTTCAATCGATCAGTTACCGCCAAGAGACTGGAACCAGTTCGGAATTTTGATGAATAAAGACAAAGTTCAGCAATTATCCATGATCAATGCAAAAACAAGTTTTACCTATCTTACGGCGGAGGCAAAAATTAATGCAGACGGAAGCATTTCGGGAACCTATTCCGATAAAGACACAGGAACGTATGCTATTTTTGCAAAAGAGAGTTATGACGATAATGCAGAGAAATACAAAAAGCAGTATAAAGATAATTTTGCGATAGACTTTACCAATATCGATTCAAAAGTACATGAAAATGGTGATTTTGAAAGCACCATGAAGTTTTCTTCCGAAAATTTAATCGACAGGATCGGAAAGAAAATGATTATCAATCCGATGTTGTTTTTAAATAAAAACTCAAATGAATTCGATCAGACAGAAGAAAGAAAATACCTTATCGATTTTACTTCGCCGTTCACCAGAATCAAGAAAATAGTTTTGGAAATTCCGGAAGGATATGCCATTGAAGAAATGCCGAAAAACAAAAAAATTGTAACCGACGATAAAGAAATCGAATACAGTTATATTGCTGAGCAAAAAGGAAACAAGATCGAAGTAATTTCCACCACTAAAGTTAAGAGTCCGAATTATGAGAAAGAATATTATCCGGCTTTTAAACAGATTTGGGGGGTGGCTTCCAAACAGGAAAACCAGGTCATCAGTCTTGTAAGAAAACAGTAATTAAATTTTTTTTTCAAAAATAATTTCAAACCATTCATTTTTTGAATGGTTTTTGCATTGAAGAAGGAAAATCAGAATTATGAAAAATACCATTGCGGTCTTGGCACTTTCTTCTTTCTTTATTTTTTCTGCCTGTAAAAAGACGGAAAGCAATAATATAAATGAAACAGAAGCTGCAGCTCCCGAAAAGTTTACAGTAGATTCCGTGAAAATTAGCGATTCCACGAAATTAAGCGATTCTTTAACCGTTAAATATACTTCCAAAATGTTGCTGTTCCCGACAGTAAAGGATAAAAAATTATTAGACAGCATTTATTTTACAGAAAAAAATATTGGCGATTTTTCCAGAGAAGGATTGCAGAATTATCTTCAAAAAAGTAAAAACGAATATTTTAATAACATCAGAAAAGATTCAAAAGACTGGATTTCAGATATTTCATTCTCTCAGGAATGGTATTCGGATACAGCAATGAAAGTAAAATCCAATACCAATGATTATCTCCATATAGAATACTTTTGGGCTTCTTATGAAGGAGGTGCACACGATAATTATGGTTATTCCGAAAGAGTTTTTGATCTTCAAAACAATAAAAAATTAGAATTAAAAGACATTACTTCCATGCCAAAGGAAAAACTGGAAGCCCTTTTAATGAAAAATATCAACAGAACCAACAGCGGAACAACAGATGATAAAGGAGAAGTTAATAATTCTGAAATGCTTTTGGTAGACAAAATTCCGGCAACGGAAAATTTTTATTTCGATGACAAAAACCTGTATTTCCATTACAGTCCGTACGAAATTACAGCTTTTGCAGCAGGAGATATTATAATCCCTGTTTCTTGGACAGAGCTTAAAGGAACTCTTACTCCAGAATTTATGAAAAGAATGAAAATTAAATAACAATCATGCTTCCACATCGGAAGCATTTTTTATTTTTGCACTAATGGAAAAAGTCGCTTTCATCATCAATCCTTTTTCGGCGAAAAAAAATTATCAGCCTTTTCTTAACGAACTGAAAGCAAAGGTGAAAGATCCTTTGTATTACATCTCCGAATCTATTCCCGGAACCGATCAGTTTATTCAGGATCATTTTAATACCGTGGAGATTTTTGTAGCCATCGGAGGCGACGGAACCATTTCTACCGTAGCCAGAAATCTCATCAACACAGAAAAAATTCTGGCGATTTTTCCGGCAGGTTCCGGAAACGGATTTTCCAACGAAACCCAGTTCAGCAAAAATCTGGATGAATTACTGGAAAAGATCAGAACCAAAAATTCCAGAAAGATTGATACGTTCACAGTAAATGACAGGCTTTCCATCAATGTTTCCGGAACCGGATTCGATGGCAAAGTCGTAAAGGAATTTGAAAAAACCACAAGAGGATTTAAAAATTATATCAAAGTCTCTTTTAAAACCTTTTTCAGCTACAAGCCAATCAAACTGAAGTTTTTTGACGAAAAATACAAGCAGTACAACGGGAAATATTTAATGGTAAACATCGCCAACACAAGACAATTTGGAAACAACGCTTATATTGCACCTCATGCAAGTAAAAGTGATGGTTTGGTGGATATGGTTCTTGTTAAAAAATTTCCTTTCTTCTATTCCATGCTTTTTGCGTTCAGAATGTTTACCAAAAAACTGAAACAGGACGATTACATTACTTATTTGCCTGTTTCCGAAATAGAATTTAAGGTGAATACCAAAGACTGGCATCTCGACGGAGAATTCAACAAAATAAAATCTCCGGTTCATGTAAAAGTTAAGCCATCAAGCTTAAGAATTTTAATCTAAAAACCGTCATTCCGGTAAAAAAGGAATTGTTATCTATTTAATTTTAGGAGCTGTTTCGCGCTTTCGCTACTCGCTTTTTTGGATTCGGCGGCGGCCACCCCCCCCCCGAATCCAAAAAAGAGCTCAGACAGACCGCTCAATCGCGGCTAGAATGAAAGTCATTATAAAAACTAAATCTGTTTCAGATTAAACAATGTCAGGCTAAACCTCCAGTTTTTTTTCCACTTCATTCGGATGATCCAGACAATATTGAAGCTGATCTTTATCCAGTTGTTTTTCCCAATTGGCAACCACTACCGTTGCAACAGAATTTCCGATTACGTTGGTTAAAGCACGGCATTCACTCATAAACTTATCGATTCCCAAAATCAGCGTCATTCCGGCAATCGGAATTTCAGGAACAACCGCTAATGTTGCCGCTAAAGTCACAAATCCCGCTCCCGTAACTCCGGCTGCACCTTTAGAACTCAGCATGGCAACCAAAAGAAGAATGATCTGTTTTTCAATTGGAAGATGGATGTTCAGAGCCTGGGCAATAAAAAGTGAAGCCAGCGTCATATAAATATTGGTTCCGTCGAGATTGAAAGAATATCCTGTAGGAACCACCAAACCGACAATCGCTCTTGAACAGCCTGCTTTTTCAAGCTTTTCCATTATTCCGGGAAGTGCAGATTCTGAAGAACTCGTTCCTAAAACCAGCAAAAGCTCCTCCTTCATATAATACATCAGCTTAAAAATATTAAAACCGTTGTACCAGGCGATAGCGCCTAAAACCAAAACCACAAATAATGCAGAAGTTATATAAAACGTTCCCACCAAAAAAATCAGATTCAAAACCGAATGAAGTCCGTATTTTCCAATGGTAAAAGCCATCGCTCCGAAGGCTCCGATCGGCGCCAGTTTCATCAGCATATGCACAATTTTAAAAACCGGAGTGGAAAGATCCTGTAAAAAATCCGTTACTTTCTGGCTCTTTTCTTTTGTTAAAACCAAAGCCACTCCCATTAAAATCGCAACAAGAAGAACCTGCAGAATATTATCTCCAACCAACGGACTGAAAAGCGTTTCCGGAATAATATTCATGATGAAACCCGTTAAAGTCGTTTCATGTGCTTTTTGCTGATATTGCGAAACATCGCCCGAAAGGGTAGAAGGATCAATATTAAGACCATGACCCGGCTGTAAGATATTTCCTACCACCAAACCGATAACCAATGCCAACGTTGAAAACGTAAAGAAATAAATCATTGCTTTAACCGCAATTCTGCCCACTTTCTTCAGATCAGTCATGTGCGCGATTCCTAAGGTGAGGGTAATGAAAATCACCGGAGCAATAATCATTTTCACGAGTTTGATGAATCCGTCGCCCAAAGGTTTCATTTTTTCACCAAGTTCCGGATAAAATCTTCCTAAAAGAATTCCCGCAACAATCGCAATAATAACCTGAAAATAAAGCTGGTGGTAAATTTTTTTTGCTTTCAAAAGAATATTGATTTTAAAAACCGAAAATTAGTGAAATTTGCTTTAAAATAATGACAAATGTCATGAATAGTTTCGGCTCGGGCGAAGCCCGAGCCGAAACCAAACTTATTTTAAATTTTTATATAATTTTAATGAAGCAAGAATCTCAAAAAACGGTCTCAAAATCCAGATTATTTTACTCTTCCCATTTTGACGAATAAAAACATTTGATAATCAATTAATTAATATGTTTTTGAGTCAGTTTTTTTAATTAACTACAAAAACGTCAACTATTCCACCGCCACAGAATCATCACCGCGTCCGTCTGCAACCGCATGAATATTTCCATTGTCATCAATCAGAATCATTTCTGTTCTTCCGATCTGGTTCCATTTTTCAGACTTATATCCTAATTTTTCCAGATCCTTAATCGTGGTTTCGGGGAAATTCTTTTCAAAAGCAACCGTTTCAGGAAGCCACTGATGATGAAATTTTGGAGCATTGACAGAAATATTCGCATTCTGCTTAAAATCGATCACATCAACAATAGCCTGATAAACAGAAGTAGGAATCGTCGTTCCTCCCGGAGTTCCGACTACCATGTAAGGTTTTCCGTTTTTCAGAACAATCGTTGGAGTCATCGAAGAAAGCATCCTTTTATTCGGCTGAATGGAATTTGCCTCTCCGCCAACCGCTCCAAACATATTCGGGACACCCGGTTTTATGGAAAAATCGTCCATTTCATTATTTAAGAAAAATCCTGCTCCCGAAACGACAACCTTACTTCCGTAATAACCATTCAAAGTAGTGGTTACTGCTGCTGCATTTCCATCCTTGTCAATCACTGAAATATGGGTCGTTTCTGTAGATTCTTTAGGTTGTTTGGTTATTTTCCCCACTTCCGCACTCGGAGTTGCTTTACTGAAACTGAAACTTTTCCATCGGTTCTTCAGATATTCGTCAGAAATCAGATAAGAAGTTTTATCCTGAATAAAATCGGGATCGCCCATATATTCCGCTCTGTCTGCATACGCTCTTCTTTCGGCTTCCACCATCACCTGAACAGCCTGTGTAGAATTTTGCTGATATTTTTCCAGATTTTCATAAGCTGCCATTTTCAGCATTTGCGCAAGAAGAAGTCCGCCGCTCGAAGGCAAAGGCATAGAAACCACCTGATTTCCTTTGTAATCAAATTCAAGTGCTTTTCTTTCGGCAACTTTATAATTTTTAAGATCTTCAGAAGTAATAATTCCGTTTCCTTTTTTCATTTCAGAAACCAGAAGTTCAGCTGTTTTTCCTTCGTAAAAGCCTTTTAAACCTTGTTTCTGAATCAACTTTAACGTTTCAGCCAAATCCTTCTGAACCAAAAGATCTCCGGCTTTCCAGGGAATATCTTTAACAAAAACAATGGAAGACTGATTGTGCTTCTGGAAATTCTGTTTATTGTTATTCAGTAAGTTAGCTTCCTGTTCGGTAATCGCAAATCCTTTTTCAGCAAGATCTATGGCGGGTTGAATTAGTTTCTCCATCGGAAGTTTACAGTATTTTAAAGTGGCAAAAAAACCAGCCACACTTCCCGGAATTCCAACAGCTAATCTTCCGTTTTGGGAAAGATCGGTATTGGCTTTACCGTTTTTGTCGACGTACATATCGCGGCTTGCTTTTTTAGGCGCCGTTTCACGATAATCGATTGTAAATTTTTCACCATTATTTTTTACACCAACCAAAAATCCGCCTCCGCCGATATTTCCCGCCTGCGGATAAACAACAGCAAGTGCATATTGCGTAGCAACAATTGCATCATACGCATTTCCTCCCATTTTCATCACTTTTGCTCCTGCTTCGCTTGCTAACGGATGTGCAGAAACAACCACTCCTTTATTTTTAACCTTCACTTCCTTCACAATAGTAATATCTGTGTATTGTGCTGAAATTGTGGTAGAAAATAAAATAAGTGAAACAATAATCTTTTTCATTTACAAAATTTATATTCGAATTTACGATTTTGTTTTAAGATAGGGGCTAAAATATTTACTTTTGCTTTCGATCAACAAATAAAAGTTAAAAATGAAATCCCACACGGAAAGAATACTTATTACAGGTGCTTTAGGACAGATCGGCACCGAGCTTACAAACAGACTTGTTGAAATTCACGGAGCAGAAAATGTTGTGGCTTCGGGACTCGACAGATGGCAAAAGGGAATTACCGCGGCAGGTCATTACGAAAGAATGGATGTTACCAATACCCAATTGGTAAGACAGGTGATTAAAGACTACGATATTACTACCGTTTATCATTTGGCTTCATTATTGTCGGGTACTTCAGAAAAGCAGCCCATTTTCGCATGGAAATTAAATCTGGAGCCCCTGCTTCATTTTTGTGAAATGGCAAAAGAAGGACTTATCCAAAAGATTTTCTGGCCGAGTTCCATTGCGGTTTTTGGAAAAGGAATTCCTAAAGAAAATGTGGAACAGGATGTTGTTTTAAATCCAACCACGGTTTACGGAATTTCTAAAATGGCGGGTGAGAAATGGTGCGAGTATTATTTTGATAAGCATGGAGTAGATGTAAGAAGCATCCGTTATCCGGGATTGATTTCATGGAAAACTCCTGCAGGTGGTGGAACTACAGATTATGCTGTTGAGATTTTTTATGAAGCCATCGAAGAAGGAAAATACACAAGTTTTATTTCCGAAAACACAGGAATGCCGATGTTGTATATGGATGATGCCATCAACGCAACCCTGAAATTAATGGAAGCTCCGAAAGAAAATCTTACCGTAAGATCTTCTTATAATTTAGGCGGAATGTCTTTCACGCCAAAAGAACTGGCTGAAGAAATTAAGAAAGAAATTCCGGAATTCGAGATCGATTATAAACCGGATTTCAGACAGGCAATCGCAGATTCCTGGCCGGCTTCAATTGATGACTCCGTAGCGAAAAAAGACTGGGGATTAAGCTATGATTTCGGGATTTCTGAAATGACAAAAGACATGATTAAAAATTTGAAAATCAAATTAACTAAAAATTAATTTATTTCAAGTTTTAATTTAAATAAGGGTTATTTTAACATCTGATTTTTAATTTATTATAAAAAATATCTAAAATTTAATTTAAATGATATTGTTCACATTTAACATTCTGAATATTGAAGCTGACTGTATAAAAGAGCAGTTTATTTCCGATGAAGAAAGGCTGAAAATTTCAGAAGATAATACAAAAGCAATACTTAGAATTTTAGACATTCATGATGTTAAAGCAAGTTTTTTTGTAGAGATTTCGATCGCTCAGAAACTTCAGAATTTAATAAAAGCAATTTCATTCCAAGGGCATGAAATTGCTTTTTATAATAAAAATTCTACCCTTCCGGAAATTGACGATGCTAAAAAATTTACTCAGGAATTTTTAGAAAAACAGATTCGCGGAATTCGTCAGAAAGACAATAAACTTCCACAGCAGGATTTAAAATTGCTGGAATTTAATTACGTTTCCAATATAGATAATGCCAATATTCTTTTCCCTTTCAAACGTCTGAAAAGAGATACGCAGATTAATGAGGAAGATGGATTGAGTATTGTTCCGGAAAGTATTTCTCCTTACAGTCAGCTTCCGTATAACGATTTTGTATTTCAGATGCTTCCGATGAAATATTATCAGAGCATGGTTTTTGAAACCCTGAAAAAAGATGATTTTGTTCTGATTTATCTCAATTCTTGGCAGTTTACAGATTTCCAGAAATATCCGTTTGATATTCCCTTTTACAGAAGGCTGAATTCGGGCAAAAAAATGGAGGACAAATTAGATGCCCTCCTGAGTTGGATCAACGAGAAAGAAATGGCTACTTCCCGTATGAAAGATTATATTTTTTAGGTTGCAGGAATTAGGTTGTACAGCTTAGCTAAAAACCTTAAACCAAAAACGCTGAACTTTAATTTTTTATGCCAGTTCAAAAAGCGTAATTTCAGGTAAAACGCCGACTCTTCCGGGATATCCCAAAACTCCGAAACCTCTATTTACATACAGCATTTTTCCTTCGCTTTCATATAAATCTGCCCATTTCGGGTATTTGTACTGAACAGGAGACCATTTTACGTTTTTAAGATCCAAACCAAACTGCATTCCGTGGGTATGTCCTGAAAGTGTTAAATGAACATTTGCAGGGTGTTTTTTCACCACATAATCAAAATGGGTAGGATCGTGGCTCATTAAGATTTTAACGGCAGATTCTGGAACACCTTTTAAGGCATCATCTAATCTTCCAAATTGCGGAAAAGGTTTCAGTCCCCAGTTTTCAACTCCTAAAATGTATATTTTTTCTCCGTTTTTTTCAATGATTCTGTGTTCGTTTCGAAGCATATCAAAACCGGCTTGTCTTTCGTAATCAATTAAGGTATCAAGATTTTTCTTTTTGGCTTCCGGAGAATCCCAGCTCACATAATCTGCGTAATCGTGGTTTCCGAGAACGGCAAATTTTCCGTCTTTTGCTTTGATTTTTGAAAATAAGGGAATGAATGGTTTGAATTCTTCAGCAACATTATTCACCATGTCTCCCGTAAAAAGAACCAGATCGGGATTCTGTTCGTTGATTAAGTCAATCGCATGCTGAAGCTTTCCCGGATCCGCAAAACTTCCACTGTGAACGTCTGAAATCTGTACGATTTTGTATCCTTTAAAGCTTTTGGGAAGATTCGCAAAATTCATTCTTACCCTTCTTACTTTATGGCGGTATTTTCCAAAGGTAATTCCATCGATAAAAAGAGCTGAAAGAACGCCTCCCAAACCTAATCCCATGATGCTTAAAAACTTTCTTCTTTCCGGGAAAAAGTTCTCCGATGGTCGGGTAAGCCCGATAAGATAACTTCCGGTTCTGAAAATATCATCGATTAATAAAAACAAAACGATAAAAACTTTGGGCAGAATAAAAATCAGGAACAGGGAGATCATAATCTGCGCACGCATCATGCTTCGGTCTGCTCTGCTGAAGTGGGAAACTTCGTAAGCGAAAAAACCATAAACCGCTAAAGAAATAATACAGTAGCCTATTTTGATCCAGTTGTTATCTGTTAAAGTTCTGATTGCCTGGTAAATGTAAATTTCCAGAAAAATAAAAACTGCCGCAATGATAAAAAAGTTTCTTTGCATAACTAAGTGTAAAAAAAGCACAAAGAATTAATTTCCCTGTGCTTTTTTATGTTTTAAATTAAATATTGTTAAGGAAATCTGTAAACGATCGCATTGATGTTCATTCCGGCTCCTACCGAAGTCATGACAATGTTACCTTTTTCTTTAAACGATTGACCCTCCATTTTTCCTTTAATTATTAAATCAAACATGGTAGGAATTGTGGCTACGGAAGAGTTTCCGAAATCCTGAATCGTCATTGGAGAGATAGAATGGTCGTAATCTTTCACATTATAAAGCTTGTGAAGCCTTTCGATCATCGCATAATCCATTTTTGCATTCGCCTGATGGATTAATATTTTGTTGATATCTTCGATGGAAAGACCTGCATCTTCAATAGTTTCTTTAATCGCAGCAGGAACGTTTTTCAACGCATATTCGTAGATTTTTCTTCCCTGCATTCTTACAAACAGACGAGTCTGGTCAGAATCTTTGTTGATGGACGGTCCGTTGGCAAGATAATCCAGTTCCAAACCGTTATCACAAATGGTGTTATGAGCGATGATTCCTAAATTTTCCTGATCTGTAGCCTGTACTACAACAGCTCCGGCTCCGTCTGCAAAGATCATTCTGTTTCTGTCGTGCGGATCTGTTACTCTGCTTAATGTTTCAGCTCCGATTACCAAAATGGTTTTAGCAACTTTAGCTTTAATTAAATTATTTGCTAAAATCATTGCTTCCACCCAACCCGGACATCCGAAAAGCATATCGTAAGTAACACATTTTCTGTTTTTAATGCCCAGTTTGTTCTTTACTCTCGCTGCCATTGTCGGCATGAAATCTGCGTATCCGTTTACGGTAACTTCTCCAAAATTACTCGCGTAAATGATATAATCCAGTTCCTCCTGATCTATTTTTGCATCTGCAATAGCAATTTTTGCAGCTTCGTAACCGATTTTTGAGTTGGAAAGATCATCTTCTATGAATCTTCTGTTTTCTATCTCTGTAATTTCTACAAATTTTGAGATCGTTTCCTCAGCAGGCTTGTCAATCTTCACCCCGTCTTCTGAATAAAACTCTGAATCTAGAAAAAAGTCTCTTCCGATAATTCTGCTGGGAAGGTAAGATCCAGAACCAATAATGATCGTATTCGGCATTCGTTTATATGATTTTTTTTAAAGATGCAAAGTTAATAATTAATATTAATAACAGAGAATTAAAAATATTACTAAATTTGCAAAAATTGTACTTTACAATCTTATGAAAAACAATCCTTCCTTAAAAGGCTTACTTATTGCAGTTGTGGCGTTTATCGTAGCCTTTGGGATTTATTTCCTTTTTTTAGCCAAAAAAAATTACTACGTAGTAGACAATCCTACGCCAGATACATTTTACTACAAAATCAATAACGGTTCGGAAGGTGTAATTGCCGGAGGACAGACGGTTTCTGTAGATCTCAATCAGGGAAAAAATTCTATAAAAGTTTTCGACAGAAATAAAAAACTATTGTTTGATTCAGCTTTTGAAGTAAAAAAAATAAGAGGTCTTATTAATATTGCTCATCAGGATTATTATATTAACGATCAGTATTATGGATATAATCTTAAAAAAGATTCATTACTTTTGGCATTGGATAAAACGATCATCGACGGAAAACCTTACTTTGGAGGCGCAAGACGTTTCAGTAAGCTGTTTACCGATGATTTTTATTATAATGTAGACGAAGATTATGATAAGATTATCAAAAATATCCAGAAGGTAGAATCGAGATCGAAGATCTTCAGAAAGCAGGATTACCTTAATTATTATAACGAATATTACAAGTTTTAAGTTTTGACAAAAGATATTACCAAAATTACGCCTTACAATACCGACGCTACTAAAAAGAGTCAGGTAGAAGATATGTTCGACAATATTGCACCGAAGTATGATCTTCTGAATCGTGTTTTATCGATGAAAATCGATGTGATGTGGAGAAATACGCTGGTGAAATGGATGAAAAAAGACAATCCGCAGGAAGTGCTGGATGTGGCTACAGGAACGGGAGATCTGGCTATTGCAGTGGAAAAAGGAACCGGCTCTAAAGTAATTGGTTTAGATTTATCGCAACAAATGTTAAATGTTGGCGTTATTAAAATAAAAAAACTTAAATTAGACGGCAAAATTTCCATGCAAAAAGGAGATGCGGAGAAGTTACTGTATGAAGATAACAGATTTGATGCGGTTTCCGTTGCATTCGGAGTAAGGAATTTTGAAAACCTTACCAAAGGTTTGGCAGAATTAAGAAGAGTAGTTAAAGATAACAAGAGTGTTTATATACTGGAGTTTTCAAAGGTTGAAGGGTTTATGGGACCATTGTATATGTTTTACTTTAAAAACATTTTACCTGCAATTGGCAGACTGGTTTCCAAAGATAACAGGGCGTATACATACCTTCCGGATTCTGTAAATGCTTTTCCTTATGGGGAAAAGATGAGACAAATTCTTTTAGATACAGGATTTAAAAAAGTTGAATATAAAAAACTAAGTTTAGGTATAGCCACAATTTATAAAGCAACAAAGTAACCTATGAATAAATTTTTATTAAGAGCACTGGTTTTAGCCTCAGTAAATGTTGCAGTTTTAGCAAACGCGCAATTCAGAACCCGAAACAGAATGGATAAGTTGGAAGACTTTGACGAGCAGAAATTCAGTTGGGGTTTTTATTTAAGTGGTAACAGACTAGACTACCGTATTGTTCTCAATCCAAGATATGGGATGTATAACAATCAGAATCTTGTTACATCTAAAGAAAGCTACAGTTTCGGTGCAGGTTTAATTGCAAAATGGAGGCTGAATGATTTCCTGGACGTAAGATTGGAACCGGGGTTACAATTTGGGCAGAGACAGCTTACTTTCAATACGCAGACCAACGACCAGTATGCTGCAGGTACTTTGACGAACGATCCTTTCATTCCGATGAAATTAACGGATAAAGACAGAATAAGAGATATTAAAACGACTTTAATAGACATTCCTGTATTATTGGAATTCCACGGAAACAGATGGTACAATTCCAGACCTTACGTTGCAACCGGGGTAAACTATATCGTAAACCTTCAGTCTAATGCAACTTCTACTGACGACAATATGCAGCAGGTTTTCAGATCTACTACGCACAACTTTGCATGGTCTGCAGAAATGGGAATTCAGTTTTATTTCAATAAATTTAAACTGACTCCTGCTGTAAGAGGAACTTTCATCATGAACAATGAGATTGTAGCAGATAATGCAACAACACCGCCTTACTGGACGTCTGCAATGTCTACTTTACAGACAAGAGCAATCTTCTTTGTACTGAAATTCGAATAAAAATTTACTATAAAATAGATCAGGGAGATGCATTTTGCGTCTCCTTTTTTGTTTCTGGGCAAAATATAGACCGTTTTATTTTTGTTAGTATTAATATTTTGTTATTTTTGCTAATAGTTAGAATATACAAAACCTGAAATGCTTCAAGATTTAGAAAACAATTTTTCAGAATTAGAAAAAAAGATTTTGCAGTTACAGAAAAATTACAAAAATCTTAGTGAAAGATTCTCGGAATTAAATGTTGAGCATGACGAACTGAAGAAGAAATATGATGAAGAAAGAAGAAAAAATCAGGTATTAGCAGAAGAACAAAAAAATATAAAACTTTATTCAGCAATATCAGGAAATCCTGAACATAACCGACTGATGAAAAACCACATCAACAGGTTGGTAAAAGAAATAGATTTCTGCATTGCGCAGCTTCAAAACAGTGGATTATAATGGAAGTAAGAAGAATTACCATTAATATAGCCGGAAGAGTATATCCGCTGAATGTACCGGCAGCAGAGGAAGAAACTCTGCGTAAAGTCGGGAAGCAGATAGAGAATATGATTAAAGATTTTGAACAGAATTTCGATGTGAGAGACAAACAGGATGCTTTAGCTATGTGTGCCCTGAAATTGGGAACCAATGCCGAAGTAGTGTCTGCGAACTACGATAAAACAATAC
Source organism: Chryseobacterium mucoviscidosis (assembly GCF_002177115.1). Taxonomy (GTDB): domain Bacteria; phylum Bacteroidota; class Bacteroidia; order Flavobacteriales; family Weeksellaceae; genus Chryseobacterium; species Chryseobacterium mucoviscidosis. The sequence continues at coordinate 213,497 of NZ_MVAG01000128.1, read as the reverse complement.
AATCTACCAACGAAAGATTAGTAAAAATTAATCAGTCGTTGAACAATGAAACAGGGAAATAGATTTTTTTTCCCGAAAAAGCTGCCTACAATAATTCTAACACATTAAAGGTAAACTCAACGCTAAACAATTACCGAACAAATGTCCATTGAATGGCGTGCCGGTTCTCCGGATTACAGACAGTGGAAATCAGTTCAAATCGTGTTGATTAGGAGTTTACTCTCAATCTCTGGATTATTGTGGGCTTTTTTTATGTAAAATAATTAAAAGAATATGAATACAATTAAAACTCAATATAAATTATGATAGAAGTTATAATCGGCGTTGTTTGTTTATTAATCGGTGCTGCTGCAGGGATGTTTTTTTCCAAAAGCTCATTGAATACCAAAGCAAAATTTATTATAGATGATGCACAGAAAAATGCCGAAAACCTTATAGAAAAAGCCAATGTACAGGCTGAATCCATAAAGAAAGAAAAGAACCTTCAGGCAAAAGAAAAATTCCTTGAACTGAAATCTCAGCACGACGCAGACATTCAGGTAAGAGAAAAGAAAATGCAGGAAGTAGAAAAAAGAATCAAGGATAAGGAGCACAAGCTGAACGATGAGCTTAGCAAAACAGGAAAACTTGAAAAAGATCTGGACAAGCAGATTGCTGATTATGCTAAAAAAACAGAAATTTTAGAAAGAAAACAGCATGAACTAGACGTTGCAACCGCTAAAAAAGTTGAGATTTTAGAAAAAATTGCCAACTACACCGCTGAAGAAGCAAAAGCAGAATTGGTAGAAACCATGAAGGCGGAAGCGAAAACAAGAGCTCAGGCGCACGTTCAGAGCATTATGGAAGAAGCGCAGCTTAATGCAAAAAGCGAAGCAAGAAAAATCGTTATCCAGACCATTCAGAGAATCGGAACAGAACAGGCAATCGAAAATTCCGTTTCCGTTTTCAATATCGAATCGGATGAGGTAAAAGGAAGAATCATTGGTAGAGAAGGTAGAAATATTCGTGCTTTGGAAGCCGTTACAGGAGTGGAAATTATTGTGGACGATACTCCGGAAGCAATCCTTCTTTCATGTTTCGATCCGGTAAGAAGAGAAATCGCAAGATTATCCCTTCACAGATTGGTAACAGACGGTAGAATTCACCCGGCAAGAATCGAAGAAGTTGTAGAAAAAACAAGAAAGCAGATCGAAGAAGAGATCATTGAAGTAGGAAAAAGAACGATCATCGATTTAGGAATCCACGGATTACACCCTGAATTAATTAAAATCGTAGGTAGGATGAAATACCGTTCTTCTTACGGTCAAAACCTATTACAGCACTCAAGAGAAGTGGCAAATATTGCGGCGACAATGGCGGCTGAATTAGGCTTAAATGTAAAATTAGCGAAAAGAGCAGGACTTTTACACGATATCGGTAAAGTTCCGGAGCAGGAATCTGAACTTCCTCACGCTTTATTAGGTATGCAGTGGGCAGAAAAATACGGTGAAAATGCAGAAGTTGTAAATGCCATCGGAGCACACCACGACGAAGTGGAAATGACTTCACTATTGTCTCCGATCATTCAGGTTGCCGATGCAATCTCAGGAGCAAGACCGGGAGCAAGAAGACAGGTTCTTGAATCATATATCCAAAGACTGAAAGACCTTGAATCTGCAGCATTAAGTTTTGACGGAGTTTCTTCGGCTTATGCAATTCAGGCAGGGAGAGAGTTAAGAGTAATGGTAGAAAGCGGAAAAGTAAATGATGAAGTAGCTTCTCAGTTATCGTACGACATCTCAGAAAAAATTCAAAACGAACTTACTTATCCGGGACAGGTAAAAGTAACAGTAATCAGAGAAACGAGAGCTGTGAATATTGCGAGATAAGAATCAGAAAAAGATAATTCATAAAAACCTTTCAAGAAATTGGAAGGTTTTTTATTTTTATCAAAAAAAAATTTAAACTATTTACAGAATAAACCGCAAAAGAGGCAAAAGATAATAATAAAGCAAATTTCCAAAATGATCAAAGTGCTCAAAAGAATAAAAATCAAAGATTTTTATAAACTATTGTGATCTTTTTCATTTATAATCAACACTTTGAATAAAAGTTTAGTTCATCTTTTGCTACTTTTGTGGTTAAATAAAAAGTTTAAACAGACTTAAAATTTAAAACTCCAAAATGCAAGAACTTTCCACGTCTTCAAAACTGAAGTACATTTTTTCCATTCCTGTTATCATTTCCGCGTTAGGCTACTTTGTAGATATCTACGACTTACTTTTATTTGGGATCGTAAGAATTCCAAGTTTAAAAGCTTTAGGGCTGAATCCGGATGTAGACGGAACGTTTATTCTTAATGCACAGATGATTGGTTTACTATTGGGCGGAATTTTCTGGGGAATTTTCGGTGACAAGAAAGGAAGGCTTTCCGTTTTGTTCGGTTCTATTTTAGTCTATTCTTTGGCGAATATTGCTTGTGGATTTTTACCTTACTTCCCCAAAGATCATTTGGTGTATCAATATGCTGGATTAAGATTTATCGCAGGGATTGGATTAGCCGGAGAGCTCGGAGCAGGAATTACCCTTGTTTCTGAAAGCCTGCCGAAGAATTTAAGAGCGATCGGAACGTCCGTTGTCGCCGGTTTCGGACTAATGGGAGCCGTTGTAGCTCAGTTAACGGTAGAATTAGCAGGAGGATGGAATGTTTCTTACATCATCGGAGGAGTTTTGGGAATTCTGCTTTTATTTCTCAGAATCAGTGTTTCCGAATCCGGAATTTATAAAACCATGGAACATCAGTCGGTTTCCAAAGGAAATTTCCTGTCGTTTTTCACCAATAAAGACCGTTTAATGCGATATTTAAAATGCATTGCAATAGGATTACCCACCTGGTTTTGTATCGGTATTCTGGCGGTTTTAGCCAATCAGTTTGCTACCGAGCTGGGAATTGAAAATCTTAACCCCGGAAAAGCCATCATGTGGGCGTATGTCGGGATCTCTGCCGGAGATTTGGCAAGCGGTTTTATCTCTCATTTTTTAAAATCCAGAAAAATGGCGATCTTTTATATGTTGGTTTTTACGATTGTCGGAGTTGCACTGATGCTTTTCGGAAATACCGATACCGAAACAAAATATTACATCTTCTGCATATGGCTCGGATTGGGAACAGGATATTGGGCAATGTTTGTTACGCTGGCTGCGGAACAGTTTGGAACCAATATCAGAAACACCGCAACCACCACCATTCCGAATATGGTGCGCGGATTGGTTCCTGTAATGATTTTTGCATTTGATCTTTTCAAAAAAGATTTTTCGGTCATTATAAGCGCGGCAATTGTGGGAATTATTGTTTTCGGACTGGCTTTTTATGCTTCATTAACGGTCTCCGAAACTCACGATAAAGATCTGGAATTTACAGAATAATTTCTGCTGTTTAAGAAATAATAATCTCAAATTTTCGTTATCAGTTTTAATAAGCTTAAGAGAATAAATAAATTATCAAAAATAATAGTAAATTATGCTTTGAATAATGAATATTTGTTTAACTTTGGCACGCAACTAAAACTAACGTTTAACATCAAAAATCACATTACAATGCAAAATTTTTTGAAAAAAGCAACAAAATTAAAAAAAGCCGATCTTAAAAACATTACTGGAGGCGTAAGCGGAACACCGGATCTTTCAAAATGCGGATGCAGTTGTTCAGGATCTGTAACAGGACCATTTTATTGCGTTCAGTACATTGCTTGTCCGCAGGTTTATACCTGCTACGAAGCTATATAAGAACTTATTTCAATTAGAAATAAACATTTCCACATTTAATACGCAAAAGCCTTTTGGGATCTTCCAAAAGGTTTTTGTAATTAATAGATGTCTTGTTATGAAGCAAAAAATATTTTGGAGCTTTATCTCGCTTTCCGCACTCGCTATTTTCATTATTTGTGCTGCGGCAGCGAAGCTGCCGCAGCACAAATAATGAAAATGAGCTCAGACAATTGCTCCAATCGAGGCTAGGGTTGCAGGATCTCTTACGGCCATCAGTTAAAATTTAAAATATACAGCAAACTTCCGGTACTGATAAAAATCCACAGAAATACAGACAAAGCAAGAGGTTTGAAACCGATGGTTCTCAGAGTTTGTAAAGAAAGGGTAGAACCGATAAAAAACAACGTTAAATTTAACCCTGACTTCGCTAAAACAGTAATGGAAGAACTAAGTTCACCAACAAAAGGAAAATACGTATTCAGCAAAATAGCCACAATAAAATAACCGATAAACCATGGAATTTTCACTTTAGAACCCTTACTTTTAAAAATAAACATCGTAATCACAGAAACCGGAATAATCCACAATGCTCTGGCTAACTTTACCGTAGTAGCGATTTTAAGCGCTTCATTTCCGTATTTTCCTGCCGCTCCTACCACAGAACTCGTATCATGAATGCCGATCGCGCACCATAAACCGAACTGTTCCTGTGTAAGATGCAGCAAATGACCGATGGGCGGATAAATAAACAGTGCAACAGAATTCAATGTAAATACAATCGCAAGAGCCAGTGAAATCTGCTTCGTATTGGGTTTAATGATGGGAGAAATTGCTGCAATCGCACTTCCGCCACAGATGGCGGTTCCCGCAGAAATAAGATAAGACAAAGGTCTTTCAAGCTTAAGGAATTTTCCGGCAAAATATCCTAAAATCATCACAGTAAAAATGCTCATAACCGTTAAAATAAATCCGGATTTTCCGGCCTCCAAAGCTTCATCAAGTTTTAGCCCGAATCCCAAACCTACAATGGAAATCTGCAATAATAAATGAATATACTGATGCAGACTCTTTTCAAAAGGATTTCCGAGAAAAACCGCCAGTACAAATCCCAAAAGCAATGCAACAGGCGAAGAAACAATAGGAGTGAGGCATACAACTGCCAGTAATATGAAGATTATTTTCTTGGAAGTTTCATGAAATAGTAAACTTTTCATTGATAGGAATTTTAAATTAATGATTCAAAATTCCGACAATTATCATTACAAAGTAAATCGTATTTTGTTATACAGAATAACTTAAAGTTATAATTTAACTGCTGTTTTTTGTTAAATTTAAATCTGGCTGATAAATTTTAAGAACAGGCGGATCAGTTCAGATTGTTCACCTTTGGGAAGAATAAAATGAAAATTCCTTTCAATACTGAAATTTTTAACATCAATAATCGTCAGTTGATTGTTTTTTAATTCATTTAAAATCGTACTGATCGAAAGGAAAGCCAAAGCATCTGAATGCAAAAGATATTGTTTAATACTTTCGCTGCTTCCCAATTGCATTACAACATTCAGATTTTCAATAACAATTCCTTTTTCCTTCAATCTGTTTTGGATAAACTCCAGAGAACCGGAACCCTGTTCTCTTAAAACCAATTCCAGTTCGTACAAATCATTAATATTCAGAGTTTTATTGGCTAAAGGATGATTCGCTTTTGCAACCAGTACGATTTCATCAGCTTTAAATTTCTGATAATCAAAGTAGGCAGATTGAGATTCCCCTTCAATAATCCCGAGATCGATTTTCCCTTCCTTCAGCAATTCGGAAATCATTTCCGTATTGTGCGTAATCAATTCAATCTTAAGATCTTTGTAATAAGATTTGAATTTAGCTAAAATTTCCGGTAAAATATACTGAGCAACCGTGGTACTCGCTCCGATAATCAGTTTTCCCTGATGTTTTTGATTAATCTGATGAATCTCAAATTCAAGATCGCGATAAATATTCCTGATCTTTTCAGCATATTCAAACAAAATTTTTCCGCTTTGCGTCAGTTGAATAGAAGTTCCTTTTCTGTCAAATAGTTTAGTATTTAATTGATTTTCAATTTCTTTAATATGCTTTGTGACGGCAGGCTGCGAAATATTCAGTTCTTCCGAAGCTTTGGTAAAACTCGATCTGGAAGCAACGGTATGAAAAACTTTTAATCTGTAATCAAACATTGTGGTTGTTGGTTTTTAGTTGACGGTTGATGGTTTTTAATTATAGTAAAATTACAGCGTTAATTGCTGACAAATATCAACCATAAACGACTCTACAAATCCGAGAAATTTTTATCTTGAAGATGTTCAAATCTACGGTTTTTTGCTTCACCGATCTTTTGTTTTGTATAAATGCTGTTATTTCCTGAAAACAAATACGATACGATACACGCAATTGCCACATAGATTCCACATTCTGCTCCAAAAAGTTCAATTCCCATAAGCATACACGCAAGCGGAGTGTTGGTTGCGCCCGCAAAAACAGCCACAAATCCCATTCCGGCGAGCAAACCGAACGGAAGCGGAATAAATAATGATAATGCACTTCCTAAAGCTGCCCCGATAAAGAAAAGGGGAGTCACTTCACCGCCTTTAAATCCTGCTGAAAGCGTAATGATGGTAAAAATCATTTTGAAGGCAAAATCATAAAGCGGAAGCTGTTTTTCAAAAGATTCTACAATAGTCGGAATTCCCAATCCGATATATCTTGTAGTTCCCATTGCAAAAACGGCAACAGCAACAATAATTCCGCCGACAACCGGACGAAACGGAGGATATTTTATGTTAGATTTGAAGACAGAACCCGTAAAATGAATCATCCTGCTGAAAGCCGCAGCGCAGATTCCAAATAAAATTCCTGCCAAAACACTGTATAAAATCGGTAAAAATTCAAGTTTTGGAATAAGTTCGATATGATAGTGCGTATGTTTTGCTTTCCAGAGATTGGTAACAAGATCAGCCAAAACCGCAGAAGTAAAAGCCGGAAAAATAGCATTGTAACGAATCCGTCCGATCAGGAAAACTTCAAGTCCGAAAATCGCTCCGGCTAAAGGAGTTCCGAAAACCGAACCAAAACCTGCCGCAATAGCCGAAATCAGTAAAATTTTTCTGTCGTTTTTATCAAGTTTCAGGATTTTCGTCAGTTGATCGGAAATTGCTCCCGCCATTTGAAGCGCCGTTCCTTCACGACCTGCAGAACCTCCAAAAAAATGAGTGACCATCGTTCCTAAATAAACAAAAGGTGCCATTTTTAAAGGAATAATTTCCTTCGGTTCCTGAATATTTTCCAGAAGCAAATTGTTTCCTGCTTCCACATCTTTTCCGAAATAATGATACAAAAGTCCCGTTAAAAATCCACCAACAGGCAAAAACGCAATCAGCCAGAGATGATTTTCCCGGAAATCGGTTGCCCATTGCAGTGATGTTAAAAATCCGGCAGAAGCACTTCCTGCCAAAATCCCGATAATACTACTGATAAAAAGCCATTTCAGAATATAAGGGAAAGCTGGGTATTTCCTGAAGAAAAAACCAGTGTGAAATTTTATTGTACGGCTTAAATTTCTTTGATGTTGAGACATAATTTTCCTGATCAATTACTGTTAATAATCTTTTAATCAGGCGTCATCAGCTTTTGAAAAGCGGTTGGGTAAGGAAGAACACCATTTCCTTTTGTAGTGCAAAGATAAAAATTATAAATCATTTTTCAGAAGATATTTCTGCTTTTAAATCTTTGTTTACAGAACCGTCAAAAATTCTAAAGAAAAGGCTTCATTTCATCCTCAATCTGAGTTCTTAGTTCCATAAGACGTTTTGCATACTGTTCCTGTTGTTTTTCCTCTTCTGTTTCCGGAATCCATTTCGGAACGGGAAGTTTTTTTCCGTTTTCGTCTACGGCAACAAATACAATGATGCAGTGTGTTTTTTTATCGAAATTCGGCTGTTTCAGGTTTCTGGAAAATACATTGATGGAAATATGCATACTCGATGAACCTGTGTAAATAACCTGCGCTTCCACTTTTACAATTTCTCCGATTTTGATGGGTTCGTAGAAACGGATTCCGCCAACATATACTGTTACGGAGTAATTTCCGCTCCACGTTGTTGCACAGGCATAACCAGCCTGATCAATCCATTTCATGACGCTTCCTCCATGTACATTTCCACCGTAGTTGACATCTGAAGGTTCTGAAATAAACTGAAAAGTGATCGGTTTGTTGTCCATTCTTTTTAAAATTTGAATAAAGGTATTTATAATTTTTAAAATTTTGGATTAAATCTTACTTTTGAAGAATGAAAATGTTAAAATTTTCTCTTAATCCTCAAAATAAATCTCTCAATGAAAAAAGTATTTTACCTGAATACGTGTGGTACGTGTAAAAAAATAATGGCTGAGTTTGATCTTAAAGACTGGGAACTTCGGGAAATAAAAAAAACTCCTGTTACCAAAGAAGAGCTTGCAGAAATGTATGAAAAAACAAAGTCTTATGAAGCACTGTTCAGTAAAAAATCTACCCAGATCAAACAAAGGGATATAGATGTAAAATCTCTTTCGGAAGATGGTTTTAAAGATTTGCTGCTGGATCATTATTCTTTTTTGAAACGTCCCGTTTTCATTACCGATGATAATATTTTTGTTGGAAATGAAAAGAAGAATGTGGAAGCTTTGCGGGAGTTTTTTGTAGTATAGAAGTAAGATATATTTAATGGAAAAGCCTTAATTTTTCTGTAATTATAACGACTATTTTAAATATTTTTAAGGTTCAAACCTCACAGGTTTTAAAAACCTGTGAGGTTTTTTGGGCATGAAAAAGAGTAGACTTATGGATAAAAAGTTAAATTTTCCGGTAATAACTACAGTTATTTTAAATGCATTTATATTAATTGGGGCCGGTCATGGATTTGGTTTTTTATTCGTCTATGAAATTTTAAGCCTAAACTTTATTTTTACGGATTTCACTGCTTTTAACTGGAGTCACTATGACGAAAGATTGATGCCGGTATCCTTTTTGTCTTTAATTTTTCAGATATTACTTTTAATTTGTCTGAGAATAAAAGCAGGACGGCTGAAGAGAATTTTAATAACAACTTTTTCACTTCTTCTCCTATTGATATTTTTTTTTTTAGTTCAGGATTTTTCAAGATCGAACCTAGATAAATTCTCTTTAATCGGCGCAATTCCATTCTTTATATCATCTTTATTTTTGTTATTTAAAGTAAATTTTATAAAGAAGAGTTAAACTCTTCTTATATTGTCTTTATAACTTAAATCTCACAGGTTTTTAAAACCTGTGAGGTTTTTTCGGTATACTAAAAATTGCAGGAAGTCTCAAACAATTTACGGGAAGCGAACTGCAACTGACGGAAGTCTTAAACAAAACCGTTTTCAAAAATTAACTGTTATGTAATTCTGTAAAGCGATTTTCGTATGATCTTAAATATAAGTTTCTTTTTTTTAGACCATTATTATTCATCATTTTTAATTCGTCATTCTGATGAAAAGGAAGGTTTTCGGAAAGTTTTTCGGTGAATTTCTCCATTCCTGTACAATATTGATCGAGAAATTCATATTTTTCATTGACCGTAATTATTTCAAGACCGGATTGAATTTGATCCTGCAGAAAACGAATAGAGAACGAATTTACTTCTATAATATCTGAATATTTTAGGTATTGTTTTGGCTTTGATTCTTTTTTGAAATAAAATCCTTCTGCGTTATAACTGAAAATTCCGTCTTCTGAATAAAGTCTGTTCATCTCTTTTTCTGTTGATTCATAATCTGTTGGAAAATTTCCTGTCATTATTTTTGCAATGGTAAAACAGAGCGCAACAAAACAGCCGAAAATAATGAGATAAGAAATTCCTTCACTTTCAAAAACAGGATAGAAAATGTAAACTGAAATAAGTACAATGATACAAATGGATACCATTTTTTTCATCAGGAAAAATTTTTGTAATAGTACGAAAAAATGTATTGCAATATATTATTTTAGCCCGGATAGAAACGGCATCCTTTATTTTTTTGCCGGAGCTTCGCTCCGGTAAAAAAATAAAGATAGAGTGGATAGCCGGAAACAGCTTCAAAAAAATAACCGCCTCACAAATTCTGCAAGGCGGTTTTATATTCGTTAAAAAACAATCAGTTATACAAAAGGAGCTTTTACTACTTTGGCAGGAATGTTTTTATTTCTTACCTGAATGAAGATTTCAGAACCTAATTTGAAGTGAGGTTTATCTACATAAGCAAGACCTAAACCTACTTTTTTCATTGGAGACTGTGTTCCCGAAGTTACTTTTCCGATAACGTTTCCTTCTGCGTCTACAACAGGGTAGTCGTGTCTTGGAACCCCTTTATCCGTTAATTCAAAACCTACTAATTTTCTGGTAATGCCTTCTTCTTTTTGCTTGGCAAATGTCTCTTTAGACACAAAATCTTTATCAAATTTTGTAATCCATCCCAAACCTGCCTCAATAGGAGAAGTGGTATCATCGATATCGTTTCCGTAAAGGCAGAACCCTTTTTCAAGACGAAGTGTATCTCTTGCAGCCAGTCCGCAAGGAATAATTCCTTCTTCCGCACCTGCTTCAATAATAGCATCCCAAAGTTTTTCGGCAGATTCGTTTTTAAAATAGATCTCAAAACCTCCGCTTCCGGTGTAGCCTGTGTTGGAAATGATCACCTCACTTACTCCTGCAACAGAACCTACTGTAAAATGATAGTAAGGAATTTCAGAAAGGTTGGTTTCGGTTAATTTCTGAAGAATTTCAGTCGCTTTCGGTCCCTGAACTGCCAATAAAGACATTTCATCCGAAGCATTCGTCATCTTTGCCCCGAAAGTATTGTATTTGGAGATATGATCCCAGTCTTTATCAATATTTGAAGCATTGACAACTACGAAATATTTGTCGTCTTCCATTTTATAAACGATAAGATCGTCTACAATTCCTCCGTTTTCGTTAGGAAGACAAGAGTACTGTGCTTTTCCATTTTCCAGAGCGTCTACATTGTTGGTGGTTACATACTGCAAAAGCTCTTTAGAACCTTCCCCTTCAATGAAAAACTGTCCCATGTGAGACACATCAAACAAACCTGCCTTTTCTCTTACGGCAAAGTGTTCTTCAGTAACTCCGGAATATTGTACAGGCATTTCAAAACCTGCGAAAGGTACGATTTTAGCTCCCAAAGAAACGTGTTTGTCGTACAATGCTGTTTTCTTCATATTTAATTTTTATTTCTATTTCTTTATTTTAAAACTGTCGAAAGCCTCGTTGAAAAGCTTCATATAATTTCCGTTCCAGTACTTTTGTGTGCAGTTGATGGTAACGAGAAACAAATCTTTGTCTTTCTGAAAAACTTTGGTTATCCAGTGGAGTTTTTCGTGTTCATCATCATATTCGTAAAAATATTCTGTGTATCCTTTTTTTCCGCTTTTGCTTTTTATTTTCTTCTCGTCATCCGAAGACTTGTAAAGCGCGAGAATGAATTTTTTAGTTTCCGTTTTCGGAAGATTAAGATCGTGGTATTCTGAAATCGTAATGGCCCCAATTTCGTTGCCCGGGAAAATATTGATAATATCATTGTCGTTCGTTACTTTCCAGCCTTCCGGAAGCGTGATGGAATAATTGTCGTTTTCGTACACTTTTGTAGAGACAGACTGTGCGAAAAGTAAAGATCCGGTTACCAATGAGATGATAAGAAGAAACTTTTTCATGAATGTAGATGATGTTTATATTCTTCAAGAATGATTTTAAACCATTCTGTAAAGTTATCAGGATTTTCAGAAATTTCTTGGTTGAGATTTTCGAGAGAAATGTATCGTACTTCTTCCACTTCCTCTTTATTTAGATAGAATTCGCCTTCGAAAGTTCCTGTAAAAACGTGATCAAGTTCGTGTTCCCAAAGCCCATTTCCGACATCGGCTTTATAAATAAAATTAAATTTTTCCGAAAGCTCAACATCAATTCCCAATTCTTCCTTTACTCTTCTTTTGGCTCCTTCAAGATAAGTTTCTTCACTTCTCGGGTGTGAACAGACTGCATTGGTCCATTTCAGAGGAGAATGATATTTTCCGGAAGCCCTTTTCTGCAAAAGCATTTCGCCATTGCTGTTGAATAAAAAAACTGAAAAAGCGCGATGCAGTAAGCCGTTGATGTGCGCCTGCTGCTTTTCCATCAAGCCAAGAACTTTGTCTTCAGGATTTACTAAAACTACGAATTCTTCCATTCCTACAAATGTAAGTGTAATAAATGTATTTTGGAAATTTTTGGTGAAACATCATATTTTTTGATTTTAACCTGATGTGTTTCCTTTATATTTAAGATTTTGAATGAAATACAGAGATTCAGATTTTACAAAAGAGAAAAATTTTAATTAAAATTGTAGTAAAAGCAAATTAATTATTGATATTATTCATTAAATAAATGTTTTTAACGTAAAAATTTAATATAAAGCAAGTTTAACAAGCCTTTTTGATGCAAAAAATGTAACTTTGCAGTTCAAATTTTTATGATGGAATTAGAGTACATAGAACACATTAGTCCGATTCTTAAGGACGGCGTAAAAAACTATTTAATTGATATTGACGGAACCATTACAGAAGACGTTCCGAACGAAGAGCCTGAGAGAATGGTTACCTGTGAGCCTTTTCCGGATGCTCTGGAAACCATCAACAAATGGTATGACGAAGGTCACCAGATTTGTTTTTTCACGTCAAGAACAGAAAACTTAAAGCAAATTACCATAGACTGGCTGGATAAGCACGGATTTAAATATCACAGTGTTTTATGCGGAAAACCAAGAGGCGGAAATTACCACTGGATCGACAATCATCTGGTAAGAGCAACAAGATATAAAGGAAGATTTACAGACTTGGTTGAAAAACAGGTTACGATTGAAGTTTTCAAAGAAGACGAGTAAAAAAATAAGGAAAAAGATTAAACGATTAAATATTATGATAAATAGTTTTTAATCGTATTGATTTTCTCAAATATTAAATCTATAAAAGTTTTATGAAAGTTTTAGCAAACGACGGTTTGGATCAATCCGGTATTGATGCATTGAAAGAAAAAGGTTTTGAAGTAATTACGACAAAAGTTCCGCAGGAACAGTTGGTAGATTACATTAATGAGCACCAGATCCGTACGATTTTGGTACGCAGTGCAACACAGGTGAGAAAAGACATTATCGATAGCTGTCCTTCCATCGAAATCATCGGGAGAGGTGGAGTAGGAATGGATAATATTGATGTGGATTATGCAAGAGAAAAAGGAATTCATGTGATCAATACCCCTTCTGCATCTTCAGAATCGGTTGCTGAGCTGGTTTTTGCACACCTGTTTTCAGGAGCAAGATTTTTGCAGGATTCCAACAGAAAAATGCCTTTGGTAGGAGATACTGAGTTTGCCGGTCTGAAAAAAGCGTATGCAGCAGGAATTGAGCTGAAAGGTAAAACCATCGGAATTGTCGGAATGGGAAGAATAGGGCAGGAAGTTGCTAAAATAGCTTTAGGTCTTGGAATGAGAGTAATTGCCGCAGATAATAATGTAGGAAAAGCAAGCATTAAGGTTAAGTTTTATAACAACCAGTTCATTAATGTTGATATTGAAACAGAACCGCTTTATGATGTTCTGAAACATTCAGATTTTATCACCCTTCACGTTCCGGCTCAGAAAGACGGTTACATGATCGGGAAAAATGAATTTGAAATGATGAAAGACGGAGTAGCCATTGTAAACTGTTCAAGAGGCGGAGTAATTGACGAAGCCGCTTTAATTGAAGCTTTGAATTCCGGAAAAGTGAAGTTTGCAGGTTTGGATGTATTCATTAACGAACCGACTCCTTCAAAGGAAATTTTAAATCATCCGAAAATCTCCATGACGCCGCATACAGGTGCATCTACCCTGGAAGCGCAGGACAGAATCGGGCTTTCTCTGGCAGAACAGATTTCAAGTATTTTACAGATTCAGTAATTTTTTTGATAAAATATAAAAGCTCCGGCGCAACTTTGTTGCGCCGGAGTCTTGTTTTATAACGAATTTTTTAATTCTTCTTTTTCAGCTCATCACGAATTTCCGCAAGCAATTGTTCTGTTGCAGTAGGTGCAGCAGGAGCTTCAGGTGCGGCAGCTTCTTCTTTCTTCATTTTGTTGATTGCTTTTACCATAATAAATACAACAAGTGCCAGTAAAAGGAAATTAATGGCAACCGTAATAAAATTACCATACGCAAAAATAGCGGCATCAGGCGCAATCTCTTTCGCTTTGGCTAGAGTAGCTCCAGCCGGAATATTTTCAGCTCCTTTTCCCATTGCAAAATAGATACTGCTGAAATCCGGTTTTCCTACAATGGCAGCAACAATTGGCATAATTAAGTCATCGATAACGCTGGTTACAATTTTTCCGAAAGCTCCACCGATGATGACACCGACAGCAAGATCGAAAGCATTACCTTTAATCGCAAACTCTTTAAATTCTTTTACAAATCCCATAATTTATATTTTTTTAAGTATTATTTTCATAAAATATGGGTTTAAATTACAAAAAAAAATATAAATTTTGCCTTTTCATAACTAAATATTAATTAAATATGATAAAATATAAAAGTTTCTTAATTAAGAGATCCACATAATTCTTTTCAGAGCATTTAAAAATTCTTTTTCGTAAATTGCTTTTAATACAAAATACAAGATTAAATATGAAAATTTTTACAGCGGAACAGATTCGCAATGGGGATGAATATACAATAAAAAATGAACCGGTCTCTTCTGTTCAGCTTATGGAAAGAGCTGCGCAGGCTTGTGTTGACTGGATTTTTGAGAATTGTAAAAATCATAGAAATTTTGCAGTCTTTTGTGGTAAAGGCAACAACGGAGGCGATGGTTTCGCTATTGCGAGAATGCTTCATCTCAAAGGTTTTGATGTAGATGTTTTTACCAATACCAAAGCGAAATTTTCTTCGGATGCGGGAAATAATTTCAGGGAATTAAAAGAATTTTCGGGAGTTTCCGTCAAAGAATTTAAAGAAGCAAAAGAGTATAGGTTTGATAACAGAACGGTAATTATTGATGCTCTTTTCGGAACCGGTTTATCTAAAAATATTGAAGGAGAGTTTAAAGAACTTATTGATTTCTTAAATGAAAAAAATAATCTTAAAATTTCCATTGATGTTCCTTCCGGACTCTTCGCAGATGCTGTTTCTGCTGAAAATACCACTATTTTTAAGGCAGATTATACATTGAGTTTTCAGTTCTGGAAAAAAACTTTTCTTCATCCCGAAACCGGAAAATATGCGGGGAAAGTAAAAGTTCTGGATATTAATATAAGTGATGACTATATTGCAGAAACAAAAACAGAAGATTTTGTTATTAATGAAGATATAATCAAAGATATATTCAGACCGAGAAACGAGTTTTCTCACAAAGGGACTTACGGAAAAGTAATTATTGCAGGTGGAAGTTACGGAAAAATAGGTGCGGTGGTTCTTTCTGCAAAATCTGCCCTGAAATCAGGAGCCGGACTTACTTTTACACTGGCTCCAAAATGCGGATATGAAATTTTACAGACTTCGAATCCTGAAGCCATGTTTATCGAAGGAGGACATGATTTTATGGATCATTTTGAAGCTGATGAAAAGGCAGTTTACGGAATTGGTCCCGGTTTAGGAACAAACGAAGAAACCGCGAAGAGCTTTCTAAATTTTCTGAAAAATTATTCTCAGCCTTTAATTTTGGATGCCGATGCATTGAATATCATTTCACAGGATCAAAAAAATCTAAAGATTATTCCGAAAAACTCGATCATAACACCTCATCCGAAAGAGTTTGAAAGATTATTCAGAACTACCGAAAATTCTTTTGAAAGGGTAAAACTGGCTAAAAGTAAAGCCAAAGAACTTGGAATTTATATTGTTTTGAAAGATCATCATACACAGATCATCACGCCGGAAGGAGAAGTTTTTTACAATATTACAGGAAATTCAGGATTGGCGAAAGGCGGAAGCGGAGATATTTTAACCGGAATAATCACCTCCTTTTTAGCACAGCATTACTCAGAAAAAGAAGCTGCAATTTTAGGAGTCTGGTTTCACGGCAGAGCCGCAGAATTTGCTTCTGAAAAGCACTCTAAAGAATCTGTTCTTCCCACCAATATTATTGATGAATTCGGAACTGTTTTCAAAGAACTGAATGCAAAAGTGGAAAAAGCATTATAATTCGAAGATTTTTTTTACGATAAAAAATAAAGGCAAGTCTGGATTACAAACTTGCCTTTTTATATTAGAATTTTTCGCTTATTCAGGTTTTTCGTTTTCAGCCTGAGTAATTTTGAACTTTTTAGAAACGATCATAATAATTACTCCTGCAATCATAAACGGAATAGATAAAATCTGACCGGTGTTTAATCCTCCAAACTGGATGAATTCGTCACCTTGCGGCTCTTTAAGGAATTCTACAAAGAATCTGATTGCCCAAAGAATGATGAAAAACAATCCGAATAACCATCCCTGCTGATATTTTTTGTTGGTTTTTCTGTACAGAATCCACAGTAAAACGAAAAGGCAAACATATCCGAAAGCTTCAAATAACTGTGAAGGATATCGCGGAACTGTTACACCATATTCACTGCTCTGCTGTGGGAAAAGCAATGCAAAAGGAGAGTTGGGATCAACTGGTTTTCCGATGATTTCAGAGTTGAAAAAATTTCCCATTCTCACAAAAGCACCTCCCAAAGCAACCACAATTCCTAATCTGTCGTACACCCAAAAAGGATTTTTTCTGATGATTTTAAATGAATAATAAAGGGTTGTAAAAATTAAAGCAATCGTTGCACCGTGACTCGCCAGTCCTGAAAATCCGGTGAATTTCAAACCGTTTTTCGTGCTGATCGGTAAAAATACACTCCAGAAATCTTCTTTGAAAAGTTCGGGCTGATAAAAAATAACGTGCCCCATTCTTGCTCCTAGAATAGTTCCCAGTAAAGTCCATGTGAAAAGCGGTTCTAAATATTTCTGGTTTACATTATCGATTTTAAAGATTGTGTTCATTAAAATATATCCGAAACCGAATGCAAAAATGAACATCAGACTGTAAAAATGAAGTGTAACAGGTCCCAACTGAATTCCCTTTGTGGGATCCCAGATCTTAAAAGGAGTTTCCAGGCTGATGTTGTCTGATTCTGTAAGAGGTTTTGCTGTTTTTACTGCATATTTAAAGCTTCCGAGATTTTCTTTGGTTGCCGCAACATCAATCACTTTAAAATCTTTGTCTAAAAGCTGATAATGAACAAGCTTGTATTTCGCCAGTGTCGCAATGCTGTAATTTACATAAACAGGCTCGAAATTCGACTCATTCAGAATAACAAGCACATTTTCTTTAATAGGTTTGTCTGCAAATTCATTCAGATCCTGAACTTCAGTGGTCGAATAAATTTTTACCGGAACATCGGTAGAGTTTACTTTTAAAGTTCCGTCGGACATTCCATCCGGATAATTCTGCGCAACAAGACACTGGGTAATGAACGCAAAAATGACGAGATACATTCTGAAAAAAATATTACTCATTGTTATTTTTTTAGTAGTTGTTTATTTTAAATTTTACTTTTTTGGCGGTACAGGATCATATCCGCTTCCTCCCCACGGATGACATCTTGAAATTCTTTTTGCACCCAGCCAGAATCCTTTAAAAATACCGTGAACCTGAAGCGCTTTCACCATGTAATGCGAACAGGTAGGCTCATAACGGCAGTTTTTGGGAAGCAGGGGCGAAATAAACCACTGGTAAAATCTGATGAGAATTACCAAAGGAAAAGTGATGATTTTATTGAATGTAAGTTTCAAAACAATGCAAAAATAGGGTAAAAAATTGAAAATTAGTTTAAATTTGTTAGAAGTTTCGGGACGGTAAAAGTCTGTTCGGTGGTTTGTTTTTTTAATCTCTGCCGAATTTCTGTTCTTTATTCATTCCATTAGAAATGATTATTGTTCCGGACGATTTACATTAATATTTTACTTTTTTAAATCTGAAATTTTGAACCAAAATATCCCGTTAGCTGAAAAATTAAGACCCAAAACACTGGATGATGTTCTCGGGCAGGAACATTTAACCGGAGAAAAGGGGACGATCCGCAAAATGCTGGAAAACAATTCCCTGAATTCTCTTATTTTCTGGGGACCTCCCGGAACCGGAAAAACCACTCTGGCGGAAATTATTTCCGAAAAGTCGGGAAGGAAATTCTATAAGCTTTCTGCGGTTTCTTCGGGAGTGAAAGATGTAAGAGATGTAATTGAAGACGCCAAAAAGCAGAATCTTTTTTCCGGAAAATCGCCGATTTTGTTTATCGATGAAATTCACCGTTTCAATAAATCGCAGCAGGATTCTCTTCTTCATGCTGTAGAAAAAGGCTGGATTGTTCTGATTGGTGCGACAACCGAAAACCCGAGCTTTGAAGTGGTTTCGGCTTTGCTTTCCAGAAGTCAGGTCTACGTTTTAAAAGCATTAACTTATGAAAAACTGGAAGAACTGATTGATACAGCTTCCGAAAAATTCAATCAGGATGAAAAAACATCGTTCAAAATCATTGAAAAAGAAGCTTTTATCCAATATTCGGGAGGTGATGCAAGAAAGCTGATTAATTCTGTAGAGTTGGTTTTAAATCAATATAAAAATTCCAAAAAATCAGAAATTAAAAATGAAGATGTGCTGGAAGTTTTGCAGGAAACGATTGCACTTTATGATAAAAACGGAGAACAGCATTACGATATTATTTCGGCTTTCATTAAATCCATGCGCGGAAGTGATCCGAATGGAACCGTCTATTGGCTGGCTAGAATGATCGCGGGGGGAGAAGACATTAAATTTATTGCAAGAAGAATGCTGATTCTGGCTTCCGAAGATATCGGTCTTGCCAATCCGAATGCATTGGTGATCGCCAACAACTGTTTTCAGGCAGTGAACGTGATCGGAAATCCTGAAGCAAGAATTATCCTGAGTGAAACGGCGGTTTATCTTGCGGTTTCGCCAAAAAGCAATTCAACGTACATGGCGATTAATGAAGCCTTGGCATTGGTTAAAAAAACGGGAAATCTTCCTGTTCCTTTACACTTAAGAAATGCCCCTACAAAACTCATGAAAGATCTGGATTATGGGAAAGAATACAAATACGCGCATTCTTATGAAGGCAACTTTGTAGATCAGAGTTTTCTGCCGGAAGAAATTAAAGAGGTAAAATTGTACGAACCGGGAAACAACGCCACCGAAAAGAAGATCTACGAAGAATTAAAGAAAAAATGGAACAATAAATACTGAAACTATTCATTAACCGCAAAAGAGACAAAAGACAAACATCATAAATAACCTCAGTTCGGGATAATAAATAAATTTAAAAAAATTGATTTATAGCATTGTATTAATTTATCGCAAAGAAAAACAAAAGATTTTTTTACTTATTGAAAGTTGGTAAGCTAAACAAAGGCACTTCGTTTATTTAGAAAACACAAAAATGGTATTACTTTGATAAGTTTTACGCCTTTGTATATCTTAAAAGTTGAATTCTTGATAATTGAATCTCTTTGTTTAACCTTGCGGTTAAGAAGACTTATCCTAAACTCAGGTTAAATAATAAGAATATTTAAAGTTCTCAAAAGAAAAGCTTTAAGCAATATTACTGAAAAAGGATGCTCAAATTGGGCATCCTTTTCTTTAAATATGATCTGAGAAATTACTTTTTAGAAGTCGTTACCGATACCATTTTCTTACCGTTGCTGGTAACAACCTGTGCATTGTTGATGATGTCTCCGTATACCATCGTTTTTGTATTGGTAAACTCGTATCCGTCAATAAGTACCGGTGTATCTGCAGGAAGCCCGAACTGCGCATTCAGTTCGTTTACAGGCATTCTGTCTAATACAGGCTGATTGCTTTTCAGCTTATATTCTACCAATCCGTTATCTGCAATATAATCGAATTTTTTAAGGCTTTGCGGAAGTTCTGTCGAAGATTTGTAAGCTTTAGAGCTTTGTACAGAACTTTTATAATGAGTATTAAACATATCTACCGTTCCTACAATATCATTTGCCACTGCAAATTTTGTAGCTGTATTCTTCTGAGCAAACAGCGTAGCAGAAGATAATAATAAAAAAGAGTAGAGAATTTTTTTCATAATGTTTCTTGAATAAATGACTATTAAAAACTTGATAAATATAGGTATTTTTTACAAAATGTAAATAAAAATTCATAATATTTTAACGATTGTTTATCGATAAAAGTTTTTGTAAAATTATAAATTTTCAGTTTCCGGCTTATCTTCTTTCGTTTCCACCAGACTTTTAATTATTTTCTTAAGCCTTTGAAACAGAAATGAACTTAATAATAATATGACGCCCAGAATGATAAAAGCTATAATTCTGGATACATTATCCATTTCCCAGACATCATAGAGATACAGTTTCAGGATGGTAACGGCAACCAGTGCAAAACCGATTTTGCTGTATTCTGAAATATTATTCTTCAATCCTCTGTAAATAAAAATACAGGAAAGAACCGCCCAGATAATCGGAAGATAAAGAAGACCGAAGTGTTTTCTTAAAGCTTGGATGTCTGATGTTTTTTCGGCATTCAGCAAAATATAAATGTTGTACAATTCGAAGCTTAATGCAGTGATAACAGCAAGAGAAATCATCCAGTAAGATAATTTTACAGTAAAGAAGTGAGATCGTGGCAACACTTTCACCATAATGTAAATGAATGGAACCCAATAGAGAAGATAAAGTCCGTAAAAGCCAGACGATATTTTATGCAGCAGAAAATTGGAGACAATTCCCGGACCTGAAATTACTGTATCCAATATAATCAATACACAGAAAAGATAAATAAGATTGGTTTCCGCAGGTTTCGGGATTTCCAGTTTTTTCCTGAACAGTAGAATTGCAAAAATATAATACAGCGTAAAAATCATTCCGACACTGAAGATTACAATCCACGGCTGCGCTGAAATATGATACATGATTTCCAGCAGAATCGCAAAATAGATCACGCTGTAGCTTAATATCGAAAATAAATATTCAAAGAAATCATTAATTTTTTCGTCGTGACCGGGATGTTTTCTCAGTAAAAATAAATTGAAAAATGTGGTAACCAACGTCACAGAACTTGTAAGAAATACAGGATTGAAAACGATATTCAGGCTTTTTGCATCGATATATTCTGTCCAGGTGATGATCTGTGCAATGATGACCAAAGGAAAGAGAACATTAAAGCATTTTCTGAAAATTTCAAGGTTGGTTTTCTTCCATATATATAAAAGGAGTGTTGCTTCAATAGCCCAAACACTCGTAATGAGATGGGTCTTGAACTGCAATGCAACGGCTAAAGTTAAAAGACTTACCGTAACTGCGGCGAATACAGAATAATTTATTCCGAAATTCTTCTGAGAATATTCTATGAACAGTAAAACGGAATTCACCAAAGCAAAAATCAGCGGAAAAATAATCACAGGTTCATAGCCAAGCTGATCAAAAATATAAGCGAGTCCGATGATGTTGGTAAAGTTAATTAAAACAAGCATCAGAATATCGGAGGAAGACATAACTTCTTTCCTGAAGTAATTTTTTAAGGCAAAAAAATAGAAAATAAGGTATCCGGAAATATAAAAATAAATGCTTAAAAGCTGTGTGGTCTCAAAAGTCCAGTAGAAAAGATAAACATACGTAAAGATAAAAGCGATCCATCCGATACTCTTCCAGTTTTTAAGAAAAGCAACGGCAAGCATTCCAAGATTAAGAACGGTAATGTAAGTAAACAGAAACAGATAGTTGCTGTGTCCGGAACTTACCATCAACGGCGCTAAAAATCCTCCGAATAAAGAAAAGATAATAAGAATTTCACTTTTATAATAATAGGAGAGCGCAATACTCATTAATGTAATCAGGCAGGTTACGGAAAATGCAGTATTCTGGGAAAACAGATGATATTCGCGGAAAGCGATCGTTACCGTAAAGTACAACACAGCAATTCCGCCTCCGGTAATAATGGAAGAAAATACCGAATAGTTTTTCCTCAAAAAATGACCAAGCGAAATGATGACAGCTCCTAAAAAGAATCCGATTCCCACTCTCAGCGTTTCTCCGATCCAGTTTTTATCAATCGCATATTTTACGAAATAGCCGATTCCTAAAACCAATGTGAAGATCCCGATAATCGTTAAAGCATTTTGTTTCAGAAATTCGAAAATGATATTCATCCAGTCGTTTCCTTCCTGTTCAGGAATAATATCCTGCTCTGCATGAAGTGTAGGTTCTGCATTCTGTACAGCCAAAGAAATTTTCTCGTGGTTTTCTTCTTTTACTTCCGGCTTTTCAGCATTTAATTTTGAACTCAGTTCCGAAACTCTTTCCTCCAGTCTGCTGATTTTGCTGTTCAGATGAGTAAAGATGATCAGAATACATAGAATGAGGAGAATAACGATCGAATAAATCATTTTTAGACTTTTGGTTATATCAAATATAACAATAAACTTAATACCATATAATTAATCCGCCATCATCAGATGATATGGCGGATTAATTCTAAAGTAATATTTGAACTATAAAAAAATTAATTGGATACTTTATAAATATAGAATGAACCAGTGCTTGAACCTAATAAACCTAAATCCAGCAAAGAATTATTTGTAAGTCCGAAAGATATTTTGTCTCCTGCCTGAAGAGAATATAAAGAATTAATGCTTCCTTCAGAAATTGTTAAGCTCACCAATCCCAGATTGATCCCGCTGAATTCTCTTGTATCGATAATTGTTCCTGTTCCGGCTCTGTTTCTTAAAATCGCAATACTTGGAGGTGTGGTAAGTACTCCGGACTGAAGCCCTGTTCCGTATCTGAAAGTAAAGCCAATGGCATAGATTCCCGCAGATGGAACAGTATAACTACCATCGGAATCTGAGAAAAGAGATGAGGTTCCCGTTGTTTTTTCTGCCACTAAAAAGTTAACCGGTCTGAAACCGTTAGGCAGGATTCCGATATTAATAAGAGTAATTCCTGAAGTTTTTTTCGCTGAATATACCGAAGTATTTATTCCCGAATTAATAACATAATCTGAAATAACCTGTGGGGAAACCTGTACGACCTGAGCGTCTCCACCGGTATTCTGATTGACAGCAAGAACCTGATAACCCGGAAGAGTGGGAGCAGCAGGTGTTTGTCTGATTTTCATTGTTCCGTTAACATCAAGACTAGCCTGAGGATTCGGAGTACCAATACCAACCCATCCACTTTGAGAAAAAGCTAAAGTTGACATCGTCGCTAAAAGTAAGCTGTAGATTTTAGTTTTCATGCTATAAAATTTAAATTAGTTAATGGTTTTAGTCTCAGTTAGTTATTTTCAATTTACATCAAATAGTATGCAATAAATATGTTAAATGTTATTTTTTTTTCAACAATTGATGAAAAATTATTAAAAAAAACGCATTTATAACCCTATTGTATTGCTTTTTTTTGAAGATAAATTTCAATTATATTACATTATGAAAAATATGAAAATCAATATTTTATGAATGTAATTATAGTAAAGTTAGTTTTTTTTCTGCTTACCACCAAAAATAACTTATTAAATCTCTTTAATATGAAATATTTTAAAAAATTTACAAATATGTACTTATAAATTAACTCGTTAGAATATATTCTCTGTAATTTCCTAAGAAATCTACCTCTACATTCAGTGCTTTAAGCTCTTCCAAAGCGTTTTTGTAAAGTGCTGATTCCCAGATTCCGGATACATTGATGTAAAAAAAGTAATTTCCCAGACCTGTTTTCAGCGTTCTGGATTCTATCTTGCTGAGGTTCATCTTTCTCCATGCAAAAACAGACAACACCTGATGAAGACCTCCCGCATGATCTTCCGGAAGGGTAATCAGCAGACCGGATTTTTCTCCCAAAACTTCCAGATTTTTATTATCATAAGTTTCCAGCTTTTTTGAAATAACAATAAATCTCGTATGGTTTTGTTCAAAATCCTGTATGTTCCGGTGGATAATTTTCAGACCGTATAAATTGGCTGCAAACTGATTCGCAACCGCGGCAAGATTTCTGTCCGGATGTTCAGAAACGTGTTTTGCAGCAGCAGCAGTGGAAGAAAACTCCTGTTTCGGGATCTCCTTACATGTTTTATCCAGAAAATGAAAACTCTGCGCTAAAGCCTGCGGATGAGAGTATATTTTTTCGATATTTGTTTCATCACACATTGGATGAATCATCAGATGATGCGCAATCGGCATTACGGCTTCAGCCTGTATTTTTATATCCGGTGTTTTATAAAGATAATCCAGCGTCATGGAAACCGTTCCTTCGATGGAGTTTTCCAGCGGAACAACGGCTTTTTCAACCTCTCCGGCTTCTACCGCAGTAAAGCAGTCTAAAATATTGGTTTGTGGTAAAAGTTCTTCATTCGGGAAAAGCTGGGTGGCAGCAAGCTGTGTAAAACTTGCCTGCGGTCCCAAAAATGCAATCTTCATGATGTCTCTGTTATTATTTATTTAAATATAGCGAAATTTATATAAGCCGCTCAATTTGTACTTTTAAAAGTTTAATCTTCTGTGTATGTGCTTTTGTTTGTGTTATTCCTTCCAGTTCTCCTCAATCAGTTTCATCAGATAATCCGGACACTTCACCACTTTGTTGGTTTTGGCATCTAAAAAGAATAGAGTAGTAGAAGCTTCTGTGATCTTTATATTTTCTTCGTTGAAGATTTCATATTCAAATTCAATTCTCACTCCCGGAATTTTTTTTACATAGGTATGAATTTCTAATTTTTCATCATAAAAAGCAGGTCGTAAATACTTAATTTTATACTCGGAAACAGGCAGCCAAATTCCTTGATTTTCAATCTCATTATAAGACATTCCTATGCTTCGGAAAAGCTCCACTCTTCCAATTTCCAGATACTCGGCGTAGTTGCCGTAATAAACGTATTTCATAGGGTCTGTTTCTCCGTAACGTACTCTTAATGAGTGTGTTGTGTGTATCATTTTAAGCTTCTTTATATACATACAAATATATTTTTAAATAATCAATATCCACAATATTTTTTTTTAAGATAAAAAAATTAGACCTTTGTCGTCCTTCCAAAAAGTACTAACAACTAAGAATTAATCGGGGCATCAATTATGGATGAAAATTTAATGATGATATGGCAGAAGTGCCTTCAGTTCATGCGCGATAATCTCAACGCAGCTGAAGATAATTCTGATCTGAAAAAACTTGAAAAATCTTTCGATTTACTATTCGATAAGGTTCAGCCGATCTCATTGGTTGAAAATAACCTTACGCTTATGGTACCGAGTGATTTTTACAAGGAATATATTGAGGATAATTACCTGTCCTTGCTTTCGGCTGCCCTGAAGAAAAACATAGGAAAAGGAGTGAAATTATGGTATTCTGTAATGGAAAACAAGCCTGCCGGTTTGGAAAGACCCGTTACCATGAATATGAAAGGTAAATCTGTACCTACTCCGAAAGTACAGGAAACTATGCCGCAAGGTTTTTCTGCCAATATCGTGAATCCATTTGTGGTTCCGGGAATCCGAAAAGTAAATATTGATTCCAACTTAAAATCTGACTTCTCTTTCGATAATTATGTAGAAGGAGAAAGCAACAAATTTGCAGCTACTGTTGCAAGATCTATCGCTAAAAGACCGGGCGCAACGGCATTCAACCCATTATTTTTATACGGTGGTTACGGTGTAGGTAAAACACACTTAGGACAGGCTGTAGGTCTGGAAGTAAAAAGCCAGTTTCCGGATAAAGTAGTATTATATCTGTCTTCCGAAAAATTCATCCAACAGTTTATTTCGGCAGCAAAAGCACATAAGCAGACCGAGTTTGCGAATTTCTACCAGATGGTTGATGTTTTAATCATTGATGATATTCAGTTCCTTTCCGGAAAATCTGCAACACAGGACAGCTTCTTCCACATTTTCGATCATTTGCATCAGAACGGAAAACAGATTATCTTAACTTCAGATAAAGCTCCGGCAGATATTCTTGATATTCAGGACAGGATTGTTTCCCGATTCAAATGGGGACTTTCTGCAGAGATCAAATCTCCGGATATTTCAACAAGAAAGCAGATCATCATCGATAAATTAAGCAGAGACGGAATCGTTCTTCCCGATGATATGCTGGATTTCCTTGCTGCGGAAGCAAAAACAAACGTGAGAGAACTTATCGGAATCATAAATTCTGTTATTGCTTACTCTACCATTTATAAGCAGGATCTGAGCTTAACTTTGTTGAAGGATACCATTAATAAGATTGCATCCAACCAGAAAAAAGTCATCAACATTCCTTATATTCAGGAAGTGGTTTGCGATTATTTCGGAATCAAAAAAGAACAGCTTTTATCCAAAACAAGAAAAAGAGAAATTGCACTTCCAAGACAATTGGCGATGTATTTTTCCAAAGAGCTAACCAATGCCACTTTCACAAAGATCGGTGAGGAAATGGGCGGAAAAGACCATTCTACGGTAATGTACGCTTGTGATACCATCAAAGATGTTTCCAAGATCGACAAAGAAGTTAAAAAGTATGTGAAGGAATTGGGAGAGAGAATTAAACAGTAAGAAATAATTTAATTTAAATACAGAAAATGGAGAATAATTTTATTCTTCATTTTTTATTTAGTTTTGTTACCTGAAACATTAAAACCTGAGACTGAGATGAAAATATTAATGGTATGTCTGGGAAACATTTGCAGAAGTCCTTTAGCAGAAGGAATTATGAAAGCAAAGGCTCCTGAAAATTTTGTAATAGATTCTGCAGGAACTATTTCCATGCACGAAGGAAATCATCCCGACAAAAGAGCCATTAAAACCGCTTCAAACCACGGAATTGATATTTCGAAACAGAGATCCAGACCGATAACGCAGTCTGATTTTGAAACATTTGATAAAATCTACTGCATGGATGTGGATGTTTTGGCTGATGTGGTTTCTAAAGCTAAAAATGAAGAACAGCGAAAAAAAGTGTCTTTATTTCTTGAAGTTTTGGGCGATCATGAAAATGCTGAAGTTCCCGATCCTTATTGGGGAGATATGCAGGAATTTGAAGACGTCTATCATTTGCTGGATCGTGGCTGCGATGCTGTTTTAAATAAAATTTCAAAATAATTATGAAGAAATTTTTCGTCCTTTTTCTTTTTTACAGCAGTTTTGCTTTTGCCCAGACAAAAGATGAAATCGCCATCCGTACCATGATGGATGATTTTATGAACTGCATTAAAACCAGAGATGAGGCAAAGTTTGTATCGCTTTTTCAGGATCCGGTTCTCTGGACGGGAGTATATACAGATCGTACCTACAAAAAAGTGATAACAGAATATCCCGACGAAAAAATTTATTTTACAGATAATTACAAAGCCTTCATTAAAAGTTTTAAAGACAATAAATCGGAGGAAAAATTTGATAATATGAAAATTATCGAAGACGGATCTATTGCTTCCGCTAATTTCGATTACAGTTTCTGGCATGACGGCAAAATGCTGAACTGGGGAAAAGAAATCTGGACTTTAATGAAAACCGACGGCAAATGGAAAATTACTTCCGTTTCTTTTTCCATGGATCTTACAAAATATTACCCACAACCTTCTTTAAAAGAAAGAACAAAAAAATAAAATCATGCTTTTTTTACTTCCTGCTTATCTTTCGGAAAACACCTCTATTACGCATTTTTCACCGGTGATTAAAGAGTATATCATGCAGACCGATTACTTCTTCGTGGAAAATGAAAAAACTGCCAGAAAAGTGGTTAAATTTTTCGCTCCTGAAAAAAAACAGTCGGAGCTGAAACTTTTTTTGCTGGATAAATACACAGAAAATGCAGATATTAAAGAAGCGCAGCAACTGATGCTAAAAGGTCAGGATTTCGGCTTGCTTTCTGAAGCGGGACTTCCGTGCATTGCAGATCCGGGAAATCTGATGGTGAAATGGTGTCATGAGAAAAACATCCGCGTTATCCCGATTTCAGGACCTTCATCGATTATTTTAGCGCTAATTTCCAGTGGCTTTAACGGTCAGGAATTCACCTTCAACGGCTATCTTCCGATTGATAAAAGTGAAAAGAAGAAGCAGATTCTTCAGCTAGAAAGTCTGGTTCAGAAGACAGGATATTCGCAGATTTTTATGGAAACCCCTTACAGAAACAACGCCCTTTTTGAAGATCTGACTAAGTTTTTATCACCAAACACAAAGCTTTGCATCGCCGCCAATATCAACGATGCTGAACAGGAATTTATTAAAACAAAAACCATAAAAGAGTGGCAGAAGCAAAAACCGGAACTCCATAAAATTCCTGCGGTATTTGTTTTGGGAAAATAGAAGGTTTTGTAATCTCCCGCAGATTTTGCAGGTTGTTTATCTAAAAAAGACGCTTTCTTTGGTCAAGCTCAGGATAAACTCTAGGCTCAGCATGATATCTCTAATACTAACTTTTATTTTGTAGCGGTGTCAGACTGAGCTTGTCGAAGTCTTTGTAATGATCTGATATTGAAAACATTTTTATCATTTATTTTTTCTTCCTGTTTCTCCATTTTCTCCAAAGAAATACAGCTACAGGAATCAGCAGAAAGAAAGGCCAAAGCGAAATAATTCCTAAAAGAAAAGCCACAAAACTGTTCCAGCCTTCCGTTACCGAATCTCCGAAACGGCTTCCGAAACCAACCTTCGAAGTGGCGGAAGTTCTTGCTTTTTCTTTGTATAAAATAAGGTTTAAAGTGCTGTAATTCACGCGGTCGTCTATAAAACGAAGTCTGCCTTCCGAAACATCAATTTCATCTTCCAGTTCACGGATGTTTTCCTGAATTTCCAAAATGTCTTTCGTTGTTTTTGCACTTTTCAGCATATCTCTGTATTTCTCAAGATAAATCTTTTTATTGGCAAGTTTTATGGAAACATCAGTATATTCTTCCGTTATATCATCTGAAGAGATATTTTTATACAAAACCGAACCGACACCATCTGAAAAAGAATTCACCAAAGCATCGAAATTCTGATGAGGAACTCTGATGGTTAAATCGATATTTTCCTCATTATCATTATTCTGAAACTCTTCTTTCTGAATATAGGCTTTGTTACTTTTTACAATGCTACTAACCTGATCCTGAGCTTTTTTAATGTCTCCGACCTGAATTTTTAGATCGCCGTTTTTGATGATCTTTTTGGAAATGGTTAGATTGGTTTGAGAAGAAGAGGGATTGTTGTTAGAAGCTATTTTTTCCGAAATACTGTTTGGTGGCGGTGGTGCTTCTTCCTTTAGAAATGCTTTGTCGGTGTCGTTTGCCGTAATTTCCATTGCAACTGCGGCATCTGCAATTTTTTCAGATTTTCCACAATGGATAAGGATTAAACAGAATAACAGTAGAAATAATTTTTTCATGAATAAAAGTTTCGGGAACATGATCAAAAATCATGCTTAAAATTGTTTTAAAGGATGAATTTCTAATAAATATTTAAAATAATTGAAGATAATTTATGAATTTCTATTTTTAGCCTGATCGCAAATGAAAAATTGAATTTATTTTATATTTTTAATGAATGAAAAAGAGTCTTTTAGCTATCGTTTTTTTACCGTTTATGATGTTTGGTCAGGAAATTCTGAAACTTACCGATGAAATGGCGGTGAGATTATCTGAAAAGCCGCTTCATTGTATCAATCAGGAATATCCGAACAAAACGGCGCATATCATCAATAACGAAAAAGAAGTTCCTTTAAGTCCTAAAGATCTTCATCCCAGTTTTTATGGCTGCTTCGATTGGCACAGCTCTGTTCACGGACACTGGATGCTGCTTCGGCTGCTGAAAACAAAACCCGGTCTTTCCGTAGCAAAAGACATTGAAAACATTCTAGACAATTCATTTAAAAAAGAAAATTTACAGACCGAAGCCGATTATTTCACCAAATATCAGCTAACCGGAACATTCGAAAGAACGTACGGATGGGCTTGGTTATTGAAATTGGACGAAGAACTGACAACATGGAATCATCCCAAAGCAAAAATATGGCATGAGAATCTAAAGCCTCTTACCGATAAAATTTTAGCTTCGTGGAAGACTTTTTTGCCTAAACAAACCTACCCTAACAGAACGGGAGTTCATCCCAATACTGCTTTTGCAATGGTTTTTGCACTCGATTGGGCAAGAGCGACCGGAGATAAATATTTTGAAAATCAGCTTATTGAAAAAGCGAAATATTTTTATCTGAAAAATACAAAAACACCCGCTTATCTAGAACCGGACGGATCGGATTTCTTTTCGCCAAGTCTGGAAATTGCAGATCTCATGCGACGCGTTTTACCCCAAAAAGAATTTGTCGTATGGTTAAATAATTTCTATGAAAAGCGAAGCCTGGAAAATATTGAAAAAATTCCGGTGGTGAGTGATCTATCAGATTATCAGACGGTTCATTTGGTTGGTTTATCTTTTTCTAAAGCGTGGTGCATGAAAGGAATCGCTAAATCGCTTCCTGCAAATCATCCTTTGAAACAGAAATTTGAGAAAACAGCCAAAGTATTTTTAAACAACGGATTGCCATTGCTTTTTCAGGGAAATTACGGGGGAGATCATTGGTTGGCAAGTTTTGCCGTTTATGCTCTTGAAGATTAATAAGGTTAGAAGTTTGATGCCGGAAGAGGGAAGTTTTATATGCGCGACTTCAACGGTTGAAATAACTCTTGCTGGAAACACAATATAGTAAGAGGGAAGTTGTATAGCCTGAAAACCAACTTCCATCTTTAATCATCCGTTTCAGTTATCGATCATCAATTATCATTTATCATTCATCAATCATTACAATTAATATCTGATTCCCAGTTTTTTAAGAATAAAACTCAACAGCCAGATCGGTCCTACCAAAAGGAACTGCAAATCTTTCAGGAAAGAAGGTTTTTTGCCCTCAATCTTATGTCCTACAAACTGAAAAATCCACGTTATTACAAAAACAGCGAGGTAAACCATCCACGATTTTTCTTCAAAACGGATATTGATTCCATAAGCGAAACTTTCCATTAAAATCATCACGAAAAACATAATCAGACCGATTAAAAAAGAAAGTCTGGTGTAAAAAATGGTCACTAAAGCGATGGCAGCAAAGCTTATATAGCTGATTTCGCCGATGTACCTGAAGCCAATTGATTTTGAAGGAATGATAGAAATAAAACCTAAAATTGTCCAGAAAATTAAAGGAACACAGATCCAGTGGATCAGTTTATTGGTCGAGTTTCTGTGGCTTTCGGCGTATTCTGCAAATAGTAAATCAATTTTTCTCATATCATTAATTTGGAAAACACTAAAATAATAAATTTTTGTGATCGCTCAAGAGATTGCTTACATTTGTACTATGTCTGTCTTAGAAAAATTCGGGGTTGAAATCTTTACGCAACATAATATTTTCGAGAGAATTTCTGTCGATAAACCGTTCCGTCCTGATAATCCTGCGTTTATCTTTGTGAAAACCGGAAGCATTAAGCTGAAACAGCACTTCCGCGATCTTGAGCTTTCTGCCAATATGTTTATGGTGACGGATCCTCAGACGGTGTACGAAATGATCTCCATCAGTGATGATTTCCAGTCGAGAATGGTTTCTTACAAACGTGAATTTATCTCCGCCTTATCTTTGAAATTCAACAGATTAATTACTTACCGTTACTTCAGGCAGCAGATGAACATTGGTGTTCCTTTCGAACCGGATGAACTGGAAGTGGTCTGGAAAAGTGTTAATTTCCTGAAATATATTCTCGATTCTGAGACAGAAATGACCTACAAGAAAGAAATTGTTGAACATCTTTTTTCTGTTTTCTGTTATCAGATGGCAGGAATTATTTCCAAGGAAGACAGCAATTCTATGAGCCAGATGTCCAGACAGGAAGAAATTGTTTTTATTTTCCTGAATGATCTCGCGCAACACCACACCCATGAGCGAAGCGTGGAGTTCTATGCGCAACGTCAGTCGATTACAACCAGACATCTTTCGGCGGTTGTAAAAGAGATTACGGGAAAGTCGGCAAGCCAGATTATTTCACTGATTGTGATGAACGAGGCAAAAGTACTGCTGAACTCTTCAAATAAGCCGGTTTCGGAGATTTCCGGTATTCTCGGTTTTAGTGATCCTTATTCTTTTTCGCACTTTTTTAAAAAACATCTGGGCGAAAGTCCTTCTCAATACAGAAATCAGTTCGAAAACTAAAATCTTACATTTGAACATCTTTTTCCAATTCTTAAACATTTGTTTGAGTTTGTTGCTGCCGTACCTTTGTATCCGTAAAACAAGGTAAAATGGTTAAGAACATAAAAACAGCGCTATCACTCGTGATAGCCTTATTTCCTGCGCTGTTTTTTTCACAGGAAATAAAACAGCTCACTGTAGACGAAGTTGCCGAACTCGCGGTGCAGAATCATCAGCAACTGAAAGTTTCGGCACAGAATATCGACATTGCCAGACAGAATACGGAAGTGGTAAAACTACAGAAACTGCCGAACATTACAGCTTCTACCAGTCAGTTCTACTTAGGCGATGTGGTTGCGATCGACAAAGATTTCTTAAATTCCACTAATATTCCAATGCCGCACTACGGAAGTTCGTATGCGGTTCAGGCAACACAGCTTATTTTTAAAGGCGGATTGGTGAACAAATCTATTGAAATGGCGGGACTTCGTGAGCAGCTTTCCAAACTGGATCTGGAAAAGAATAAACAGGACGTAAAACTTCTGGTCATTTCAAATTATCTGGATATTTATAAAATTTTAAATCAGGAAGCAGTTTTTCAGAACAATAAAAAACTGGCTCAGGAAAGACTGAAAAATATTCAGAAATTTTATCAGCAGGGAATGGTGACGAGAAATGAGGTCATTCGTGGTGAACTGGCAATCAAAAATTTAGATCAGGGTATTTTAACGTTAAAAAACAATAAAAAAATTCTGAATTATAATTTAAGCATTGCTTTAGGATTACCCACTGATACTGAAATTGTTCCTGTAGAAAGTTTGCAGAACAAAGAATCGGGAATCGGGATCGAGTATTATGTAAATCTCGCTCATGACAGCAATCCTTTGCTGAAATCTGCGAAAACAAATATTGATGTTGCCGATAAAAATATTGAAATTATTAAAACCGACAGAATGCCTACGATTTCAGGTTTTGGAGGATATTCTCTGCAAAGACCGATTACAACAAGAAATCCTGTTCTGGATATGTATTCCGGTGGTTGGCAAACGGGGATTTCATTAAGTTACAATATTGATAATCTTTTTAAAACCAAAGAAAAAGTGAAGCTGGGAGAGCTGCAGAAAACGCAGGCGAATGATGCCATGACTTTAACGCAGCAGAATATTGATATGGCTGTAAATGCGGCGTATACCAAATATCAGGAATCTATTCAGCAGGCGGGAATTTTAAATGATGCTAAAAAACTGGCGGAAGAAAACTATAAAATTACCGAAGCTAAATATCTGAATCAGTTGGCGGTACAGGCAGAAATGATCGACGCGCAGAACCAAAAGTTACAATCGGAGCTTGATTATGCAAATGGAGAAATCAATGTGCTGTATCAGTATTATAATCTTTTAAAATCTACCGGAACACTTTAATATTTAAAATTTGAAAAACAAAATGGAAAACAAGGAACAAGATACACAAAATACAACTCAGGCTCCTGTCAATTCAGGAGCTGCAGCCAATAAAAAAGAACGAAAGAAAAACAGAATCAAAGCTGTCATTTCCAATATCGTGGTTTTTGCCGTGATTGGTTTTGGATTGTACTGGCTGATTGCGCAATATTTTCACATCGGTGATAAAACCTATACGGAAGCGGCTCAGGTTGAGGAATTTATCAACCCTATCAATACAAGAGTTTCAGCTTACATCAAAGAGATAAAATTCATTGAGCATCAAAAGGTTAAAAAAGGAGATACGCTTGTTGTATTGGATGACCGCGAAATTTTAACCCAGATCGGACAGGCGGAAGCTGCGTATCAAAATGCTTTGGCGCAAAGAGCGGCAACAAGTTCATCGGTGAATACGGTTTCCAATAACGTGAATGTAATGGAATCTAATATTGCGGGAGCAAAAGCAAGACTCTGGAATGCTGAGCAGAATTTAAACCGTTACAAAAACCTTCTAGCTTCCGAAGCGGTGACGAGACAGCAGTACGATCAGGTGAAAACGGAGTATGATGCACAAAAAGCGGCGTATCAGACTTTAATCAACCAGAAACAGTCGGCAAATCTTTCAACTGTAGAAGTGAAAAGTAAATTCGGGATCATTGATGCGGAAATTAAACGAACTAAATCCGCATTGGATATGGCGAAAATTAATCTTTCTTATACAGTAATTACCGCGCCTTATGACGGAGTGATGGGAAGAAGAACGATTTCTGAAGGACAGTTGATTCAGCCGGGACAACAGGTTGCGACGATTGTTTTGAACGGTCAGAAGTGGGTAACTGCCAATTTTCTGGAAAGTCAGATGCCGAATGTAAAAACAGGAGAAAAAATGATGATGACAGCCGATGCTTTGGGCGGAAAACAATTTGAAGGAGTGGTTACAGCGATTTCTGCGGCTACAGGTTCAAGATATTCTAATATTCCGACGGATAATTCTACCGGAAACTTCATTAAAGTTCAGCAGAGAATTCCTGTAAGAATTGAGTTTACGCCTTCCAATAAAAAAGAAGATATCGAAAAGCTGAGCGCAGGAATGAATATGAATATTGTGATTAAAAAATAAGAAGGACAGAAAGAGGATGAGGAAAACCGAGGCTAATGTGTTTGGAAAATCATACATCTTCAGACTTTCAGCCTTCAAATCAAATTTTAAAATATGTACAACAAAGGATTATACCGAGATTGGGTACCGAAACCTGTTCAGCTTTTACTGATCGTGCTTTTACTGGCGATCGTGATGCCTTTGGGCGGTGTTTACACAGGAAACATCAGTTATATGGTGGGCGGAACCGGTGCGCTTTCGGAAAATTATATTTTTGCGAATTATGCTTCCACGATCGGAATGGGAGCGGCAATGCCGATTGTTCTTAGACTGAAAATGCGGTTTAAGATCAGGGATAAAATTACGGTTGTTCTGGTTCTTTTGGGAATTTTAAATTACATCAATGCAACCACACTTCAGCCTTCTGTAATCATCGGAAGTTCTCTTCTGATCGGTTTCTTTAAAATGATTGTTGCGATCGAATTATTTTTACCCGTTATGGCAATGATCGGAAACCGTGGTGTTTTTTACGGTGTTTTTTATTCTTTTATTCTGATTATGAACCAGATTGCGGGATATTATGCCGTAGAAGTTTCGGTTTTGTATAACTGGCAGCAGTTTTTCGTGCTGATTTCGATTTTGTGTTTCGGACTGGCTGTTTTGCAGTGGATTTTTATGCACGATCAATATTTTGCTTTAAAAGTCCCGCTTCATTATATTGACTGGTTGAGTATTCTGCTATTTGTGGCAACGTTTATGTTTTCGGCGTATGTTTTTGCTTTTGGAAAACAGCAGGACTGGCTGAATTCTAAAAATATCATCAATGCATCAATTGGTGCTTTTGTAAGTTTTGCGCTTTTGGTGACCAGACAGACGCATCTGAAAAGACCTTATTTATCATTCAAAGTTTTTTCAAAAAGTAATGTTCTTCATGGTCTGTTTATGCTTCTTTGTCTGGGAATGTTTATGGCAACGGCAACGTTACAGAATATTTTTGCCGTCGGAGTTTTGGGATACGACCAATTAACCAATGCGAAGCTAAATCTTCTGATGATTCCCGGAATTGTAGTTGCCGGAATTGTGGCGATTATCTGGTTTAAAAGAGACAAACCTGTGAAAATGTATATTTTTTCCGGATTTGCAGCAATGTTGGGATATTCAGTTATTATGTATTTCTCGATGGTTTTGGAGTTTAATTATGACAACTGGTATCTTCCTTTATTCCTGAAAGGTTTTGGGATGACGGTACTTTTTATTTCCGTTTGGTATTACACGCTGGATAAGCTTGAACTTGATGATATGATGGCTGCCATCGGACTGGCTTTGGTCTGGAGAACTTTTATTACGATCGGTTTCTTTTCGGCGGTATTTTCATGGTTTCAGTACCGTTTTCAGGTGGAAAGTTTAGGAAATCTGGCGGTTTATATGGATGGATTAACGGTGAGTTCACAAAGTGTGGCTGCCAATCTTAAAGGAATTCAGCTCAATGCCATTATTGCTGCCAATAAAAAGATTTTCGGATATATCGTTATTGCCGGTTTCGGAATTTTAGGATATATTCTTACGCATCATTTTGGAAGAGAACGTTTTGTATCCACAAGATTTATAAAAGTGTTAAGCGGAAAATCTGTAATTGCCAGAAGAAGACTTTTGGAAAGAAAAAGATTATCCGAAGAAATAAAAGACGCAGCAGGTCCTGCGATGTAAAGAACCTTGTTTTTCATTTACTGAGTCAAAGCACCATTTTAATTGTAAAGTGGGGCTTTGCGTTTTTAGAAAGTTTAAAATTTTAATGTGGAAATTCCGAATGTTTATTTTAGTATTAAAACTTGTGATAAACTAATTTCAGAATTAACCACAAAAGGGACAAAAGATAATGTTAAAGCGAATTTCCAGAATAATCAAAGTGCTCAAAAGAATAAAAATCAAAGATTTTTAAAAACTATTGTGACCTTTTTCATCAACTTGAAATAAAAATTTAGTAGATCTTTTGCACCTTTTGCGGTTAAATAAAAGTTTAAGCAGACTTTTAGTTAAGTGCGTTTTTCACAATAGATGTTCATTTAAAAATTTCAAAAAACTTATCTTTGCATCAATATATTACGCTATGAAAGATTTAATGGGGAAAGCCATTTGGGATTTTTATCACAACGAAAATCCTGAAGATCTGCAGACCGAAACTTCTATTTCCGAACTGGATGAACTTCCTGTAAAATATCTGTTCCGTGATTTTGACGGAATGAATACAATTGAGCAAAAAGCTCTGCAACTTGCAAAAGGAAAAACGTTAGACATTGGAGCAGGAGCGGGTTCTCATGCTTTATATCTTCAGAATGAAAAAAATCTGGATGTTAAGGCATTGGATATTTCTCCGAAATCCATTGAAGTCTGCCGGTTAAGAGGAATAAAGAAAGCAGTTGCTGAAAATATGCTTCATTTTTCCGGAGAAACATTTGATACGATTCTTTTACTGATGAACGGCACAGGCATTTTCCAAAGTCTTCATGTGATTGATATTTATCTGAAAAAACTTTATTCGCTTTTGAATCCGAACGGTCAGATTTTAATCGACAGCACAGATATTCTGTATATGTTTGACGAAGATGAGGACGGCGGAGTTTATATTCCTGCGGAAGGATATTACGGCGAACTCGATTATATTGTTCATTATAAAGGAGAATCTGAAGATCCGATAAAATGGCTGTATCTGGATTTCAATACCTTAAAAAATGCAGCAGAGAATAATGGTTTTAAAATAGAAAAAGTGTTGCAGGAAGAGGATTCTTATCTGGCGAGGCTGACTAAGAAATAACTGGTTTTTGTCATTGCGAGGAGCAAAGCGACGAAGCAATCTTTTTATTAATAAACTCGTTCAAATTTTTTTATCACAAAAGAAGCAAAAGATTTAAACACTTTAGTTTCTTAAGTTTAATACTTAAATGAAAAAGAGCACATAAGTTAAAAAAAAAATCAAAGATTTTTTCTCTTTGCAGACTTTTGAAATACTTTAAATAAATCCCATAAAGTCTTTTGTCCCTTTTGCGGTTAAATTTAAAATTAGTTTAAACAACTTCAATCTTAATAACATAAATCAATCTTAATGTTTTAAATTTTAACCATTAAGATTCTGTTAAGGCTTTAAGAAAAGTTAAGTCTGAATGTTATTTTTTAAGTTTGAGATTGCTTCGTCGCTTTGCTCCTCGCAATGACAAATAAAAAATCCACATGAAGTTGAATTCACGTGGATTTATTTTTTATCTCAATATCGGATTATCCGATCTCAATACCATTTTCAACATTGCTGTCATCCGGCGTTACAAAAGATAATTTTCCGTCCGGTTTTGTAGTTAAAAGCAACATTCCCTGAGATTCAATTCCTCTGATTTTTCTTGGGGCAAGATTCAATAAAATCATAACCTGCTTTCCAACAACTTCTTCCGGGGTAAAGCTTTCTGCAATTCCTGAAACTACAGTTCTTACATCCACTCCTGTATCAACAGTTAGTTTCAGTAATTTATCTGCTTTCTCAACTTTTTCAGCTTCTAAAATAGTAGCTGTTCTTAAGTCGATTTTCATAAAATCATCAAAAGTGATTTCTTCTTTCATAGGTTTTGCGTTAGGGTTTGTTTTTTTATTGTTTTGCTTGGTGTCTTCCAATTTCTGGATTTGAGCTTCGATAACGCTGTCTTCAATAGGAGTAAATAAAAGTGGAGCATTTTCAATTTTATGACCAGCTTCAATATGTATCTCGGAATTTTTTAAATCTTCCCAATTCTTTTTCTCAATATTAAAGTAGCCAAATAATTTCTCTGCTGAGAAAGGCATGAACGGCTCACATAATTGGGCAACTACAGCGGCAATTTGTGCTCCGACAAACATTGCTTGACCAGCAATATTAACATCTTCTTTTATTGTTTTCCAAGGAGCTGCATTTTGAAGATACAAGTTACCATAATCAACAAGTTCCATGAATGAATTCAAAGAATTTCTAAATTCATACTTTTCTAAGTGATAGCTAACTTTTTCTATCGCAGTTTTAATAGCAGTTCTACTTTCTTCATCTAAAACTCCGTTTGGAACTTTTCCTTCAAAATTTTTGTTTGTGAAAGAAATTACTCTATTAATAAAATTTCCAAATTTATTTACCAGTTCAGAATTATTTTTCGTCTGGAAATCCTTCCACGTAAAATTGTTATCTTTAGTTTCAGGAGCGGAAGAAAGTAAGGCATATCTTAAAACATCCTGTTGTCCCGGGAAATCTTCCACATATTCGTGCGCCCAAACCGCCCAGTTTCTCGAGGTGGAAATTTTATCGTTCTCAAGATTAAGAAATTCAAAAGCAGGAACATTTTTAGGCATGATATAATCTCCGTGAGCCTTCATCATCGCTGGGAAAATAATACAGTGGAACACGATATTATCCTTTCCAATAAAGTGAACCAAATCACTTTCCTCGCTTTGCCAGTAATCTTTCCAGTTTTTTCCGTTTTTCTCCGCCCATTCTTTCGTGAAAGAGATATATCCGATTGGCGCATCGAACCAAACGTACAATACCTTTCCTTCCGCATTCGGGAGCGGAACCGGAACACCCCAGTTCAGGTCTCGGGTCATGGCGCGAGGTTTTAACCCATCATTTAACCATGATTTTACCTGTCCGTAAACGTTGGGTTTCCAGTCGTCTTTATGCCCTTCAATAATCCATTCGTTCAGGAAATCTTCGTAATCATTTAATGGTAAGTACCAGTTTTTTGTGTCTTTCAAAATAGGAACGTTTCCGCTTAACATGGATTTCGGATTAATCAATTCCGAAGGTGAAAGGGTAGTACCGCATTTTTCACACTGGTCTCCATAAGCGTTCTCATTGCCGCAGTTCGGGCAGGTTCCGACGATGTATCGGTCTGCTAAGAATTCTCCTGCCTGTTTGTCGAAATACTGCTCAGACATTTCTTCGGTGAATTTTCCTTTTTCATAAAGAACCTTAAAGAAATCCTGACTGGTTTCGTAGTGTTTCGGAGAGGTTGTTCTGGAATATTCATCAAAAGAAATCCCTAAATCTGAAAAAGATTTTTTAATGATTTCGTGGTATTTGTCTACAATATCCTGTGGTGTAACCCCTTCTTTTTTAGCTCTTATGGTAATAGGAATTCCGTGTTCATCGCTTCCGCAGATAAACGCTACATCTTTCCCCAATCTTCTCTGAAATCTCGCATATACATCCGCAGGAATATAAACACCTGCCAAATGCCCTATATGAACCGGTCCGTTTGCATATGGCAATGCCGCCGTAATCATCTTTCTGTTTGACATTTATAGTAAAGTTTTAGGGTGCAAAGATAAGCATTATCCATGAAAATCTGATATTGTCTGTATTTTGAAGCTTTACGGGTAATTTGAGGATGTCAAATATTACATTTAGTTAAACGATTGTTTAACTTTTTGTTAATTTTAAACCAGTATTATGTATTGCATATTTTAATGCAACGAATTGAAAAATAAATATTTAACTTAAATGGATCGTTTAATATACATAAATTTATGTTAATTTTAAATAAATTTATCATAATTATAATTTTTTTATAAATTGCATCGCAAGCAGGAATGCTTATTTAACAAGAACGAAACTATATAAAAGAAATATTGTGAAAAACTTTACAACGGTATTAAAAATTGCGCCTGCATTTTTATTAGCAAGTACAATGATTCATGCTCAAACAAAAGACTCTGCTACGAAAGAAAAAAAGATAGAAGAGGTTGTTTTGATTGGGTATGGAGCTAAAAAGAAAACAGATCTTACGGGATCTATTACAGCACTATCATCAGCCGATTTTAATAAAGGTGCCGTAGCAACCGCAGAAGGGCTTATCAATGGTCGTGCTTCCGGAGTTATCATCACGCAGTCAGGAACGCCGGGAAGTGAACCTGTAATTAGAGTACGGGGAGGATCTTCCTTAAATGCCAGTAACGAGCCTTTGCTTGTTGTAGATGGTTTACCTTTGGATGGAGTTTCATTATCTACCATTAATCCTAATGATATAGAATCCTTTTCTATATTGAAAGATGCTGCTTCAACAGCGATTTATGGATCCAGAGGATCTAATGGGGTTTTATTAATCACTACTAAAAAAGGAGGTAAAAAATTAAGAGTATCATTAAATGCTTTTACAACAGTTAATACTTTAGCTAAAAAAATTAAAGTATATAATGGTGAAGAATTTAGATCTCTAATTAATCAGTATGTTCCGGGCAAGGTTTCTCAATTAGGTACAGTTAATACAGACTGGCAAGATGAAATTTTTAAAACTTCTGTAACCAGTGATATTAATGCTTCGGTTTCCGGTAGTTTATTTGGTAAAGTACCAACTCGTTTTTCAGTAGACCATTTAGATAATACAGGATTATTAATTACTTCCGGTTTCAAAAGAACAACAGGAAATATTGCTATTAGCCCGAGTTTTTTTGACGATCATTTAAAATTTAATATTACAGGTACTTATTCTTATACTTTTAAGAATAATGCTGATGAAGGAGCAATAGGTAATGCACTTTCTATGAACCCGACACAATCCGTTTATGATAGTAATTCTATCTATGGAGATGGTTACTACGAAAATAAAGGGGGTAATTTTAATGCTACGACAGGAACATACAATCCTAATGGAGTAGCTAATCCTGTCGCTCAGTTAAGGAACAAACACGATATTCAAAATTTTAAAAGGTTTTTTGGAAATGTGAATATGGAATATAAATTCCATTTTTTGCCAGAACTGAAGTTAATTGCAAATGCTGGTCTGGATAGCAAGGAGCTTGATGGTCACGTTACAACAAATAAATATTCCAGAAACGGGTATTATTCTGTAAAAAATACTTTTGCTTATTATGGCTCGGAGTCTTTTTCCGGAGAAAGTCTATTGAATAAAAATGCTAATATACAGTTGGATTATTCAAAGACTTTTGGAAAATTTAATTTTGATATTATGGGAGGTTATGAATACCAAAATTATCATAAAACAAGTTTTACCACAGGTAATATTTTCTTATATTCTTTAGATCCTGCAAATAATTTCTATAATCCTGATTCTAAACCAGATGTTAATTTGCAGGCGTTTTTTGGTAGGCTAAATTTAGGATATGCAGGTAAATATCTAATTACTTTGAATTACAGAAGAGATGGATCTTCCCGCTTTAATAAAGAGAATAGATGGGGTAATTTCGGAGGTGTAGCAGCTGCTTGGAAAATTTCTGAAGAAAATTTTTTAAAAGGAAATTCTGCAATATCAGATCTTAAGCTAAGAGCTAGTATAGGAAAAACTGGTCAACAGGATATTGGAGACTATAGATATGATTATTTTAAGACTTATAATATTTCTTCAACTTTATTTTATCAGTTTGGAAACTCATTTTATCAAATTGCAAAAGCAAATGGGTATAATGAAAACTTAAAATGGGAAGAAAGTTTAAAATATAATCTGGGATTAGATTTTGGATTTGCTAACAATAGAGTAACAGGGACATTAGACTTTTATTTAGCAGATACCAAGGATTTATTATCTATTGTTCCTGAAGGGCCTTTAGAAAATTTGAGAATTATAGGTCCTAAAAATATAGGAAGATTACAGTCAAAAGGTATTGATTTAGGTCTGGATGTTAAAGCAGTAAAAAAGGAAAATTTCACATTAAACTTTAATTATAACTTAACCTATAATACGATAAAAATCAAAGAATTAGAGCTTGATAATATAGATAAAGGAGGTGTTGGTTTAGGTGCTTTTATTCAAACATTTACTACAGGATATTCTCCATATGCATTTAACGTTTACCAACAGGTTTATGATAGTAATGGTAAGCCGATAGAAGGAGCTTATGTAGACAGAAATAATGACGGAGTAATCACTTCTGCAGATAAATATATTTATAAGAAACCTCAGGCAGATGTAACAATGGGCTTTATGACTAATGCAACTTTTGGAAAACATATAGACTTTTCAATGGCTTGGAGAGCAAGCATAGGAAATTATGTATATGACCAAATTTCAGCAGATCGAGCTCAGTTGGGGAATATTAACAATACAGTGGACGGTACAATTAATAACGCTCCTGTGGACTTTAATAACACTAATTTCACATTTACTAATAAAGAATCGGATTACTACGTTAAAAATGGAAGTTTTGTTAAGTTGGATAATATAACACTTGGTTATACTTTTAACAAATTATTAAAGAATAACGGATCCATCAGATTATACACAGGTGTAAACAATGTGCTAATCATAACGAAGTATAAAAATTTAGATCCCGAGGTATTTAATAATGGAATAGATAATTCAATATATCCAAGAGCCAGAATGTTTACTTTTGGAATTAATGCTAACTTTTAAATGTAAGGAAAAATGAAACTAAATATATTAAAATTAAGAAACTTAGCGATAGCTAGTGCATTTCTTTTATCAATAACTTCTTGTCTCAATGATTTGGATGTTAAAGTAAATGATGATGAATTATATACTTCTGAGCAATTTTATGCGAATCCGGAGTCATATAAACAATTTTTAGCAAAAATTTATGCTGGTTTAGCGGTAACAGGACAAACTTCTCCTAATGGGAATTCAGA
The DNA here is from genome assembly GCF_002177115.1 of Chryseobacterium mucoviscidosis. Classification (GTDB taxonomy): domain Bacteria; phylum Bacteroidota; class Bacteroidia; order Flavobacteriales; family Weeksellaceae; genus Chryseobacterium; species Chryseobacterium mucoviscidosis. The sequence goes on along the minus strand of NZ_MVAG01000128.1, from coordinate 170,381 downwards.
CTTAGGAGCAGAAGCAGATGGAGGACCTAACGAGGGGTTTTCACAATACATCAGAGGATATTGGCAACTGCAGGAACTAACGACTGATGAGGCAATTATTGCATGGGGAGAGTCTGATAATCCGGGGATTAGAGACCTTAACTTCAATACTTGGAATGCAGATAACAAATTTAACGAAGCTTTTTTTGCAAGAATATTTTTTCAAGTAGGTTTGGTAAATGAATTTTTAAGAGAAACGACAGATGAAAAGTTATCTTCCAGAGGTGTTTCAGCAGATTTAAAGACCCAAATAAAAATTTTTCGTGCTGAAGCAAGATTTTTAAGAGCATTATCATACTATCATGCAATCGATATTTATGGCAAAATGCCATTTGCTACTGAAGATTATGTTATTGGCTCTGGAGTAAAGCCTCCAATGCAATCAAGAGAATATGTATTCAATTATATTATTGGAGAGTTAAATGATATAGATGCAGATTTAGTAGCTCCAAAAACAAACGAATATGGTAGAGCAGATAAAGCAGCTGCATGGATGTTAAAAGCCAAATTATATCAAAATGCTAAAGTTTATACAGGAGTTGATAAAAGTACTGAAGCTTTAACAGAAATTACAAAAGTTATTGGTTCACCTTATAAAATAGCAACTATACCTTATGCAAATTTATTCAAGGCGGATAATAATATCAATGGAGCACAGGATGAAGCCATTTTTCCTATTACTTTTGACGGAATAAAGACAAAAACCTACGGAGGAACAACATTTTTAATTCTGGCAAGTTGTGTAAAATCTGTAGGAGCTACATTAGGTGTCAATGATGGTTGGGCTGGTTTTAGAGCAAGACAAGAATTTATTCAATCTGTTGGAAGTGACGCTAGGGTTATGAAAGTTTCAGGAAATACTGATCCGGCTTCGATTTCTGACTATTCTAAATTTGAAGAAGGAACAAAATTGATTAAGTATTCAAACATAAAGTCAACTGGTGGAAACGGTAGTGATGGGATTTTTGCAGATGCTGATTTTGCTTTATTCAGAATGGGCGATGCGTATTTAATGTATGCAGAACTCGCAATCGTCAATGGAAAAGGAAGTACTGCTACTGCTTTAAATTACATTAATGCTTTAAGAACAAGGGCAGGTGTTACAAATATTTCAATGTCTGATATTAATGCTCTTACTAGTACAGATGCAAAAGAAATGTTTATTCTGAATGAAAGAGCGAAAGAGTTATACTGGGAAGGTACTAGAAGACAGGATTTAATTAGATTAAATCATTATGTTTCTGGTTATACATGGCAATGGAAAGGAGGTATCCAAAACGGAAACTCTATAGCTTCTACGAGAACCTTATTTCCTATTCCTAATAAATATTTAAATTTGAATTCTAACTTGTCACAAAATCCAGGGTATTAATTTTTTAAAAGTCATTATAATGAAAAAAATAATAAATTTTCTTTTCGCAGCTTTAGCCATTATGATGGTTTGGTCTTGTGATAAAGATGAAGATCAGGCTGTTTTATCTCTAAAATCTGCACCCATACTTAAGGCAAGCGCCAATACTTTATCATTATCAAGCGCAAACGCAAACAACAATGCTATTACTTTTACTATAACACCTGCTGAATACACGCCCGCGGTAGAAATTACAAATATTTTACAATTTGCAGTCTCAGGGACTAATTTTGCTTTAGTAAAAGAAGCAGGCTTAAGCAGTGGTATATTGTCCAAATCTTATACAGTTATAGAATTTAATGCTTTGATGCTAAATCTTGGATTGCCAACAGGTGTTGCTTCAAATGTAGATGTAAGATTAAAAACAACAGTAGGTAAAGGAACTCCTGTTTATTCAGAAGTACAGAAAATTTCTGTGAATCCATATGCTCTTATTTCTTATATGTATGCGCCAGGCGCTTATCAGGATTGGGATCCTCCAACAGCACAAGCTTTAAAATCTGCAACAAGTAATGGTATCTATATAGGTTATATTAACTTTAACGACCCTCTGAAATTAGAATTTAAAATTACTCCAATGAAAAACTGGTCTAATAGTTACGGCACTAGTAATAATTCGGATCTCATATATAATGGAGGAGGAAATTTGAAAGCCTTAACTACAGGAAGTCAAAAATTAACTGTAAATACAAACAACAATACGTTTACCTTAGCACCATATTCTTGGGCAGTTATTGGTTCAGCTACTCCAAATGGTTGGAATGATCCAGATACCGATTTAGTCTGGAACAGCACAACTGAAAAGTGGGAAGTTACAGTTGTACTTACAGCAGGTGAGATTAAATTCAGACTTAACAATACCTGGGGAACAAATTATGGAGATAATGGAAATAACGGAACATTAGATGCCGGAGGTGCAAATATCCCTATTACTATAGCTGGAACTTACAAAATTACATTTGATGAAGTTAATTTAGTTTATACAGCTATTAAATTATAATTTATTCTCAAATATTTACATAGCAAAGTGTTGCTTTTCGGCAACACTTTCTTTATTTTTAAAGTCTATAAATAGTCATTATGAAGAAAATTACAGCAGGAGCAATCATGCTCTCTATGATGTTTGCGGGTGTTAATGCACAATCTTTAAAATCGCCGGATGGGAAGTTCGAAATGGATTTTCAGTTGAAACAGGGCGTGCCTTATTACAATCTTAAATATAACGGGAAAACGATCGTCGAAGATTCCAAATTGGGACTCAGATTATTTAAAGATACTTCAATAAAATTTGCCTCAGAAATTGCAAAACCGGAAGATGTAAAATTTGATCTTAACAACGGTTTTATCAAAGTAGATGAAAAGCGTGATGCTAAGAACGAAACGTGGCAGCCGGTTTTAGGAGAAAAGAAAAACTACATCAATCATTACAATGAATTAGCGGTGACGCTTAATCAGATTTCTACAGACAGAAATATTGTTGTGAAGTTTAGACTGTTTAATGATGGTTTAGGTTTCAGATATGAATTTCCTCAGCAGAAAAACCTTAATTACTTTGTAATCAGAGAAGAAGATTCTGAAATTGATTTTCCTACAGATATGAAATCCTGGTGGATTGTTGCAGATTATGATTCTCAGGAATACCAGTATCAGGAAACAAAACTTTCTGAAATTCCTGCAAGATGGCCAAAAGCTGCAGATGCAAATGCTTCGCAGACTTTAATTAAAAATGCCGTTCAGTCGCCGGTAATGTTGAAGCAGGAAGGAAAAGAACCATTATACATCAATGTTGCTGAAGCTGCCGTTTTAGATTATCCGGCTTCTCACTTAGAAGTTGATGCACAGAATTTTAAATTAAAAACACATCTTACAGCAGACAGACAGGGTGCGAAAGGTTACATTCAGACTCCTTCCGTAACTCCCTGGAGAACCATTATCGTTGCTCCGAAAGCAGAAGAGGTGATGGATTCTAAAATGCTATTTAACCTTAACGAGCCAACAAAATATACCGATACTTCTTACATTCACCCAACAAAATACATGGGAGTATGGTGGGAAATGATCATCGGAAAATCTCAGTGGGCTTACGGACAGCCGGAATCGAATGTACGTCTTGGTGTAACAGATTTTTCTAAACTGACACCTAACGGAAAACACGGAGCCAACAATACAAAAGTGAAAGAATATATAGATTTCGCGTCAGAAAACGGTTTTCAGGGACTTTTAATTGAAGGATGGAATGTTGGTTGGGAAGACTGGTTCGGTCACTCAAAAGAATTTGTTTTCGATTTCATCACTCCTTATCCTGATTTCGATATCAAGATGTTAAACGATTACGCACATTCCAAAGGCATCAAACTGATCATGCACCACGAAACTTCAGGTTCTGCAACGAACTACGAAAGATGGGCAGACAAAGCGTATCAGTTAATGAACAAGTACGGTTATGATGCCGTGAAAACAGGGTACGTAGGAGATATGATCCCAAGAGGAGAACATCATTATTCTCAGTGGACAATCAACCATTTCTACAGAATTGCTGAAAAAGCCAACGAATATAAAATCATGATAAATTCCCATGAATCTGTCCGCCCTACAGGAGAAAGCAGAACATATCCAAACTACATTTCTGCGGAAGCAGCGCGTGGAACGGAATATGAAGCTTTCGGAGGAAATAATCCCGATCATCAGACCATTCTTCCGTTTACAAGATGGATGGGAGGTTCGATGGATTATACCCCGGGAATTTTCCAGACAAAACTGGATTACTATTTCCCTGGAGACAAGCGTTTCGTAAAAACAACTTTGGTAAAACAGTTAGCGCTTTATGTGGTAATGTATATGCCTCTTCAGATGGCGGCAGATTTGCCTGAAAATTACAAAAAGCACATGGATGCCTTCCAGTTTATCAAAGATGTTGCAGCAGATTGGGACGATACGAAAATCTTATCGGCAGAGCCGGGAGATTACATCATTACGGCAAGAAAAGCAAAAGGAACTGAAAACTGGTTTGTGGGCGGAATTACCGATGAAAACAAACGTGATTACACTGTAGATTTTTCTTTCTTAGATAAAGGTAAAAAATATGAAGCTGTGATTTATGAAGATGGAAAAGATGCGGATTACATCAACAATCCTCAAAGCTATAACATCTACAAAAAAGAAATCACAAGCAAATCTAAAATTAATTTTAAAATGGTACGAAGCGGAGGTTTTGCCATCTCTATCAAACCTGTAAAATAAATAATACAGAAACTGCTAATTCCTTAAAGGTATTTTCCTTTAAGGAATTTTTTTGGCAGAAAATAGATAGATTAATTTAATTTTCATTAAAGAAACAAATAATAGCAAGTACTTAGCTGCTATTATTTATGATAATTTGATTATCTTTAATTATATGAAAAATATGAAGAAAGCAATTTTGCTGATGATGATAACAACAGGACAATTAATATTTGCACAAAGTATCAGTCAGATTCTAAAAAATGAAGGAGCATTCAGAAAAGATACTGTTTTATCGGTTAAAAGTGATTCAAAAGAAACTCATTTACCGGTAATTATAATGAAAGGAAAAATAAAAGATCCCGTTTTTACTATTGTAGCAGGAATTCATGGCTACGAATATCCTCCTATCATTGCTGTTCAGGAAGTGATAAAAGAAATTGATCCCCAAAAACTAAAAGGAACACTAATCATCGTCCCGATAGCCAATGTTGAAGGATTTCAAAAACGTACCCCATTCATCAATCCTTTAGATAATAAAAATCTAAACAATGCATTTCCGGGATCAGAAGCCGGAACACCCACGGATCAGATAGCTCATCTTATCGCCAGAGAAATAATTTCAAACTCAACCGTATTTCTTGATATTCATGGGGGAGATGCAAACGAAGATCTGCTGCCCTTTATCTGCTACTATAATCGAAAAGACACCCCTGAAAACACAAAGAAGGCTTATGATTTATCACTCCGTTCTCAAATAAGACACATAGTTTCTTATCCTTACAACCTTTCACCTTCTGATCCTGCAAAATACGCATTCAAGCAGGCAACACAGCAGGGAATAACTGCATTAAGCATAGAAGCCGGTAAACTCGGAACTGTACAGAGAGAAAATGTAGAAATCATAAAAAGAGCAGTCTACAATATGTTAGAATACACAGGGAATTATAAAGAAAAAAAAATAAAAATCCAAAAAAGAAAAAACACAATAATTCTGGATCAGCAGGATTACATTAAAGTTCCGGAAAGCGGAATTTTTTACAGCCACCTCAAAAGCGGAGACAGAGTTCGAAAAAAACAGCTTTTAGGATACATTACCGACGAATTTGGAAACAAAAAGCAGAACATATTCTCAGACTCGGAAGGAACTATTTTATACAAAGTGGGAACCCCGCCAGTAAATAAAGGGGAAACCCTCTTCTGCATTGGATATTCCGAAAAAAAATGAACAGAAAATTAATAGGATTAAATAAATTCTCAGTAAAACATATAAATGAATAAAATATATACAATCATAACATTATCCGCAGCGGCATTTGCTTTTTCACAAAAGCCTCTCGATAAAGTAGAACCTGCATTCTGGTGGAAAGGAATGAAAAACCCGGAACTTCAGATTCTGGTGTATGGAAAAGATATTGCCAAAAACGAAATTGAGCTTTCAGACGGAGTTCAGATCAAAGATATTCAGAAAGTTGAAAATCCAAACTATATTTTCGTAACCGTTAATACCAATGAAATTAACGTTCCGAAGTTTAAAATCAATATTAAAAACGGAAAGAAAAATATAGGTTCTTACACGTATGAACTGAAGCAGAGAAATCCAAATTCAGCAAACAGGGAATCTTACTCTTCCAGAGACGTGATGTACCTCATCATGCCTGATCGTTTCGCAAATGGCGATGAAAAAAACGACTCCAGCCCGAATTTAACCGAAAAAGCAAACCGAAATCTTCCTAACGGCAGACACGGAGGAGATCTGCGTGGAGTCATCAACAATTTAGATTATATTCAGAACCTTGGAGCAACAGCAGTCTGGCTTACTCCCGTTAATGAGGACAACGAAAAAGTATATTCTTACCACGGATATGCACAGACAGATTTATACAAAATCGATCAGCGTTACGGAACCAACGAAGAGTATAAAGAACTTTCCCAAAAACTGAATCAGAGAAAAATGAAACTCGTGATGGATTATGTAACCAATCATTGGGGAGTTTCGCACTGGATAATCAAAGATCTGCCTACAAAAGACTGGATTCACTGGTTCAGTGATGGAGAAAATGGTTTTAAACGTTCCAATTATAAAACAACCACTCAGTTTGATACAAACGCTTCTGAGGTGGATAAAAAATTAGCTTTAGACGGATGGTTTGATACGACAATGCCCGATATTAACCAGAAAAACCCTTTGGTTCTAAAATATTTGACTCAGAATGCAATCTGGTGGATCGAGTATGCCGAATTGGGCGGTTTTCGGGTAGATACCTATCCTTACAATGACAAAGATGCCATGGCAAAATGGGCAAAAGCCATTACAGATGAATATCCTAATTTCAATATTGTAGGAGAAGCATGGCTGTATTCCAGCGCACATATCGCAGCATGGCAAAAAGATTCTAAAATAGGAGAGGCAGCAAATTATAATTCAAATCTTCCTTCTGTAATGGATTTTATGCTGTATTCTGATATGCCGAAAGCCTTGAAAGAAAAAGACGGTTGGGATTCCGGAATGGTAAAATTATACAATGTGTTTACCAGCGATTTCCTGTACCCGAATATCAATAACCTTTTGGTGTTTTTTGAAAATCACGATACCGAAAGATTTAACGAAGTTTTCAATGGAAATCCTGCGGAATATAAACTTGCTATGACCTTAATATCAACAGTTCGCGGAATTCCACAGCTATATTATGGTTCTGAAGTGGGAATGCGCGGCGACAAAAACAAAGGGGGCGATGCAGACATCAGAAGAGATTTTCCAGGCGGCTGGAAATCAGATAAGACCAATGCTTTCAATCCTTCATCTCAGACTCCTGAACAAAAAGAATTTTACGATTTTACCCAGAAGTTGCTGAACTGGAGAAAAGGCAAAGAAGTCATTCATACAGGAAAAACAAAGAATTTTGTTCCGCAGAATAATGTTTTTGTGTATTTTAGATACAACGAAAAAGAAAGCGTAATGGTCATTTTAAATAATAATGATGCGGAACAAACGATAGACGTGAAGCATTTCGCAGAATCCCTGAACGGTTTTTCAAAAGGGAAAGACATCATTTCCGGCAAAGAATTTCCGGTAAAGGACAATTTTAAAATTCCTGCAAAATCATCAATGGTTATTGAATTGAATTAAAACTAAGTTTCACAATTAAAATCTTTGTGATCTTACCTAAGTGAAACGCCTTTGCGAACTTAAAGACAGTTAGTACTTAAAAAGAAAACTTTGAGCTCTTTGCGTTAAAAAATAAAATTAAAGGTTTATAATTAAAAATGAAAAAAACAACAATATTCTTTACATTCATCCTATTTGTATTGAGTTTTACATCCATTTCTGCTCAGTCAAAATTCGATAAAGAAAAAACAGAAATCGGAACCATGCTCGACGGATTTAATGTCGCGGCAGCAAAAGCAGATTTTAACACTTACTTTAATTATTTTGCCGACGAATCTGTTTTTATCGGGACAGATGCTACAGAAGTCTGGGACAAAAAAGCCTTTATGGTTTGGGCAAAACCCTATTTCGATAAAAAGAAAACATGGAATTTTACTTCCCTGAAAAGAAATATTTACTTCAGCAAAGACGGAAAACTGGCTTGGTTTGATGAATTACTAGATACCCAGATGAAAATCTGCCGCGGTTCAGGAGTAGTGGAAAAAATCAACGGAATCTGGAAAGTAAAACAGTACGTACTCTCTGTAACCGTTCCAAATGAAGTTGTAGACAAAGTTGTCGCTGAAAAAGCACCAATCGAAGAGATGTTAATCCAAAAACTGAAGAAATAATGGCAGAAATGGTAGGAAAAGCAGATGCAGGAAAATTTGGAAAAGTAAAAAAGCCGAATTTATCCATGGCTCAGATCATCAATATGAGCATGGGATTCTTGGGAATCCAGATGGCTTTTGGTCTGCAAAATGGAAACGCAAGCCGGATTTTGGCAAATTTCGGAGCCGATGTACATGAATTATCATGGTTCTGGCTCGTAGCACCGGTAACAGGATTAATCGTTCAGCCGATCATCGGTCACATGGGAGATAATACATGGAGTCCGCTGGGAAGAAGAAAACCTTACTTTTTAATAGGAGCCGTTTTATGCGCCATCGGATTGGTAATGCTTCCCAATGCCGCTTCTGCAACACAAATGATGGCTGCAAACGTTTTACTGATGGCGGTTATTTTCCTTGCTATGATGGATGCTTCTATCAATGTGGCAATGGAACCTTTCCGTGCTCTGGTGGGAGATATGCTGCCAAAACATCAGGCGACGATTGGTTTTTCTGTTCAGACAATTTTGATAGGAATTGGAGCGGTAATTGGTTCGGATTTACCAAACTGGCTTACCAAACTGGGAATTTCCAACGAAGCATCAAAAGGATTTGTAGCAGATAATGTCATCTATTCTTTTTATATCGGAGCAGCCGTACTTATTTTATCAATTTTATATACAATTATTACCACCAAAGAATATTCTCCTGAAGAATTTGCTTCATTTGAAGGTGGAAAAGAAATCGTAGAAGAAAAATCCAAAATGTCGGATATTTTCAAAGATTTTGCCAATGCACCCTCCCAGATGAAGAAACTGGGAATTGTTCAGTTTTTCTCATGGTTTGCATTATTTACAATGTGGGTTTTTACAACCAGTGCTTTGGCGACGCATCATTTCGGGCTTTCCCCGGAAGATACCCATTCAGCGGAATTTAATAAAGCCGGAGATTTAACAGGAAGCCTGTTCGGAAGTTATAATTTCTACGCCATTTTCTTTGCGTTTGCGCTCACACCGATTGCCAAATTTATCGGTAAAAAACAGACTCACGCGCTGGCTTTGGCAAGTGGAGGTTTCGGGCTGATTTCCATGTACTTTATAAAAGACATAAATTACCTCTGGATTTCCATGGTCGGATTAGGTTTTGCATGGGCAAGTATTCTGGCAATGCCTTACGCGATGCTTATTGACTCAATTCCACAAAAGAAAATGGGCGTTTATATGGGAATTTTCAATTTCTTTATTGTAATTCCTCAAATCATTAACGGAGTTTTCGGAGGACCAATTGTAAGCAGAATTTTCGGTAAAATGGCAATAGATTATATTGTTGTGGGCGGAATCTGTATGGTTTTAGGAGCTGTTCTCACTCTTCTTTTCGTTAAATCTGAACATGATACTCCAAAAGAAATTGAAAAAGAAATTCAGCAGGTGCATTTCTGATAAAAAGAGAAATACTTCAGTTGATTTTCTAAAATTACCCAGGTTCGGAATAAAGATTGTAAAAAACTTGTTTAAACTAATTATAGAATTAACCGCAAAAACAAAGGATAATGTTAAAGCGAATTTCCAGAATAATCAAAGCGCTCAAAAGAATAAAAATCAAAGATTTTTAAAAAACTATGGTGAGCTTTTTCATTTATAATCACCAACTTTAAATAAAAAAAATTGTAGATCTTTTGTGACTTTTGTGGTTAAATAAATTAAAATATAAAAGCAATAGCTTAACTCATTCACGTTAAATTAAGAATAATCAAAATTTAAACACTTTTTATCCCGAATTCAGGTTAAAATATAACTCTAAATCTACCGGATCCGGTAGATTTTTTTATTGATGACGGCAAAAAATCAGAAAAACTTAAAAAAATACGATCCCGATATAGAGTCTTTAGGTAAATTTTAGACATCGTATTTTTATCTCACGTTAAAATTTGAAATTCAGCAGCTTATGGAATATTTTTCTTTTAATGAATATCGTAAAAAACACTGCTTTTTATAGATTTTTGATAATTTTCGGGCGGATTTTTTATGAAAAAGTAATTGTGTATCAAAATTAGTTTATACATTTGTATCGTTAAATACAAGCAAATGAGTAACTCAATTATTATTATTCTTGTCATTTTTGTCATTATCGGATTTTCGGTGATGGGCAATGGCTTGTGATAATTTTTGAAATTGAAATAATACAGACCATTCTCATCACGAGAATGGTTTTTTGTTTAAAGACCAACACCAAAATAAAATTAAAACAATATAGAATGTATTACAATGACGACAGTGTTCTCTTCTTTGATGGAGAATATGTGAAAGCAAAAGAAGCAAAGACCGATTTGTACGGTCAATCATTACACTACGGATATGCGGTTTTTGAAGGCATTAAATCCTACAAAACAGCCAATGGAACCAAAATTTTTAAAGTAAAAGAACATTACGACAGACTGAGAAAATCAGCAGAGGCGATGCATATGCCTTTCCATTATTCTACTGAGGAAATGGTAGAGACTACTTATAAATTGTTGGAAATTAATAATCTGAGTAACGCTTACATCCGTCCTTTAGTTATCTGCTCTCCCAATATGGCCCTTTCAAAAGGACAGAAAAGCTACCTTGTTATTGAAGCATGGAATTGGGATAACGGTTATCTGTCAAATAAACTGAGAATTATGACGTCCTCTTTTCAGCGCCCTAATCCGAAAGCATTTAAAATAGAAGCTAAAGTGAGCGGACATTACGTAAATTCTATTCTGGCAAGTCAGGAAGCGAAAGATAAAGGATTTGATGAGGCACTCGTTCTGGATGAAAAAGGAAATGTAGCAGAAAGCTCCGGCGCAAATGTATTCTATGAAAAAGACGGAAAACTATATACTCCTCAAAAAGGAAACATCTTGCCCGGTATTACAAGAGCCACAGTTTTCGAAATATGTAATCAGTTAGGGATTTCGTATGAAGAAAAATTATTTACACCGCAGGAAATGCAGGGTGCAGATGCTGCATTTTTCTGTGGAACAGCAGCAGAAATTGTCGCTGTGGAGTCTTTGAATGATATTCCTTTCAGAATGAATTGGGAAGACAGTTTATCAGCTAAAATTCAGCAGGCTTACCGTCATTTGGTCGTAGAAGAAAATTATTCATACCTGAAATTAAACCTGCAAAATGTGTAATACAGAACTGAACAAATACTCCAAAACCCTTACAAAAGACCCGACTCAGCCCGCAACTCAGGCAATGTTTTACGGTATTGGTTTCCAGAAAGAAGACTTTGACAAAGCCCAGATCGGAATTGCAAGCATGGGTTACGATGGCAACACCTGCAATATGCATCTCAACAGCCTCGCTGAAATCGTGAAAAAAGGAGTGAAAGAACAGAATTTGGTGGGTTTAATGTTTCATACCATAGGAATAAGCGACGGAATGACCAATGGTACAGACGGAATGCGCTATTCTCTGGTAAGCCGGGACATTATTGCAGATTCCATAGAAGCTGTATGCGCAGGACAGTATTACGATGGTTTGATCACCGTTCCCGGATGCGACAAAAATATGCCCGGTTCCCTCATCGCAATGGCAAGACTGAACCGACCTTCCATTATGGTATATGGCGGAAGTATTGCTCCCGGACATTACAAAGGTCAGGATCTGAACATTGTTTCGGCTTTTGAAGCTTTAGGAAATAAAATTGCCGGAAAAATTTCAGAAGAAGACTTTCAGGGAGTCATTCAAAACTCCTGTCCGAGTGCAGGAGCCTGTGGCGGAATGTACACCGCAAATACCATGGCTTCCGCTATTGAAGCTCTGGGGATGAGTCTTCCGTATTCTTCTTCCTATCCGGCGCTCAGTCGCGAGAAAAAAGAAGAATGCCAATTTGCGGGACATTACATCAGAATTCTTTTGGAAAAAGACATCAAACCTTCCGATATCATGACACCAAAAGCCTTTGAAAATGCTTTGAGACTGATTATGATTTTAGGCGGAAGCACCAATGCTGTACTGCATTTTATTGCCATTGCAAAATCAATAGGATACAATTTGACTTTGGATGATTTTCAGCGGATCAGCGATCAAACACCGTTTCTGGCAGACCTCAAACCCAGCGGAAAATATCTGATGGAAGACTTACATAAAGTAGGAGGAGTTCCGGCGGTGATGAAATACCTGTTGGATCTGGGACTTCTTCACGGAGATTGTCTTACAGTAACAGGAAAAACCATTGCAGAAAACCTCGAACATGTCACCTCCATTATTGAAAGAGATCAGCATATTATTCACGATATCAGAAATCCCATCAAAGAAACAGGACATATCAGAATACTATACGGAAATCTTGCTGAGAAAGGATCAGTAGCCAAAATCACAGGTAAAGAAGGAAACTATTTCAGAGGAACAGCCATTGTATTTGATGGCGAAAAAGAATTCATCAAAGGAATTGAAGACAAAAAAATCACAGAAGGAAACGTTGTCGTGATCAAAAACGAAGGTCCGAAAGGCGCTCCCGGAATGCCCGAAATGCTGAAGCCAACTTCCGCTTTAATGGGTTCCGGCTTAGGAAAAAATGTAGCACTGATAACAGACGGAAGATTCTCCGGAGGAACCCACGGTTTTGTTGTAGGACACATCACACCGGAAGCATTTGAAGGAGGACTGATTGGTCTTATACAGGACGGAGACCTCATCGAACTCGATGCAGAGAAAAATACCATCAATGCATTGTTGTCGGATGAAGAAATTACAAAAAGAAAAGCCGGTTTTCATCAGCCTGAATACAAAGTGAAAAGCGGAGTTCTTTATAAATATGCCAAATCTGTGGCAGATGCATCGCAGGGCTGCGTAACCGACCTGTAATCACAATTAAAATTGAAACATGATGAATACACTTGAAATAAATGAACAGAAAGATACCCGAAGTGCGGAAGCCATCGAAATATCAGGTTCCAAAGCAGTTTTAGAAGCTTTATTGCAGGAAAATGTAGACACTGTTTTCGGATATCCCGGTGGAGCAATTATGCCTATTTATGATGCTTTATACGATTATTCCGAAAAACTGAAACACATTCTCGTTCGTCACGAACAGGGCGCAGTTCATGCAGCACAGGGATTTGCAAGAGTATCAGGAAAAACGGGCGTTGTCTTTGCAACAAGTGGTCCCGGAGCCACCAATCTGGTGACAGGACTTGCAGATGCCATGATCGACAGTAACCCTGTAGTTTGCATTACAGGGCAGGTCTATGCTTCCTTGTTGGGAACAGATGCATTTCAGGAAACCGATGTTATCAATATCACCACACCGGTTACCAAATGGAACTATCAGGTTACCGATGCCGCAGAAATTCCTGAAGCCATTGCAAAAGCATTTTACATTGCAAACACCGGTCGTCCCGGTCCTGTTTTAATTGATATTACCAAAAATGCACAACTTCAGTTGTTCGATTATTTGGGCTATAAAAAATGCACTCACATCCGAAGTTATCGTCCCGAACCCGAGATCAGAAAAGAATATATTGAAAAAGCAGCACAGCTCATTAATCAGGCCAAAAAGCCATTCGTTCTTTTCGGACAGGGAGTAATTCTGGGGAAAGCGGAAGAAGAATTAAAATCTTTTATTGAGAAAATTAATCTTCCGGCAGCAGCTACCGTAATGGGACTGAGCGCGTTGCCTACCCATCATAAATTGCACGTAGGAATGTTGGGAATGCATGGAAATTACGCCCCCAACGTAATGACGAATGAATGCGATGTATTGATCGCCGTAGGAATGCGGTTTGATGACCGCGTTACCGGACGTCTCGATAAATACGCAAAACAGGCAAAGGTAATTCACCTTGATATTGATCCCGCAGAAATTGATAAAAATGTAAAAACAGCAGTTCCTGTTTGGGGCGACTGTAAAAAAACACTTCCTTTACTGACGGCACTTCTCAAAGAAAACGACCACTCAGAATGGGTAGAAAAATTCCGCGAACTGGAAAAAGAAGAAATAAAAGAAGTCATACATAATGAACTGAATCCCAATATAGATGCCATGACGATGGGAGAAGTTATCAGAGTATTAAACGAGCTTACCAACGGAGACGCCATTATCACAACAGACGTCGGTCAGCATCAGATGGTTGCTTGTCGATATGCCCGGTATAACCGTTCAAAATCCAGTGTCACTTCCGGAGGACTGGGAACAATGGGATTTGGTTTGCCGGCTGCTATCGGAGCTTGGTATGGCGCTCCCGAAAAAACAGTAGTGGCAATCATCGGAGATGGCGGATTTCAGATGACACTTCAGGAGTTGGGAACTATTATGCAGTTTGGGGCAAAAGTTAAAATTCTCATCCTCAATAACGAGTTTTTGGGAATGGTGAGACAATGGCAGCAATTATTCCACGACAGACGTTACTCATTCGTAAATATTACAAGCCCCGATTTTGTGGCAGTTGCCAAAGGATATTACATTGAAGGTGAAAAAATATCCGAAAGAAAAGATTTAAAAGCTGCCCTCGAAAAAATGCTCAGTCATAATGGGGCATACCTTCTCGAAGTGATGGTAGGAAAAGAAAACAATGTATTTCCGATGGTAGCACAGGGAACCTCAGTTTCGGAGATCAGACTAAAATAAAAAGAAAATGGAAAAAAAGGAATTTACCATCACATTATACACCGAAAATTCAGTGGGCTTAATCGGCAGAATATCGGGAATCTTCTCACGGAGAAAAATCAATATCGAGAGTCTGAATACCTCACCTTCAGAAGTAGAAGGCATTCACAGATTCACCATCGTTATTCAGGAGAACGAAGAAGTAGTGAAAAAACTTTGCCGGCAATTGGAAAAACAGATCGATGTAATGAAAGCCTATTACAATACAGACGATGAAATTGTATGGCAGGAACAGGCACTTTACAAAGTACCCGCAGATGTGGTTACCGAAAAAGTATATGTAGAGCGGCTGCTTCGTCAGTATGGCGCATCAACCGTAGTCATCCGTCAGGATTATATCGTGTTTGAAACAGCCGGACATCGTGAAGAAATAGACAGATTAACCGAAGAACTTAACAAATACGGTCTCATAGAATTTGTTCGCGGTGCCAGAATCGCCATCATTAAAAACAGTGCGGGAATCCACCAAAAAGTACTTCAGTTTGAAAACCGTGAACCCTCTCCGCATATTGTAGAGAATGAATATCTCGATAAGCGGGATGATGTTTTTACCATGTAATAGATCAGTCAAAAACATTTAAATCCTGAATTGAAATTGAATACAATGTTTTATTGTTTCAAAACATTCTTTCATTGTCCGTTTATTAATCTAAAGCTTCGACAGGCTCAGCTTGACATCGCTAGAAATCAAGCGTTTAGTATTAGAGGTGTCACACTGAGCTTGTCGAAGTGCCTGTTATAAATAATTGATTTTTATATCAGTGCATAGTAATAGGTTGTTTAACGGATATTCAAAAACATTCAAAACAAAACCTAAAATAAAAATATTAATCCTGAAAAGTAGTTACAGTAAACATTTTACTTAATACTTTTTACATTTTACCCAAAAATATGGCAAATTACTTCAATACTCTATCACTAAGAGAAAAATTGCATCAGCTTGGACAGGCAGAATTTATGGACAGTACACAATTTTCCGATGGTGTAGCAGCTTTAAAAGGAAAAAAAATAGTAATCGTAGGATGTGGCGCTCAGGGACTTAATCAGGGGCTTAACTTAAGAGACAGCGGACTAGATGTTTCCTATGCCCTCAGAAAAGAAGCCATCGACGAAAAAAGAGACTCGTGGAAAAATGCCACAGAAAACGGCTTTCACGTAGGAACATATCAGGAACTCATTCCTACAGCAGATCTAGTCATCAATTTAACCCCCGATAAACAGCATACTTCCGTAATCAGCACCGTACAGCCACTCATGAAAGAAGGGGCTACATTGTCCTATTCCCACGGATTCAACATCGTAGAAGAAGGAATGCAGATCCGTAAAGACCTCACCGTAATCATGGTTGCCCCGAAATGCCCCGGTTCCGAAGTCCGTGCAGAATACCTTCGAGGTTTTGGAGTACCCACACTTATTGCCGTACATCCCGAAAATGATCCTCAGGGAAAAGGATGGGCAGAAGCAAAAGCCTATTGTGTGGCAACTGGCGGACATAAAGCAGGAGTGTTAAAATCATCCTTTGTAGCAGAAGTAAAATCAGATTTAATGGGAGAACAGACCATTTTATGCGGGCTTTTACAAACCGGCTCCATTCTTTCCTTTGACAAAATGGTAGAAAAAGGCATTGATGCTGGTTATGCTTCCAAGCTCGTTCAGTACGGCGTTGAGGTGATCACAGAAGCACTGAAACACGGCGGTGTGAGCGGAATGCTGGACCGGCTTTCCAATCCTGCAAAAATTAAAGCATTTGAACTTTCCGAAGAATTGAAACACATCATGCGACCGCTTTTCCAGAAACATCAGGATGATATCATCTCCGGAGAATTTTCCAAAACCATGATGCAGGACTGGGAAAACGGAGATGCCAACCTTTTGAAATGGCGTGCGGAAACAGGCGAAACAGCCTTTGAAAAAACTCCGGCGGGAGACGTAAAAATCTCCGAACAGGAATATTTCGATCATTATCTCCTCATGTCCGCATTCATAAGAGCAGGCGTAGAACTCGCTTTCGAAACCATGGTGGAAGCAGGAATAAAACCGGAATCTGCCTATTACGAATCCCTGCACGAAGCTCCCCTCATTGCCAATACCATCGCCAGAAAAAAACTATTCGAGATGAACCGCGTGATTTCCGACACCGCAGAATATGGCTGCTACCTCTTCGATCAGGCTTGTAAACCCCTTTTGGCAGACTTCATGAAAAAAGTAGATACAGACCTCGCAGGAAAAAACTTCAACGAAGGAAAAGACGCGTCCGTAGACAATGCGCAATTGGTTCACGTTAACGACACCCTCAGAAACCATCCGGTAGAAACGGTCGGCAGAAAACTTCGTCAGGCAATGACGGCAATGAAATCCATAAAAACCGTATAAAAATTTTTTGGGGCAGCTATTTCCGCCCTCCGTTCCCGCTTTTTTCTTTTCTAGAAAAAGAAAAAGAGCTCCACTCAGGTCGGGCTGCGAGACATTTCCGTTTTCAGGAAATAAAGACCATAAAAAACCGGTAAAATAAATGAAGATGAATAAAACACTCACACTTCCCACACTCGAATCCGTCATACAGGCAAGAAAAAGCATCGAAAACATGGTGAATTACACCCCTTTGCAATACAACGCCCGTTTGTCGGAAAAATTTGATGCGCATATTTACCTTAAAAGAGAAGACTTACAGCCGGTGCGATCCTACAAATTAAGAGGCGCTTATCATAAAATAAAAACCCTTTTCAGCGAAGGCAAAACTTCAGAAGGAATAGTTTGTGCAAGTGCAGGGAATCACGCTCAGGGAGTCGCTTTTTCATGTAAGCAGCTCCAGATTAAGGGAACCATTTTCATGCCCGTAACCACACCAAAACAAAAGCTGGAACAGGTAGAAATGTTTGGCGGTCATTTTGTAGACATTAAACTCTTCGGAGACACCTTTGATGCATCCAAAAAAGCCGCTTTGGATTTTGCAGAAACTTCCGGTGCTGCCTTTATTCATCCTTTTGATGACGTTCAGATCATTGAAGGACAGGCAACAGTCGCACTCGAAATTTTAGAACAGAAAAAAGAAGCAACAAACTTTGTTTTTATTCCGATTGGCGGAGGAGGACTCGCTTCGGGAATTTCCACCGTATTTAAAGAACTTTCCGCAGAAACCCAACTCATAGGCGTAGAACCGAAAGGAGCGCCTTCCATGAAAACATCCATAGAAAACAAAATCAATACCGAGCTTACTGAAATTGATAGCTTTGTAGACGGAGCAGCCGTGAAAAAAGTAGGAGATTTAACATTTGAAATTTGCAGGAACACACTCTCAGATTGCATTTCCATAGACGAGGGAAAAATTTGTGAAACCATTCTTCAGCTTTACAATAAAGAGGCTATCGTACTGGAACCTGCCGGAGCATTATCAATCTCTGCATTGGAGCAGTATAAAACGCAGATTAGAGGAAAAAGTGTAGTGTGCATCGTCAGCGGAAGCAATAACGATATTACCAGAATGGAGGAAATTAAAGAACGCGCTTTGCTCTACAACGGTCTTAAGCACTACTTTATGGTAAAATTTCCACAGCGTCCCGGTGCTCTTAAAGATTTTGTCCTCAATGTATTGGGAACAAACGATGATATTACTCATTTTGAATACACCAAGAAAAACTCCAGAGAAACAGCTTTGGCAATCGTCGGAATCGAGCTTTCCGATTCATCAGACTTCGAAGGACTCAGACAGAGAATGCAGAATCTGGATTATTTTGAGTCCTATCTCAACGAAAATCCCGATGTTCTCAATATGCTTGTGTAATATCAAAAACAAACAATAAATCCCCTGAAAAGGCGGATTTTGTCGTTCTTATCTTACATCAACAGTTTAGCCGTTTATCTCCTGTACATTTGTATCATAAAATAAAAACATTATGAAAACAGTATATCATAAAGCAGACACAAGAGGCC
This sequence comes from Chryseobacterium mucoviscidosis, assembly GCF_002177115.1. GTDB lineage: Bacteria > Bacteroidota > Bacteroidia > Flavobacteriales > Weeksellaceae > Chryseobacterium > Chryseobacterium mucoviscidosis. Next base: position 151,387 of record NZ_MVAG01000128.1, on the reverse strand, counting down.
ACGCCAATCATGGATGGTTAAACTCTTACCACACATTCAGTTTTGCCAATTACCAAAACCCTGAAAGAACACACTTCGGAGTATTAAGAGTATTGAACGACGATACCGTTACGCAGGGAATGGGTTTCGGAACACATCCACACAGAGACATGGAAATTATTTCCATTCCGTTGGAAGGAGATCTGGAGCATAAAGATTCTATGGGAACTACAGCAGTCATTAAAAAAGGAGAAATTCAGGTAATGAGTGCCGGAACCGGAGTAATGCACAGCGAATACAACAAAAATAAAGATCAGGCGGTAAAATTCTTACAGATCTGGGTATTCCCGAGAGAAGTAGGAGTAGAACCAAGATACGATCAGCAAAGCATTAAAGAAGGTGAAAAAATAAACGGCTTCCAGCAGATCTTATCTCCAGACAAAAACGACGACGGCGTTTGGATTCATCAGGATGCATGGTTCAATCTTGCCAATTTTACCAAAGGAAACGGCAAAAACTACACGCTGAACAAAAAAGGAAACGGAGTTTATGCGTTTGTACTGAAAGGAAGCGCAAAAATCGGAGACCGTCTTTTAAATGAAAGAGACGGCTTAGGAATCTGGGATACCCAAAGTTTCAACATTGAAGCCGTAGAAGACGCAGAAATATTATTAATGGAAGTTCCGATGGAATTACCGTCATATCTCAAATAAACCCTTAATTTTGCACAACGAAAATTCCCCTCCTTTGGAGGGGTGGCAAAAATTCAGAATGAATTTTTGACGGGGTGGTTAAAAAAAATAAAATACATTAAAAATAGAACAATGAAAGTTTTAGCAATAGCAGGAAGCAATTCCGATACATCAATCAATAAAATGCTGGTTACTTACGCAGCTTCATTAATTCCGAATGCAGAAGTGGAAATCGTAGACATGAACGCTTTTGAAATGCCGATCTACAAACACCAGCGTGAAGTAGAAAGCGGAGTTCCGCAGGAAGCAAAAGACTTTGCCTCAAAAATCGACGGAGCAGATGTTTTACTGGTTTCTTTGGCAGAACATAACGGAACTTACTCTTCAGCATTCAAAAATGTATTCGACTGGACATCAAGAATTAAAGACAGAGCAGTATGGAATGAGAAACCAATGCTGCTAATGGCAACAGCTCCGGGAGCAAGAGGCGGTTTAGGCGTTTTGGAAGCTTCAGGAAAACGTTTTCCTCTTCACGGCGGAAATATTGTAGATAACTTCACACTGCCTTTCTTTAATGATAATTTTGATAAAGCAGCTCAGAAAATTTCTAACGAAGAGAAAGACAGTGAATTAAAAGAGAAAATTCAGAAAATTTCTGCCTTGGAATCTATTCTTGAAAAATAGATTTGAAAATTAATATAAAATTAATATCTTTGCAAAAAGGAAAAAAGATGAAAATTCAGACCACTTTTAAAGAATGTTTCTCCAAGAAAGGGAATATTGTGGACTCTGAAATTCTGAGATAAAACAACGGCCGATAATCTACCAAGATTGTCGGCTTTTTTGTTTTCTGAATTTGAATAAAAAGTAAAAATAAAATGTACCAATTCAGTAATGCAGAAATTTAACAATTCAAAACATTGTTACATTGCTAAACTGATACATTGTTAGATTATTAAAATACTATGAGCAACACGTACAAATCAGCAGGAGTAGACAAAGAAGAAGGATACAAAACCGTTGACAAGATCAAGAAAGCGGTCGGCGAAACACATAATTCCAATGTGTTGAACCATTTGGGAAGTTTTGGGGCATTCTATGAGATCGGAGGATACAAAAATCCTGTATTGGTTTCCGGAACAGACGGAGTGGGAACAAAGCTTAAAGTAGCTTTAGACTCAAAAAAATACGATTCTATCGGGGTAGACTGCTTCGCAATGTGTGCCAACGATATTCTTTGTCACGGGGCAAAACCATTATTTTTCCTTGATTATCTGGCTTGTGGAAAATTAGACTCCGAAATTGCCGCTGAAATCGTTTTAGGAATGGTAGAAGCCTGCAAAGACAATAACTGTGCATTAATCGGCGGAGAAACCGCAGAAATGCCGGGAATGTATCAGCCGGGAGATTACGATGTTGCAGGATTCTGCGTAGGAATCGTTGAAAAAGATCAGATTATTGATGGTTCAAAAATCAAAGCAGGAGACAAAATCATTGCGTTGCCAAGTTCAGGATTCCATTCCAACGGATTCTCTCTGGTAAGAAAAGTGTTCCCTGATTTCAACGAAGAATTCGAAGGAAAACCTTTGTACGAAACGCTTTTGGTTCCAACAAGACTGTATTACAAAGATATTCATAAAATTCTTGAAGAAGTAGAAGTTTCAGGGATTGCGCATATCACAGGCGGTGGTTTATACGAAAATATTCCGAGAATTATCGGTGACGGACTTTGCGCTTCAATCGACGCTTCAAAAATCCAGATTCCAAGCATTATGTTAGAATTGGAAAAAAGAGGAGGAGTTGCCCGTGAAGAAATGTTCGGAACATTCAACATGGGAGTAGGAATGATCGTTGTAGTGGATGCACAACACGCAGAAAAAGTATTGCATCTTTTAGACGATGCTTACGAAATCGGAGAGATTACAGAAGGAAGCGAAAAAATCAACTTGAAAATTACCAATTAGATAATGTATTCCATTTTCAAATTAACTAATTTTCAAATTGACTCATTATGAAGAATCTTGTCATACTCGTTTCAGGTTCAGGAACCAATCTTCAGAGAATCATCGATACCATTGATAATGGAGAAATCCGCAATGCAAAAGTATCGTTAGTGATTGCCGACAGAGAATGTTACGGACTGGAAAGAGCGAAAAATCATAACATAGAAAATATTCTGATTCCGAGAGGGAAGAACTTCAGTAATGAACTGGCTGAAAAAATTCCTCAAAATACAGACTTAATCGTTTTAGCAGGATTTTTATCCATCCTAAAACCTGAATTCTGTGAAAAATGGAACGGAAAAATAATCAATATTCATCCGGCTTTGCTTCCGAAATTCGGAGGAAAAGGAATGTGGGGACATCATGTTCACAACGCCGTGATCGAAGCAAAAGAAAAAGAAAGCGGAGCAACCGTACACTTTGTAACTTCAGGAATCGATGAAGGAGAAGCCATCCTTCAGAAATCATTCGAAATTACAGAAGACGATACTCCCGAAAGCGTAGCGGAAAAAGTTCACCTAATAGAATATGAAATTTTCCCAATTGCGATAAACAAAGTATTAAATAATAATTAGACATTAATTATTAGCGATACAAAAAATTCCCCTCCTTTGGAGGGGTGGCAAAAATTCAAAGAATTTTTGACGGGGTGGTTAAAAAACTAACAACAATGAAAGGCTTCAACAAGCTCAGCCTGACAACGCAAAATCTAACCACTTAGTTTGTCATTCCGTAGGAATCTAAGCTTAGTTGAGATGCTTTCAACATGACAAACAGAACGGAAAAATAGTTAGTATTAGAGATGTAGCGCTAAGCCAAGAGTTTATCCTGAGCTTATCGAAGGAAATAAATCATCTCTTTAATGAAAAACACATTTAGATTTTATTATTTCGAAAAACAGGAAAAATCTAAGTAAAAATAAAAAGACCGGAGGTGAAAGAACCGGTCTACAGTTTGAAATAGCTGTAAAAAGTAAAAAATCGAAAGTAAAATGAGCAAAAAAAGAGTTTTAATCAGTGTTTCTGACAAAAGCGGATTAACCGAATTCGCGCAGTTTTTGGAAGCCCAAAATTATGAATTGATTTCTACAGGAGGGACGTTCAAACATTTGAAAGACGCTGGTTTAAATCCGATTCAGATTGATGAGGTTACCAATTTCCCGGAAATGTTGGATGGAAGAGTGAAAACATTACACCCGAAAGTTCACGGTGGTTTGTTGGCGGTTCGTTCCAACGAAGAACACATGAATACCGTTCAGGAACACGGAATTGGACTGATTGACATGGTAATTGTGAATCTTTATCCTTTCTTCGAAAATGTAAACAAAAACATTTCTCTTCACGAAAAGGTAGAATTCATCGACATCGGAGGACCTTCAATGCTTCGTTCTGCAGCGAAAAACTTCGATTCGGTTACGGTAATCACGGATGTTGAAGATTATGCAACCGTAAAAATCGAAATGGAACAAAACGGTGACACATACATCGAAACACGTAAAAAACTCGCAGGAAAAGTATTCAACCTTACTTCGGCTTATGATGCAGCGATTTCAAGAATGCTTTTAGAAGAAGAATATCCAACCTATCTTAATGCTTCTTACAAAAAAGTTTCTGACTTAAGGTACGGTGAAAACCCGCATCAGACAGCAGCTTACTACGTTTCTACTTTCGAAAACGGAGCAATGAAAGATTTCGAACAGTTGGGAGGTAAAGAATTGTCTTTCAACAACCTTCGGGATATGGATCTTTGCTGGAAAGTAGTGACCGAGTTCAAAGAAGAAATGGCTTGTTGTGCAGTAAAACACTCTACACCTTGCGGAGTGGCGATCGGAACTTCAGCTCTGGAAACCTATCAGAAAACTTTCGAATGCGATCCGGTTTCCATCTTTGGCGGAATTGTTGCTATGAACTACAAAATCGATGCGGCAACCGCAGAAGAATTAAACAAAACCTTCCTTGAAATTGTAATGGCTCCTGAATTTGATGAAGAAGCACTTGAAATTTTAAGAAAGAAAAAGAACTTAAGAATTATAAAAATTGTCAATCCGGTTTCAGACAAACAGACCTGGGTGAAAATCGACGGAGGAATCCTTGTTCAGGACAACGACAGCATCTTTTCAGATGACATCAAAGTTGTCACAGAAACACAGCCTACGGAAGAGCAGAAAAAAGCATTATTGTTCTCTCAGAGAGTGGTAAAATATGTAAAATCCAATGCGATTGTCGTTTCCAACGGAATTCAGGCTTTCGGAATCGGAGGAGGACAGGTAAACAGAATCTGGGCAACTCAACAGGCGATCGAAAGAGCCAAAGAAAAATTCTCCGGCGACTTAGTATTGGCTTCAGATGCATTTTTCCCGTTCCGTGACGTAGTAGATTTCTGCGCTCAGGAAGGAATTACAGCAATCATCCAGCCGGGAGGAAGTGTAAAAGATCAGGACAGCATAGATGCCGCCAACGAACACAAAATCCCGATGATGTTTACCGGAATCAGACATTTTTTACATTAATAGTAAAGCAATTCGCCATTGGCTATTAGCGATTGGCTAAAATTATATTTTGAGATTGTATTTATAGCATCCAAAATTATATATTTGTAAATTATAGACTAGTTAATTAAATAAAGTATGAGAATATTAATCATAGGTGAAGGTGGAAGAGAATCTGCTTTGGCAGCAAAACTTCAGAATGACCCAAGAATTTCTAAAATGTTTTTTGCCAACGGAAACGCTACCACTGATGTTATTGGAAAAAATGTTCATTTATCAGAGATTAAAGAACTTAGAGATTTTGCCATCAAAGAAAAGGTAGACTTAACGATCGTTGGTCCCGAAGCTCCGCTTGTAGCAGGTTTGAAGGACGAATTCAAAAAACACGACCTTAAAGTTTTTGGTCCGAATCAGAAAGTTGCAAGTTTGGAAGGAAGTAAGGCTTTCTCTAAGAAATTCATGCAGACCTATGATATCAAAACGGCAAAAGCAGTAGTATTCGATTCCTATAATGAAGCTAAAGAATATGTGCAGACGCAGAAGTTTCCATTGGTTGTTAAAGCAAGTGGTTTAGCAGGCGGAAAAGGCGTGGTAATCTGCGATACATTGGAAGAAGCTGAAGCAACGATTCATGATTTTATGATCAGAAGAATCTACGGAGATGCAGGAATCCGTTTGGTAATCGAAGAATATTTAGAAGGATTTGAAGCCTCTATCATTGCATTCTCAAACGGGGAAAAATTATTCCCTTGTATAGCTGCAAAAGATTATAAAAAAGCCGGAAATGGCGATACAGGACCCAATACTGGAGGTATGGGAACCGTAGCTCCAAGTCCCGAATTTACTCAGGAACACTACGCAGATTTCGAAAAAAATATCTTAGAACCTACCATTAAAGGTCTTAAAGGAGAAGGGTTCAGCTTCAAAGGAATCATTTTCTTCGGATTAATGGTAACGAAAAACGGAACCTATCTTTTAGAATACAACATGAGATTCGGAGATCCTGAAACGCAGGTTTTAATGGCTTTAATGGAAAACAATCTTCTGGATGTTATTCAGGATTGTATGGACGGAAAAGACATCGAGCTTAAATTTAAAGACGAAAAAGCAGTTTGTCTTGTCATGTGTTCAGGAGGTTACCCAAGAAACATCGAAACAGGTTTCGAAATCGTGGGCGAAGATAAACTGAAATACAGCAAACTTTTATACGCAGGAGCCATCAGAAAAGGAGATAAAGTAGTTTCTAACGGTGGAAGAGTACTGAACATCGTGGCTACAGGAGCAACGTATGAAGATGCCCGCAAAAAAGTGTACGAAGATGCAAGTCATGTACATTTCGATTACGGCTTCTATAGAGAAGACATCGGAAAGTTTTAAAATAATGCCCTGATTTTTCGGGGCTTTTTTTGTTAGAAGCTATTTCCCGCTTTCCGCTGTATCTTTTTTGTCATTGCGAACAAAGTGAAGCAATATTTGGAACTTCTCAGCAATCGCAATAACAAAAAAGGATACCGCTGCAATCGGGGCTATAATTTCAGACAATTTTATAAAATCATTTATCAATCATTATTCATCAATTATAAAAAATGAACAACGGTATTATCATATTAGATTTCGGATCACAGTACAACCAGCTTATCGGGAGAAGAATCCGTGAGATGGGAGTATATTCTGAAATTCTACCATTCAATACACCTTTAGAAACCATTTTAAAAAAACAGCCGAAAGGAATTATCCTTTCCGGTGGACCAAGTTCTGTAAATGCAGAAAATGCCCATTTGGTTGAAAAAGAATTATACGAGCAGGGAATTCCGGTTCTGGGAATTTGCTACGGAATGCAGTTAACAGCACACCTTTTAGGCGGAAAAGTGCACAAAGGCGTAAAAGGTGAGTACGGAAAAGCACACCTTGAAATCGTAAAAGAATCGTCTTTATTAAAAGGCGTTACCAACAATTCTATAGTTTGGATGAGCCATTTCGACGAAGTGGGAGAACTGCCTGAAGGATTTGAACTGAATGCAAAATCCGGCGTAATCGCTTCCATCTCTAATGAAGATAAAAAAATCTACTGTGTACAGTTTCACCCAGAAGTTTCCCACACCGAAGAAGGAGGAAAAATGCTGGAAAATTTCGTTTTCGGAATCTGTAATGCAGAGAAAAACTGGAAACTGACCAATTACATCGAAAAAACCGTTGCGGAAATCCGTGAAAAAGTGGGAGATCAGAAAGTAATTCTCGGACTTTCTGGAGGAGTAGATTCTTCTGTAGCGGCAGTGTTAATTCACCGTGCAATTGGCGACCAGTTGACGTGTATCTTCGTAGACACAGGTTTACTGAGAAAAGACGAAGGCAAAAAAGTAATGGACAATTATGGAGAGCATTTCCATATGAACATTAAATTAGTGGATGCTTCCGAAAGATTTTTATCGAAATTAGCCGGAGTAGATGATCCTGAAGCGAAAAGAAAAATTATCGGAAACGAATTTATTCACGTTTTTGATGAAGAATCTCATAAAATTGAAGGTGCTAAATTCTTAGCACAGGGAACAATTTATCCGGATGTAATTGAAAGTCAGTCGGTAAACGGTCCTTCTGCGGTAATTAAATCGCACCATAACGTTGGCGGACTTCCTGAAGATATGGAATTCGAATTGCTTGAGCCTTTGAGAGAATTATTCAAGGATGAAGTAAGAAAAGTGGGCGAAGAATTGGGAATTCCTCATCATCTGGTTCACAGACATCCTTTCCCGGGTCCTGGATTGGGAATCAGGGTTTTAGGAGCAGTTGATGCAGAAAAAGTTAGAATTCTACAGGAAGCAGATGATATTTTCATTGAAGAATTATACAAAAATGATCTGTATGAAAAAGTTTCTCAGGCTTTCGTGGTGCTACTTCCGGTAAAATCTGTAGGCGTAATGGGTGATGAAAGAACATACGAATACACAGCAGTAGTTCGTTCCGCAAACACGATCGACTTCATGACCGCAACATGGAGCAGACTTCCTTACGAGTTTTTAGATACCGTTTCAAGCAGAATCATCAACGAAGTAAGAGGAATCAACAGAGTAGCTTATGATATTTCAAGCAAACCGCCTGCAACCATCGAGTGGGAATAATTTTGACTTGAATTTCAGATATAAATCCTGCCTTTTGGCGGGATTTTTTGTCTACCAATCCTGTCTCAGGAAAATTAATATGCTTAAAAGATAAATCAGGATAAGAAAAACAATTCCATTTAAGATATAAAGTAGAACTTTCCGATGATGCTGATGAATAATGTAAAAGTTAATAATTAGAATTAGTAAAATAACGGGAATAAATTCAAGGAAAAACTCAAGTTGAATACATATTGATAAAATTAGATAGATCCATGATATCAATAAAATAATTACAGAAATAGTTTTCATTAGTTTAATTTTTCAAATATAAAATCAGAAAAAATTTTAGAATAATCTTCACTGAAAAAGAACATTCTGCTTATTCCATCATATCTAGCTATTACAAACTTGATGTACTTGTAAGATTGTTTTTGTATTAAATAAAAGTCATTTAAAATCTGCTTTGTATTTTTTTTGGTATTTTCGTTTTTCGCAATATGATTTCTAAGTTCGTATAAACTAATCAGCTCATTTATAGGCAATAGATGATCGGTAAATGAAATATCAAAATTTTTCATCTTTGAATCATACTTTTGGATTTTGCTATAAATTAATTCCTTCATTTTTTTAATACTAACTTTTTTCACTAAATTTAAGTAAAATTACATCAAATGCAAATAGAAACACGACCACTGACGGTACAGGATTACGATGAATTAGTAATAACAATGAAACGTGCATATCCGCAAATGTCTGAGTCCATCTGGTCTAAAAAAAGTATAGAAAAACTCACAAGAATATTTCCAAAAGGACAGATCTGCATTACAGTGGATGGTAAATTAGCTGCGGTGGCGCTTTCCATTGTTGTAAATTATAATGAATTTGGTGATGATCATACATACAGTGATATCACAGGAAATTATACCTTCAATACCCATTCCGAGACAGGCGATGTTTTGTACGGAATTGAAGTCTTTGTAGATCCTGAATACCGCGAACTTCGTTTAGGCAGAAGATTGTACGATGCAAGAAAAGAACTTTGTGAACTTCTGAATCTGAAATCAATCGTTTTAGGTGGAAGAATTCCCAATTACCATAAACACAGTGATCTGTCACCAAGAGAATACATCAGAAGAGTAAGAGATAAAGAAATTTATGATCCGGTTCTGTCTTTTCAGTTGTCCAATAACTTTTTACCCATCAGAGTTTTAAAAAAATATCTTCCGGAAGACGAATCGTCCAAAGAAAACGCAGTTTTACTCCAATGGAACAATATTTATTACAGCAAAAAACCAAACACCATGCAGGACAGCATTATTCGTTTGGGATTGGTTCAATGGCAGATGAGACATTTTAAAGATGTGAATGCTTTTTATGAACAGGTTGAGTTCTTTGTTAACGTAATGGGCGATTATAAGTCGGATTTTGTATTATTTCCTGAACTATTCAATACCCCTTTGTTGGCTCCATTCAACAAACTTTCTGAAAGAGACAGTATGATTGAGCTGGCGAAATTAACCGAAGAGATCAAGATGAAAATCTCAGATTTGGCGATCAGTTATAATGTCAATATCATTTCCGGAAGTATGCCGGTTTTCGAAAATAATGATTTGTATAATGTAAGTTATCTTATTCATAGAGACGGTAGAGTGGATGAATACAGGAAAATTCATATCACACCCAACGAGAAAAAATATTACGGAATGAAAGGCGGAAACGAAATCCGTGTTTTCGATACCGACTGCGGAAAAATTGGTCTGGTAATTTGCTACGATGTTGAATTTCCGGAGCTTCCGAGAATTTTAGCCGATCAGGGAATGAAAATTCTTTTTGTACCTTATCTTACAGACACCCAAAATGCGTATATGAGAGTTCGTCATTGCGCGGCAGCGAGAGCAATTGAGAACGAATGTTACGTAGCGATTGCAGGTTGCGTAGGAAACCTTCCCGGAGTCAATAATATGGATATTCAGTTTGGTCAGGCTGCGGTTTTTACCCCTTCGGATTTTGCGTTTCCATCCAATGCGGTGAAAGGAGAAGCCACCCCGAATACAGAAATGACTTTAATTGTAGACGTCGACCTCAATTTATTGAAAGATCTTCACCATCACGGTTCCGTTCAGGTCATGAAAGATCGGAGAAAAGATTTATACGAAACCTATCTTAAATAAAAAAACGGGATGCTTTTACAGCATCCCGTTTTAAATTTTAGTTCGGACATAAAACAGCCAGACAGATCAATCCGGGACATCTTGGTCTTCCGTCATCTGGACAGCATTTGTTTGAGCAGTTTCTGACTAATTCGCCACCTGCGATACTTTTCATTTGTTCTCTTGAAACTTTTTTTAAATTTTTCATTTTAATAATTTTTAGAGTTGGTTTTAAATATTTTGTCATGGTAAAGTTAAAGAAAAAAATGTAATAAATTCATTTAGAGCTTTTTCCCGCTATCCACTGTATCTTTTTTGTTACGGCTTCCGCTTCACTCCAGCCGCAACAAAAAAGGATGTCGTTACTATCGGGGCTATGGTTGAAAGTTGCTTCATTAACATTAGGAAATAACCACAGAGTTTGTTAATTCTTAGAAATCTGTGCGCAAATCTTTCAGTTTTATAATTCTAATACTAAGTTCAGGTTCATACAGAAAAACAAACTATATTGAAAAGATTGAACAGCTTTATTATCATTTGCTGAATGAAATCGAAGATTCGAAGTCGTCAAACGCCATTGCGAACGAAAAATATTTTCAATGTTTTTAAATAAAATCTTCGCGATCTTTGTTTTAGGAAATAGATTCTTCAATCTGCTACGTTTCTTTCTAACATATTCAAAATTTGCGATAAGAAAAAACTTGCATTACACTGCTATCATTTGCTGAGTCAAACGCCGTTGCGAACGAAAAATATTTTCAATCCTTTTAAATAAAATCTTCGCGATCTCTGTATTTAAAATAGATTCTTCAATCTGCTACGCTTTTTTCAGGATGACAAATCGTATTTAATGAAATTTAATTCAAAAATTTGGAATACGAAAAACTTGCATAACACTGCTATCATTTGCTGAGTAGAACGCCATTGCGAACGAAAAATATTTTCAATCCTTTTAAATAAAATCTTCGCGATCTTTGTTTTAGGCAATAGATTCTTCAATCCGCTGCGCTTCTTTCAGGATGACAAATCGTATTTAATGAAATTTAATTCAAAAATTTGCAATAAGAAAAACTAGCATTACACTGCTATCATTTGCTGAGTAAAACGCCATTGCGAACAAAAAATATTTTCAATCATTTTTAATAAAATCTTCGAGATCTTTGCGTTTAATATAGATTCTTTAACCTTCTGCACTTCGATTAGAATGACAAATTGAAAGGCAAATTATAAAAAAAGCAATTTAAAATAGAAAATTAATTATTATCAATAGGAACAATTTTTGAACTAAATTGCAACTACATTTCAGACTATGTTCGATAAACAGCAAAGAAAATTAAAAAGATCTGCCCGGTTAATTTCCGTGTTAAGCAAATACGGCTTCAAAGATCTGTTGGCAAGAATGAACGGCGGAAATAAAGATGAAATTCCCGCCAATTCCGATGAAGTTGTATCAAAAGGAACTGTTTACGAGAGAATCCGGCTCGTTTTGGAAGAACTAGGACCAACTTTTGTGAAGCTCGGACAGTCTTTCAGCAACAGGGAAGATCTTCTTCCGCCGGAACTTCTTCAGGAACTACAGAAGCTTCAGGACAAAGTGGAAACGGTTGAAATGAATGTGGAAGAAATACTGGAAAACGAATTCAGTATTTCGGTGAAAGATCATTTTGCGGATATTCAGAAACAGCCTTTGGCGACAGCATCGATTGCGCAGGTTTATAAAGCAATATTAACAGATGGAACAGAGGTTATTCTGAAAATTAGAAAATCAGATGTTCAGTCTGTGATTGAAGACGATCTGCTGCTTATCAAAGATCTGGAAAAACTGGTCTCTTCCTATTCCGAAATAGGAGAGAAGCTCAATCTGAAACAGGCGATTTCCACCTTTGAAAAATCTTTACTGGAAGAAGTTTCGCTGATTAATGAAAAGGAAAATATCCTGCAGTTCATAAGAAATTTTAAAAACAGCAAAGAAACCTATGTTCCGAAAGTATACGAAGAATTTTCCAACAACAATGTACTCTGTATGGAGTTTATTGATGGAATTAAAGTAACGGATACAGCAACTCTTTTACAATACAATATTGATCCCGTGAACATTTCCGAAACGGGTCTCAGACTTTTTGTTTCCCAGATTTTAGACTATGGTTTTTTCCATGCAGATCCACACGCAGGAAATATTTTGGTGAAAAAAGACGGAAAAGTGGTTTTTATTGATTTCGGTGCAGTCGGAAAAATTCCTCCGAATGATAAAGAAGTCCTTGAAAATCTTATTGTAAGTTTTGTTGCCAAAAATCCGCATAAAATTGTCCGCTACCTGAAAAAAATGGCGATCAGTTATGAGATTCCGGATGAAAGAAGATTTGAAAATGATGTGGAAGATATTCTGAATTTCGTTCACAGCACCTCTCTGAAAGAAATTAATGCACAGGTCATCATCAATAAAATGAAAGATGTGCTGAAAGATAACCGTCTTCAGATGCCGGATTATTTTTATCTTTTATTCAAAGGAATCAGTCTTATTGAAGGAGTGGGAAGAACGATAAATCCTGATCTGGATGTGGTAAAAAGCCTTCATCCTTACACCAAAAAAATATTTACTAAAAAAATAAGTCCGAAAAATATTGTAAAAACAGGAATGGACAGAATGCTCATGTTTACAGATAATGTAGACGAAATTCCCAAAGAGCTGCGTTCCGTTTTACAGAAATTAGACGAAAATAAATTCACCGTTTCCAGCGAAATCAAAAATATAGAAAAGACGAATCAACTGATAAAATCGAGTATTATCAATCTTATTCTGGCAATGGTTTTAGGCGCAAATATCATCGCAACGGCTATTGTATTTTCTTCAGAATCGGGACCCAGAATAGGAGAATTGTCTTTGGTGGCAGTTTTAGGATTTATCTTTTCAATATTTCTGGTAATTGTTATTTTACTGAGGGTTACAAGGAAGTAAAACTTTCAATTCTAAAATAAAAACCCTGCAAGTTCAGGATTTTAGCATGGACTTGCAGGATAATATGATTTTAATAATTTAAATTTTGAAATTAGTTATAGACTCTGAATTCAAATGATCCGGCTTCTCCGTAAACATCGTAGTTTGATCCGTAAGAATCTACAATATCTACGTAAATAGTATCATTATCTATTCTACCGCTTAAGCAAAATCTCTGATCTTTTCCTACTGTTTTTTGGTTTATTACACTTACCGACCAAATTTTTCCGGAAGGAAAGGCTCCGTTTAAAGTACCGATAAATTCTCCTGTGCCTTTCTTGCTCCACACAATATCTCCAACGGTATTTTCAAACACGGTGAATTTTGGCTGTGCTGTAGATTCATCAAATACCAAAGATCCTGAATAAATTTTGTATGGTTTAACCTCTTGTAAATGCTTTCTCTGAACAAAATCTGTATCACTATTGGCCGGAAATACATTAATTCCTGAAATACCTGTTCTACGGTCTATTTTAGCAATATTTGAAAGATGTACAGAGTTGATGTTTGAATTACCAATGGTTGCGGTATTGTTCCCGTTTCCTGTTGTTGCGGCTCCAATTACGATTTCATTAGTAGATGTATTCTTATCTTTAAAGCCACTTCTGTTACCTATAACAACACTTTGAAAAACATTTTTGGAATTTCCGGTTGCCTCACCTATAAAAATACTTTTTTGTGCTTCTTCTACGTTTATCCCTGCCCCGGTTCCAATAGCGATCAATTCGTTCCATATATTAATATCATAGAAATTTCCTTTGAAACTTTGTAGTGCATAACAGCCTAGTATAACTGATGATCTTAAATTTAAAGAATTTTGAGCGATATCCTGACCAACGGCTACTATTCTGTCAACAATATTACTTGCATTTTTGAAGTTGTTGTGTCCGAGTATGGTGTTGATTCTTGATTTTCTTATATTTTGAAGATTATTATTACCAAAAACAAATGTTGTTGCAATAGAGTTTGCTTTTGATAAGGAATTGGTCCCAAAAACAGCATTATCAATACCTACTGCATATTTGGACGCAGAATTTTTACCGAAAGCGATATGATTGTCATTGCTGTTTGCTGTTCTCAGCTCAAATGTTACTCCATTGTTAAAATCTCTGACTTCATAAATGGACAATTGATTTTCATTATTTTTAATATGTTGTAAGGAAACATTTATCTCTCCGGTAATACTTGTTCCTTCTAAAGAAATATCGAAAAAATTATTGATATTATCCGTTATTTCAGTTAAATGGTTGTTTACTACCCATGAGTCATCATTTCCGCTGTCAAATATAAAACCAGTTTTGTATCCCCATGTCCCGGTATTACCAATATTTGAGTTGATGCTAAACAGGTAAGATTCTCCTGGAGTTAAACCTTCAAAAAGTCTGTAATTTCCGGCGGGAGAATTTTTAAGGATTAACTTTTTTGTTTTTACATCATATGATGCATTGGAATTTGGCGGTGAAGAAACTAAAGAAAGATTTACATTCTCAGCAGGAACTTTATTCAATTCGTCTTGAATATGATTAATAGATTTTCCCTGAATTCCAAAATATTTTTCTTTAAAATTCCCTTCTACTAAAGGTCTGTAATTGAAGTCTGGGCTTCCGTTTCCGTAATGCTCGTGAGAACCGATTAACAGGTTATGACTTGCAGGATGTCTTTTCGGGTCTTTATAAAATCCAAAACCTAACATGACATCATTATCTAAATAGGAATCATGCGTTTCGCCGGGATATTTTCCACTTGCATCGTAAATATTTCCTCCCATCACCAGGGAATTAAATATATAACGGTAATTTCTTACATTATATCCTGTAATTACAGAACTATGTATATCGCCTGCCCAGATTAGATTTCCGATAGTGACGTTATTAGTCATCATTTGTCTTAAATTAAAACCATTGGAGGCTATTGCAGTTCTGTTTTGGTTGCCATAAATTCCTTTAGCATTGGCAATATTGTTACCAAAGGCTGTTATTGAATCGCCAATCGGAATATCATTCAATTCATACAAACCAGTACCGAATAAACTGTAGTTTGTTCCATCAACAAAACCTTTCCCTAGTTTTGAACCGTAGGCAATTAACGAATCATGTGCAGGGTGTTCAGGTCTGTACTCTGTATTTCCTTTAAAATCAGAGAGAATATCAGTTCCCTGTAAAATGTATCTTGAAGAATATAATTTTTCGCTCTCATCTTTCCCAATATAATTCGGTAAGACATTCCATCCTGCAATAAAAGCATCATACATTGTTTTGTTTTCATGATCTTTGTTGTTTGTAATAACCCTTCTGCCAGAGTTTGTTGTATACTGCAAATAATGATCGTTGATGTATTGTTTTGAATAGACATTTCCTGTTAATCCACTTTCAGAATTGTCTATCGTGGCAATATTTGAAGGTAACTGATTAACATTTAATTTATTTTTCCAATTTTGGACGTTCTCACTGCTTAAATTGGAAGCGTCTAATTTGGCTAAACTGTTTTCATGAGCATTAGAAGAATTAAGGTGACTATTGAAGGCTTCTAAACTTGCTGTTTGATGAAAAAGTGCAGAAAGTCCTTCAATTGATGAAAGCGGAATAGATTCGCTTTTGTGAAAAAAAGAAGACCAGGATGCTGCAAATTCCTCTTCCGTAGGTGTTTTTCCTGTCTGAAACCAATATAGAATTGTATTTAAAGGTGTTGCCATTTTTTTTAATATTTTGTTAGTATTTGGTTGATAGATTTTAATTTGTGATAATATTAGTAAGTGATTTTAAATTTCGGGAACATGTAATCGTCCTTTCGGATCTCAGGATAATAATTTTGTTCATCAGATAAATCGATCTTATAATTTGATTTCGAATAGAAATCTTTTGCTGTTTTTTGACAATTGGCGAGAATTTTAGCAATTTCTTGTAACTTAGTTATTAATATTTCCATACTTTTGGTTGATTTAAAAAAGCAAATATAAACGATTTATTTCGTATAAAAAAATAAATATGCATCAAATTTCGCCTATAAAAAATAAAATTTTACAATACATTGAATATAAGGGTATTAGCAAATATAAATTTTATCAGGAAAGTGGTATTACAAGAGGGGTTTTGGATAAAGAAAGCGGAATAAGCGAAGATAATATAGCGAAATTTATCGCTTATGCGCCGGAAGTTGATCTGTCATGGCTTTTTTTAGATCAGGGAAAAATGCTTAAAAATAAAGAAATCGAAAAAACGTTTGAAATTGCTGATTTTAAAAATGGTAAAAAGCTTCAGCCTGAAATGGGAGACATTTCCGGAGATAAGCAATATGAAAAAGTTTTTAGTAAGCTGAAATATGATGATGAAATAAAGATTGTTGAAAACGGAATTCCTTTTTACAGCTTGCCGGTAAGCGCAGGAAAGCTTAATGAACTGCTAGAATTAACAGAAACACCTACCGGATATATCAATTTGCCCGGAGTTCACTGTGATGCCTTTTTTCCCATTGTTGGTGCATCATTTGAACCTTATATTAAAGCGGGAGATATAATAGGAATTAATTTTATAGATAAATGGGAAAATCTCGATCCGGATTGTATTTATCTAATTATCACTTATGATCAGAGAATGATCAAAAGATTAATGCATCATCCTGATGACAGTACATTGCTGATATGTATTTCTCCAAACTATAAAGAATTTACTATTGATAAATTTACTATCCGATATATTCATAAAGTAACATTTTGCGGACGTCCAATCTGATTATCATAAACCGTTGGACTTAATATTTTTTGTTTTAAAAGTTTTTATTGCATTTATAGACAAATTGAAAAATAAATTATATTTGTTCTTCAAAAAAATACAAATGCAACGCAGAAAATTTATTAAGAATACTTTAGCAGGTTTTCCCCTGATATTTTTAGCGCCTTCTTTACTGGCTAACTCATGCGCTTCTTCTGAGGATGAAGCTGATGATCCTAACGGAAAATCTGTCATCGTTATTGGAGCGGGGATTTCTGGTCTTGCTGCAGCCAAAAAATTGAAAGAAAAAGGCTTTGAGGTGACGGTTTTGGAAGCACAGGAAAAAGTGGGAGGCAGACTGAGAACCAACCGAAGTCTGGGTATTGCTTTTGATGAGGGAGCAAGCTGGATTCACGGAATCAATGGCAATCCGATAACAACTCTGGCTCAACAGGCAGGAATGCAGACTTTTGAAACGCTTGATGACAGCAGAAAATCCTATGATATTGGGGGAATTCTGCGTAGCGATACTGTATTTGACAATACAGAAACCGAATATTACAATATTCTTGCTGCTTTAAAAAATAACGGTAACTCTTCGCAAAGCTTTCAGACCGTTTTCCAAAATTTATATCCGGCTAAATTTAATGACAGATTATGGAAATTTTTCCTGTCTACCTATTTCACGTTCGACAGGGGCGATCTGGATAAAGTTTCATCATTGCTGTATGATGAAGGAGAAGAATTCGGAGGGGCAGAAAAAATAGCAACTAATGGTTATGATACGATTGCCAATTTCTTAGCTTCCGGACTTAATGTTAAATTTAACGAAAGAGTCACCAAAATAGATTACAGCAATACCAAAATAAAAATAACACACAACGGAATCATTTCGGAGGCAGATTATGTGATTGTAAGTGTTCCGCTGGGTGTTTTAAAAGCCAATAAAATTGAATTTCTTCCTTCACTTCCTGCTGCAAAGCAAAACGCTATCCAAAAAGTGGGAATGAATTGTGTAAATAAATTTCTTTTAATATGGAACACCGCTTTTTGGGATGATGTACAGTATATTTCCTACACACCGGAAACAAGGGATAAATTCAATTATTTTGTGAATGTAAAAAAGTTCCATCCGAATGTAAATGCGTTAATGACTTTTGCATACGCAGATTATGCAAGACAGACGGAAACAATGTCTGATTCTCAGGTTATCTCAGAAATTATGACTCATCTGAAAGATATTTACGGAAACAGCATTCCGAATCCGTTAAATTTGCTTTGTACCAAATGGCAGAACAATGAAAATTCTTTCGGTTCCTATTCCTATACGGCAGTCGGTACAGAAATGTCTCATTTCGATGATTTGGCAGAAGAGGTAAACGACAGACTTTTCTTTGCCGGAGAACACACGGAAGCAGATTATTTTTCAACCGCTCACGGTGCTTACTTAAGCGGAATTCGGGAAGCTGATAAAATTATAGCGCTGCTTTAAATGAAGTAATGGACTTAAATTATTTCTCTCCAATCCCAAAATCTTTCATCAGCTCAAATCCGTAATTTCTTAAAGTTGAAATAATTTCGACAGCTTTTTTACCGCGTTCTGTAATGTTGTATTCAGTTCTTGGAGGAACTTCCGGAAATATTTCCTTGGAAATAAAGCCGTCTTCCAGCAGTTCTTTTAAACTTTTAGAAAGCATCCTGTCTGAAATGTGGGGAATACTGTTAGCCAATTCCGAGTAACGCCATGCTTTATCTTTCAGACGCCAGAGAATAGGCATTTTATAGGTTCCGCCTATTTTGCTCATGGCAAATTCAACAGGATTGTGAAAAAGGTGCTTATCCGAAACAAAATCAGGCATACTTACATTTTTGTTAGTTTCTTACAAAGATAGCCATTATTGATTTTCATTTCTACTCAGATTTATCTTTGTTTTATCAAAATTAGAAATTTTAAAATCAAAAAAACAAAAAATGGAAAAAGTAAAAGAAGTAAATAGCTATGTTCATTTTCACGGAGCTCCCGTAAAAGGTAAAATTCTGATGGTGGCAAGCTCGCCAAGTGTGAGTAAACAAACCAATTGGGCAATCGGTTTCTGGGCAGCAGAATTAACGCATCCTTTAAGAGTTTTTCAGGAAGCAGGTTACGAGGTGGAACTGGTTTCAACAGAAGGCGGAAAACTGGAAATGGACGGATATTCCAATCCTTTGGACGAAAGTGGTTATTCTGCGCATGATGTTATTTCACTGGGTTATCTTCAACAGGATTCTTTCAAAAATATGCTTGAAAATACAAAAAAACTAACCGAAGTTGATGCAAAAAACTATGATGCTGTTTTTCTGGTTGGCGGACAGGGACCAATGTATACTTTCAGAGGAAATAAAGATCTGGAACAATTATTTGTGAGTTTTTACGAAAGCGGAAAGCCAAGCGCAGCGGTTTGCCATTCAACCACTTTATTACTGGAAGCTAAAAAATCAAACGGTGAATTGCTTGTAAAAGGAAAAACCTGGACAGGTTTTGCAGATGCTGAAGAAGAGTTTGCAGATCAGGCAGTCGGAATGAAAATTCAGCCGTACAGAATTGAAGAAGAAGCTAAAAAATTACAGGAAACAACATTTAAAGTAGCAGCTCCATTTAGTTCCTATGCTATTCAGGATGGTAATTTAATTACAGGACAGCAGCAAAATTCAGGGGCAGCAGTTGCAGAACTGGTTGTAGAACTATTAAATAGATAATGAGGTAAATTTCACGTTAAACTAAAAAAAATGAATATAGCAATCATCGACTCCGGAAATGTTGGCGGAGCTTTGGCTCAACAATGGATAAAAGCGGGGTATAACGTTTTGATAGGAGCGCAGTTTCCTTTAAGTGAAAAAAATATTTCCCTTGCAACAAAAATCGGGGAAGATCGCTTTACTGTGATCGAAAATGCGGTGAAGCAGTGTGAAGTTGTACTTATTGCAACACCTCCGACTGCCATTTTTGAAGTAATTGAACAGTTAGGCGATGTATCGGGAAAAGTCATTATTGATGCTACCAATGCCGTAATGAAATCTCCGGAACCTTACAAAACAGTGTATCACGCTTTGGCAGACAAAACCAACGCAGAAATCGTAAAATGTTTTAACACCACAGGTTTTGAAAATATGCTCGATCCGATATACAATGGTGAAGGAATCGATATGTTTATGGCGGGAGACAGCGAAAAAGCAAAAGAAATTGCCAAAAAACTGGCTTTGGATTGTGGTTTCGGTTCCTGTATAGATTTTGGAAAATCTGATAAAGTAGAACTTTTGGAAAAATTTGCGCTTTCGTGGATCAATCTCGCCATTATGCAGGGTTATGGAAGAGATTTGGCTTTTAAGATTATTAGAAGGTAATATCTGGAAATAATTTAAGCATGAAAGTTTAGGTTTATTTTTCTCAAAAATTAATTGTCTATCTTTGCAAAATGGAAAAACTCACTTTTGCAGATTTTGACCTTCCGGTTAAAATTCTTGATGTTTTAGCGGATCTTAATTTATTTGAACCTACCCCTATTCAGGAAAAGAGCTTAAAGCCAATACTTTCCGGACGTGATGTAATGGGGATTGCGCAGACGGGAACCGGAAAAACACTGGCGTATCTTTTACCGGTTCTTAAGACTTGGAAATACAATAAATCGGGAAATCCAACCGTTTTGGTGCTTGTTCCTACCAGAGAATTGGTGGTACAGGTTTCTGAAATCGTAGAAAAACTAACGGAAAATACTACTGCAAGAGTAATCGGGATTTACGGAGGAAAAAATATCAATACCCAGAAATTATTATTTGATAACGGATGTGATATTTTGGTAGGAACTCCCGGAAGAGTAATGGATTTGGCAATCGATAATGCCATTTCTTTAAAAGAAGTCCAGAAGCTGATTATTGATGAGTTTGATGAAATGCTGAACCTTGGTTTCAGACCACAGTTGACGCATATTTTCGAAATGATGAAGGAAAAAAGACAAAATATTCTTTTTTCTGCAACCATGACGGAATCCGTTGACGAAATGTTGGATGAGTACTTTGCGAGTCCGGTTGAAATTTCACTGGCAAAATCCGGAACGCCGCTTGAAAAAATTGAGCAGACTGCCTACAAAGTAGAGAATTTCAATACCAAGATCAATCTACTGGAGCATTTGCTGAAAACCGATACCGATATGTCGAAAGTATTGATTTTCACAAACAATAAAAGAAATGCAGATCTTTTATTCACAAAAATTGATGAGCTTTTCCCTGAGCAGTTTGATGTGATCCACTCCAATAAATCTCAGAATTACAGGCTAAAAGCAATGAAAAGCTTTGAAAATGAAGAGATCAAAGGGTTGATTACCACAGATGTTATGGCGAGAGGTCTTGATATTTCAGACATTACCCATGTTATCAATTTTGAAACGCCGGATATTCCGGAGCAGTATATTCACAGAATCGGTAGAACGGGTAGAGCGGACAAAGATGGTAAAGCCATAACTTTCGTTACCAAAAAAGAAGAAACTTTAGCTCTTGACATCGAATTACTGATGGACAAGGAACTGAAATACATTGATTTCCCAGACGGAGTGAAAATAAATCCTAAAAAGATTGCTTCTGAAGAGGAAACTGTGATCATGAAAAATCCTGTGAAGATTAAGCTGAATGAAGGAGGAGGAGCTTTTCACGAAAAGAAAGCGAAAAATACCAAAGAAAACTGGGGCGGACCTTCCAAAAGAAAAGCACCTAAAAAGTTTGGGGCGAACAGAGCACAGCAGAAATCAATATCTAAATCCAAAAGAAAGAAATAAAAAAACTCCCGAATTTTTCGGGAGTTTGCTTTTTATCGGGTTAAAACCAGAACTATTTTGTCATCGATTCCGTCTCCGTCTTCATCACTGTAATCTGAAACAATATGCATTTCATTAGTCGTAAGCTTCAGAACTTCACTGGATTCGCCGTCTATAACGATTTGTTTGTTCAGCGGGTCATAAGAATAAGAAGAAGTATCTGTTCCCAGATTTTCACAATTTCCGCTCATTCCATCATCAAAAATGTTGCTTACCATTGTATTGTTCGATTTAAAATCAAATGTACTTTTTTTGTAGCAGCTTGAAGAAGGATCATTGTAAATAGTGCTTCCGTTTTTTCCGGAAACTGCCATTTCTCTGGAAGGCTTCCAGACTCCTACAACTGATGCATAAACATCGTCATCATCACTTTTGCAGGCTGTGAAAAGAAAACCTGCTGAAATAGCAAGAAATAAGATTTTTTTCATGGTTTAAACTAATTTTTAAGGCTGCAAAGAAAAGGAAAAAAATTATTATACCGAAAAATTATTAAAAAATTTACCAATAATAATGTGTTTCAGGATGTTTCTCTTTTTACTTAAATTCGATCTTATTTTTATTTAAAATCTCCTTGAATTTTTCAAGTTTACCCTCTTCCTGCATTTTTTTATAGATATAACTTATCATAGTTTCTGCATCTGTTCTGTAAGGAGATTTTTGATTGTCATAAATTCTAAGAGCTTTTGCCATGTAATCTAAAGCTTTTTCATTTTCTTTTAAAGCATTAAAATAGATGTTACCCATTCCATAATATACTTCCGGATCTTCTGGATACATCTTATCCAGATCTTTATAAGCGTCAATAGCTTTCTGATATTCCTTTTTATAAATATAAGCTATAGGAATATTTTGTAAAGCCATTTTTCCTTTAGGATCCACTTCCAATGATTTTTTATAAGCTTCTAGAGCTTTGTCATAATCGCCTACTTTTCTGTACGTAATACCTAAATTATCCCAGGCATAAGTAAATTCAGGATCAATTTTTACAGCATTTTCATAATTCTTTATAGTTTCTTTCCAATCCTCCTTTTTTGACGCTGAAATTGCCATATTGTAAAATTCCAAAGCTTTATCATTTTTTGATAGTTTTTCAGACTTACTTTCTGCAATGTTTATAGCCTTTTTCAGACTTGAACAGTTTTTCATCAGGCTTCTTTCAATGGAGTTATAGTTTTCTCTATATTTCTCAGAATCCTTATTAGTGTCTAAATTAAGGGTTATATTCTTTTTAGTATCTGAATTTTTATTCTTTTTTGAAGATTCCTCCAATTCAGACAGTAAAATTCCAAGTTGCAGTGCAAGTGTATTTTTATCGATACATTCATGAATATCTTTAATTATAGATTTTTTTTCTTTATCAAAAAGACTTATTGAATCTACGCATTTACAAGTGTTTTCAGAGAGTTCATCGATCAGCTTTTGTTTTGTAGATTTTTCCTGTGCAGAAACAGATATGCAGAAAAGCATCGAAATTAAAATGGTTACTTGTTTTTTTATCATAGTTATAGTGTTTAAAAAATTATTTCATATAAGGATTCATCACAGAAGTCCATAATCTGTAGCCTTCCGGCGTCATGTGAAGCATATCTTCCACAAACAGGTCTTTTCTCACGTTTCCGTTTGTATCCTGCATTACCTTTGTGATGTCAATAAACGCTGCATTCGGCTGTTTTTTCATGAAATCGGAAATCTTTTTATTGGCTTCCTTCATTTGTGGCCAAAGTTTTTCGCGGCTTGGAGAATATTTGATGGAAATATAATCTACTTCAATTTTCGGGAATTTTGTGCGGATTTTTTTATAGAATGCTTTAAATCTTTCCACTACAACATCAGCTTTCAATTTATCGTTGTCGGCAAAATCGTTCTCACCACAGTAAATGATGATCTGTTTGGGTTGATAAGGATTTAAAAGATCCTCTGCATAATCATTCAGATCCGTTAATCTTGAGCCTCCGAAACCTCTGTTGATGATGGTTTTATCCGGAAAATAATTCGCAACATCCGTCCATTTAGTAAAAGACGAACTTCCTACTAAAAGAATTGCGTTTTTAGCAGGAGGATTTTCCAGATTCAGTTTCTTAAAATTTTGAATGTCCTGCCAAAACATCGGTTTTTCCTGTGCAAAAAACAGGGCAAAAGTCAGCATCAGAAATGCCGAAAAAATCTTCTTCATTGTTTTAATAATTTTAGTTGAATATTAAAATTTTCTTTTCAAGAAAAAACTCCCGAATTTTTCGAGAGTTTTCTTTTTTATCTTTTGTAGGTAATATATTCCGCATCCGGTATCGTATCGCCGTCTTGATCTATATTGCCGGACAATTGCTTTATTCTCATTTCAGAGCTTGTAAGAACTACGATTCTGTACTTCACAGCACTGTTTCCTGTGTAGGTAACGGTTAAATCTTTTGTTTCAGAATTATACTCATATTTACCTTCTACTTTCGCCACAACATTACAGTTTGTACCAGTTCCTCCATATGTTGTAAAAGAGGTATAATAATCTGTTCTGAACTCCAGTTTGTCATTCACAGAACATCCTGTAGGCGTTGTAGTACCGATTACAAATTTATCGTCTTTTCCTGATATCGTTTCTTTTTTACTGATCTTCCAATCACCTTTCATCATATCCATTTCATAACCCTGGATATCATCATCGTTACATGAAGTAAGCGCTAACGCTGAAAAGGCAAATAAAAGTAATTGTTTTTTCATTTTTACAAATTTAAGAATATGCTAAAATATAAATAAATTTGAAATATCTCTAATGAAATTAAGGTTTTTTAAACGATTGATTACAGAAAAAGCAAATTGGAACAAAAATTGTAAGAGGAAAGTTTATCCCTGTCTGGTTTATTTTTTACAGCATAGCAATAAACTTCCCTCTTCGGATCTGAAACTTTCGGCTTTTAATAGCTCATTTCCACAATTTTAGAAGCATCTTGAGGTGTCAGTTTTCTGTATTCTCCCAAACCAAGCCAGTTTCTCTCTGTGAAAGTTTTTTCCACTCTTTCAGCAGTACCTTTATAATCTTCTGTATAATCAGAAAGTTTCGTATCAATATGAAGGCTGTGGAAGAATTCTTCCAGCTTTTTGATTCCCAGTTCTGCTTTTTCATCAACCGTTCCGTCTTTAATTCCCCAGACTCTTTCCGCATACTGAGCCAGTTTACCTTTTTTGGTTTCGAAATTATAACGGTAATGAGACGGAGCAATAATGGCTAAAGTTCTTGCATGATCGATCCCGAAATAAGCCGTCAGTTCATGTCCCATTGCGTGAACCGCCCAGTCTGTAATCACACCCTTCTGAATCAGTCCGTTAAGAGCCATTGTACAGCACCACATGAAATTTCCGGCTGCGTCATAATCAAATTCCTCCGCCAGAACTTTCGGAGCCGTTTCCTGTATACTGATGAGAATACTTTCTGCAATTCTTTCCTGAAGATCTGCCGAAGAAGGAGCCGTCATATACTGTTCCAGAACGTGAGTATAAGCATCCGTTAAACCATTAACGATCTGTCTTTGCGGAATCGATCTCACCACTTCCGGATCCAGAACCGAGAATTGAGGAAATAATCCGGGACCTCCCGAAGACAATTTTTCGTTGGTTTCTCTTCTGGAAATCACGTACCCCGAATTCATCTCAGAACCGGTTGCAGGAAGCGTAAGAACAGTCCCGAAAGGCATTCCTTCCCCTTCAAAAGTTCTTACAGGTTTCGTAAGAATTTCCCACGGTTCCCCATCATAATTTGCAGCAGCGGAAAGAAATTTCGTTCCGTCGATTACAGATCCGCCTCCGACAGCCAAGAGAAAAGTAATATTATTTTCTTTGATAAAGCTCAAAGCATTAATCAATACTTCATATTCCGGATTGGCAGGAACGCCTCCGAATTCATGCACTTCATGACCTTTTAAAGCTTCTTTTACCTGATCGTAAACACCATTGTTTTTGATGCTTCCGCCTCCGTAAATCATTAAAATTTTGGCATCTGCGGGAATTTCTTTTGAAATTTTAGCAATTTCACCTTTTCCGAAAAGTATTTTGGTTGGATTTTTTAGTTCGAAATTAAGCATTGTTCTTAAATTTATTTGAATTCAAAATTACGCAATACCACACAAAAACTAAGTTAATAAAGTTTTAAAATTTTAATGATTCTCTTTTATTAAAACTATTGAATTTTGATGAATTATCATTAAAAGATCACGTAAGAAGAAAATCAAAAATTTTCAAAAACTGATGTGTTTTGAGTAAAGCTTAGAAATTATTTAAAATCTTATGTGACTTTGTGTTTAAAAAACTCTTTCATTCAATCTACAACACTGTCATTTTGAGCGCAACGAAGTGGAGTCGAAAAATCTCAAAAAACTTCATATGAATAGATTCTTCATTGCAAATTGCTTCGCAAAATACCATTCAGAATGACAGAGGAATTTAACCACAAAAGTCACAAAAGATGATGATAAAGCCAAATTTCAGAATAATAAAAGTTCTCAAAAGAATAAAAATCAGAGATTTTTAAAAACTATTGTGTACTTTTTCTATAATGTTTGTTAACTTTAATTAAGCCTAAAAATATTTTGTGGCTTTTGTGGTTCAAAAATTATATGTGTTTAATATTTAAAGGTTTCATTTTCAATAAATTAATCATTGAATAATCCTTTGCGAAATTCCATTCAGAATGACAGAGGAATTTAACCACAAAAGTCACAAAATATGATGATAAAGCCAAATTTCAGAATAATAAAAGGTCTCAAGAGAATAAAAATCAGAGATTTTTAAAAACTATTGTGTGCTTTTTCTATTATGCTTGTTAACTTTAATTAAGCCTAAGAATCTTTTGTGGCTTTTGTGGTAAAAAAGTATGTGTGTTTAATATTTAAAGGTTTCATTTTCAATAAATTGATCATTGAATAAGCCTTCACAAAATTTCATTCAGAATGACATAGGAATTTAACCACAAAAGTCACAAAAGATGATGATAAAGCCAAATTTCAGAATAATAAAAGGTCTCAAAAGAATAAAAAATCAGAGATTTTTAAAAACTATTGTGTGCTATCTCTATTATGATTGTTAACTTTAATTAAGCCTAAAAATCTTTTGTGGCTTTTGTGGTTAAAAAGTATGCGTATTTAATCTTAAAAGCTGTCATTATCAAGAGATTATTCATTGCATATTGCTTCGCAAAATTTCATTCTGAATACCAAAAAAATTAAAAAACTTTAATAAGCTCCATTACTTTTTACCTCCAATTTTCCTGTTTTTCTATTGATTTTAATGAAAAAAGATTCTTTAGTTTCAGAACCATTTTTAGATTTTGAAAGATACAGTGAAATGTGCTGATTTTCAATTTTATATGCACTTCCTAGTTGATTGGAACTGTCAACCGAATATCCGAAAGTATTGGCAATTAAAATAGCTTCCGGAAGATTGTCTACAAAACCGATAAAATCTCTCAACTGCTGTTCGTTTGAAAAGTATTTCGACCGGCTTTTTTCACAGGCTAAAATATAGGAATAGCAGTTTTCGCCGAGACATTTCTGAAAAAATCCTTTTTCGGGTGTAGGATCATTCAACGTCATCAGATCAGGCATCTGACTTTCGTAAATGATGGCTTTATCGGGATTGGGATTATTTCTGAGAACGCTCCAGTATTCGTATTTTTTATCCGGAACGATAAAAGGGTAGAGCAGTTCTGTATTATCAAGGATTTCCGGAATTTTTTTGAAGTCTGAAGGAACGGTTTTCTGGCTGAATATCCAACCTGAGCAAAGCAGTAAAACCGGAAATAATACTTTCATTCTTTTATTTTTGCAAATGTAGCGAACAGAAATTTACTGGAAAATAATTTTGTAGTAGCCGTTCTCGTCTTTCACATCAATTCCAATGCCAGTAAACGTGAGTTTGTTGATCTGAAAACCATCGCAGCCTCCTTTAAATTCTGATGACTGGATCGTAAAAGTGAAATTTTTAATATTGGAAGTAAAGGTATAATTTTTCGTTCCGTTGTAAGCACCCACATTTTCCAGAATAACCATATCATCATTGGTTTTCGTAAGCTGAATATTAGTCTGGTTTTCTTCTTTCACCGAATAATTGGTAAGCGTTCCGTCCGTTATTAGATTCACATCGTTGGAATCCACAAATTTAAAAGCAATCGGTTGTGGCGCATTGTAGCAGTCTTCGCCGCAGGCGGAGAAAAGGAGAAGGGGAAGTAGGAATAGGAGTATTTTTTTCATGGGATTATGGATTGATGGTTGGTGTAGAATAGGTATTTAAATTTTTATTTCAAAATTATTTCCTAACATCTTTGAATCTTAGTATAGTAATAAGTTTTTAAATAAATATAAAATTTATAGAGTGTTTTTTTCTAAATAATTCAAAATATTGTTTTTGATTGCTAACGGTAAGCATTCGGTACTTCCGCGAAAATTTAAAAAAGGTTTATAAGTAATACTCTTATATTTTAATTTTATATTTTGCTCAATTGACATTGCTAATTCTCCGCTTAATTTTTTTTCAAAAAGTGTGGTATAGGAGTATGGAATTTCGCCTCTTGTAACTCTATCATCAACACCTTTTATTGTAACTCCAAATTTTAAAAATCTTTCACTATTTCCATAAAGCTCTAATAAATAAACAAATTTTATTTTATCTGCCCATTCACTTTTGTGAAATCCACTTTTTCCTGTTTTATCACATTCGTCACATCCTCTTCTATCTGAATAATGAGCACGAGGTCTTAATTGAAAATCTCCATGTATTTTACATACAATAGTGACTTTAGTTTCTGTTGTTTTATATACAACTTTTGAATAATCATATTTGTCACCATGTACTTCAATTGAACGTTTTAAAAAATCTTCTAAAGTTGTTCTAGCCATAATTAATATTATCTTGGTTATTGAGAACAAATTTATATAATTTTCAACTAAATCCCATTTGAATTCCACCCAAAATCCCCTACATTTGTTATATGATACACGACCAACGCGCAGAAAAATTCAGGCAGATCGTGGAAAATAAGTTCCAGATCTACAATTCATTGTTTATGAGCCTGCCTTATGATAAAATGACGAATATCGGGATGCTGCTTCCGTTCCTTTGTGAAGAAAGCAAAATCGGCTATGAAGCCGGAAAAACGCCTGAAGAAATCGTTGAAGAATTCTTTAAAAATCATACCGATTTGCAGACCGAAGAACAGAAAACAGAACTGCTTTTCAAAATAATCCAATATATTGAAAGACAGGTGGTTTTGTTTGATAGTATTGAAGATGCTGCATTTCCGAACCTTCACTCCGAAAGTGATAACGGAACGGTAACCAATATGTACGAACGTTCGCTTCAGGATCATAAATTGGAAAAAGTGCGTGAAAAACTGAAAGATTTTGCCATTAAAATTGTGTTTACGGCTCACCCGACACAGTTTTACCCAAATTCTGTACAGAGAATCCTTCACGATCTCAGAAATGCTATTACAACCGATTCTATTACGAATATCGATATGCTTTTGCAGCAGTTGGGAAAAACACCGTTCGTCAATAAGGAAAAACCAACTCCGATTGATGAAGCGTTGAGCATCATTTATTATCTGAGATATGTATATTACGATACCATCGGAGAACTTTTCACGAAAATAAAAACGACATTCGAAAACGATCATTTTCATCTGCATGAAGATCTGATCCAGCTTGGATTCTGGCCGGGAGGAGACCGCGACGGAAATCCTTTTGTAACAGCAGAAGTCACGAAAAGAGTGGCGGAAGAACTGCATACTGCAATTTTAAAAGCCTATTACAACAACCTGAAATCGGTTCGAAGAAGATTGAGTTTCAGAGGTGTTTCGGAGGTTTTAACAAAACTGAGCAACGAACTGTATTCCGCGATTTTCAGGAATGAAAAAATTACGGCAGATGATATTATCAAAAGACTGGAAGAAGCCCAAAAAATCCTCGTGGAGCAGCACAATTCATTGTTCCTTGATCAGTTGGTGAATTTCAAAGACCGCGTGAAGATTTTCGGGACACATTTTGCGACTCTGGATGTTCGGCAGGACAGCAGAATTCATCAGAAAGTAATTGATGAGGTTTTTGCTAAAGTATTCGGAGCCATTGATGCTACGCAGGAAGAAAAATTCAATAAGTTAATTCAGGTTACTGAAAAAGTAAATCCGGATGATTTTGAAGATATTGTAAAAGATACTTTGCTTACGGTTTCCCAAATTTCACAAATCCAGCAACTGAACGGATTGAGAGGAATGAACCGTTATATTATTTCGAATTCCGATGCGGTAAAAGATGTGATGAATGTGTATGCGTTTTTCAAAGTCTGCGGTTACCAGGAAGATGAAATCAATATGGATATCGTTCCGCTTTTTGAAACAATGGAAGGTCTTGCCAACGCAGAAAATGTAATGAACGAATTGTACCAAAATCCTGTTTATAAAAAGCATCTGGAAAAAAGAGGAAATCATCAGACCATTATGCTGGGTTTCTCGGACGGAACGAAAGACGGAGGTTACCTGAAAGCCAACTGGGAAATTTATAAAGCCAAAGAAGTGTTAACGAAACTTTCCGAGCAAAACGGAATTAAGGTCGTGTTCTTCGACGGTCGAGGAGGACCTCCCGCAAGAGGAGGCGGAAAAACCCACGATTTCTATGCTTCACAGGGCAAAACCATTGCGAATAATAAAATTGAATTAACAATTCAGGGACAGACGATTACAAGCATTTTCGGAAATAAAGAACAGGCAAAATATAATTTCGAGCAACTTTTAACAGCCGGAGTGGAAAATGATGTTTTCAAAAATGCGAAAAAAGAACTAACAGAAAAAGAAAGGGCGTTAATTATTGAACTGGCTGAAATCAGTTATAAAAAATATTCAGATCTGAAAGCGCATCCTATGTTTGTTCCTTATTTGCAGGAAATGAGTACGCTTGAATATTACGGAAAAACTAATATCGGAAGCCGTCCGTCAAAAAGAGGAGGCGGAAGTGAGCTTAAATTTGAAGATTTAAGAGCGATTCCTTTTGTTGGATCATGGTCGCAGTTGAAGCAGAATGTTCCGGGATTCTTCGGATTTGGTTTTGCGATGCAGCAGTTGAAAGAACAGGGAAGATTTGATGAGGTAAGAGAATTGTACAGAGGTTCGGATTTCTTTAAAACGTTGGTTTTAAACTCGATGATGAGTATGAACAAGACCTATTTTCCTTTGACGTATTATATTAAAAACAACCCGAAATTCGGTGCATTCTGGAATGTTCTGTTTGATGAATACAATCTTTCCAAAAATATTATGCTGGAATTAACAGGCTTTAAAATGCTTCAGGAGGAAGATCCGCTTTCCAGAAAATCGGTGAAAATCCGCGAAAGAATTGTTTTGCCTCTGTTGAGCATTCAGCAATATGCATTAATGAAAATTCAGAAAGGGGAAGGCGATCTGGAAGCCTACGGAAAACTGGTGACGCGTTCTTTGTTTGGAAATATTAATGCGAGCAGAAATTCGGCATAGTAGAAAATAATACCAATTAGTCATTACTTAATTTAGAATACAATTAAAAAATTTCACGATAATTCTGGTCGTAAAAACAGGACAATTATTTATTGATTTTTAATTACCATGAAGGAAGAAAATATAGAACGGCTTAATTCTCTGTTTTCCAATTTAAAAACGGAAGAACAAAAACTGCAGGAAAGTCTTGCTAAGAAGAAAAGCGAGGAAGATATGTTTATTGAAGGGTTCAGAACGCTGAGTAAAAACCTCATCGAACCGAAAATGCAGGAATTCAGAAGGATGCTGAGAGAAAACGGATTTGGCTGTAAAGTAACTTTTAATGAAGAAAATAAAAACGGTTTGGGCGTCAATTCACAAACCCATATGAAACTTCAGATTTCCAGAAATGTGGAATCTAATTTTTATGCGAATGATAAATTTCCGCACATCATGTTCGTTGCCTATAAAAATCTGAAACGCATCGGAATTCATCAGGACACCATTTTTCAGAACGGAACGGGAACCGCTGCTTTCAAAGAGCAGAAATACACTCTGGAAACAATTACCGAAGAAAATATTGAAAAAGAAATTTTAGAATCGATTGAGAATATACTCATGAACAGATAGAATAAATTACCTGTCAATTATTTTATCATAAACCTTCTACAGGCTCATTATTACACCGTTGAAAATAACAGCCTGCATCGGAGAAGTCATACTGAGTTTGTGGAAGGATCTTTTTTACTTTAAAATTTAAAACTCTAAAAATTTTTGGTATACCAGAAAACAATTATTGCAAAAACAAAGGTGAGAATAAACCAGACAAAAGCCGTCACTATAATTCCTGCCACACCATACAGAATAATACTGAAGGTTTTGTTCGCGGTTCCTGAATTTTTCAACAGGGTATAAGTTTCGCCTTTAAAGAAACGAACTGCTAAAAATATCAGAAATCCAATACAGCTAACCGTAGAAAACAGCACCCCCATTAAAGGCTCAAAAATAGGTCCGCAAGATAAAACAGTCATCATTTTTATTAATTATTTACATTCAGGTGAAAATATCTCGGATCGGGATATTGAAATTCAAAATTCAGTTCTTCCATTAATTTTGCAGGGGAAATTATCCTTCCCTTCGCTCTCCTCTCCCCTTCATAAGCCAGATTTTTCTGCGCGTTGATTATTTCTTCTTTGTTGGGATGAATCGGAGCAACAATATTATAAACTTTAGCCTGAGATTTCTGGTCTAACATCTTTTCAACAACCGAACAGATGTCTGCATAATGAATATGATTCACCAACTGATCCGGATGGGATATATTGTAATTTTTCAGCAATCTTTCACCACCCATTAAACCGCCCAGTCTCAGAATATTGGTCTGAGGGAATTTCTCCAGCATAAAGTTTTCACTTTCCACTTCCGCTGCCGGAAGATCATCCTCCGAAAACTCTTTTTCGATATCCGGGTAAACGCCTGTGGAACTTGTATAAAAAATCTGACGGTTAAAATCTCCGATAAAACGAAGCAGGTTTTCTCTTTTTCCCGTCATCAGAATTCTGGAACCTCTTAATCCTGAAAAAGGAACGGCAACAATAATGGTGTCCAGTTCAGAAGCTATTTTCCACGGTTTCATGTCAGCATCAGTTTCATCTGGAAATTTTACAAGATCCGCATGATATCCTTTAGATTTCAAAACATCCAGTTTTGCTTCCGTTGTGGTGGTAGAAAAAATTTCATAGTTTTTCGACAGACGTTCCGCCAAATGGTTTCCCAACCAGCCACAGCCGATGATCCCGAGTTTCTTCATATTTTTTATTTCCTGAAAATTACAATTTTATTATGGTTTTTCAGCGCTGAAAATTGTAAAAAACAAGCTAAATATAATCGCTTTTTTTAACCGCAAAAGATAATGAGAAAGCCCAGTTTCAGAATAATTAAAGCCCTTAAAAGCATAAAAATCAAAGATTTTTAAAACTGTTGAGTTCTTTTATTCTTATGCGTGTTAACTTTAATAAAGCATCAAAATCTTTTGTGGTTAAAAAACATACACTTACATTTTAATCTGCAACACTGTCATTTTGAGCACAACGAAGTGGAGCCGAAAAATCTTAAAAAACTACATTTTAAAAGATTCTTCATTGCATAATGTTGCGCAAAATTCCATTCTGAATGACAGAGCAATTTTATTATTTTAAATATAACACATCAATCACATGAGTTTTTGTTTATTTTCAATACTTAGAAGATCACAGAAGAAGAAAATGATAGTTTTCTTTAATCTGGAAACGGAATGTTAATTTTTGTTTTAAATAGAGCAAATCTATTACGAAGGTCTTTTTAAAATCGATTTTTAGGTCTACCTTTAGTATAGACAAATTTTAACCTTATCAATATTAAAAAAATAAAAGATTTATGAGTTCAGCAAACAGTCCGTCATTTCATGAAATATTCAAATCCGAAAACGAAATTCCCGAAGAATATAAAGTTCCCGAAATTCATCAGCGGGAATACCTTCTCAATGGCGAATTGGTAGAATGGAACGGAGAGATGCAGAATATTTATTCTCCGGTCTGTATCCGTACAGAAAATGGTCTGGAGAGAAAACTGTTGGGAAGCATCCCGAATATCGGTCCTAATGAAGCTATGAAAGTTTTGGAAGCCTGCGTAAAAGCGTATGACAACGGACTGGGAGAGTGGCCAACAATGTCTGTGGAAGGGAGAATAAAATGTATGCAGAAATTTGTGTACTTAATGATTCAGCAGAGAGATCTTGTGATCAGATTGCTGATGTGGGAGATCGGGAAAACATTGGCAGATTCTACGAAAGAATTCGACAGAACGGTGGATTACATCAACCAGACGATTGATGCACTAAAAGATCTCGACAGAGAATCTTCCCGTTTTCAGCAGGCGGAAGGTACGATTGCCCAGATCCGAAGAGCGCCGCTTGGTGTGGTGTTAAGCATGGGACCTTTCAATTATCCTTTAAATGAAATCTTCACGACGCTTATTCCTGCGTTGATTATGGGAAATACCATTCTGTTTAAACTTCCAAAACATGGTGTTTTAGCGCACTATCCTTTATTAAATGCTTTTAAAGAAGCTTTCCCGAAAGGAACGGTAAATACGTTGTACGGAAAAGGTTCGGAAATCATCACGCCGATCATGGAAAGCGGGAAAGTGAATGTTCTTGCATTCATCGGATCGAGTAAAGTTGCGAACGGATTGAAAAAACTTCATCCGAAAGTTAATCGTTTAAGAGCGATTTTAAGTTTAGATGCTAAGAATGCGGCTATTGTTACAAAACACGCCAATCTGGATGTTGCGGTGAGTGAATGTATTTTGGGATCTCTTTCTTTTAACGGACAGAGATGCACCGCTTTAAAATTAATTTTCGTTCAGAAAGAAGTGGCAGAAGAATTTACCCGCAAATTAACGGAAGCCGTTTCGGCAATGAAACCGGGACTTCCTTGGGAAAAAGACGTAAAAATTACTCCGCTTCCGGAAGTCAATAAACCTTCTTATCTGAAAGAATGTATTGAAGATGCATTATCTAAAGGTGCTAAAGTTTTAAATGAAAACGGTGGTTTCACAGAAGAATCTTTCGTGTTTCCAGCAGTGGTTTATCCTGTAAATCATGAGATGAAACTGTATCATGAAGAGCAGTTCGGGCCTGTAATTCCGGTGGTTCCTTTTGATGATATTGAAGAGCCGATTGAGTATCAGGTTCATGCAGATCATGGAATGCAGGTGAGTATTTTCAGTGAAGATGCGATGGAAGTTTCCAGATTAATTGATCCTTTTGTGAATCTGGTAAGCCGAGTGAATATCAATTGTCAGGCTCAGCGCGGACCGGATGTTTTTCCGTTCACCGGAAGAAAAGACAGTGCGGAAGGAACGCTTTCTGTTTTTGATGCGCTTCGTTCGTTTTCAATCCGTTCTCTGGTTGCTGCAAAAGTTACAGAATCCAATAAAAATCTCCTGAACACGATTGTAAGAGGTCATGATTCTAATTTCCTGAGTACGGATTATATTTTTTAATCACTGATCTTTTAACCTGATTTTGAAATTTTATTAAAAGTTAACGGGCGTAAGAGTTTTTTTAACACATAAGTCAAATAAGATTTTATAATAATTTTAAGCTTTATATCAGAACACTTTAGTTTGTGAAAATCTTTGATTTTCTTCTTATGTGATCTTTTAAGTATCTCATTAAAATAAACTTATGTGACTTATGTGTTATATTTTTAAAATAGTAAAATCACTCTGTCATTCAGAATGAAATTTTGCGAAGCATTATGCAATGAAGAATCTCTTAAAAATGACAGTCTCGCAGATTGGAATGTAGAGTTTTTAAAAGTACATAAGCCACATAAGATTTTATAATAATTTCTAAACTTTATATCAGAACACATTAGTTTATGAAAATCTTTGATTTTCTTATTTTAAACAATTTGATTATTCTTAAGCTTAGCTTTATCATTATCTTTTGAGCCTTTTGGGGTTTAATTTGAAATTAGTTAAATAAAGACCATAAAACAAAATCCGCAATCTGAAAGGACTGCGGATTATTTGATTAGTAAAAATCAAAAACATATATTTGGAAGAAAAGTTATTTTTCCGTTAAAAATCTGCTGATAATACTGTTTAAATCATCTGCGTGGGTTACATTTAAACCGTGAGGCGCACCTTCAATGATAACAAATTCATTATTGGCAATTCCCTGTGCAGCCTGTTTTCCTGCAGTATCAATCGGGACAATATTATCCGAATCTCCGTGAACGATGAGTGTTCTTACGTTAACGTTGGCTAATTCGGGACGGAAATCTGTATTTGCCCAGCTTTCAGCACATTTTATGGTGGCAATAGGATTCGCGAAAGAAGCAATTGCCCAGTCGAAATCCAGTTGTTTCTGGCTTACAGGCTTTGAAAGCATTCCGAAATTATAAAAATCTTTGTGGAAAGATTCAAGGAAAGTGATTCGGTCTGTTTTCAGCGCATTCATGATCTCGTCCAGTTTTTCCTGCGGAACTCCGTCCGGATTGTCTTCTTTCTGTTTTACAATCGGAATGATGGATGAGATTAAAGCGACTTTGTCTACATTTTCTGAACCGTAATTCGTTAAATAACGCACGACTTCTCCACCTCCCATAGAAAATCCGAAAAGAATAACATTTTTAAGGTCTAACTGTGAGATGATTTCATGAAGGTCTTTTGCCAATCCGTCATAATCGTATCCGTCATAAGTTGGTGAAGATTTTCCGAACCCTTTTCTGTCGTATGCGATCACGCGATATCCTAAATTTAAAAGCACCGGAATCTGCATTTCCCACGATTTTCCGCTTAACGGCCATCCGTGGATTAAAATAATGGGTTGTCCGGATCCGAAATCTTCATAGTAAAGCTGAACGTTCTGATCGTCCTGTTTTGTAATGTAAGGCATATTTATATTTTTGGTGTTACTGATGAATTTCAAATATTAAGCCATAAATAACAATGTGGTATGTAAAAATTTAAAACAATTATTGTAATAAAATGCAGCATTTAGAAATATTGATAGAAATAGGCTTTAATCCATTTTAATAATCAGAAAGATTTAGCTGCAGCCAAAACATAAATTCATTTTGATTTGGAATCTTTACATCAGACAGAAGTCTGATACAATTAGTAAAATACAATCATTTGAATATTAAATGCTTTTAAAGCTTTTCATGATGAAATTACGCTGTTTTAAATAAAAAAAATGTAACATTTTTATGAACGGCAAACTAATTCTATAGAGCGTAAAATTATGACCTCATTAGAACACGAATTTTTAAGAGAAATAGAAAAACATAAAGGAATCATTTTTAAGATTTCTAAAATGTACATGGACGAAAAAGAAGACCGCGATGATCTTTTTCAGGAGATCATCTATCAGGTCTGGAAAGCGTATCCGAAATTTAAAGGAGAAAGCGAATTTTCGACATGGCTGTACAGAATTGCCCTGAATACGGCTATTATTTTCCTTAAAAATGAAAAAAGAAGGAATTTTATAGGAAATGAAGATTTTTCGGAATATAAAATCATACAGGAAGAATTTGATCATGAAAAAGAAGAAAAACTGAATGCCATGTACAAAGCCATTCATCAGTTGAATCCTATTGACAAAGCTTTTATTTTCTATTATCTCGAAGATTTTTCCGGAAAGCAGATTGCCGAACAAATGGGGATTTCCGAAGGAAATGTAAGAGTAAAAATGAACCGCGCCAAAAACAAGCTGAAAGATATCTTAAACGCAAATACACAATAACATTTAAATCAGACATCATGAATATAGACGACCTTAAAAATACATGGAATGAAGATCATTCTTTCGACGAAACCCCTGAAATAAGCATTGAGCAGAAAAACAGAATCCATCTTCCGCTGGAAAAAATCCGTAAAAATATGCGGATGGAATTTTGGTCCACCGTGGCTATTTTCGTTTTTGCTTTTGCCTTAATTGCTGTCTGTGCAGGATCTTTTAAGTTTAAATTTTACATCACGATTCTTATAGGATCCATGGTTTTTGTAACGTTTTTCTTCTACAGTCAGTTTTTTAAGCTGTATAAAAACATGAGCGAGACGATGATGAAAACGTATGACAGTTTGCAGGATCTTTTGCATCAGTTTAACCTGAATAAGCAGTACTATCTTTCTTTTTATCTGTCTTTTGTGCCGTTCTTGGTCTGTGAACTTATTATCGTCCTCGAATTTATTCCGCGACCGGTTCCTTTAACGGATATGCAAATTGCCATCGCGCTGATTTCTACCATGATCATCACCATGCCTTTGCTGTTTTTACTGGGGAAAGTCTGGTTCAATGGTTTCTACGGAAAATATATTAAACAGATTGAAACGCTTTTCTCTGAACTGAAAAAATAGGTTTCGGGGTTTTCTTGGTTTTCGGCGGCGAAGCCGCCGAAAACCAAGAAAACCTTTACTGCGTATAATAAGCCGGAAATTCACGCAAAATCGAATACAGATCCCGCCATTCAAAATAAGCCGGACTTGCTGAACTTACTTCTTCAAAGCCTTGATCTTCAAACAGTTTTTTGGTTCGGGTAACATGGAAATATTGGGAAACAACGATAATGCTTTTAAAATGTAATTTGGGTTCAAGTTTAAGCGTGTTTTCAACGGTTAATCTTGTGTTATCTCCTTTATTATCAACAATAATTACAGAATCCGGAACTCCATTATTAACAAGGAAATCCTTCATTTTGTCGCCTTCATAAAATCCTTCCTTTCCCAATCCGCCACTCACGAGAATCTTTTAGATTCTGTGTTGCTGATACAACGCAATTCCGGTTTCCAGACGTTTTTCAAGCTTTGTTGATAAAGTTCCGTCTTCATTTACTTTATTTCCTAAAATCACGGCAAGATCGGCACGTTTTCCCTGATCAGAAAGACCATCGGTAACAATATAAATGGAGTGAATGATAAACCATAAAAACAGAGACGTAATTATGATTTTTAAGATTTTTAAAATACTTTTTTGCATCAGTTATGGACGTTTTTCTTTTTCAATTTCGTTGATTATCCAATCCAGTTGCGGATCTTTTTTCTCAAGAATATCCTCCATGGTTTCAGAAACTTTTATATCGGGAACAACCCCCTTTTGAGTATCAGTAAACGTAATATTGGGCTGTACCAGAAGAACTCCTATAGGCAGATCGATCTTGGAATGAGGCAGTGTTTGATAAGAGTAAAATCCGGCAACCGTCCCGTCATTGGCTCCTCCGGTTTCCTCACCTACAAGAACTGCTTTTTTATCATTTTTAAGCTTTGAGGTTAAAATAGAAGATGCTGAAAAACTCGAGCCATTAATCAGCACAAAAACTTTCCCTTTAAAAACATCATTTTTGGGTTTAGATACTTTGTCGGCTCTTGTTTTGTAATAAAATTTGCCGTCTTTTTTATAAGTGCTGAAAGTCTGTCCGAAGAAAAATGCAGGATACATCAATGTTTTGAAAGCATACTGCAAAAAACCGGATTTTCTGAAATAATTGGTTTTCAGAGGCGACGATTTCGAGATTACCTGTGACGGTTTTATCAAAGTATAAGGTTCAGAACTCAGGTAAGAATACAGATTATTAATTTCTTCAAGCGAACCGCCGTAATTGTTCCGAATATCAATAATTAAATATTTTGCACCTGCTTTTTTAATCTTTCTGAACGTTTCCTTATAAAACTTCGAAGAAAAAACACCCGAAAAACTTTTCACCTGAATGTAAGCAACCGTACTGTCCTGATCTAAAAATTTAAAATTCCGGTTATAAGAATTGCTGAAAGCAACGTAATCATTCACTTTTTTCTCCTGCGTCCGTTTTTTGTTTTCCTTGTCTTTCTTAAGATCCTCTTCAGATTTTGATTCCCGC
This sequence comes from Chryseobacterium mucoviscidosis, assembly GCF_002177115.1. Classification (GTDB taxonomy): domain Bacteria; phylum Bacteroidota; class Bacteroidia; order Flavobacteriales; family Weeksellaceae; genus Chryseobacterium; species Chryseobacterium mucoviscidosis. Next base: position 111,542 of record NZ_MVAG01000128.1, on the reverse strand, counting down.
GTTATCTCGTAAGTCTTTTTTTCTCCTTTATAAACCGTTTCCAGAGTTGCGTGGTCTTCGTAGCCTTTTTCCGCAACATAATAATTGAAGAAAACATCTTTCAGGAAATAAGGCTGAAAAGTCGTATTGAAACCATCACTGCTGATCAGTTTTTTATATCGTTTAATATATTCAGAAACAGGAACCCTATCAATCGAGAGAATTTCAGTTCCCGTCTTTATATTTTGGATCGAATCTTTATTTTCGATAATGTAAAGTCTGTCGTTTTTCACATAATATTCAAAACGGCTGAACATTCCTTTTTTCCCTTCCAGCGTTTTAATTTCCTTTTTGCTAATTCTCTTGGACGGAATTCTCAGCGAAAGATGACCTTCACGGATTTCGGCAATCACAGGCTGCAATTTAAAATAAAACTGAAGTGGCGTAAGCGGCTCCTGAATCGTTTGTTTAAGACTGTCAAACTTAAAATCCAGTGTTTCTCTGGTGATGTACCAATAAAGATTTGGGTGCGTTTCCTTCAGTTTAGAATACGCAAAATCAACATCCTCTTTCAGCTTTTCGGGGGAAATACATACTTTCTGCTGCTCATTGTGCTTTTTTACAGACACACAAGAGCATAGCGAGACAATTAATATTAATATGAAATAATTTCTGAGGCGCATTTTCAATTTTACCAATGCTAAAATAATTACTTTAACATAATGAATTGTTGACGTTTACCAAAAACAATCAAAATATTTAAAATTTTAACATATTTCAAATTAAATAAAGCATTTTGGATTTCGCCACTTTGTATTAAACTTGTTTAAACTAATTTCAGAATTAACCGCAAAAGGGACAAAAGATGATGTTAAAGCGAATTTCTAAGATAATCAAAGCGCTCAAAAGAATAAAAATCAAAGATTTTTAAAAACTATTGTGTGTTCTTTTTCATTTATAATGATCAACTTTAAATAAAAAATTTAGTAGATCTTTTGTGACTTTTGCGGTTAAATAAAAGTTTAAACAAGACTTATTATTAAAATGAAGTTCTTTAAATTCATTTTAAATTTAACCTCAAAAGGTATGTTAATATGCAAATTATTTTTTAAATTTGTGTAAACTATTTTTTGGGAAAACTATTGTTTATCCCGTTCAGACAGGCGAAACCCTGTCTGTATTTTTATTTTCTTCATAATTGATATTGAATTCTTCCTCTTTTTTCCATTTAAGTATTCAACTTAAAAAACTAAAGTGTTACAATCGTTTGCATCTTTTGCGGTAAAAAAGTTTAGACAAGTTTAATAAATGAAACGCAATTGCGAACAAAAAACATTCACAAAAACTCCGAAAAAAAACTTTGCTAATTTGACGTTATAAACAATTACTAAAAATTGTTCAGATAAAAAATAAAGGAATTTCAGTTTTAAATCGTCATAGCTTATAAAGTCATACATTTGACAATTATTTCAAGAAATGGTTTATACAATTATTGCCGTCGCAATTTTAGTGGTTTTATTATATTTTGTAATTACAGGACAGGAAGTCTTTGGCGCGGAAGCAAAAGGAGAGAGGTTAAAAAGAATGCAGCATTCCGCTCATTACAGAGATGGTCAGTTTCAAAATCTCAGTGAAACACCCTCTCTTGCAGAAGGATATTCCATGCCGAAAGTAATATTCGATTTCTTTTTTGCTAAAAAAAATCCGCTTTTAAAGCCACTGAAAAATATTCCATCCATTCATACAGATTTAAAAAATCTTCCTAAAAATGAAGATATTTTTGTGTGGTTGGGACATTCTTCGTATTACATTCAAACCGATGGCGTTTCATTTCTTATTGATCCGGTGTTAAGTTCTTACGGTTCGCCGTTTAAGTTTTTCAACAAAGCCTTTTCCGGAGCTGATATTTTTAAGCCCGAAGATATTCCGGAGCTTGATTATCTGGTGATTACCCACGATCATTACGACCATCTGGATTATCCTACGGTAAAAGCCATTAAAAATAAAGTAAAAAAGGTCATTTTACCATTGGGAGTTGGCGCACATCTGGAAAGATGGGGATATCAACCGGAACAACTCATCGAAGACGAGTGGGGAAGTGAAGTTGTTTTAAAAAATAATATCAAAATAATTTATACTCCTGCAAGACATTTTTCAGGAAGAAAAGTAAAACGAAATGTCACACTCTGGACTTCCTATGTTCTGGAAACTCCAACAAAGAAACTGTTTTTAGGCGGAGACAGCGGCTACGATACCCATTTCAAAATGATCGGTGAAAAATACGGATCTTTCGATTATGCATTTATGGAGAACGGACAGTATAATGAAGCATGGAAATACATTCATGCGTTGCCGGAAGACGTTATTCAGGCAAGTATTGAGGTAAAAGCGAAAAATATCATTCCGGTGCATTCGTCCAAATTCGCATTGGCACTCCACGCTTGGAACGAACCATTGGAAAAAGTAACGAAATTCGGAAAAGATAAAAATCTTAATATTTTAACACCCATGATCGGCGAACCTGTTGATCTGAATGCTTCAGATAATAAGTTCAGAGTCTGGTGGAAAGACTAATTTACGCGTGCCAAATGTCTTTGTAACGGGCAGGATGATTTTCAAACTGCTGTCTTACAAAATCACATTCAGGATCTACCAGAAGATCTTTTTCTTCGGCATAGCGAACAAGTTCGTCCAGAAGCATTTTGGCGTAGCCTTTTCCTTCATGCTCCTCTTCAAGTTTGGTGTAGTAGACAATTAAAAGTCTGCCGTCGATCTCAATGGACATATAGCCCGACTTTTTTCCGTCAATAAGTATCTGCAATTCATCCTGATACGGAGATACTTCAAATTTTATATTTTCCATACAATTGAGATTTTTCGGTGATTGAAAAAGATTGGAGAACTTTTCTCCTTTTAAAATTACAAATTAAAACTGAAATCTGCGAAAATTTTAAGAATTTTTAAAACCGTTAAGAAAAATTTATGAGTAGATTATAAATATTAGGAAATTAATGATTTATACTTGATTTGTTGATCTTTAAAAATTATTAAAAATATTTTGGCATTCAAATTGAAAATTTCTGTACAGTAGAATTTAAATTGAATGAAAGATAAAAAAGTTAATCATAATAATGATGTTGGTAGGAACCTTTGGTTTATCCTACGCACAGACAGATTATTATAGCGATTACAGAAGAAGCATCTCAGATGTGAACTGGCAGAGCGTAATTTCAGATCTGGTGCTTTCAACAACACAGGCAAACCAGATTTATGCACTGAACAATCGTTACAAAGATTATGATTCCTGGAACAGAGTATATGATAATAATCCTGATTGATGGAGAAATGACCGTTATGTAGAGTTGGAAAGGATTTTAGGAAGGGACAAATATGCTAAATTTAAAAACAGATATTATAAAGGACAAAATCCTGTAGCAGTTTACAATAGAAATAAAAATAATGACAAACGCTATAAACACATGGATAAAAAAGCCAAAGCTTACAGGTACAAACACGGAAAAGGTCATCATTAAAACCAATTAATCAATTATATTTAATCTTAAATGGCTGGTCGAAAGATCAGTCGTTTTTATTTTATCTATAATGATTATTTCATGATCAGATTTATGTTTGAATTTTATAATTTTGAAGCATGGAATCTAATGAAACTGTAAAAGGATTTTATCAACGCGTCGGTCTGGAGTGCATCAAAACTCCCGGAGTAGGACATTTTAATGTCTTTTCACGCGAAAACTGCTCACTCATTACGCCGTACAGCAGAAGAGATTATTATAAAATTTCATTAATCATCGGGAAAGGAAAGCTGCATTATGCTGATAAATGGATCTATGTGGATCAGCCGGCTTTGCTTTTTTCGAATCCGGTAATTCCTTATTCTTGGGAAGCAGAAGATAATGATCAGAAAGGTTTCTTCTGCCTATTTACAGATCATTTTGTGCATGACGGAAACCGTCTGGGAAATCTTCAGGATTCCCAGCTCTTCAAAATTGGCGGAACTCCCGTCTTCTTTATCAATGAAGAACAGCAGAAAACCGTTGCCGATATCTTTATTAAAATGATGAACGAAATTCAGTCCGATTATCTTCATAAATATGATATGCTGCGTGCTTACCTTCATCTTCTGATTCATGAAACGATGAAAATGCATCCTGCAGAAAATTTTGAACCTTATCAGAATGCTTCGCAGAGAGTCGCTTCCTTATTCATGGAATTACTGGAAAGACAATTTCCGATTGACAGTCCCGAAAGATTTTTAAAACTTAAAAGTCCGGTAGATTATGCCGAAAGTCTTTCCATTCACGTCAATTCATTAAACCGTTCCGTAAAGGAAATTACGGGAAAAACGACAAGTCAGCAGATTGCGGCTAGAATTATTCAGGAAGCTCATGCCTTATTAAAACATACTGACTGGAATGTTTCTGAAATTGCCTACGGATTAGGCTTTGAAGAACCTGCCTATTTTACTAATTATTTTAAAAAACAAACCGGAATGACGCCCAATGCAGTAAGAACTGCGCTTGTTTGAATTTTATAATTCTTCGTTTGAATTCTATATTGAAATCATTCAGCGGCTGTTATAATTTTGTACTGTAACTTTAAAATCACAAGCTATCATGAAATTTAGAAAATTAGGAAACACCGGAAAAGAATTATCAGCTATCGGTTTAGGATGTATGGGAATGAGCTTTGCTTACGGACCTACAGATGAGCAGGAAAGCATTAAAACCCTTCATAAATCGTTGGATCTTGGCATCAACTTTTGGGATACAGCCGATATGTACGCCAACGGAGAAAATGAAAAACTGATTTCAAAAGTTTTGGTTCCGAACCGCGACAAAATTTTTATCGCAACCAAATTCGGATTCCGTTTTAAAGACGGACAAGCCGGTCACAGCGGTGCTTCGGGAACGTATTTCGACGGTTCACCTGAATGGATTAAAAAGGCGGTGGATTTAAGCCTTCAGCGCCTGAAAATTGATGAAATCGATTTGTATTATGCGCACAGAGTGGATCCGAATATTCCTGTGGAAGAAACGGTAGGAGCAATGGCAGATTTGGTAAAGGCTGGAAAAGTAAAATATTTAGGTTTATCCGAAGCTTCTGCGGAATCAATCAGAAAAGCAAATGAAATTTATCCGATTACCGCGCTGCAGTCAGAATATTCCCTGCTTACGAAAGATGTGGAGCGTGAAATTCTGCCTGTAATCCGTGAACTGGGAATCACTTTAGTGCCCTATTCACCTTTAGCACGGGGACTTTTTTCAAATATTAATGAAGCTCAGAGCTTTACGGATGGAGATTTCAGAAAATCTTTACCGCGTTATCAGGAAAAATATCTTGAAAATAACAGAAATTTAGCTCAGGAGATCAATGATTTTGCGGCTTCAAAAGGCGTAAAAGGAACTCAGCTTGCTTTAGCATGGGTTCTGAATCAGGGAGAGGATATCATTCCGATTCCGGGAACGAAACGCATCCAGTATCTCGAAGAAAATATTGAAGCAACTAAAATTGAGCTTTCAGAATCCGACCTGAAAACAATAAATTCGATCTTAAAAAAATATCCTGACGTTGGTGAAAGATACAGCGAAGGATCAATGAAATTAGTCAATAATTAAAATTGCATGAATTCAGATTTTCAGGATCTTTTTCCGGAAATCTGGATTGTCAATTGATAATTTTTAACATCAGCAATGGTTATCCTTAAAGAAAAAAACAAATTTATTGCTACGGTTTTAGCATTTGCCGTTATTCCGATGTCCGGATTGGCAACGGATATTTATCTGCCTTCTATGCCGAGTATGGCAACGGAACTGCATCAGACGGAAAGCAATATTCAGCTTACTTTATCCATATTTTTAATCAGTTACGGCCTTACCCAGTTTTTTGCCGGAAGTATTGTAGATTCTTTCGGAAGATATAAAGTTTCCATGATTTCTCTGGCACTTTTTGTCGCTTCTTTTTTAATTACTGCCACAACACAGAACATTTTTGTGATCTATGCAATGCGTGTTTTGCAGGGAGTTTTATCGGGGTTTGCTGTCGTTGCCAAGAGAGCTTTTTTTGTGGATGTTTATGAAGGAGAAGAGCGGAAACATTATCTCAGCATTATGACGATTGTCTGGTCGGTTGGACCTATTGTTGCTCCGTTTATCGGAGGATATCTGCAGAAAAACTTTGGATGGCAGTCAAATTTCTACGTTTTGGCAGGATATAGTTTACTGCTGCTGATTCTGGAATTTATTTTTTCCGGTGAAACCCTGAAGAAAAGAAATCCATTTCATTTGGAATTTCTGATTAAAGAATATAATTCCATGTTCAAAGCTAAAGATTTTTTCTACGGAATGATTATGTGCGGCTTGAGCTACTCAATGATTATGTTTTTTAATCTTTGTGGTTCCTTTATTATTGAGCATAAAATGGGCTATTCCGAAGTTGTGGCAGGATATGTTTCTCTTATTCTGGGTTTTGCATGGATGACGGGCGGATTTTTAGGAAAAGCATTAATTAACAAAGCTTTTTTACCGAAAATAAGAAATGCCAATTTTATTCAGTTGCTTCTGATTGCTGTTATGTTTGCAGCTTCCTATTTCTCCAATAATATTTACAGTCTGGTTGCTTTTGCTTTTTTAATTCATGTGACCGCAGGATTTATTTTCAACAATTATTTTTCATACTGTATCGGAAGGTTTCCCAATTCTGCCGGAATTGCAGGAGGTTTAACGGGTGGAGTAGCCTTCATTATTACTTCAGCATTAAGCTACGGAATTGCAGCATTCATAAAACCTCAGGTTCAGCTTCAGGTTGCGGAAGGCTATTTTATTCTGGGACTTTTAGGACTGGTTATTTTAAGCATGATTAAATTCAGAAAAGCTCATGCTTAAAAGTTTATATTTATTTAAATTTTCTACGACATAGTTTTCATAATAAATCCTCTCATTTTCGGGAGGATTTGTTTTTTACTTTTCATATTTTTAATAGAAAAAGCCCCTTTAGAAAAGGAGCTTCTGTTAAGTATATTGCTAAAAATCTCTTGCTTATATTTGTGTGATTGTGTATGTTCCTGTTGCGTTAAAATTAATATTAAACTCAATCTTATAATTTTTCGGCGTAGAGGTAACATTTGGAAAATTAATTGAAGCCCCACTTAAATCAAAAGATCCATCATTTAGGTTGTCTCCCAAATCGTCAGGTTCTGGTCCGTCATCAAGACGTACATAAAACGATGAACCATTGCCTGTAGTAACACCATATACATTAATAGTAAACTTTCCCGTTGAGGTATTATAAGCTACATTGGTTGTAGGCGGATTTCCGTTTGTTGAAGTAAACTTAAGTTTAGGAACTGTGTTGATAAAGCCAACCATAACTTCAGGACCAGTATCGTGGTCTAAATAAATCTGATAAAATCCATTAGAAGTAACATTAAAATTACTTCCGTTAGCTTCAATAGCACCGATAGCACTTGAACCGTAAGTTTGAGCACCGTTTCCTGGTGAAGCTAAAAATTTTATCTGGGTGTTAGCTTGCAGATATTTGTATCCTACTTTTGGAAGTCCATTTCCTCTTAAAAGTTCTGCAGTTGATGGATTAAACGAATTATATGATCCATACATATACAAATTGGAAGGTACTGTATTTCCTGCAGAGCTGGAATTTGTAGGTAAACTTAAAGTCCCGGAATCATTCACTCCTAAAGTATAACTTGTTCCATTAGGAGAAGTTAGCGTAATTCCCTGTCCTGCACCCGTTACAACTGTCTTGCTCACTTGTGCATAAGGAACGCTCATTAGCTGATTTACCCCAACATTCGTATAATTAGAACCTCCTGCAGGATCCATTTCCACCTTTACAAATTTGGCGTTGGTTCCCCAGTTGATCGCTCCGAAGTTTCCTGTAGTAGCCGTTCCCTGTCCGATGTTCAGGTTTACCAGACCTTTAGCGTTGGTCGTTTTGTTTTGTGTTTCTGTATATAAAACCGTTCCGTTGGCTGCATTATCCAGAATGCTAATTCTCAAAGAAACGTTTCCGTTAGCAATCGGAGCTCCTGCCGCATTGAAAGCAATCGTCTGATAGCTGAAAGCCTGCGGAACCTGTGCGCTTACTAAACTTGCTAAAAATAATCCTATAGTTGCGTAAAGCTTTTTCATGTTCAAATAGTTTTTTTAAGGTTTTTTAATAATTTTAATAGGTTTGATATCGGAGTTTTTGAAAACAATCATATAAACTCCCTGCTGAAGAGATCTCAGATCCAGTTGCTCAGAATCTAACTTGGTTTTAAACACAAGCTTTCCGGAAAGATCATAAATTTCTGCACCTTCAATTTTTGATTTTGAATTCAGTTTAACGTAAATGAAATCAGCAGTAGGATTGGGATAGATTTTCACATGGTCTTTTTCAAGTTCTGAAACACCCAAAACCTGTAAAACAGACTGGTAAAACATTCCCATTGTTCCAGAATTCGCTTTGTCGGGCTCCGTAGGAATCACATAAATTTCTCCCACCGAATGCGTAAAGTTATCCGCAGAAACCGCTCCCGAGTTCATATTCCCGATCACAGACTGGGCAAAACCAAAAAAAGGAACTCCGAATAAGAATAGAGTAATTTTTTTTCTCATGGTCAATAATTTTAAGGACTGCGAATATAAATAAATTTTCCATTACAAAAAGGTTTTTCAGACTTATGTTATTTTATTTCCGGTTTAATTATTTTTTAACCATTATTTGATGGGAAAAGTTTTCTTTTTTAGCTAAATTTGAAAAACAAAAAAATAAATTATGTCAAGTATTACATTAAAAGGAAACCCGGTAAACACAATAGGAAACCTTCCGTCAGTAGGAAGTACAATCAAAGATTTTGCTCTTTTAGATGCAGGACTGAATGTGAAAACTCTGGAAACTTTTGAAGGAAAGAAAAAAGTGTTCAACATTTTCCCGAGTATTGATACTCCGACTTGCGCATCATCCGCAAGAAAATTCAATGAAGAAGCTTCAGCTTTAGATAATACTGTTGTGATCAACGTATCTAAAGATTTGCCTTTTGCTTTGGGAAGATTCTGTGCTGCGGAAGGTCTGAACAATGTAGAAACCCTTTCGGATTTCAGAAGCAGTTTTGGAGACGATTACGAAGTAACCATTACAGATTCGCCTATGAAAGGACTTTTAAGCCGTGCTGTCATTGTAGCGGATGAAAACAATAAAGTGGTTTACACAGAGCAAGTATCAGAAATTGCAGATGAACCTGATTATCAGGCTGCATTAGCTGCATTGAAATAAAAACCGATCCATAAAAAATCGGAGTCCTGCACAGTCTGCAGGACTTTTTTCTTTCCTGTTTTCCATAAAATTACTGATCACAATCATTAAAAATTAAAAACTTTCCGCTTACCTTTACACAATGAAACGTTCCGGAACCGCAGATTTACCCCTTCACTATGGCAAAGTACCGCCATGGTTGTATGAACGGATGTCGATTCTCGGGCTTTCTATTGTTGAGGTAATTCTCATGGAGAATGGAAAAGACGAAGTTCTCCGCCGACTGGCAGATCCTTTCTGGTTTCAGAGTTTTGGCGCGGTGATGGGAATGGATTGGCATTCTTCAGGAATTACAACCTCCGTGATGGGAGCTTTGAAACGATCCATCAACCCAAATTCCCAATCATTGGGGTTGTATATTTGTGGCGGAAAGGGAAAATTTTCCCGCGAAACACCTTCAGAATTACTTCAGATTGCTGATAAAACAGGATTGAACGGAAATGATCTCGTAAAAGCCAGCAAACTTTCGGCGAAAGTAGATAACACCGCAATTCAGGATGGATATCAACTTTATCTGCATAATTTTATTCTGTCGGATAACGGAAACTGGAGCGTTGTTCAGCAGGGAATGCACGAATCGGACGGAACAGCAAGACGCTATCATTGGCATTCAGAAAATATTAAATCCTTTGTGGAAGAACCACACACCGGAATCAATGGAATTTCAAGAGGAACCATTTTAAACCTTACAGATGCAGAAGCTTCCGGGAACAGAAAAGGAATTCTGGAAATTTCCCACACCGATTCCGCAGAAATCATGAGCGATTTTTCAAGGCTAATTCTTCCTAATCATCACGATGTTCAGGCTTCTGATGTAGATTTGAAACGGCTTGGAGCTCTTTTATACGTAACGCGAGAGCAACAGCCGCAAAATTTCGAAGATTTACTCATGTTCGAAGGTGTCGGTCCGCGAACCATGCAGTCTTTGGCTTTGGTAAGCGAAGTTATTCACGGTGCACCGTCAAGATTCAAAGATCCTGCGAGATTTTCATTTGCTCATGGCGGAAAAGATGGTCATCCGTTTCCGGTTCCTACCAAAGTGTATGATGAAAGTTTGCAGATTTTAAAATCAGGAATCGAAAAATCCAAACTGGGAAATTCAGATAAATTAAAAACGTTAAATAAGCTTCACCAGATTATTGAATCTACTGAAAAGGATTTTACTCCCGATTTTGATATTCAGGAAGTAATTGAAGAAGAAAGACAGAATTCCTGGCGTTTTGGAGGTAAAACCGTTTTCGGAGATGCTAAGAAACCTTCGAATCCAAAACCTATTCAGCTTTCGTTGTTTTAAAATCTTCTAGTAATCCTTACGTTTTTATTTGGGGTAAATGGAAACGGTGAAATTCAGCGTTTGATTAGTAGATCATCTCACAAAATGTTATTTTCTTAGAGATTTACTTCATCATTTCCAATAAAAATTTTATTTTTAAAGCTTTGAAAAACATTCACTTGATGAGCAATAAAGCCTTAAAAATCTGCTACGATTTTCCTTTTTTTCTGGATGATGAGCTTGAGGAAATATTTCAGGCACATGAAAAAGTTTCTTTTCATAAAGGAGATTTTATACTGAAAGAAGGAAAAACCGCCAACGAATATTATATTCTGGAGAAAGGTCTTGCCCGCTCATTTGTCAACGATTTTGACGGAAATGATGTAACGATTAATTTTTTTGTCGAAAATGAAATCATCATTGAAGTTTCTTCACTGTTTCAGAGAATTCCCACTCAGGAAAATATTGTCTGCATTACAGACTGCGAATGCTGGAAGTTTGATTTTGAAACTTTTCAGGAACTGTTTCATAAAATCCCGAATCTCAGAGAATGGGGAAGAGCCTGGATGTCTCAGCAGCTTTTCATCGGGAAACAGCGTTCCGTAGAGATATTTACCCTTTCCGCAACCAGACGTTATCTCAATCTTTTAGAGCAGAAGCCGCATGTAGTACAGTTTGCTCCCTTAAAGCAGATTGCCTCATTTCTGGGAATTACAGATACTTCCTTAAGCAGAATCCGTAAAGAGCTGGTTTCCCATCCGAAGAAAATTTAAATCTTGTCTTATGGCAAGTTGATTTTTATTTTAACTTGATAACTTTGAGTATAATTTTAACAGAAAAAACAACAAAATGAAAATCAATCAGATTTACGTGAATCTTCCGGTGAAGGATGTACAGAAAACCAAAGAATTCTGGACAAAATTAGGCTTCCCAACTAATGATGAAATGTCAAACGATAAATCCGTTTGTGTTGTTATGAACGAAAATACCTATGTGATGTTTTTAACGGAAGAGTTTTTCCAGACTTTTTCAGAAAGACCGGTTCCGAAAGGAGATACAACGCAGGTTTTGGTCGCAATCAGTTTAGATACCCGTGAACAGGTAGATCAGATGGTAAATACCGCTGTGGCGAATGGTGCAACACAGCATGAAGAACCGCAGGATTACGGATGGATGTATCACAATTCCTTTTGGGATATCAACGGACATGGCTGGAATGTAATGTTTGCAGATCCATCCCAAATGCCTAAAGACTAAAATTTAAGTCAATACAATTAATTCTTACATCAATTTTTGTGAAATAAAATTTGTGCGGATATTCTTTGTCATTTTTAACAGAAATTCTCTTGAATGATCTAATATTAAAAAAATGATAAAATAGATTCTTCCTTCGTCAGAATGACAATTATACGTTTGATAAAAATACTAATCACACAAACGCTCTACACAAATTCCACAAATAGTATTCGTGTTATTCGTGAAAAATATTAGAGCAATTTGTGTTTAAAAACATCATTAAACAAATATATCCACAAGCTCTACAAATAACATTCGTGTTATTTGTGAAAAATATTAGAGCTATTTGTGTTTAAAATATTAATACACAAATTCCACAAATATTATTCGTGGTATTAGTGAAAAAATTAGTGCTATTAGTGTTTAACTAAAAAAAATAAAAAAATCATGGCTAAATTAAATCCTTACTTAAATTTTGATGGGAAAGCAGAAGAAGCTTTCAATTTTTACAAATCCGTTTTCGGCGGAGAATTCGTTGGTGAAATTTACAGAATGGGCAATGCTCCCGGAACTGAACATTTATCGGAAGAAGAAAAAAACAGAGTAATGCACATTGCACTTCCTGTAGGCGGAGATTTGCTCATGGCTTCAGACATCGTCCCAAGTTTTGGACAACAACTGAATGTGGGAAATAACAATTACGTTTCTGTTTTTCCAGATTCCAGAGAAGAAGCCGACAGACTTTTTAAAGGGCTTTCTGAAGGCGGAAATATAGAAATGCCGATTGAAGACCAATTTTGGGGAGACTATTTCGGAAGCTTTCAGGACAAATATGGTGTTCATTGGATGATCAATTATAACGAGGAATACGTAAAATAGACTTATCTTTAAACTGAATTATATTGAAAGGGCAACTTAGAATCAGTTGCCTTTTATACACTTAAAAATAATATGATGGAACCTATTCACATTGATATTACCATTCTGGCTCCCGTTCAGAAAGTCTGGGATTATTACAACGGACCGGAACATATTACAAAATGGAATTTTGCCCACGAATCCTGGGAATGCCCGAGCTCTGAAAACGACTTAAGGGTTGGCGGACAATTTAAAAACAGAATGGAAGCCAAAGATAAAAGTTTCGGATTCGATTTTGTGGGAACTTATGATGAAGTGATTCCGTATGAGAAGATCAGGTATCATATGGAAGACGGAAGAAAAGCAGAAGTAACTTTTGATAAGATGGATGAAAATACAACCAGCGTACAGATTATTTTCAATCCGGAAACACAGAATCCTGTCGAAATGCAGCGAGAAGGGTGGTACGCTATTCTGAACAATTTTCATAAGTACGTAGAAAACAATTAAGAACGATTTTAATTTTCAGAATCATGATCAATTTAGTAATAATGGCAAAATGTTTAAGTTCCATTTGCGCGGTGAGTCATGTTGTAAGCGGAACTTTTTTACAGGGAATTCTTTCTGCACCTGCGAGAAGAGCTTTGGCGAAAGAAAAAATCGATTCTCTGGAAAAACTTTCAGATTATTCTGAAAAAGAAATTATGCAGCTTCACGGTTTCGGAAAAAATGCGATGCAGAAACTCAAAGCTTATATGAAAGAAAACCATGTTTCCTTTAAAAATTGATATTGGACACAAACTGCACCAATATCAGCATAAATTTTCACTATAAATTTGGTTAAATGCTTCATCAACAATGCAGTTTCTGTCGAACCATTCGTGATTATTCGTGAAAAATATTTGCAGCTACTCGTGTTTAAGACAAAAAAAATAAATTTAAAATTATGAACAAAAATATTTTCCCATGTCTCTGGTACGATGGAGACGCGAAAGAATCGGCAGACTTTTACTGCAAAATATTTGACGGAAAAATTACCACAGATACTCCGATGGTAATGAACATCGAACTTTTTGGTCAGAAAATGATGCTTCTGAACGGGGGTCCGCATTTCAGGAAAAATGCTTCGGTTTCTTTTATGGTCATTTGCGAAACGGAAGATGAGGTACAACGATACTGGGATCAGTTATTGGAAGGCGGAACGGCTTTAATACCTTTGGATTCTTATTCCTGGAGCAAAAAATATGGATGGCTGAAAGATAAATATGACGTAACCTGGCAAATATTTTTAGGCGAAAAACAAAGCGACCAAAAGATTATTCCTACTTTGATGTTTATCCATGAAAATAATGGTAAAGCAATGGAAGCGATGGAATTGTACACTAAAGTTTTCCCGAATTCTAAAATCGGAAGTATTTTAAGATACGGCGATGGAAGTGAAGGACATCCGACTCCCGAACCTGCTGAAAATATTCAGCATGCCCATTTTGAAATTGATGGCTATAGTTTCTTCTGCATGGACAATTCTTACGATCATCAGTTCGATTTCAATGAAGGAATTTCAATGGTTGTAATGACTGATGATCAGGAACAAACCGATCATTACTGGAATGCCTTAACGATTGACGGAGGAAGGGAAAGTATGTGTGGCTGGCTGAAAGATAAATTTGGCTTCAGTTGGCAGATTGTTCCCAAAAGACTGCTTGAATTGATGAACGGATCAGATCCGGTAAAAGGGCAAAAAGTATTTCAGGCGATGATGGGAATGCAGAAAATTGTTATTCAGGATCTGGAAGACGCTTATAATTCTTAGTATTCAAAAAAAATAAGAAAGCAGAAGGTTTGAAGCTTTTTAACCGTTTAAAAACTTTCTGCTCATCTTCTTCAAATTCTTAATTTTCCTTTTCGGCTTGCTGTTTGATGGGTATTCATAAAAGATTTGCTTATGAAGACACAGAACAAGTCAGACTCAAAATCTAAAGTTCCTAAAGACGGACTTTATCCCGAAATTATACGGAAAAGCTATTTGGGAAGTAAAAAACTTCAAAATAATAAAGCGGTAATTTCCGGAGGAGACAGTGGAATAGGACAGGCAGTTGCGGTTCATTTTGCGAGAGAAGGAGCCGATGTTGCAGTTATTTATAAAGAAAGTGACAAGGATGCGAAAGAAACACAAAAACTCGTAGAAAAAGAAGGTCGAAAATGTATTTTGCTGAAAGGGGATGTTTCAAAAAAAACTTTCAGAACAAAATGTCTGGAGAAGATCAAAAAAGACTGGAAAACAGTGGATATTCTTGTAAACAATGTGGGAATTCAGTTCCCTAAAAATGACATTGAAAAGATTTCAGACGATCAGATCCGGAAAACCTTTGATACCAATATTGTTTCTATGATTGCTTTCACCAGAGATTTTTTATCATTAATGAAAAAAGGAGGGCGAATTATCTGTACCACATCTGTTACAGCATATCGGGGAAGTGATCATTTAATTGATTATTCAGCTACGAAAGGAGCGATTGCCACTTTCATCCGTTCTCTGGCTGTAAATATTGCTGAAAAAGGAATTTTGGTCAACGGCGTTGCTCCCGGTCCGATCTGGACTCCTCTTGTGAAGGAAACTTTCGACGATCTGTCAACTTTTGGAAAAGACAATCCGTTAAAAAGAGCAGGACAGCCATCGGAAGTTGCTCCGGCTTATGTTTTTCTGGCTTCGGAAGATTCCAGTTTTATAACGGGAGAAATCATTCATATTAATGGCGGAGACTTTGTAGGAGGATAAAATCTTAATTAAAATAACAGCTAGTTTGTACAGTTTTTTATGGAAAAATTACATTTTGATATTCAGATCAATGCGGAAGCGGAAAAAGTGTGGAGTGTACTCTGGGACGATTTTTCTTTCAGGCAATGGACTTCTGCATTTACGGAAGGCTCTTTTTATCAGGGAAATTTAAAAGAAAATGAGATCATTAAATTTCTGGATCCCCAAAACAACGGGATGTTCAGTAAAATTGTTACATTAATTCCCAATCAGGAAATTAAATTTCTCCATCTCGGTGAGATTTACAATGGAGTAGAAGCGCCGCAGAATTGGGGTGAAGCCACGGAAAGATACATTTTGACTGAAGATGAAAATACAACCCATCTGAAAGTGGAAATTCAGACTTCAAAAGAGTTTAAAAGCTTTTTCGAAGAAAAATTTCCGGATGCCCTTTCCAATGTGAAGCATTTATCCGAAAACCAACTCTAAACATTTAATAAAAACAATATGGAAACTTTATCTTACGAAATCATCATCAACGCTCCCAAAGAAAAAGTCTGGGACGTTTTGTGGAATGAAAATACATACAGTGAGTGGACAAAATTTTTTAATCCGAACTCTGCTTCTTTCATGAAATCTGACTGGAAAGTAAACGGGAAAACCTATTTTACAAATGCAGAAGGGGCAGGAATGGTTTCTACAATAGACAGTCTGGAAAAGCCGGATCAGATTGTTTTTAAACATTTGGGAATGCGAGATGAAGCAGGTAACGAAGATACAGAAAGCATGGAGGTGAAACAGTGGAGCGGCTGCTTTGAAAAATATTTTTTAACCGATTTTGATGGCAAAACAAAACTTCATGCCGAAGTTCAGACTGAAAAAGATTGGGAAGAGCATATGAATACAGGCTTTACAAAAGGTCTGCAAATTGTAAAAGAACTTGCTGAAAAATAATTATTTTCGATGATTGTCTAATTATTTTAAGTTATATTTACTGGCTATAAAATTACGATTAATCATAGTGTAAATTATCTACTGAAAACAAAAAGACATCTTATGAAATTACTCACCATTCTTTTTACAACATTCGTTTTGTCTTTAGTAGCAACCAAAATTTTTCAGGGCGACTGGAATTTTTTGTTTTCAGGAAATTTGGGAATGGCTGTTTTCATCATATTTACAGGATTTTCTCATTTTAAGTTCCAGCAAGGAATGGCAATGATGATTCCGGATTTTATCCCTTCAAAACTATTTTGGGTTTATTTTACAGGAATTATTGAGGTTGCAGCCGGAATCGGATTGATGATTCCTTCCATTCGTGAGCTGACTGCCATTTTATTGATTGTTTTTTACGTCTTGGTATTCATTGCCAATATCAATTCATCCCGAAAAAAGATCAATATTTTTAAAGCGGATTTCACAGGTCCCGGAATGACTTATCTGTATAAAGAAAGAATTCCGATGCAGATTATTTTAATTCTCTGGACTTGGTACTTCGGAATTTATCTGAATTAAAACATATCATTCACAATACAAACGAAAGGCTTAGCTTTTCGTTTTTTTGTTTAAACATTAGTAATGACCAAATTTTGCTTCACGAATTTCACAATCAGAAAAGAAAATATCTTGGATAATTTGTGTAATTAGTGAAAAAAAGTTTGCGTTATTCGTGTTTCAAAATACGGATGAATAAAAGAAAATTTTAATCTCTTAAAAATTATTTTAAATTTATTAAAGTAAAACAAAATTTTCAATCGTCATAGCAATATGGAGATTGTCGAAAAAATAACAATGCCACAGAAGGAGAAGGAAAATATCATCTCACAGACCGTTTCAAAGTACGGAGGAAAGCTGATGTCGTACATTCGTCCGAAAGTGAAAAATACGGAGGATGCGGAAGATATTCTGCAGGAAGTGTGGTATCAGTTCAGTAGTCTTACCAATCTTTCTGAGATTGTGAATGTTGGCGGTTGGCTGTACAGAGTAACGGCAAATAAAATCACGGACAAATACCGCAAAAAGAAAACCGAGAATCTTGAAGATTTCGTGTACGAAGATGAAGACGGCGATTTTTCCATTAAAGATATTCTGCTCATGGATGAAAGTGCAGGTCCCGAAATCAAAATGTTTCAGGATGAGATCTGGAAAAAACTTTTTGAAGCTCTGGATGAACTGCCGGAAAAACAAAGACTCGTCTACGTGGAAAACGAACTCAATGACAAAACCCTTCAGGAAATTGCGGATGAGCATGGCGAAAACATTAAAACGATTATCAGTCGTAAAAATTACGCCGTAAAACATTTAAGAAACCGATTGAAAAAATTATACGAAGATTTAAACAGTTAGTAAATAAAAAGATATGAATCATAAACATAAAAAAGGCTGGATTTTTCTGATTCTTTGTCCGCCATTGATTTTTTTAGGCGTTACATGGATCGTAATGGCACTCTGGAACTGCCTTCTCCCTGAAATTTTGGGAGTAAAATCAATCACGTTCTGGCAGGCAATGGGAATTCTTATTCTTAGTAAAATTCTTTTCGGAGGTTTCCATTTCGGAAAAGGAATGAGGGATTGTAAAGAAAAGAAGATGAGAGAAAAAATGATGCATCTTACACCCGAAGAAAGAGAAAAATTCAAAGAAGTCTGGAGAGACCGATGTTCAACAGTTTTTTTCAACAGGCACAACAGAACCAACGAATAGTAAAAATTTTAGAAGTAGTAAAGTAAAATGGAAATCTATTCGTCTATATAAAAAACAAGAAGTAGTAAAATTTAAAATTTTGAAAAAATGAAAAATTCAGTATTAAAAGGCGCTTTAGCTGCTTTAGCCGTAGTAGGAGTTGCAGCAGTTGTTAAAAAAGCAGCGCAGAGAAAAAGATTTGTAAAGGGTATTTTTGAGGAATACGGAATCAAAGAAAAATCTCCTTTCGGATTGGCGGATAAAATCAGAGAAATGAATGACGAGCAATATCAGGAGCTGAAAGGGAAGTTTAAAAAAGAATTCGCTTCAGGATGCCGCCACAGAGGTTTTGAAAGAAAAGAAAACGCTGCGGTAGCATAATAAAAGTAACTCAATTGAAATTGTTTAATTCCGGCTCGGGAAGCTTCGCTTCCCGAGCCGGAATTTTTTACAGTCATTGCGATGAGCAAAGAAGCGATCTCAGAAAATAGGGTTTCGGTTCAGGCGGCAAAGCCGCCTGAACCGAAACATTAAAAAGATTTAAAAAAACAAGCTTGAGATATTTTGATAAATATTCTAGAGATAGCGTTCCTACGGAACGCCGAACGTCCTCTTAATATGATTTCTACACAGATAAAACTCCAAAGAGTTTTTAGGAATTTTACTCAATATGATTTTTTGTTTTAAAGAAAAAGATTAAAAGCATAACATAAAATTATTCGAGATCTTTGTGAAATTATTCGTACCATTTGCGTTTAAAAAAGAAAATAAATTCCTTATTTTTGCATAGCTTAATGAAAGATTACTACTATTTTCTCGGGATTTCTCACGATGCTTCGGAAGAAGACATCAAAAAAGCCTATCGAAAATTATCTTTAAAATATCACCCTGACAAAAATGATAACGATGATTTTTTCGCAGACCGGTTCCGTGAAATTCAGGAAGCCTATGAAACATTGAGTGATAAAAGCAGAAGACATTCTTACGATCAGAATTTAGAAAGTCATCAGAAAAGCTTCCGGTACAATATTCCGCCTTCTATTAAAACTTTTACGGCAAACAAAATTCATGCGAAAAAAGGGGAGGAGATCATCATCAATTGGCAGACTCAAAATGCCGATGTGGTGAAAGTGTTACCTTTCGGACTGGAAAAATCTTATGGAGAAAGAGTTTTTAAAATAACGGAATTTAAAGACGGTAAATTCCAGATTTTGCTTCACGCTACGAATTCACTACTGCACAAAACAGCCGTTCAGGGCATTACGATTACCGAAGTTTTCGAAAACAATTCGGAAAAATTTAAAGATAAGGCAGAGGAATTATTTAAGTCACAGCCAAGAACTGTTGCAAATCCTCATGGACAGCCAAAAATCGCGAGAATTATTATCGGGATTGCCTTACTAATTCTGGCGGTCTATTTCCTGTTAAAAAGCTTTAATTAAGCCATTTTCTTTCTTCCCGGGCACTTTTTACATCTTTTTCCCTTTTTAAATTTTTTGCAGCATGACTTCTTATCGCCGCAATACATTTCTTCGGTATTCATTGAAAAAGCAGGAGCTAATGGAGCTACTTTGAAAGGAACGATCATATTCATGATGCAAATATATTAATTTAGAATAAATCCAGATAATAAATTTTAAAAAAAATTAATGATATATATCAAAGAGATTTAAATGATTGGCAATGATAATCAATAAAAAAGGACAAACATCAAATGTCTGTCCTTAAAAGTGACCGCAGAAGGATTCGAACCCTCACTGTCGGAGCCGAAATCCGAAGTTCTATCCATTAAACTATGCAGCCTATTTGAGTTGGAGGGTTTGAGACTAAGAGAGTTTTAAATCTGAATAAATAAACACTCAAACACAAAAACTCTCCCACCCTAAAACTCTAAAACGTAATCTTCACGCCTCCCAAAATCTGTGCACCCAGAACTTTATAGCCTTTGTACGTTTGATATTTTGAGCTCAGAAGATTATTTCCAAGCGCGAAAATACTGAAATTTTTGTGAATTTTATACTCTGCCGATAAATTTAAATCTGCATAACCTCCCACTTTATCGTTGGTGTTCTCTGTAGACTGATAGAACATGGGACTTCCAACTCCCTGAATCATAAATGAATTGGTAGTTCTGTCGCTGGCAAAAATACCTTTAAAACCTAATAATAATTTTTGATCCAGCATCGTATATTTTGCTCCGATTGTTGCCGTAACCAAAGGTACATTGTAGATATTTTCGTAGTTTTTAAGATCAAACTTGGTAAATTTCACTTCTCCGTCCAACACTAAATTTGCCAGAGGAAAATACTGTAAACTACCTTTGATGTCTCCTACATTTCCGTCATCATACACCGCAGAAAAAGTATTCGCGAAATTATAGGCAGAACGGTTTAGGGTGAAATTCGTGTCAAAAAGATCATTGGCCTTAAAGAACATAATATCTCTCATTTTTCCGTACCCTGCAGAAACATCATATTTAAAAGTTTCATCAATATCTCCTCTTAAACCTACATAAAAATGATATTTTGTTTCAGTTGGTCTTAAATACTGGTCAGAAACAATAAAAGGATTCTGCTGTAGTAAGTCTGAATAGGTATTCAGCTTTAAACCTCCGTCAACTCCTCCGTAAAATTTAAACTCCTGTGCTGCAGCAACCTGAAATTCAGCTTCCGGAAACCAATAGGTTTTGTTATTTTTCATTTGCTCAGCCATCAGATCATTCTGGTTTTTACCATTCAGAAACGCAAACTGCGATCCTAATTTCAGGTAAGAATCCCCTTTTCTGAAAGTAACTTTCGGACTCAGACTTGTATTGAAAAAGTTGGACGAATTTTTATCTCTGATTGAAAATTCAGTTTTTACCGTTTCCAAACCAACGCCTAAATCTGCATTCAGACTGATACCTGATTTGCCGATTTCAACCCCATGTTTCGAGAAATTCGCCAAAACGGAAGCCTGATTTTCCTGAGCATCAAAATGGTCTTTTAAAAATGAAGATTTCACCCTTACATCATTCAGAATTTCGTTCGAATAAAAATCATAATAACCGTTTACTTTAAACTGATTGACTCTTTGATCCAGATCAACATCATTGCTTGGAGTCAGAGCATAAATTCCGTAATAATTATAGCTGTTCAAACCATATTCCGCATTCAGATTGAATTTTCCTTTATCTCCGTAAGAATTCAGGAAAGCTCCTAAAGTGGTTGAACTCTGCTTAGAATCCCAGTCATATTCCTTTTTTAAACCCTGCGTTGAAAGAAAATGAGCATCCACTCCAACCTCAATTTTATTTTCCAGCGTTTTCGAAATATTTGCATCCCCCAGAATTTTACCGAAATTTCCCATTCCGAACTGGATGTAGTTATTCTGAGCCGAACCTTCAAATTTCGGGGTCACATCTGCTCCCTGAATTGTTGATGTTTTAAAATCCGAAACTGCAGGAACATCCGTAATGTTGTACTGTACTGGATTCTGAGATTTTTCTTCCGGCGGATAATTTTTAATGGTTTCTACCGAAGTTTTCTTTTTTTCGATCTTTTTTACTTCCGGTTCCCTTTTTTTATTGAGAATCAGTTTTTCTTCTTTGATCTGGGAAAACGCTACCGACGAAAACCCTAAAAATATGATGGATAATAATTGAATTCTTTTATTCATTACTTTTTGTATTAATAATGTACCAATTTATCAATGCAGCAATCTGGCAATGTATAGTTTGATTGGTAAACTGTTACATTGATAAATTGATACATTAAATATATTTTTACTTTTTAATCTGCTTTTTAACTTCCTTCGCTTCCGCTACAATTTCAGGGAAATCTTTATAATTCTCAATGATCTGATCACAGGTATAACTTGCCTGATAATTGTCTTTCAGACCAATATAGTTTTTCGCCATCAGAACAAGAGCTTTTGCCCCCCAATATTCTTCGGAAGCATAATTATTGGCTAATTTAAAGATCGTTTCATTAGAAGATTTAAACGCTTTTCCTTTGTTTTGATAATAAGCTTTCGCGTACAGAGATTCTGCGGCAACTGAGGTGTTTGAAGATTTTTCAAGAGAAGCATAAGCCGACTGTGCGTCTTTGTCTTTTCCTGAATTCATCAGACTTCTTGCCTTAATTACTTTTGCCGTCTCAATAACCGCTGCGGAGTTTTTATTGTTGGCAATCACCGCATCGGCTAATTTTTCGGCCTGAGAAAAGTTCTTTTCATCGGCATAAACTTTCATCAGTTCAACATTGGCGTAATTTTTAATGTTGACGTCTGATGAGTTTTTAATATTTTCAAGATATTTTTTAGCTTCAGCCGTATTCCCCTGATTGACATAGATTTGCGCTAAACGGGTTTGTGCATCATCCTGATAATCGTTCTGAACATTGGCAACTTCCTGTAAAACCAACAGTGCTTTTGTAGTATCTTTGGTCTGATAATAACTTTCACCAAGCTCATATTTTGCCTGATAAAGCCCTTCTCCGGTCGGATTCTGCGTTAAATATTTCTCGTAATATGAAATCGCGTTTTTGTAATCTTTCTTCGTGAAATACTGTTTTGCAGTCGATAAGTTAATTTCATCAATTTCTGATGCATCAATATTAACCCCTAAATTTCTTGCGAAAGTTTCATAGCCTGAAACATCCCCGTTTTTCGTGAAGATTGGTTTCGCCGCCTGAACAATTTTTTCAGCATAGGCTGTATTTTTGTACTGTTCGCCAAGCGATCTCAGTTCAGATAAAGCCTTATCACTCTGGTTCTGGTCAATGTAGTTTTGTGCTCTGTAAATCGATGCATTGGCAACCAAATCTTTATCAGATGAAGTTTTAATCACTTTATTAAAGTAATCATTTGAATTACTGAAATCGTCCTGTGCTGCGTAAGCTGTACCTATTTCGTATTGTGCATCGTCATAATAATCAGAATCCGGATATATGGATAAAAGGTTTTTCAGGTTGGTAATTTTCGCCTGAGTATCACCTTTAAATCCTAAAGCCATTGCTTTCTGATACAGTGTATAATCTGTTGCGTCTTCATTTTTATCATAAATGGCAATCGCTTCGTTCAGGTTATTGTTTGCGTAATTAATATCTGCCAAACGAAGTTCAGCATCATTTTTAAACTCAGGTTTCGGATTTGCTAAATATTGCTTAAAATACGTTTCAGCCTGATCAAATTTTTTAGATTTGAAATATGCATAGCCTAAATCATAAGGAAGCTGCTGCTTTTCAGGGAAATTTTCACCCAGTAATTTTTCATAACGGGCGATTGCGGAAGGATAATTTCCTTTCTGATAATACACCTGTCCTAACCAATATAAAGCTCTGTTGTTGAATTCTTTATTGATGTTAAATCCTAAACTTCTTAAGAAATAATTTTCCGCTTCATCATAATTTCCTTTGTTGAATTCTTCCGTTCCCAAAAGATAAGAAACTTCCTGATCGATTTTATTGATTTCCGGCGTTGAGCTCTGTAAACGGTCAATCGCGTTCAGCGTTTCCTTATAATTTCCGGAATATAAATAGGATTTCACCAAAAGCGATCTCATTTCCGAAGCATTCGCGCCGTTTTGGTTTTCATTAATATAATTCTGGATTACCGTCGAAGCACTTTCAAACGGATTTCCGATGTCGTAGCTTAATTTAGCGTATTGTTCATGCGCAAGCTTTTTCACATTCTTATCATAATTCATCTGATACGCAGAACGGAAAGCAGAAAGTGCTTCCTGTTTTTTACCAACCGCCAGATAAGCATTTCCAAGCTGATAATAAGCATTCTGAGCCAATGCAGAATTGCTGTTCAGTAATTGATTGTAATAAGAAACTGCTTCGTCATACTTTTTAAGCTGAGCCGCTACAAATCCCATCTCATAAAGATCGTTTTCAGACGGATTTTGCTGAACGCTCAGATAATCTTTCAAATGTGGGTACGCCGAAGTGTAATCATCTTTCATGAAATAACTTTCACCGATGATCTTATGAACTTCTGCTTTATAGGAATCTGAAATATCTTCATTCAGTAAAGCAGTTCCTTCGGAGATCGCTTTATCATAATCTTTGTCATTGTAGTACATCTGAACATAGTAAGGACGCACCAGTTTAGAATATTTCGGCTCTTCTTTAATGGAATCAAAATAACGGAACGCTTTATCATTCTGCCTGTTAGAATAATATAAATGTCCCAACATATAAGCAATATCGCCTTTTTGAGACTGATCTGCCGTTTTATAAGCTTCTTCCAGTGCATCTGTTGCACCTTTGGAATCGCCCATCATGAATTTAGCATAGCCCAGTTTCAGAATGTACTGTGTATTTTCTTCTTTGGAAAGCTGATACTGGTTTACTTTTTTCAGAGTTTCCAGAGCTTTGGCGAAATCTTTTTTAGCCAAATAATAATCAGCCAACGGTAAATTGGCCTGTGCAAAATAAGCAGAGTTCGGATATTCTTTCATGAAAGCGGTTAATCCTTCTTCCGCATGATTTTTCTGAAGAATGACGCCGATCACGTTATCAAAAAACTGCGCAGCTTCTTTCCTCGAACGCGACAAATGCTGATTGTAGAAATATTGTCTGGCGTATTCGTATTGTGAAGCGTTGTATATTTTGGTCTGATAAAGATTTTCAGCGAGATTGAATCTGTAGTTTTCTTTTTGGGTAAAGTACTGAGACTGTTGCGCATCGGAGATCCCGAAATACATTACAGCAGCCGCTAAAAGTATTTTTTTCGATTTCATTAATTTTAAATTTTAACATGAAGAAGCCTGAAAATCAGGTTCAGATATTTAAAATTACGGGAATTTTTATCCACAATTTATCAACGAAAATATTGAAAAGATATTGTATAAGCAAGCGTTTTAACACATTGTTAGTAACCAAAATTTTTTTTAAGACTTCTTAACTTTTTGATAAGAAAGATTAAGAAAATAAAAATTATTTCGGAGAAATAATTACATTTGCTTTTTTCGAATCAAATATAGAATTGAATGAATCAACTTTTTAGAAGAAAAATCTATTCAGATACAGACACATCTACTAGTTTATTGAGGGTTTTGGGTGTTTGGGACATCGTATTTTTTGGTATTGCCGCCATCATCGGAGCCGGAAGTTTCAGCAGTTTGGGCGAAGCCGTCTTCAGAGGAGGTCCCGGTGTGATCTTACTATATTTGATTTGTGGTTTTGCGTGCGGTTTTACAGCACTTTGCTACGCAGAATTTGCGAGCAGGATCCCGACTGCGGGTTCCGCATATACTTATGCTTATGCAAGTTTCGGGGAATTAATTGCCTGGATCATCGGTTGGGCGCTGATTATGGAATATTCTTTCGGAAATATCTATGTTGCCTTTTCGTGGTCCGATTATTTTACAAGTTTCCTGCACCGTTTAGGAATGCATATTCCTGATTATCTTACGTGCAGTTATACCGAAGCTAAGAAAGCTTTTATGAGCGGTTCCGAGAACAAAGAACTTATTAATGCATGGACGAATGCTCCGTTAATCGGAAGTTTAAAATTCATCGTTGATGTTCCGGCTTTGGTCATCAACGGATTGATTACATGGCTGTGTTATGTAGGAGTTAAGGAAAGTAAAAACTTCAATAACGCGTTGGTAATCCTGAAATTAGCGGTGATTGTTTTGGTGATTTTAGTAGGATTGGCTTACATCAATACAGATAACTGGACGCCTTTAAATCCGGAAACTCAGGTTACTTCTTTCATGCCGAATGGTTTTGCGGGGGTAATGAGTGCGGTTTCGGGAGTTTTCTTCGCTTATATCGGGTTTGATGCCTTAAGTGTACTTTCAGAAGAAACAAAAGATCCTCAGAAAACGCTTCCGAAGGGAATGATTATTTCTCTGGTATTGTGTACATTTATTTATATTGCTTTAACGTTGGTTCTTACCGGAATGGTGGATTACAGGAAATTTGACGGCGTTGGAGATCCGCTTTCCTTTATTTTTGAAAAAGGAAACGCCAATGTTGCATGGATGGAGCTTGTCGTGTCGTTTGTAGCGATTGTAGCCATTACAACCGTTCTTTTGGTGTTCCAGATGGGACAGCCGAGAATCTGGTACGCCATGAGCCGTGATGGACTGATGCCGCAGAAATTTCAGGAAGTACATCCGAAATATAAAACACCATCGTTTGCAACTTTAGTTACAGGAATTGTTGTCGGAATTCCGATTTTGTTTACCGATAAATCTTTCATCCTCGATTTCACAAGTATCGGAACTATTTTCGCGTTTGTTTTGGTATGCGCGGGAGTTTTAATGCTTCCGGCAAAAGAAAAGATCAAAGGAAGATTTCACTTGCCTTACGTGAACGGAAAGCTTATTTTCCCTCTTATTTTTATTGGCGGATTAGTGGTTTTCTATTTCTGGCAGCCTGATTTTTTCCATAATTTAATGGACTGGAAAGACCCTAAAGAAGGAGAATTCAGAGCTTCTATTTTCTTTTTTATTCTGGTTAATTTACTGCTTTGTGTATTGGCATTTGTTAAAAATCTATCTCTGATTCCGTTAATCGGTTTAAGCTCATGTTTATATCTTCTTACCGGAATGAGCCATGACAACTGGTTCTGGTTTGGACTGTGGTTTGCTATAGGTTTGGTAATTTATTTCTGCTACGGATACCGAAACAGCAAACTGGGTAAAGCTTAATTGTATGATGAAATATCTGCTTGTTTTTTCGCTTCTGATATTGGGAGGCTGTAAAAAGACATCTGATCATGAAGGCAATTCCCAAAGAAACCGTACAGAAGTAAAACGGAGTTATAAGGAATGTTTAACAGCAATTCATCAAAAGACAGAAGCAGAGAAAAAGCAGTATTTTTTTAAATTTATCAATAATGATGTTCCTCAATTCTGGGCAAAAACGCCATGGTCTTTTGCAGGAACTTCCAGAGAACCGAAGAAGGGAAGTATTGCCTGCGGATATTTTGTAACGAATACTTTATCGGATTACGGTTTTGATATCAACAGAACGTATCTTGCGCAGCAGGCTTCTTCTGTAATGATTAAAAAGCTTTGTACAGAGATAAAATATTTCAGCAAAAGACAGGATCTGGAGCATTATATTTTAGGGAAAAATAAAAATCAGGTATATCTTGTAGGACTGGATTTTCATACAGGTTACATTACCCGCGAAAACAGAGATACTTATTTTATTCATTCCAATTACATCAAGAATGAAGGTGTAATAAAGGAACTGACTAAAAATTCACGTGCATTGAATGCTTCTGAAACTTTTATGATTGGAACTTTAAAGTACAAATGATCATGTCAGAAAGAATTAAAACCTTCAAAGAGTTCTATGAATTTTATCTTACGGAACACAGTAAAACAGGAACCAGAATCTTTCATTTTCTGGGTACATTGCTTGTCTTTTTCGTCATAGGATATGTTATCAGCTCCGGAAAAGAACGGTTTCTCTGGTACGTCCCGATCTTCGGGTACGGATTCGCATGGTTCAGTCATGCAGTGATTGAAAAAAACAGACCTGCAACCTTCAAATATCCGCTCTGGTCGCTGATCTCAGATTTCAGACTTTTTTTCGAACTGCTGATCGGGAAACAGAAGTTTTGGGGAGTTTCAGATAAAAAAACTGCTGAAAAGTAAATTTTAAGATCATTTCACGGCACAGTAATTGCAACCCTGTCCTAAAATTTTATTTATGAAAAATTTCACAACATTTTTAAAAGTAACGTTTTCGGCAATTTTTGTTATGATTCTTACACAATGTACAACTTCTTCCAACGTTGCTGCTGCGAACGAAAAAACATTTATTGTAGGTCCTGAAACCGCAGACTGCACCGGAGTTGCACCCATGAAATGTCTTCAGGTAAAAGAAAACGCTTCAGATTCGTGGACGAATTTTTATACCAATATCGAAGGCTTCACTTATGAACCGGGTTATGAATATGTTTTAAAAGTAAAAACAGAAAAAATAGAAAATCCTCCGGCAGACGGATCTTCCATAAAATATACTTTGGTAAAGCAAATATCTAAAACTAAAAAATAAACAATAAAACCTCCGGAATTTCCGGAGGTTTTGCTTTATCTGTTGCTGTTTGTATTGTGATCGTGATCATTCGGCGGTTTGGGATAATTTCCTTTGGTTGCTTCTCCTACGGTATTGGCAGTGGTCATGGCGGCCACAAGATCATTCAGCATTCCGCTTGCTGCGGTGGGAGAATTGGGCAGTAAAACAAGATTGCTTCTGTTGCTTGCTCCTACGGAATGAAGCGTGTCATAATGCTGCGTTACAACAATAAGAGCAGAGGCTTCGTGAGAGTTGATATTAACGTTGTTCAGCATTCTTACAGATTCTTCCAGACCTTTTGCAATTTCTCTTCTCTGGTCTGCAATACCTTGTCCCTGCAGTTTTTTAGATTCTGCTTCGGCTTTTGCCACGGCTACAATTCTTATTCTCTGGGCTTCAGATTCGTATTCTGCGGCTGTTTTTTCTCTTTCGGCAGCGTTGATTCTGTTCATGGCGTGTTTTACCTGCTCATCCGGATCGATATCTGTAACCAGAGCTTTGATGATATCATATCCGTAACTCTGCATCGCTTCCTGAAGTTCTGCTTTTACAGCGATGGCAATATCATCTTTTTTTAAGAAAACATCATCCAGTTTTAATTTCGGAACTTCGGCTCTTACGACATCAAAAACATATGATGTAATCTGGTCGTGCGGACTTTCAAGCCTGTAAAAAGCATCCGCAACCTGTGTTCTGATAACCTGAAACTGTACGGAAATCTTCATTTTCACAAAAACATTATCCAGAGTCTTCGTATCAATCATTACATCCAGTTGCTGGATTCTGAGGTTCATTCTTTTTGCGATCCTGTCCAGATAAGGGATTTTAAGCTGTAAACCTGCATGACGGACGGAATGGAATTTTCCGAGTCGCTCTACAATTGCCGCGGTTTCCTGTTTCACTGTGAAAAAAGAAGCAAATAAGGTTACCAATCCGATAAAAACAATAATTCCTAAATATGTCATAATTTGATTTTTTTATGGGGTGTAAATTTTTAATTAACTGAAAAACATTTGTCTGTGTTTGTTTAAATATATAAAAAATAATTTAAACGTTACCGCTATGACAATGAACAGTTGATTTGCACGGAGAAAAAAGAAATTTACGGTGAGTTTAGGGCATAAAAAAACTTCAACAATTTTAAATTGAAGAAGTTTCTTATTTTTAAATCCTAATAGTCGTTTTTGTATAACTAAAAAGCAATTACACCGTCATTCCGATATCAATTCCTTTGATTTTCCGGTAAAGATCGGTTGCATAATTATCCGTCATTCCTGAAACAAAATCAATTATGCCCAAAACTTTCTGGTAATCGGTTCCATCGTCGTATACAAACTGTTTAGGTAATAGTTTTAACGCTTTTTTGTCGTAAGATTTTCTTTCATCATGTGATTTTAGAATAGAGGGAATAAAATGATCCAGCAATTCGTACATTACGTTATAACCTGCATTTTCAATTTCCACCACCGCTTTATGGTTGTAGATTTTTTCTATTGAGAAAGATTCAATATCCTGTAAAGCATTATTTTCAGACTTATAAATATCCAGAAGACCTTTTTCTAAATTTCCTTCCAGAATGGTATTAAAGTTATTTTTATAAAGCTCAATCGATTTGTTGATTAATGCATTGATTACTTTGGCTCTTAAATAAGAAATCTGTTCATTTTCATTTCCTATGGAATCCAGCTTGTCTTTTACCCGTTTTATATCGTCTGTTTCAGATTTTACCAATTCAAAAAACAGGTTTTTGCAGTCCGCGGTAGAAACGATTCCCAATCGGTGCGCATCTTCCATGTCGATAATATTGTAACAGATGTCATCTGCAGCTTCAACCAGCCAGACAAAAGGATGTCGCTTAAAAATATAAGGTTCTTCGCTTTCTGAAATTAAATTCGTGCCTTTTGCAATTTCAAGGAAAATATCTTTTTCGTTCTGAAAGAATCCGAACTTTTTACGGTGAATGATTCCTTTCTTTTTAGCAATCGCTTCACACGGATATTTGGCGATACTTGCCAAAGTAGAAAACGTAAGCTGAATTCCTCCCGCATCTTTTCCCTGCTGTTGCTGCGCAAGAACCCTTATTGCATTCGCATTTCCCTCAAAATTCACCAGATCCGCCCATTCTTTTTCATTGAATTTCGGTTTTAAATCAGATTCATTTCTTTCAAAATAACTCGCAATCGCATCTTCTCCGGAATGTCCGAAAGCGGGATTTCCGACATCGTGACACAGACACGCTGCTGCAATAACATTTCCTAAATTATGAAGGTAAAAATTTTTGGAATCTTCTGTAAGATCATTTTTAAATTCGTCATGAATAAACTCACCCATTACACTTCCCAGACTTCTTCCAACGGACGAAACTTCCAGTGAATGCGTTAAACGGTTGTGTACAAAAACACTTCCCGGAAGCGGAAAAACCTGCGTTTTATTCTGCAGTCTCCGGAAAGCCGAAGAGAAAATAATTCTGTCAAAATCCCTCTGAAAATCCGTTCTTGAAGCCTTTGTCTGTGGATTGTTTCCGGTACGCTGATTCGTGAAAATCTGGTTTAAGTTCATCATTTTTCAAAATTACTTCAAATTTTATTTTTTTCGAAAGAATAAGAAGAATTTTTCTGAAAAATATCGTGTTTCCCGCTTTTGTTTTTCCGTAAAATACCTGTGACATTTTGCAGATTTTCATCGTAATTTTAGGATCATTAACTCCAAAAAACTGAAATCATGTCCGAATTTTTTAAACAAATCCTTGGAAGCACGATTGTTACAGGATTTTTCACCGCAATAATTGCTTATTTCTTTCACAAAAGAACAGAAAAATACAATTCCGTTTTGAAAAGGGAATTTGAAGCGTTATCAAAAAAAGATACGGCTTATTTTGAATGGCGGAAAAATACCGTAGAATTGTTGGGGCAGGTTTACATTCATCTGAACCGTTTGAAGCTTGCTTTTCAGAACAAATATTCTAAAATACAGGAATATGACAGATTTTATGAAGATGAAATTATTTTAAAATCCAATCAGCACATCCGAGATCTGCTCATCAATAACGGTCATGCTTTACCACCTGAATTATTGGACGAAGCCACAAAACTGATCGAACATTTCGATGTTTGGTTAACGAAATACCATCAAACAAGAATTTTGGATAAAGATTTTAATTCAAAACAAATTTACGTGGGACCGGATGGTTTCCGCTTTCCTGAAAATGCCGAAAAACTGTTCAAAGAAAAATATGTTGAAATGTTTAATGAATTGCATAAATAAAAAAATTATCAATATTATTGTTCTAAATTTTAATTGATGAAGAAAATCTTTTTGCTGTTATTTCCAGTCTGTTTGTTTTCTCAGGAAAACTGTTTTGATGACGGGCAAAAACATTACCAATCAAGAATGGGTTTTTTAAATAGTACAGATACACGGGAATCTATTCTGTTTAATAATCCTTCACATGTAAAGTTTCAGGAAAACAGAAATAATACGAGTTATGAAAATGATGAAATGTATGGTTTTGGTGACTCACTTTCTCAGGAACTATCTATCAAAAAGCAGGCAGAAAATAAGGAAGGAAAGGAAAAATTTAGTTCTTTTTTTAATAACCAATTTAGCTACATTCAGTTTCAAAAAGAGAAAAATTCTTTGTATGCTTTTGCACAAAATTCTTTTGGCTATTGGCTTTTGGAAATAAAGAATAAAAAATCGAAAGCATATTATATTGGATTCAGTAAGAATACTTTTATCAATCGAAATCAAAAAGAAAAATTCATAAAGGATAATAAACTTTATCTGGATGGAAGTTTCCTTACTGTGAAATCAAAAATTCGGTTTGTAGAAATGGAAGCCGTAAAAGATTATCTAACTTTTGAAGTTAATCTTGATGACATAAAAAAAGATTCTGATAACGACGGATACAATGATTTTTTTGAAAAATTAATTTATTTGAATCCACAATCTAAAGATACTGATGGTGATGGAATTTCTGATTTTGACGATTTAAATCCTCTGCATAAGTCTGAAAAAGGTAAATTTATAAGTCTTTACGAAGAAATTATTGATCTGGATGCAAGCATTTATTGCAATTCGGAAAATCATTATTTGTTTGAATTATACGATTCGGATTGCGAATATTTTCAAAAAGTAAATCCTCAGAAAAGAAGAGTTTTGATTCTTTCAGAAACTCAAGCATATCAACTTAACGATGATTACAGAAGCTTATTGGGCACTTTTTATGGCAGAATAAAAAAAGGATCCGATGAAAAAACATTTTATATCCCTTATTCTGAAAAATCAAGCGGTGGCAGAATAATTGCAGAATTTAAAAATGAAAAATGGTCTATTTTTGAAGACCTGCAATATAAAATTTAAAATATGCCCGAAGGTCCACCGATTGTTCTGATGAAAGAAGATCTGCAGAAATTTGCAGGCGAAAAAGTAATGGAGGTAAAAGGAAATTCGATTACAGAAACTACAGAAATTAAAGATCATATTTTACGCGAAATAAAAACCTTCGGAAAGCAGACGTTTTTAATTTTTGATAAAGCCAATATCCGAATTCATCTGCTGATGTTTGGTTCTTACAGCTTATTTGAA
Source organism: Chryseobacterium mucoviscidosis (assembly GCF_002177115.1). Classification (GTDB taxonomy): domain Bacteria; phylum Bacteroidota; class Bacteroidia; order Flavobacteriales; family Weeksellaceae; genus Chryseobacterium; species Chryseobacterium mucoviscidosis. The sequence goes on along the minus strand of NZ_MVAG01000128.1, from coordinate 78,810 downwards.
AGAAAAGATCAGGCGCAGAATCTTCGTCTGGGTTTAACCTTTAAGAACGGTGGAATGTATTTTTATACCTGCAATGTAAAAACGGTAAAAGACAAATTCTTAAAAGATATTGATTGGGAAGCCGATATAATGAGTGATCTGTGGAATCCCGAAAAGGCAGAAGAAAGGCTGAAAGCTAATCCTGAAATGATGGTTTGTGATGCTTTGATGGATCAGGATATTTTCGCGGGAGTGGGGAATATTATTAAAAATGAGGCTTTGTTCAGAATTGGAGTTCATCCTGAAACTTTTATTAGAAATTTACCTTCAAAAAAATTAAAGGAACTGATTGCAGAAGCCAGAAATTACAGTTTCGATTTCAAGAAATGGAAAAAAGCGAATGTCCTGAGAAAACATTTTGAAGTGTATCATCAGGAAAAATGCCCAAAATGCGGTCTGGAAATTGTGAAAAAAGATACAGGAAAAGGGAAGAGAACGAGTTTTTTCTGTGAAAAAGATCAGAAATTGTATTAGAAAAATTAATCAGCCATGAAATTCACTTATATTTTAATTCCTCTTGTGTTGTTTTCCTGCAAGCAGTATGAAATTGATAGAAACTGTTTTGAAAGCGAAAATAAAAAAGAATCTCAATACAAAGAGTTTGAGTTGGATCAACCTGAAACCATTATCAAATCCAATCCGAAACATGTAAAATTTTCTGTCGATGCAAACGTTAAAAGTTTTGAGGAAGAACAGGATGAAATTAACAGTAATTTCTTTGATGAAAAGGAAAGCAAAAAGCGGATGGATGAATATGACCTGAAATTTTCTGAACTGGAGAAAAATTTTGGTGATCAGTTTTATTATAAAAATATTCAGAAAGAAAATGGTCTGATCTACGGAATTGGTGAAAACCAGTTCGGATACTGGCTTCTTGAAATTAAAAACAATATTCCCAATGCTTATTATCTGGGGTTGAGTAAGTTTACCTATCTTAATGAAAAGCAGCCTGAAATTTTTGTTTTCGGTAATAAAATAATACTTTCCGGAAGTTTTGTAAGAATAAGCGAAAATTGGGGATATCCCGAATTTCCATCAAAAGAGGCAGTAAAAGACAGGCTGGTTTTTGAAATTGATCTGAAAGAAGTTTTAAAAGACAGCGATAAAGACCGCTTTAATGACCTGTTTGAAAAATTGGTTTTGTTAAATCCGGATTCATCAGATACGGATAAAGACGGAATAAGTGATTTTACCGATAAAAATCCCCTGTACAAATCTGAAAAATCAAAGTTTTCGGATCTGTATTCTCAAATTGTTGACATGGATTACGAACAGTTTCATTTCTCTGAAAGCCATTACTTTTTCACAGGATATTTTTCTGACTGCGATTATTTTCAAAAGATGAATCCGGAAAGTATAAAAGTTCTTATTTATCCTGAAAAAGAACAGTTTCATTTAGAATCAGATTATCGTCTCGGAATGTTTCCTGATTATATCGGAAAGATTAAAAAAACCGATGATAAAGAACGGTTTCTGATCGATTACGGAAGTGGTGCGGGCGGCGGATTTATAGAAGCTGTTTTCAAAAGCGGTAAATGGACATTAAAAAAGACACAGACGATCGTAATTTGATTTATCAATCTCTGGATCTGATTCCTCTTTATAATTGAGTGAGTTTATATATTCCGCTTTTATCATTTTCTTATACTATCCGGAAAAAATTTTGGGAAATAATTATTTTTCTTCAAAATTTCTGTTATGTTAACAGAAAATCAGAAAAAATACTATCATTTTTCGTCCTGAAAAAAGCTGTTTTTTTTCTTTAATCTAAAAATTTTTATTCAAAAAAAAATATTCTAAAATGTGCCTTGTAGAGTTTCTATGCTAACATTTCTTAATATTGCGGAGGTTAAATATCAAAAATAAGTGAGATATTATTGTCCCCGAAAATGTTATTATGTATTGCATTTTTTCTTTTTTGGATTATCAACTTTTAAATACAAGCTGTGAAATAATTAACAGATCAATAATTTTTTACATATAAATCAAAAAAAGCCTTATTATTTTTTCATTTTTATATTAATTATTTGTAAACTATTTTTATCTAAATCTTAAACAAAAACCATTTAAAACACTGATATACATCATGATTATTTATTTTGGAACATTGTTTGAAAGTCGTAATATTGCAAATGTAAAATTGATAATAAATAGTCAAATAATTAAAAATTAAACAAAATGATCACTTACATCGGAATTGCAACATGTTTAGTAGTATTCGCCTCTTATTTTGCAGCAGCAAGAAGAGAAAGAAACTAATTTAGAAAGTTCTGATCTGGAGAAATTCAGTTCCTGAACAAAAAGACGAAATTATATTGTTATATGTTTTCAATCTGCAAAGATTGACTGCTCTTTTACTCAGCGTGAGTAAAAGGGCACAAAAAACATAGGACAAGATTTTACACTAAGGAAGACAAATTTTAATTTTTATAATAGCCGATAGAAAGTCGAACATTCATTTGTTCGGCTTTTTTGTTGGATAACCTTTATCTTTGCACATAATTTCAGCAAAATGAATCTGTACAATCTTATTATTCAAGACAAAGAAGAAGTTAGCCTTAATGATGTTTTCCTTGATCCCCAAAATAAAGAACAGCTTGTACAGCTTATTAAAGAAAATACATTTTCCAAAGAGCTTCTGGAATACGGACTTCCGGTAAACAACAAAATTCTTTTTCAGGGAAGTTCCGGCTGCGGAAAAACAATGACGGCAAAAGCCATTGCCAATGCTTTGGGAAAAAGCATTATTATCCTCAATTTAAGCAATATCGTTTCCTCCAGAATCGGGGAAACTTCCCAGAATATTAAAATGATCTTTGATAAAGCGGCAAGAGAAAGATCCGTCCTGTTCCTCGATGAGCTCGACCAGATAGGAAAAGCAAGAGGGAGCGACGATAAAGATGTGGGCGAAATGAGACGTCTCGTAAATACTCTTATTCAGTTGATTGATTATTTTCCGGAAAATGCCCTGCTTTTGTGTGCGACAAACCATCCTGAAATCATTGACACGGCTTTATTAAGACGTTTTCAGCTTAGAATAGATTATGCATTGCCTTCAAAACAATTTTTAGATGATTTTTACGACGATTTGCTTAAAAAATTTCCGACAGATTTAAGAAATATAGACAGGAAATATGATGTTTCTTTTGCTGAGGCGAAAGATCATGCTTTTACGGTGGTGAAAGGGAATTTGATTAAATCATTGGAAGCTAAAGCTGAAAAGGTATAGTTTGCTAAATGAAATCAGGATTTTTTTTAGTTTTTCTGATGTTTTTGCTTTCGTGCTCTGAAAAATATAGTGGAGAAATTACTTTTAAAAACTGTAAAGTCAACTATCCTTTACATGATGAGGAAAAAGAAAGAAAAATTAATGATGAAGCTGTTACAAATCAATGGAAGTATGAGTCTGCTTTGCGCGAATTAGCACTTTGTTTGTGTGATGAATACGATCGGAAACCTACTAAGGAAATCAAAGATAAGATTATTGAAATCTACAAGTATAAATTCGAATATTATAACAGAAATGATTCTTTTGAGAAAATAAATTTTGATTCTATTTTAATGAATAGGAAAAGAATTTTTGATCCGGCAATGATCATTGATTAATAAGATATTGTTTTATATTTGGAAATTATAAATTTAAATTTCAAATAAAACTTTAACCTTATGAAAACCAAAAGCCTGTTTGTCGCTTTATCTCTATTTACGTTCAGCTCTGTATTTTCTCAAAAAATCTTTAATGCTATTGAAAGTCAGGATATCGAAAAGATAACAAAATTATTAGAGAAAGGAGAAAATATAAATCAAAAATCAAAAGAGGGTATAACGCCTTTATATTCTGCAGTCGGAACAGGAAACGTAAAACTTGTTGAACTTTTAATAAAAAAAGGCGCCGATGTTAATGTGCCTTTAGAAAGCACTGCCACTCCGCTGAATTTTGCTTCTCAGGAAGGATTTATAAAAATTGTAGAATTACTTCTAAGCAATAAAGCAAATCCAAATTTTCAGGATGTTAACGGATGGACTGCATTACGTTTTGCCACAAGAAATAACAGACTTGAGGTGGTAAAACTTCTAGTCGAAAATAAAGCTACGGTAGACTCCAGAGCAAAAGATCTTGCAACACCTTTCGCAAGCGCAATCAGCAAAGGCTATTTAAACATCGCGGAATATCTTATAAAAAACGGCGCCGATATTAATAATATCGATGCTGATCATGAAACCCCGATTATGTACTGTGCTCAGGGTGGAAATTTGGAAACGGTAAAATTTCTGCTTCAATATAAACCTGATTTAACAATTAAAAATAAGGACGGCAAAACAGCTTTGGATATGGCAAAAGAGAAAAATAACGCAGAAATTGTTAAGCTTCTACAGTAAAAAATAATATAAATGTTGAAAAAAACAATCCTTATTTTCGGGTATGTTCTTTTAATTTTCAATTCCTGCCAAAATAAATCAGAGGAAACAAAATCTGCGACAAATGATATTGTTTTTAAAGATAAAGCAGGTCACATGATTACGAAAAGCGAATTAGAAAATACAACAGGAAAAATAGATTATGAAATTATGGATAATAAAAATATTGATCCAACAGCAAGAAAACTGCATACAGAAGCTAGAGAACTCGGGCAGTCAGGAAAGTATGATCTTGCCATTGCGAAACTTGAAGAAGCCATAAAAATTCAACCCGACTGGTCATATCCTATCTATGATCTTGCTTTTACATATTTTTTAAAAGGAGATTTCGATAATGCTTTAAAATTTTATAAAAAAACTGATGATCTTTCACCCAAAGGATTTTTCACTACAAAAACAGCTTTATACACTCTTCAGGGTGAACAATCGGGAAAATTTCCTAAAGGTCTCTATTTAGCTTATCTGCAAATAGAATGGACGGATGATAAGGAACAGAAATTAGAAATTACCAAAACCCTGACCGAAAAAGTTCCTGATTTTGCTCCTGCATGGAAAGAGCTTGCTAATCTTATGGATAACAAAGCAGAAAAGTTTAACGCTATTGAACAAGGTCTGTTAAAAAATCCTGATGCAGATACCAAAGGAATTCTGGAAATAAATAAGGCAATTTTACTAGACCAAAATGGAAAGAAGGAAGAAGCCAAAAACCTTTTAGGACATCTTATTTTTTCATCTGATGCTACAACAGCCAATATTCAGCTTGCAAAATTCACTCTAAACTCAATAACTGAAAAAAAATAGCGAAATGGAATTAAAATTGATCAGAAAAGAAATCGAAGGCAGACAGATTGAAGTATATACAGAGTCGAAAAAATTTATCCTTGCCGGTAAAAAAGGGGATGTTAAAAATAGGCTTGAGAATTCTGGAGCCATAGTGAAAAAATTTAATAAAGAACAGGATGTTTATTTGCTGATCGGTCGCGATTTCTTTGTTTCCGGTAATTACAGTTACATCAACCGCAACTATCTTTTTGAAGATGAACTGCTGGAAAATCACTTGTCACTCAGCTTTTTCCCGAATCTTAAAAGAGATTTCTACAATATGATCCGTGGTCTGCTTCAGCGCGAAGATCTGTACATTCATTATTTTTCGATCGGAAAACCTTTAAGCAATGAGGATTTCGACAAATATGAGAAAAAATTAAAAAGGAAAATTCCTTCTGCTGTCAAAGAGTTTTACAGCCAATTCGGTCACATTCAAATTTTATGGGATTACAAGGAACCTTACGTGGACAGAAGAGTAAGAGCGGGTAAAGTTTGGAATTTAGATGCTTATGACAATCATATCGGATCCATTCAGATACTGCCTTTAAAAACGGTTTTGTTTGAAAAATGGGAAGAGCATTTCGACGTTGATGATGACCTGAAAATATTTGATTTTTATTCGGAATACAATATGATTGCTTTAGATCTTAATTCTGATGACGATCCAACTGTGTATAAAGGAGATAACTATGGCAATTCTTTTACAGACCATTCTACAATGAGCTTTACTGATTATGTTTCTTTAACTTTAAATCTCCATGGTTTGAGAGAAAGAGGAGGTTATTTTGTACATTTTTCCAGCAATAATAATTCAAAGACCAAATTAGGAGATGCGATTAAAAAATCATCTGAAATACCTTCACGATAAATTGAAAATCTTAGAATTATATAAAAGTTTTCATTAAATAATAGCTGAAATTAAACATTTTTAATACTTTAGGGCTCTAAATTTAAAACTAATATACCATGGCAATCAATTTTGCATCAGAAGAAGAGAAAAACGGTTTCTGGGAACTTTCCAATACCATTCAGGCAGGAAACTATGGAGAAGCTTTAAACCTTTCTAAAAATTTACTCGAAAAATTTCCCGACAATAAAGCCATCTACCATAACCAGATCGGCGCAATGATTTATCTTTCCAAGAATGATTACTGGGGTGCAACATCGCACTATACCAAAGCTTTAGAATATGGTTTCGACGCGGAAGCCTGTGAAGAAAACATCTGGGAATCTGCGGTAGATTCTTATAAATTTCTTATTGACAGTGAAGAAGGTTTCTGTTCGCTGATGATTAAAGATACGCACGAATTTATTGCCGCCAATGATTTGGTTCAAAAATACGAAAGTCTTTTCCCGAATGGAAAATATGCAGATGAAGCTAAAGAACTCAATTACATTTTTAATTTGACAAAGGAATTGCAGGGAAACAATAATTATACTTCTTCGGCATTGAAGCAAAACTATTCGGAAAACTATCCGGATGGAAAACACGGCGAAGTGATGACGGCTTTGTGTGAAATTGTAGATAGGAATATTAATTACGGATTGCTCCATTTTCATTGATAAACTCCCTTTCAGGATGAAAGGGAGTTTAATATTTATCAAAAAATAATTTTTAAACCTTACATGAATGAAAACAATTTTAACAAACAGAATATCATTCGGAATTGGTGAATCTTTTTCAACAATATTTCTAATATTATTTCTTCTATCTATTTGTGTTTTTATATATCGAGTTTCGAAAAATAAGCAGAATGAAAAATATAAATTTACACTTGTTTCTCTTTCTTTACTATTAACCTTACATTTGATTATTTTTCCTTTTATATATACCTTAATGCTCAAAAATAACCCAGCCAGTTTTGAGTTTAAAACTACTATTCACACCAATCAAAAAAAGATAGTTCTTAATGAGTGGATTAATGATTCGCGGTCTCTTCCACATGAGATTAAAGATCTTGAAGAGATTAAACTTTCGAATTATAGTATTTTAAAAATGCAAATAAAGGAATTAAAGCGATTAACTTTTACAAGAGATTATGTAATTCACTGCGACGTTAATTTCAATATCCGACGAGATTTCGTGGGAACTATTTATATATTTAATAAAGAAGGAGTTTTAAAAAACAAATTGGATACATTTTGGAAGTCGAGAAGAAATAGATTCAACTAAATTTGAAAGTGTCTTAAACAATAATATTAACTATCTTAAAAATGAACTTCAATATTATAAAGTAAAAAAGGCAGAACTTGATAGAAATAATTTTTGGACATTTGCAACAGTACTTCCTTATAGTATATCTTCAATATTTACAGGAAATATGTCTCCAATAACACCAATAGCCAATATATTTTATTCCTTTCATTATTTTATAATTTATTGTATCGGAATAGGTGTTTTTCTTCACTTTTTAATTTTGAACATCAATTTTTTAATTAGAAATTGAAAGTCTTAGGCTTCCAAACAAGATTGCTTCGTCGCTTCGCTCCTCGCAATGACATAAAAAATCCCTCTCATCACTGAAAGGGATTTACTTTATCTAAAACTTCTAATTACATATAAGCTTCAATCGGCTCACAGGTACAAACTAAGTTTCTGTCTCCGTAAGCTTCGTCTACTCTGGAAACTGTAGCAAAGAATTTGTGGTCTCTTACCCAATCTAAAGGGTAAGCTGCCTTTTCTCTGCTGTATGGTTTATCCCAAGAATCGGAGATTACCAGTTGTTCCGTGTGAGGAGCGTTTTTCAATACGTTGTTGGCTGCATCTGCTTCACCATTTGCAATCTCATCAATTTCCTGTTTGATGGCAATTAAAGCTTCTGCAAAACGGTCGATTTCTGATTTGCTTTCAGATTCAGTCGGCTCAATCATTAAAGTTCCTGCAACCGGGAAAGAAACCGTAGGAGCGTGGAAACCATAGTCCATCAGTCTTTTCGCCACATCAGCAACTTCAATTCCTAAAGATTTGAACTGTCTGAAATCTACGATACATTCGTGGGCAACTCTTCCGTTTTCGTTTGAATATAAAATCGGGAAATGTTCTGCTAAAATTTCTTTTAAATAATTAGCATTTAAAATAGCGTGTTCCGTTGATTTTTTCAGACCTGAATTTCCTAACATTTTGATGTAAGCGTAAGAAATATTCAGAATTAATCCAGAACCGTAAGGTGCTGCAGAAATACCTTCAATCGCATCTTTTGATCCGATTCTGATATTTGCATTGGAAGGTAAGAAAGGAACTAAATGTTTAGCCACACAAATAGGACCAACTCCGGGACCTCCTCCTCCGTGAGGAATTGCGAATGTTTTGTGTAAGTTTAAATGACAAACGTCTGCTCCGATGTTTCCGGGACTTGTGTATCCAACCTGAGCGTTCATGTTCGCTCCGTCCATATAAACCTGTCCTCCGTGTTCGTGAATCAAAGCTGTAATTTCTTTAATGTTGGCATCGAAGAATCCGTATGTAGACGGATAGGTGATCATTACACAAGAAAGGTTTTCAGAATGCTGTTCTGTTTTTGCTTTTAAATCTTCGAAATCGATTTCTCCGTTCTCAAGGTTTTTAACCACAACAATTTTCATTCCTGCCATTGCTGCAGAAGCAGGGTTAGTTCCGTGTGCAGACTGAGGAATTAAAACCACGTTTCTGTGACCTTCACCTCTTGAAATGTGATATTCTCTGATCACCATTAATCCTGCGTATTCTCCCTGAGCTCCGGAATTTGGCTGAAGAGAAGTTCCTGCGAAACCTGTAATTTCAGCTAAATCTTTCTCCAGTTCACGGATCATTTCCTGATAACCTCCTGCTTGGTCAACCGGTACAAACGGATGAACAGAACCCCAATTGTCCCATGAAAGCGGTAACATTTGCGTTGCGGCGTTCAGTTTCATCGTACAGGAACCTAAAGAAATCATTGAGTGGGTCAACGATAAATCTTTTCTTTCAAGACGCTTGATGTAACGCATCAATTCCGTTTCCGTATGGTATTTGTTGAATACTTCTTCCGTAAGAATTTCGTCTTTTCTTAAATTCTCTTCCGGAATGCTGTATCCTTCTTTAATTTCTAATTTGAAAGTCTGTTTGTCTTTGAACTGGGCAAAAGAAGCCATCAGATAATTTAATTTATCCAATGTTGTACTTTCGTTGATCGCAATACTTACCACTCCTTCCGTGAAGTAGTTTAAATTTAATTTGTGATCAAGCATCATTCTCATCAGCCTTCCTTTCTCATCCTCGTTCATCGTGATTTTTACCGTATCAAAGATCGGTTCTTCCACGATTTCATATCCTAAAGCTTTCAGACCTCCCTTCAAAGCGTTGGCTTTGAAATGAATCTGATCTGCGATATAATTTAATCCTTTCGGACCGTGATAAACAGCGTACATTCCAGCCATAACAGCTAAAAGAACCTGAGCTGTACAGATGTTTGACGTTGCTCTTTCTCTCTTGATGTGCTGTTCTCTCGTCTGTAAAGCCATTCTTAAAGCACGTCTTCCATACACATCCTGGGAAACTCCGATAATTCTTCCCGGAATATCTCTCTTATAATCTTCCTTACAAGAGAAGAATGCTGCGTGAGGACCACCGTAACCCAATGGAATTCCGAATCTCTGGGTTGTTCCAACAGCACAGTCAGCGCCCATTGAAGCCGGAGATTTTAACTTCACCAAAGCCATCGGATCACACGCTACAACTACCTGAAGATCTAATTTTTTATATTCAGCGATATCATCTGTATAATCTAAAACAATTCCGTTTTTACCAGGATACTGCAATAAAACTCCGAAATAGGAACCATCCAGTTCATGTGTTTTATGATTTCCTTCTACAATTTCGATTTCAAGACCTTCGGCTTTTGTTTTTAATACAGATACTGTCTGAGGAAGCACAAGATCGGAAACAAAGAATTTATTGGCTCCGGCTTTTTTCTGGTCTTTCGTTCTGTTGTTGAAGAACATATGCATTGCTTCCGCAGCAGCCGTAGATTCGTCTAATAATGAAGCATTTGCCAAGGCAAAACCTGTAAGATCACACACAACAGTCTGGAAATTAAGAAGTGCTTCCAGTCTTCCCTGTGCAATTTCCGCCTGATAAGGAGTATATGCGGTGTACCAACTCGGATTTTCAAAGATGTTTCTCTGAATAGCCGATGGCAACAACGTGTTGTGATATCCGAACCCGATGTAGCTTGTATAATCAGTGTTTTTCGACGCCAGTTCCTTAGAATGGATCAGCATTTCATATTCTGAAAGCGGTTCTGAGATTTCAAGATCTTTTTCTAAACGGATAGAAGAAGGGATGGTTTGAGAGAGAAGCTCCTCGATACTTGAAACGCCAACTTTTTCCAGCATTGCCTGTTTATCGGCTTCATTTAAGGAAATGTGACGGCTCACAAACTGTTCTGTATTCATTTTTATTTATTAGATTTTGTTTGTAAAAAAGATTCGTAAAATTACGCATTTTTAGAAAATTGTACAACTAAATTAAAATCATAAATAAATAATATAAAGTATTTTAACTTGTTTAAAATTAAAGCCTTTTTGTTGAGTTATTGAACATAAAATCTGTTAAAAAAAGCAGTTGAGAATAAATTTTACTGCCAGTTAAATTTTCTAAAATTTAAAAATAATCAATATTACAAGTACTTATTTTTAAACTCACCAGGTTTTATAATTATTTAAATGTTAAGTTTTCCAAATCTGTTTACCGAAATTCATAATATTATCAATTAAAAATCCTCCAAAATTTAAATTTGGAGGATCTATTTATAGTAAGGCAATGTTAATTTATTGAAGGTTAGGCTGTTTTATCAAATCTTCAATCTTCAAAATAACATCATCAATATCAAAAGGTTTTGGGATAAAAACATCCGCTTTGCAGGAGTTTACAACGTTTGCCGCTTTTGCATGAGCGCTGATAATCATTACGGGAATATGAGAGGTTGCGGGATTTTCTTTGATCTGGTTGCATAAATCTGTTCCCAAACCATCCGGTAATTTCACATCCATGATAAAAATATCGGGAACTACGGATTGATCTCTGTTGTTAAATGCTTCAGCATTGGCGAAAGAACGTACATCATAATTCTCAAATGACAGGAGTAGCTGCAATGCATCTCTGATGCCTGTCTCATCTTCAACGATAAAAATTGTTTTCATATCCGTTGCATCGCAAAAACAAAGCCAATCTTAAACGAAATCTTAAATTAATGAAAAATTCAAGATCAATTTTATCTGATTCGGAAGAAATCGGTTAATAATATTCATCGATATAAGTTATTTTATTAAAGGAATACTTTTTGTAATCTCTGAGAAACAAAACCACAACTTAAAATATATGAAACATTATTTTCTACCCATGTTAACTTTACTCACGTTGAGCTGTAAAGAAAATAAAAATGACAAAGCAGAAAACAACACTGCGGTAACTAAAACAGATACACTGAAGCTTCCTGCACCGGATGAAAAAAACAGCAAGACAAAATTCAGCAACGTATTGGGATGGTCTAAAGGAAAAGCGCCTGTTGCTCCTGAAGGATTTACCGTGACAAGATTTGCAGAAAATATTAAAAGCCCCAGAAATATGATTCAGGCTGAGAATGGAGACGTATTTGTGGTGTTGTCTAATTCTGAACGTACCGTTTCGGAGAAAATTAAAAACGATATTAGTGGAAAAAGTGATGCTGAAGTAGGAGGAAAATCTGCCAACAGAATAATTCTCTATCGCGATGCCAATAAAGACGGAATTCCTGAATCTTCCAGCGTATTTTTAGCCAATCTTAATCAGCCATACGGAATGCTCATCATCAATGATCAGTTTTATGTTGCTAATACCGATGGTTTATGGGTTTATCCTTACAAATTGGGAGATACGAAGATTTCAAAACCTGGGAAAAAGATCGTAAATCTTCCTGCGGGTGGATACAACAATCACTGGACGAGAAATTTAATAGCAAACAAAGACAAATCTAAAATCTATATTTCTGTAGGATCGGGAAGTAATGTCGGCGAAAACGGAATGGATAAAGAGGTGAGGAGAGCCAATATCTTAGAAGTAAATCCTGATGGAAGCGGGGAGAAGATCTACGCAGCCGGTCTCAGAAATCCTGTTGGAATGAGCTGGAATCCCGTAACCGGAGAACTCTGGACTGTCGTAAATGAAAGAGATGAATTGGGCGATGATCTGGTTCCGGATTATCTTACCAGTGTAAAACAGAATGCTTTTTATGGCTGGCCGTATTCCTATTTCGGTAAAAATGAAGATCCGAGGAGAAAAGGAGAAAGACCGGATCTTGTACAGAAAACCATCGTTCCGGATGTTCCTTTGGGAAGTCATACTGCATCTTTAGGGTTAACATTTTATACAGGATCACAATTTCCCGAAAAATATAAAAACGGAGCTTTTATCGGACAGCACGGATCATGGAACCGCTCATCTTTGGTAGGATATCAGGTTGCTTTTGTCCCTTTTAAAAACGGAAAACCTTCCGGTTCATATCAGCCTTTTCTTACAGGTTTTATAGCAAATGAAGCAAAAGGAGATGTTTACGGAAGACCGGTTGGTGTTTTGCAGATGGCAGATGGGTCTTTACTGGTCGCAGATGATGTAGGAGGAATTGTCTGGAGAGTATCTCGTAAAAATTAATGAAATTCAATAGAGTGTCAGAAAGCAGTCATTCAGGGCTGCTTTTTTATTAACCACATCGTTTTCATAGCAAATAAAAAATAGAGCCTGAATGATCAAGCTCTATTTATTTGATTTAAAAGTTCTTTTACCTTCCGTAAAATATTTTACAATGCTTTGCTGTTAAGATTGGTGTCTGCAACTTTTGTAAGCAGCTCATCACACTTTTTTTCTTCTTCTAAAGTACTTAGAAGATGCTGAAGGCACTCTTTTTCTTCCAGTAATTTTGCGAAAGCTGCTAAAGTTCCGTAGGTGGCAATTTCATAATGCTCAACCTTCTGTGCTGCGGCAATAATTCCGGCATCTCTTACAGCTCCGGGTTCTGTTTCTTCAATAATGCTTTTTCCTTCATCCAGTAAACCCTGCATCGCATCACATTTTTTAGCCTGAGCTTTTTTGCCTAAAGCTTTGAAACATTCTTCCAGTCTTTCCACATGACCTTCGGTTTCAACTATATGATTTTCTATTGCTTTTTTCAGTTTTTCATGCGTTGCATTCTTCATCATGGTAGGCAACGCTTTCAGTAAAGCTTTTTCTGCCCAGTAAATGTCTTTCAAAGAATCTTCAAAAAGGTCTTTTAGCTCTTTTGCCGCGTTTTTCTTTGCCGGAGTTTTAGAGGTTGCTTTTGTTGAAGTTTTAGAGATTGCCTTTGTTGGAGTTTTGGCATTTGATTTTGCTGCGTTTTTTGTTGGTGCTGATTTTTTCGCAGGTGTTTTTTTAGTTGCGGTTTTTGTTTCCATAATATACTATTTTAGTGTTTGGTTGCTGGTGAATCTGCAACTATAAGACCACTTTGGCTCAAAACACACAACTGTGGTATGAAAAGATCAGACAAAGATTTTTCTGTTGATGATTTTCAGATATTCCTCTTTTTCCAGCTTTTTCACAGCTCTCACCACTGTTTCAACTCTTAAGGCGGTAATAGCGGCAATTTGCTGTCGGGTTAGCGGAACTTCATAGGAATATTTCGACTGGCCTTCATAAAAACTTTTATGATAATCTAAAACCCCCACAATTCTTATTTCCGGACGAAGAGACGAATTGTTTTCCAGCATAATATATTTGTAATAAAGTCTTTCGGACAAGAATTTGTTGATGTCTCTTGAAATTTCAGGATTCTCGTCAAGAAGCTTTTCAAAACTTCTTTTTGAAAGTCTTAATACAGTACATTTTTCAAAAGTAACGGCATTTACTGGATAGGTCTGATCAATGAACAGCAAAAGTTCGCATACACTCAGTCCTCTGTCCAGAATGGCAAGAATAAGTTCCCTGCCTTCATCATTGTAATGGTTGAGCTTTATCCTGCCTTTTACAACCTGATAATAATATTTCGGTTTTTCCCCTTCATTAAAAATAGTTTCATTACGATCAAAAGATTCTTCTTCTGCACCGTAGTCTAATAAAAGTTTTTCAGATATTAACATATATAGAATTTTGTGATTTAATAATGGTATTTCAGGAACCGGATTAATTAAATTTTAAAATAAAAAATCGTACCATTATGGCGAATCACAATCTCCGCTATCTGATGAAAATTACGCTATAATTTGTATTACACGAAAAATGTAGTGTATGACAAATTAAAATAAACTGAAAATATGTAAAATAGCACAAAACTTTCAAACAAAATAAAAATGTCTGAAAGTTTCAGTAGTTTTAAAATTTTAGATTGATTATATTTCTGAGTTCCTTTTGTGGGCAACCAAATCCATAACTTTTCCAATATCTTCATTTCTATATTCCGAGTATACATGCGAGTGAAAATCATTCAGCTTCCTCAGCAATTCCAGAAGTTCGGTTTTTTCTTTGTTTTCCAGTTTTCCGGCAAGAATTCTCGACGTCATATTTACCTTTTCAACAGAACGGTGGAAATAATCTTCACCTTTTTCGGTGATATTGAGACGCTTGCTTCTTTTATCTTCGCTGTCGTTCTTTTCTTCGATTAAGCCATATTCCAGAAGACGTTTGATGATTTGGGTTCCCGTCTGTTTTTCGTGCCCGTTCCTTTCAATCAGTTGAATTTTAGTCAGATTCGGTTCATCTTTCAGTCGGTAGAGATAGGTAAATTCTTCATTGGCGAGTTCAGGAAAATCATTCAGTCCCTTTCGGATCAGTTGTTTAGAATATCGTCCCAAAAGCAGAACCTGTTTGCAGATTTCATTTTCTGTGAAAGAAACCTGATGCTGTTCATTTTTAAAAAGCTTGGTCGGGCTCTCTTTTCTGTATTTTTTATCATTCAGCCAAAGACGGAAATCCTCGACCGTAGAGTGAGGTTTATAAGCTTCGGAATTTTCAAATTCTTTAACCTGATGCAGCAAATCAATGAAAAAATCAGTATTCATAGTGCAAATTTAATCTAAGTATTTTAAATATTTTTTTATAATCTTATAAAGAGGTTTAAGAATCTAAATCCTCCAACGCTTCAACTTTCAACCCTCCAACGCTCAAACCCCTCAAACTCTCCAACCCTCAAACTCTCCAACTCACTAACCCTAAAGCTTAACACTTCCCATTCCGCCATCAATTCCGAAAACCTGTCCTGTAATCCATGAAGATTTATCCGAAACAAGGAAAGCCGTCATTTCCGCGATTTCTTCCGCCGTTCCCACTCTTTGCAACGGATGTCTTTTCGCAGACGCTTCTCTTTTCTCGGGTGTTGCTAAAAGCTGTGATGCTAAATTCGTGTCCGTTAAAGACGGTGCAATCGCATTCACTCTGATTTTCTGAGCCGAAAATTCCGCCGCCAGACTTTTCGTAAGACCTTCCACTGCATTTTTACTCGCCGCAATTGAAGCGTGAAAAGGCATCCCCAACTTTGCCGCAACGGAACTGAAAAGCACAACAGAGGCACTTTCCGACTTTTTAAGATTCGGCAACAGTTTCTGAATAATTTTAACTGCTCCCAAAACATTGATTTCAAAATCATTCTTAAAATCATCTAAAGAAAGTCGGTTAAAAGGTTTTAAATTAATGCTTCCCGGTGCATAAACCAATCCATCCACTACTTCAGGGAAAGTAATTTCATCTAAATTTCCCGAAAGAATATCCATTGTGTGGAATTCGATATTCGGATGATTCAGTTCGTGATTTTCCGTTCTGGAAATTCCAATGATTTTGTGTTGTTCTGCAAGAATTTTTGCCGTTGCTAATCCGATTCCCTTTCCGCAACCGATGATGACGATATTTTTCATAATTTTTATTTTAATGTTTTGAACACGAAGTTCATACAGTTTTATATTTTGATACACTTCGACAGGCTCAGTGTGACATCTCTAATACTATTCGTTTAATTATCTTTTAATTGTCAGCCTGAGCTTAGTTTATCCTGTCTGACGAAATAAAGTGTCTATTTACAATGCTTTTTTGCTCTTTTGCAAAACTTTATTTCCAAACAATTCTTTTGTGACTTTTGTGGTAAAATTTATCTTTTAGAAATTTTATTATTGCTGATAATTCTCTGTCTGCTGCATTTAAAGCGGTTGATTTCTTCGCTTCTTTTTTTCAGATGTTTCTGGCTCACTCCCGAATTCACTCTTTTTCTCCAAAGCTTAAAACTCGATTCTTTCAGCTCCGAACGCATCAGTTCAATTACTTCCGATTCACTGATTCCAAACTGAAATTGTATCGCTTCAAACGGTGTTCGGTCTTCCCACGCCATTTCGATGATTCTGTCGATTTCTTTTATGTTGAGGTTTTTATTCATTTTTTTTGATTTTTAACGCAAAGTCCGCAAAGATTTTTCTTTAAAATTTTGAAAATATTTTTTGTTCGCAAAGGCGTTTCACTCAGCAAAGTCTTTTTATAGAATCTTTTTTGCTCTTTTGAAAACTTTTTACCAATCAATTCTTTTGTGTCTTTTGTGGTTAAAAGATCATTTCAGATTTTCAATAAATTCCTTTGCCATTTTAAAATGCTGTTTTCGTTTCTCTTCCGGCATTTTCTCCAGTGTTCTCAGCATCATTCCCAATCTTGGATTTTTAGCAAAAAAATCTTTGTTGTCATTGATGAAATTCCAAAAAAGCGCATCCCATTGTTCCGCCCATTCTCCATCGGGATAATCGCTCATTTTTTTAATGTAATTGCTTCCGCTGATATACGGTTTCGTGCTCATCTTTCCGCCGTCTGAAAAACTGCTCATTCCATACACATTCGGAACCATCACCCAGTCGTAGGAATCAATGAACATTTCCATAAACCATTGACAGACTTCATCAGGATTGAACTGACAGAGATTCATAAAGTTGGCAAAGATCATCAGTCTTTCGATGTGATGGGCATAGCCGGTTTGCAGGATTTTCTGAAGCGAACTGTCAATCGGGCGAATTCTTGTTTTGGCGGTGTAAAAAGATTCCGGAAGTTTTTGCTTATGATTCCAGTAATTTTTATTCCGCTGATACGTTCCCTGATACACATAAACCCCGCGAACAAATTCTCTCCAACCCAAAATTTGACGGACAAAACCTTCCAGAGAGTTCACCGGAATATCGTGATCTTTTGCAAATGAAATCGCTTTTTCCAGCACATTTTCCGGCGTTAAAAGTCCGACGTTCATTAACGGAGAAAGCACACTGTGATGAAGGAAGTATTCCTTTTCCACGATGCTGTCCTCGTAAACGCCAAATTCCGGAAAGCGGTTTTCAAGAAACTGTTCCAGCCAATTTTCCGCTTCTTTAAAAGTAGTCGGGTAGAGCTGTTCATTCGTAAGCGTTCCGTAATTCTTCGCAAAATGCTTTTCGGTGTATTGTTTTGCTTCCTCGTAAAATTCATTGTTTTTCGGAAAATGAATTGCGGGCGCTTTTTTATTTTTCGGATATTTTTTCCGGTTTTCGGTGTCGTACGTCCATTTTCCGCCCAAAGGTTTTCCGGCTTTCATCAGGATATTTCGGGTAATTCTCTGCTGCTTATAAAAATCAGTCTGATGATAGGCTTTTTTACCTTCAAAATAATCTTTCAGGTCTTCTTTGCTGTTGATGAAAAGCGGACTATCCAAAATTTCGAGTTCCAGTTTTGTTTCCTTTAATCTTTTTTCCAGCCAGTTGTCGCAAACATCCGTTGTTTTTATCGTTGTAAAATTTTCTTTTTTAAGCTTCGGAATTAAATTTCGGATGTCTGAATATTTCGATGAACTTTCAATATATTCAACTTCAAAACCTGCCTTTTTTAATTCATTTTCATAAAATTTCATTGTTGCACGGTGAAACGCAATCTTCTGTTGATGGAATGAATACTGTTTAAAAAACAAAAATTCCTCTATCAAAAATACAGGCTGACTTTTATCCAGATAATCCGTATCCTCAAAAAGCTGATGCGGAAAAATCAATTGGGCGGTATGTTTTACTGTTTTAGCCATAAGCGTCTGAATTTTTGATTGGAATCATACATTTCTGCCTGTTTTTCAGGGTTGAAAGTCCGGTCACGATTATCATTTCCGACTCCGGCGAGATACATCCAATTGCCGTAATTGCTGTGAACATCATAATCAATCAGCATTTCCTCAAAATAAGCCGCTCCAATTCTCCAGTCCTGTTTCAGAATTTTGCAGAAATAGGAAGCTACATTCTGGCGACCACGATTACTCATCCAGCCGGTATTTTTCAGTTCAAGCATATTGGCATTGACGAAATCGGAATCCGTTTCTCCATCCTTCCATTTTTGAATCAATGTTTTATTGTTTTCCGCGAAATATTTTTGATGATTAATTCCGCTTTTCCAGAAAATCAAATCTTTATACTGTAAAGAAACATATCTGAAAAAATCCCGCCACAGCAATTCAAAAATCAACCAATACGTTGAATCATTGGCTCCGAATTCTTCCTCATGTTTTTTTATCTCGTGGTAAATGGTTACCGCAGAAAGACTTCCATCCGACAGCCAAGCCGAAAATTTCGAACTGTAATCTGTTCCCACCAAACCGTTTCGGGTTTGCTTGTATTGACTCAAGTTCTGCGTTTCCGAGAAATAATGATGCAATCTTTTCAATGCTTCATTTTCTCCGCCCGAAAAGGGAAAAGCAGTTCTTTCGTCCGTTTCAAAATCTTCAAAACCGAGCGATTTTAATGAAATGGTATCACTTTTAAAATGAATTTCCGGTTTATCGTACATCAAATCTTCCGATTCAAATTCAGGGCGGATCAGCAGATTTTTTTCAATTTTCTGCCGGAACGCGGTAAAAAGCATCGGAATTTTATCCAAAGTCTTAAAAACAAAAAGCGGATGAACCAGAAACTGAGAATAAGATTTTTCCCAAACGGCAGCCGGAACCACACTTCGGATTTTCATCTGAAGTTCCGTTTCCTCTTTCGTCCATTCTTCCTGACAGAAAATCTTCACGATTTCAAATTCCTCGGAAATTTCTTTAAAAACGTCTTCCGTTTTGCCGTATTTAACTAAAAAAGGAATCTTCTGTTTCGCTAAATTCTGCTTTAAATTTTCTACACTTTCCAGCAAAAATTTTGCACGGTATTTTCCGATTTTTCTGAAACCAAACTGTTTTTGAGCAAAAAATTCAGTGTCAAAAACATACACCACAAGAAAAGGCAACTCTTCCTGCATCACATTATATAAGGATTCTGAATCTCTCGTTCTCAAATCTTTGGTGAACCAGAGGATGTTGATTTTTTGTTTTTTCGGCATCTTTCGCTGCAATATTTTACTTCGTCCCAGTTTTTTTTCCACTTTTTCCGCCAGTTGAAGGGCAGTCCGCAGACTTCACAGATTTTGGAAGGTAATCCTGAAGGCATATTTTTTATATTAAACTTTAATTCAAATACAATTGTAATATTAACAGGTCGCTCCTACGGAGCTTCCTTTTTACGGCTTTCTATTTTCTATTAACAGTACATTCCTACGGAATCTGATAATGCTCCGGTAGGAGCTGACTGTTAATAGCTAACATTTTTATATGATATGAGCTCCGTAGGAGCGACCTGTTAATGATTAATTTGTTCCAACAAAATCGTTTTCAAACCTTTCGGCTCTTTTAATAACCTGTAATTCATCAAAATCTTTTGTGACTTTTGACTCCGTCGAATCTTCGATTTGCGGTTAATATTACTTACAATAATTTTTAAAATTATTAATTGCCACATCTTTCGCTTTCAGATCGTGCATCATATTATACAATCCGAAGAACGTTCGGTTCAGATAAATAAAATGTCGGGAACCGCGGTTGGTGTTCATTCCTTTCATATCACTTGCTTTCGCATATTTTTGTCCTAAATCAGCAATTTCCTGAAAGAATGACTCATCCGAAAAATCAAATTTTTCCTGATTAAAAGGTCTTGTAAACAGTTCCAGCAATTCGTAGAATAATTTGGCAAAAAACTCTTTTTCTTTTTCTGAATCTTCTGTTCGAAGAATTTCCAACGTGAATAATTTCTCACGGAAAATCTCAGGATTTTTTAAATTTTCTTCTTTCGCCAGTTCGAAATACGGAATGTAGAAATCTTCTGGAATCTCTTTGATACAGCCAAAATCGATAACCAATAATTCATTGTTTTCCGAAATCAGGAAATTTCCCGGGTGCGGATCGGCGTGAACTTTTTTCAGAATATGCATCTGATACATATAAAAATCCCAAAGTGTCTGTCCTATTTTATTCAAATCCTCCTGCGAATTCTGTTTTTTGGTAAACTCAGAGAAATGAATTCCGGACATCCAGTCCATTGTGATGATTTTCTCACACGAAAATTCAGGATAATAATGCGGAAATTTTACATTCGGAAGATGACTGCATTCTTCTGCAAAATGCTGACTTCGTTTCAGTTCCAGATTATAATCAGTTTCTTCAAACAATTTGTCTTCCACTTCCTGAAAGTAAGATTCCGAACCTTCTTTTTTGATGTTGAACATCTTCATCGCAATCGGTTTTACCATTTTAAGGTCGCTCGAAATACTTTCTCTTACACCGGGATATTGTATTTTCACAGCCAGTTTTTTGCCGTCTTTTTTTGCAGTATGAACCTGTCCGATACTCGCAGCATTAACCGATTCGGCGGAAAATTCATCAAAAATATCTTCCGGATTTTTCCCGAAATATTTTCGGAATGTTTTCTTCACCAAAGCACCCGACAAAGGCGGAACGGAAAACTGAGAAAGGGAGAACTTCTCCACATATTCCACCGGAAGAATGTTTTTTTCCATACTCAGCATTTGGGCAACTTTGAGCGCAGAACCTTTCAATTCTTTTAACGAATCGTAAATGTCTGCAGCATTGTCTTCGTTCAGAATTTTACGTGCCTCATCTTCGTCTTTCGTGATTTTATTTCCGTAATATTTCAGGTAATTGACACCAACTTTTGCTCCCGCTTTAAGCAGGCTGCTTGTCCGTTCAATTTTTCCTGTAGGAATTTTATCTAATGTTTTCATTTTTAAATTTTGTTTGTCAAATGTTTTTAACGCAATGTTGCAATGATTTTTTAATTGCTAACTGTTTTAAGTTCGCAATGGTGCTTCGACAAGCTCAGCATAATTGTTTATTTCTTAAGCTCCTTTAGGAGCTTTATCTGTGTAGCTTAAAGGATTTGTTTTTGGCGGCACTCCGTAGGAGTGCTATTTTTAATTCATCTTTGAATTTTCAGATTGAACTCCTGCGGAATTCTCTTAAACACAATTATTCGTAATTTCTAAACAGATTCCGCACCTACTGAGCGCACTATTCTATAGATTATTTTCATTCATTTTCGCAGCCGAATTGCTTCATTCTTTTATCTTTAATTTTTGAATCGGCAAATCTAGCAGCCCGACCTGAACGGAGCTCTTTTTGTAAATCAATGGCTGAGGAATCGAAGTCATTGGTTTGCAAAAAAGCGGGAGTGGAGGGCGGAAATAGCTGTCCAAATAAATATTAGCTTATTCGAAACCACAAGCCAGTTGCCAATCGCCATTCATCAACTCATTTTAAACTTTTCTTTCCACAGAAATTTTCCAAGATCAAAAACTTTTCTCAATGGTTCATTATCCATTAATTCAAAACCGGTGTCAATTGTTTTTTCGATGAAAATATCAGTCTTTTCAAAATCCGGAGAAGTGTCTTTTTTCCAGAAATCAATGGCAGAGACCAAATGAAGCCAAAGTGCTTCCTGTCTCGATTTTTCGTTGAATTTTCGGATGTCTTCTTTCGCTTTTTCAATCATTTCCCATTCGTTGAAATCGAGCGTATTGACAAATTGTTTGTGCGTTTCCTTAAGATTCTGAAGGGTTTTGATGTTCTGGAGCTTATTGCTTCCCAAAATTGATAACACTAAAGAACGGTTCATCGTCATATTTTCAAAGAAAATGTAATACACATTCAGGAGTTTTTCTTTGGTGGTGACTTCGCTCGAGGAATTTACTTCCGAAGCGAGTTCCAGAGATTTCGTGAAAAGATGATTCAATATTTCTCTTTCGATTTGCTCGAATCCTGAGAAATAATGATAAAACTCTTTCTCCTCAAAATTATTTTCTTTCGCAAAAAGGTAAACGTTTTTCGGTTTTTCTCCGTGATTCAAAAGATAATCTCCGTATAATTCAAATATTTTTTCTTGCGTGATATTGGCTTGTTCTTGCATAATAGAATTTATTTATTGACAAATTTAGTAAATAAATTTACATTTAATTAAAATAAAGTATAAATTTGTACTATATAAACCATTTAATTTTTGAATTATGTTGACAATACAGGCACAATCGAATATACCTACAGATTTTGGAATGTTTACTGTTTATGCATTCTCAGAACACGAAGAAGACTGGAATCCGCACTTGGTTTGGGTAGCAGAAAATACAGATTTCAGCAAAACGGTAAACGTGCGTTTTCATTCGGAATGCATTACAGGTGAGATTTTTCATTCTAAAAAATGTGAATGCGGACAGCAATTAGACGCGGCAATGAAATATATGTCGGAAAACGGAGGAATGATTATTTACCTTCGACAGGAAGGTCGTAATATCGGAATCATCAATAAGTTAAGAGCGTATGCGCTTCAGGAAAAAGGTTTTGATACGGTGGAAGCGAATTTAAAGTTGGGTTTACCCGCAGACGGAAGAAATTTTGATGTGGCAGTTGAAATGCTTAAGATTTTGAATGTGAAAGAAATTAATCTGCTGACCAATAATCCGGATAAACTTAAATCTCTGGAAAACAGCGGAATTATTCTCAATCATAGAGTTCCTTTGGAAATAGAATCTAACGAGGTAAACGAAAGTTATCTTTCAAAAAAGAAAGATTATTTTGGACATCTCTTAGAAAAGGTATAATTTTCTCATTACGCTGAGAAACAAATTCCAGTCACCAAAACCAATCTTATGAAAAAAATTCTGCTAACCGGAGCCACCGGATACATCGGAAAACGAATGATAAACGTAATCGCTGCACAAGGTTATCAGGTAGTCTGCTGCTGCAGAGATAAAAACCGTTTTTCTAAAAGTGTGGATATTGATGATGCCCAGATTGAAGTGGTGGAAGTGGATTTTCTGAAACCCGAAACACTGGAAAATATTCCGAAAGATATTTCGGGAGCGTATTATCTGATGCATTCGATGAGCAACAGCAACGATTATGCAGAAATTGAAAGACAATGCGCCGTTAATTTTTCAAATTATATTGAAACCACCGACTGTAAACACATTATTTATCTTTCGGGTTTGGCGAATGAAAAAGAATTATCACAACATTTGAGTTCAAGATTTGAAGTTGAAAAAATCCTGATGAAATGTAAAGTTCCGGCAACCGTTTTACGGGCTGGAATTATCATTGGTTCAGGAAGTGCATCGTTCGAAATCATCAGAGATCTGGTTGAAAAATTACCGGTGATGGTGGCTCCGAAATGGCTCCACACGAAATGTCAGCCGATCGGAATTGCCAATGTTCTGGATTTTCTGATTTTTACTTTATTTAAAGAACAGGCATATCACAGAAATTTTGATATCGGATGCGATAATGTTTTGACCTACAAAGAAATGCTTTTGGAGTTTGCCAAAATCAGAGGATTGAAAAGGAAAATTTTCACCGTTCCTGTAATGACTCCGAAATTGTCTTCATATTGGCTGTATTTCATTACTTCAACATCATACAATTTAGCTTCTGCATTGGTTGGAAGTATGAAAATTGAAGTTATCTGCAGACCGGAAAGCCTTGCGGAAATTAAACAGATTACCGGAGTTCAGCCTTTTTCTTATGATACAGCGTTAAGAAGAACTTTGGCTAAAATTCAGGACAACGAAATTGCTTCAAGCTGGAAAGACAGTTTTATCAGCAGCAGAAGCGATTCCAGCCTGAAAGATTATCTCGATGTTCCAAAATACGGCTGCTTTGTAGATTTGAGAACTGAAGAATATGATGACCGTGAAAAATGTCTCCACAGAGTTTTTTCGTTAGGTGGCGCAAATGGATGGTATGGTCAAAGTCTCTGGAAAGTTCGCGGTTTTATGGATTTATTGGTTGGCGGACCAGGATTGAGACGTGGAAGAACGCATCCCGATAAACTTCACGAAGGTGATGCACTGGATTTCTGGCGTGTTCTGTATGCCAACAAAGAAGAAGGAAAACTGATTCTTTTCGCAGAAATGAAACTTCCTGGAGAAGCGTGGTTAATGTTTAAAGTGTATAAAGGTAAACTTTGGCAAAAAGCGGTTTTCCGACCTCATGGATTAACGGGAAGACTCTATTGGTATTCTGTTTTGCCGTTTCACGGAATTATCTTTAAAGGGATGGTAAGAAGACTGGCAGGAAAAATTTCTTGATTTCAAATATATCCGATTATTTTTTAAGAATTGGCAGCACATAAGCGTGTTGCCAGTTTTTGTATGACATCTCAGCGGTAAACAATTGAGGATTATATTTTTAAGCAAATTTTAAATATTGCCTTAAACATCATATAGAAAATTTTTATTAATCTTATTTCTATATCACTTTCATAATGCTTAATTTTAAAGCTTTAAACGTTTAAACATTTACTAATACATCATCATAATGGAAAAATACAGTTATGGTATGATCGGACTGGGAGTTATGGGGAGAAATCTCCTGTACAACATCGCCGATCACGGATTTTCTATTGCAGGATTTGATCTTGATCATGAAAAAATAAAAGATTTGGAAGAACAGAAAACTTCCGGTATGAATATCAAAGGAATACCTTCTCTGGAAGATTTTGTATCGCAGTTGGAAACACCGCGAAAAATTATTCTGATGGTTCCTGCCGGAAAACCGGTAGATGCGGTATTAGAAAATCTTAAACCGATTCTGAGCGAAGGAGATATCGTAATAGATGCCGGAAATTCTTATTTCAAAGATACCGACCGACGTGTGGCAGATCTGGCTTCCCAAAAGCTTCATTTTATGGGAATGGGAGTTTCGGGAGGTGAAAAAGGAGCGAGAACGGGACCAAGTATTATGCCGGGTGGCGATCAGGAAGCGTTCGTACTTTTACAGCCGATGCTGGAAGCCATTGCAGCCAAAGTAGATAGTGATTCGTGTACAGCCTACATGGGAAAAGGTTCTGCCGGAAATTATGTGAAAATGGTTCACAACGGTATTGAATATGCCATCATGCAGCTCATCAGCGAAGCGTATGATTTGCTGAGAAAAGGAGCAAAGCTTACAAATGATGAGCTTTATGAAGTGTTTAAAGAATGGAATAACGGAGAAATGAATTCTTTCCTGATCGAAATTACAAGAGACATTTTCCAGCAGAAAGATTCTTTAACCGATGGTTATCTTGTTGATCAGATTTTAGATAAAGCAGGTGCTAAAGGAACCGGAAAATGGACTTCCGAACAGGCAATGGAAATCGGCGTTTCAATTCCGACGATTGATATTGCGGTAACGTCCAGAATTTTATCAGCTTATAAAGACGAAAGAATAAAAGCGTCGCAACTATATTCTCACAGTGAGGTTGTAACTCCTGAGAACAAAGAAATTTTCATTAAAGAAGTGGGAGAAGCTCTGTATTTATCTACACTAATCAGCTATGCACAAGGTCTGGCTTTACTGGTAAAAGCTTCTGAAGAATATCAGTTTGAAATTCCTCTGAAAGATGTAGTAAAGATCTGGAGAGGAGGATGCATTATCCGTTCTGTTTTATTGGAGAAATTCTATACTGCCTACACAAAAAATCCTCAGCTTTCCAATATTCTGCTTGATGAAAATATCGCAGCTATCGTTAAAGAAAAGGTTTCTTCATTGAGAAAAACAGCAGCTTTTGCAGTTTCAAACGGTATTTCAAGCTTAGGACTTCAGACGGCTTTAGGTTATTTTGATGCCTATACCACAGAATCTCTTCCGGTGAATCTGATTCAGGCACAGAGAGACTATTTCGGAGCACATACCTACCAGAGAACCGACAGAGAGGGAGTCTTTCATACCAACTGGGATAGTTTTAATCATTAAAATTCAGAAATGAGCGAAAATAAAGTTTTGCAGCCCACCACAATTATCATTTTCGGCGCAACAGGAGATTTAGCAAAAAGAAAACTTTTTCCTGCATTTTACAACCTGTACATAGATGGAAGAATGCCGAAAGGCTTTAACATCATCGCTTTGGGAAGAGCAGATAATTCCGACGAATATTTTAAAAATTACATCAGAGAAAACCTGAACAGCTTTTCAAGAAAAAAAGTAACTTCAGAAGACTGGGCGGGTTTTCAGGCGCACATAACGTATGTTCAGCATCAGCTTGATGAAGAGAGTTCCTATAAAAATCTTAATCAGAAGCTGGAAAGTTTTGACAAAGTCTACGGAACAAGAGGAAACAGACTTTTTTACCTTTCAATAGGTCCCAATTTTGTGGCTACTATTTCCAATCATATCAAAAATGCATCGCTGGCTTCAGATCCTGAAAAAGACCGTATTATTATCGAAAAACCTTTCGGACACGATAAACAGTCTGCCATTGAACTGAACAGCCTTTTGGCGGAAGCATTTGAAGAAGAACAGATCTACCGCATCGATCATTATCTGGGAAAGGAAACCGTACAGAATATTCTTGCCTTCAGGTTCGGAAACTCTATTTTTGAACCTTTATGGGATAATAAACATATCGAATCTATACAAATTACCGTAGCTGAAGAAGTAGGAGTGGAAACCAGAGGAAGCTTCTACGAGCAGACCGGTGCGCTCAGAGATATGGTTCAGAATCATCTTTTGCAGATTCTCTGTATGGTGGCAATGGAACCGCCTGCTTCACTGGAATCCGGAGAGATCAGGGATCGTAAAGTAGATGTCCTGAAATCTATCCGAAGAATTCCTGCGGAAAAAGTAGACCATTATGCCGTAAGAGGACAGTACGGAAAAGGAAAGTTAAATGGCGAAAAAGCGAAAGGTTACAGGCAGGAAGAAGGGATTGCGCCGGATTCCAACACAGAAACTTTTGCCGCCGTAAAGTTCTATCTGGATAATGAAAGATGGCAAGGTGTTCCGTTTTACGTAAGGACAGGGAAAAAGATGAAAGAAAAACATTCTTACATCACCATTCAGTTTAAGCCGCTTCCACATTCTACGTTTTCAGAAAGCTCGCAACAATTGTCTGCCAATCGACTGATTATCAATATTCAGCCTTTAATGGATATCAGACTCCAGTTTATGGCAAAAAAACCGGGACTTTCTCTGGTTTTAAAACCTGTAGAAATGATTTTTGATAATTTTGCCTGTCAGGAAGACACTCCGGAAGCTTACGAAACCTTATTGCTGGATGCACTTTTAGGAGATTTAACCCTGTTTATGCGTTCCGATCAGGTGGAAGAAGCATGGGATGTGGTAAAAACCATTCAGGAAGCGTGGGCAAATGAAAAAGATGCCTCTTTCCCGAATTATGAAGCCGGAAGCTGGGGTCCTGAAGAAAGTACTGCTCTGGTAGAAAGACAGGGACATCACTGGGTTTAAAATTTAATAAAGAAAAGTAAAAATGAAGATTACCGTATTTAACGATTTAGATACATTATATAAAAAAGCAGCAGACCGTTTTGTAGATTTGGCTGAAAAGTCGATTCAGGATCACGACCGTTTTGTGGTGGCATTAAGCGGAGGTTCTTCTCCGAAAGCGATCTTTAAGCTGTTGGCTTCCGGGGAATATGCAGATAAAATAGAGTGGAGCAAAGTCTTTTTTTTCTGGGTAGACGAAAGATGGGTTCCGCTGAATGACGAGAAAAGCAATGCTAAAATGACATTCGATACACTTCTTGATCATGTTTCCGTAACTAAAGATCACATTTTCCCAATGTATAAAGACGGAGTTTCTGCGGAAGAATTTGCTGCGGAATATGAAAATCAGATCAGAAATGTTCTGGGAAATGACGGAAGTTTTGATTTTATTCTGTTGGGAATGGGAGACGACGGACATACAGCATCACTGTTTCCGGGAGAAAAAGTGCTCTGGGAAAAGGAAAAGTGGGTGGATGCGTATTACCTGAAACCTCAGGAAATGTTCAGAATTACCCTTACAGCTCCAGTCATCAATAACGCTGAAAATATTTTAATCGTCACCTTTGGAGAAAGCAAAAAACACGCTCTGAATGAAGTTTTAAACGGAGTTTACAATCCCGAACAATATCCGATGCAGCTCATTGAGAAAAGAGGTTGTGTAGAACTTTTCACAGACGAAAAAGCAAAAGGATAATCATTAAATTTTAATTTATTTAAGCTCTTTATTTGAACCACAAAAAAGGACAAAAGATTGAGCTGCTGTAGTTAAAGTTAACAAAGATTTTAAAGTTTTTTAAAACAAAAATATTCTTGTTGGAAAATGCAAAGACGCAAGATTTCTATTAGTTTCAAATCTTTAAGGCGCAAGAAAATCAAAGATTTTCAATAAAGAATTGATGTTTAATTTTATCGTAGATAAAATCTTTTCTGGTTAAATTAATAATTGTTTAAATAGGTATTGCGTATATTAAGCAGCGACGGCACTTGTGCCGTCGCTGCTTTCTTTAAAACCATAGTATAAATATTTACTTACCCTTTGTGATACGGACAGCCTGATGTCGCAGCCGGAGCATTTAAGGATATATTTTCCGGAGTTTTTGTTCCTTCAAAAAACTGCTCTTCTATAATTTTTCTCTGCTCTTCAGGAATATCCTCCAGTTTTCGAAGCGTGTTCACCTGAATATGCGGCCAGCTTGTCGTTCCGCCGTCATCTCCGAAATGGAATTCAAAAAGAATAATCTGCTCATACTGAAGCTGAAGAATCTCTCTTCCGTTTTCTACCACCGTTTCGATCCACATTCTGAAATTTACCTCCACCATTGGAACAAAACGGTTTACGAAAGGAACATTTAAAATCCCGCCCTGTGCGCCGGTTTTGTTTTTGGAAGACATCTGAAGAAAAACATAATTCTTAACTTCCTGTCCGCTGAGCGTATCTCTTAATCTCAGATCCGGTCTTACCGAATAAGGATAAAGATCGTGTGCAAGAATTCTCTGCGTATAAATTTTATTTTCTCCCGGATCATTTTGGTCATTCAGCGTTTCGTGAACCCAAGCCGGAGCGGGCTCATCCAGATTGATAGGATGCGTTTCACTCGCTCCTGCTCCTCCCATCGTTGGCGAAACAGATAGAAAATCGTAATTCCATGCCTTATCGCCTTCCGGAAACTGCGGAGCTTCCTGAACAAGATAATTGGATTGGGAAGGCACGATGTCGCCCAGTAAAGTAATCGTGCTTCCGTGAGGAATCACTCCGCTTCGCGAAATAGAATAATCCGGAATAAAATACGGTCCGCGATTACCGGCTCCCGGTTTCAGTTCTTTTGCCGGAATGATCTCATAATATTCCTGTCCTTCCTTCAGTTCGCTCATCAGAATATACTGAGGATTTCCGTTTTCATCCTTCACTTGTACCAAAGGTTCATTTCTGTATTCGCCTTTGTACCCGTAGTTTTTATAATCTTCCTCATCAAAAGCATGAATTCCGCGGTCTCTTTCGATGGATTCTTTTGTAGCTGCATGATTGTAAACATCACTCAGCCAGAGATACATCCCGTTTTCTTCATGAATGGGCGTGTACAGCAAATCCGGATTATCTTTTTGGGTATTCACACTTTTAATGCTTTGCTCGTACTTTATAGCCCCGCAGAAAAGCTCATTTGCCCCGCCACGATTGCGTACACCTCCCGGAACAAGAGAAAATACCAGTTTTTCTATGTATTCTTCACATTCAAAACTGAACTTTCCCGGAATTGTTCCCGAATTGGTTCCCGGTGAAGGCATAATCGTGGTATGAACGCCGCTTCCGTTCATTGTTCTGTCGATATTTTTATTGTAATCGGCGTTGTAGCTCACCCAGGTTCCGTCCAGAGCCTTTAAAATTCCATAGTCTACATTATCTACAATCTGGTTCAGATTTTTTTCTCTGAAAGGAATCAGCGGATCATCAATCGTGAGTTTGGAATACCCTTTCATAAGGTTTTCCAGAAAACCCTGAGAACTGTCTGCGGATGTTCTCAGAAACAGGTTTTCCTGCTCAATACTTTCTTTTTGTCTTTTCAGCATGGTAATTTCGTTTTTGTAATGGTTAGTTTTTTGATTCGGAAAATGATTCAAACTTCAAAATAGAGGTCTGAATCTTTTCGGAATCATCAGTTTTATGCATCCAAAATTAATGAGTTTAAGAAACAAAAAACTCAGTAGTTTTACTTAATTCTATTGGTTGATCATAACTTGCTTTTACAATCCCTGATATCTTTTATATCCCTACATTTTACAGTAATCTCAGGCATTTTGTAGTAAAATTGAAATTATTTGTGAATTCTTGGAAATTTTTTCATCACTATTAGGCTGGAATCACCATAAAAGCTATATTTGCAGCCTAAATTTTAAAAATAATGAAAGAACTAATTGAAAAAATCAACGCAGAATTTGAAGCTTTCACAACTGAGGCAAACCAACAAGCAGAAAAAGGAAACAAGGCAGCTGGAACAAGAGCTCGTAAAGCAGCTTTGGAACTAAGCAAGCTTTTCAAGGAATTCAGAAAAGTTTCTGTTGAAGAATCAAAAAAATAGTTGTTCCCAAAACCGGCTTTTCAGTCGGTTTTTTTATTTGAATTTTTACAAAGAAATTTACTTTTTAAATAATCACATACGTCACATGAGATTTAAACACTCGTTAAGTCGTAAGAAAACATCAGTTTCTGAAAATCTCTGATTTTCCTCTTATGTAGTCTTGATTTGTGGATTGTAAATCAAAAGCGAATCTCATTCACCCTTGACTTTTTCACCATTCACAGCAACAATTCACCATCACCAAATCCTTTCTGCATTTTCCCATTTTCCAGAATCTCTTTATCTTTAACGAATCAATGATTAATATGAAGATAAACAGATTTCTTACGTTGCCTGTTATGATGGCAATGACTCAATTTTCTTTGGCTCAGAATGCCGTTCCTCAGGAAAAACTTAATCCCGTTGTTCAGAATTTCGTGAATGAGGTAAACAATAGTTCCCAGCTTGAAACGATGGCATATGAACTTTTGGACGGAATAGGTCCGCGTCTGATCGGAACTCCGGAAATGCTTGCCGCCAATGAATGGACGGCAAATAAACTGAAATCATGGGATATTGAAGCCAGTCTGCAACAGTTTGGAACATGGAAAGGATGGCAAAGAGGGATTACTCATGTGGATATGATGTTTCCGCGGATGAAAAGTTTATCGGCAACCCAGTTAGCATGGAGTCCGGCAACCAAAAAAGCAGTGGAAGCAGAAGTTGTTATTCTCCCGAAAGTCTCTTCCAAAACTGAATTTGATCAATGGATGTCTTCCGTGAAGGGAAAAGTTGTTTTGATGGCGCAATACCAGAAAATCGGTCGTTCAGACGATCAGATTAAAGAATTTGCCACGCCTGAACTGTATGAAAAGCTTAAAAAAGAGAAAGAACAGGCTTCAAAAGAGTATCAGAATTATATAAAAAGCATCGGCTATAACAATGAAACGCTTCCCGAAGCTCTGGAAAAAGCAGGAGCGGCAGGAATTGCAATTTCCAACTGGACTGGAATTATGGGAGCCAACAGAATTTTTGAGGCAAAAACGAAGAATATTCCCATGTTCGATATTGAGCTTGAAGATTATGGAATGTTGTACAGAATGGCGGAAAACGGCGCAAAACCCAAGATCAGGATGGAGATGAAGTCAAAAATCCTTCCCGAAGCAAAATCGTTCAACACCATCGGAATGATTAAAGGAAAAGAAAAACCTGATGAATACGTTATTCTTTCTGCGCATCTGGATTCGTGGGACGGTGCGCAAGGCGCTACAGACAACGGAACGGGAGTTTTAACCATGTTGGAAGCGATGAGAATTCTTAAGAAATATTATCCCGATAACAAAAGAACCATTATTGTCGGACTTTGGGGCAGTGAAGAGCAGGGACTGAACGGATCAAGAAGTTTTGTGGCGGATCATCCTGAAATTGTAAAGGGAGTTCAGGCGGTTTTCAATCAGGACAACGGGACGGGTAGAGTAGTGAACATCAGCGGACAGGGTTTTGTACATGCTTACGATTATCTTGGAAAATGGCTGAACGCGGTTCCTAAAAATATTAAAAGCCAGATTAAAACAGACTTTCCGGGAACTCCGGGTGGAGGAGGTTCTGATCATGCTTCTTTCGTGGCAGCGGGAGTTCCGTCATTCGGATTGGGTTCTTTAAACTGGGGATATTTTGGCTACACATGGCATACGACAAAAGATACGTACGACAAAATCATTTTTGATGAGGTGAAAAGCAATGTGATTCTAACGGCAACTTTAGCGTATATGGCTTCAGAAGACCCCGAATTTTCAAACAGGGAAAAAAGGGCAATGCCGCTGGACGATAAAGGACAGATTACTAAATGGCCGGAAGTGAGAAAAGCGGTAAGAGATTC
Source organism: Chryseobacterium mucoviscidosis (assembly GCF_002177115.1). Classification (GTDB taxonomy): domain Bacteria; phylum Bacteroidota; class Bacteroidia; order Flavobacteriales; family Weeksellaceae; genus Chryseobacterium; species Chryseobacterium mucoviscidosis. The sequence continues at coordinate 46,012 of NZ_MVAG01000128.1, read as the reverse complement.
TAAAGATTATTAATAAAGTTTAAGTAAAAGTTAGAAAACTCTATAGAGTTTTATCTGTGTAGAAAACATATTCGCAAGGCATTCAGCGTTCCGTAGGAACGCTATCTTTAGAAGATTCATTGAGAATTGCAGATATCAATCCTACGGATTGATTGATAGACTTATTCATATTTCTACACAGATTCTGCTCCTAAAGGAGCAAAACTTTTTTACTTTAAATTTTTAATTGATTATCCGTTAAACAACCTATTACTATGCACTGATATGAAAATCAATTATTTATAACAGGCACTTCGACAAGCTCAGTGTGACACCTCTAATACTAAACGCTTGATTTTTAGCGATGTCAAGCTGAGCCTGTCGAAGCTTTAGGTTAATAAACGGACAATCAAAATTTTTATAATAAAAAAAGCGACTCAATTCATGAGTCACTTTTATTTATAGAAAACCGGTTATGAAGAAGTTTCCTGATCTCTTCCATTTTTATTTCTTTTACAATGTAGGTTTTACAGATCTCGTTATTGAAATGCATATGAAAATCCATCCGCATGGATTTGTTTGATGATTCATTTTCAGGATGTTCATAATTGATCCAAAAAAAGAAAAGATTTGCCAGACAAAGCAAATTTCTTGCAAATGATTTCAGAATATTGGGATAGTTACCGTAATCATCAATCACTTTTATTTTAAAAATCTTTTTGCCAAGAGTACACCCGAAAAAATGTTCTGTTACTGATCCTAAAACAATTGCACACGGAATTGAAAGAATCACAGCGACAATCAGAGGTTTATGCAATATGAAAACAAAAAGCAGGGTAAAGGGAATCATGTCTATAATTTTGGAACAGAATCTGTCCCTGCGGTTCTTTTCGTAGGAAGTATCATAAGGGATTTCATATTCAAAAAATTCATAGATGCGTCTTCCTTCCGAATCAAAATTTCGGGTTGCCCTGCGTGTTGTTTTATTTTCTTTAAGCTCTGAAATTTTCATCTTACCATGTGTTTGCATTTCATTTCAACCTTTTGTGTTATGCTGAACAGAATTTTATTAGTAATTATAAAACCAAAATCATTTAAAATTCAGTTATTTTAGATTTTTCAACTCCACTTCGTTTCGCTCAAAATGACAATTTCGTAAATAAAATAACTATCTAAACAGACTTGAATTTAAAACCTTAATCATTCTTACAAAACCATACTCAGCTGAATTCTTTTTCTCGCTTCATCAATTTCCGTTACTCTTACCTGAACGTGCTGATGCAGTTTTACCACTTCATTTACATCGGAAACGAAGCCGTCTTTTAACTGGGAAATATGAACCAATCCGCTTTCCTTGATTCCCAGATCTACAAAACAGCCAAAAGCGGTGATGTTATTAACGATTCCGGGCAGAATCATTCCTGTTTTTAGATCTTTGATGCTTTTTACATTCAGATCAAATTCAAAAACCTTAGCCGCTTTTCTAGGATCCAGTCCGGGTTTTTCAAGCTCTTTTAAAATATCTTTGATTCCTAAAATTCCGATGTCTCCTGTGATGTAGTTTTCGGGTTTTATCACTGCAATTTTTTCTTTATTGGCGATCAGCTCATTGGTTTTTATGCCTAAATCTTTTGCCATTTTTTCAACAATTCCGTAAGCTTCAGGATGCACGGCAGAATTATCCAGCGGATTTTTAGCATTGTGGATTCTTACAAATGCGGCTGCCTGCTGAAAAGCTTTTTCTCCCAGTCTCGGAACTTTTTTCAACTGTTTTCTGTCCTCAAAAGCTCCGTTTTCAGTACGGTAGTTCACAATGTTTTCTGCCATTTTTTCGCCGATTCCCGAAACATAGCTTAATAAAGATTTACTCGCTGTATTCAGATTGATTCCTACAGAATTCACACATTTCATCACCGTAGAATCCAGTTCGTTTTTTAACTGAGTCTGATCCACATCGTGCTGATATTGCCCGACTCCAATGGATTTAGGATCTATTTTTACCAGTTCCGCCAACGGATCCGCCAGTCTTCTTCCGATGGAAACCGATCCGCGAACCGTCACGTCATAGCTTGGAAATTCTTCACGCGCAATTTTACTTGCAGAATACACCGAAGCTCCGGCTTCCGAAACAACGAAAACCTGTAAAGGTTTGTCGAATGCAATTTTCTTGATGAAAAACTCGGTTTCGCGGCTTGCGGTTCCGTTTCCGATGGAAATGGCTTCAATGTTATACGCATTTACCATGGAACGGATTTTTTTCATTGCCATTCCGCTTTCGTTTTGCGGAGCGTGCGGATAAATGGTCTCGTTGTGGAGCAGATCGCCTTTTTCGTCCAGACAGACTACTTTACAGCCGCTTCTGTAGCCCGGATCAATCGCCAGAATCCTTTTTTCTCCCAAAGGCGGAGCAAGAAGAAGCTGCGTAAGGTTTTCAGAGAAAATCTCAATCGCTTTTTTATCGGCTTTTTCTTTCGCTTCCTGTAACGTTTCGTTGGAGATTGCGGGTTCCAGTAATCTTTTGTAGCTGTCTTTGATCGCCAGTGAAATCTGTTCCGATGTTTCGTTATTGGATTTGATGATGGCATTTTCAATAAAATCAATGGCTTCTTCCTTATCGATCCCGATATTGGTTTTCACAAAACCTTCGGATTCGGCTCTCAACATGGCTAAAAGGCGGTGAGAAGGCATTCTGTTCAGGCTTTCTTCCCATTCGAAATACTGCGAGAATTTCTGGGCTTCTTCTTCGTCTTTTTTGGCTTTCACTACTTTTGAAGTAACCACTGCTTTTCGCTGAAACAGGCGGCGGAGATTTTTTCTCACATACATATTTTCGTTGATCCATTCTGCCATGATGTCTCTTGCGCCCTGCAAAGCTTCTTCTTCGGAGGCAACCTGATCGTTCAGGTATTTTGAAGCCAAAAACTGCAGATCCTGAACTTTCTGGCTCATAATCATTTTCGCTAAAGGTTCCAGCCCTTTTTCTTTCGCGGCATCGGCTTTGGTTTTCTTTCTTTTTTTGAACGGCAGATAAAGATCTTCAATTTCCTGAATATCAAAACTTTCTTCAATTCTCTGTTTCAGTTCCGGTGTTAAGGCATTTTGTTCTTCAATCGATTTTAAGATCGATTCTTTTCTTTTTGCAATTTCTTCAAACTGTTTACTGAGTTTCGAAATCTGTTCAATCTGTGTTTCGTCAAGGTTTCCTGTTTTATCTTTTCGGTAGCGGGAAATGAAAGGGATGGTGCAGTCTTCCGCCAATAGTTCTAAAGTGGCATTGATGCTTTTTTCGGATATATTGAGGGATTGCTGTATGTATTGTGTTGTGTTCATTGTAAATTTTAAACGGCTAAAATAATCAAAATGTCTTTTGTAAACCTATTTTAAGTTTAACTACATTATTTGTAAAAAGCTTTACTGTCTTATTTAAATTTAACAAAGACCAAGAAAGATATTGTCTGTTTAAGATTTTAAGTTTGTGATGATTAAAATTCAAATAAAGAAAAAATTGACTGTAATAATACAAAATAAGATGAATATGCTTTGCTTGAAGATAAACTTTAAACTTTTTTACCACAAAAGATGCAAAAGATTTAAACACTTTAGTTGTTTAAGTTTAATATCTAAATGGAAAAAGAGCACGTAAGTTTTAAAAAAATCAAAGATTTTTTCTCTTTGCAGACTTTTGAAATACTTTACATAGATCGGATAAAGTGTTTTGCTTATTTTGCGGTTAAATTTATAATTGGTTTAAACAAACTGGATATAAAGATTTTAAATGTATCATATCTATTTAATAATTCTTATTTTAGCGGAAAGGTCAATAATGGAAACCCTGAAATTTGATTTCTTGATGTATGATAAGATAAAAGTGTGGGATGTTTTCTATTTTTGGTTCCGGAATTTAGAAATTCAGAATAAACTTTAAAACAATTTAAATAATATGAAAAAACTAAGTGTTATTGCATTAGTTGCAGTAGGATTACTTGCAGCGTCCTGTAACAAAGAAAAATCGGCTGAAAATGCTGCAACTTCTACTGAGCAGAAAGTAGCAGAAAGCAAAGGGGAAGTTTTGCCTGTAGATACGGTAGGTTCTGTTGTAAACTGGAAGGCATTCCACAAAGGAGGAATGGCTCCGCGTTGGGGAACTTTAATGGTAAAATCGGGAGATTTAAGCATTGAAAACGGAGGCGTAACAGCAGGAAACTTTGTGATCGACATGAACTCTATTAAAGTAGATCCGGCTTCTGTAACGGAAAAAGATAAAAAACCGGCAGATCTTGAAGCGCACCTTAAAAATCCTGATTTCTTCGACACGGCAAAAAATCCGACGGCTGATTTCAAAATTACAAGCGTAGCAGATCTTAAAGACGCTCCAAAAGATGCAGTAGCAGGAGCTAACAAAACAGTAAGCGGAAACCTTACTTTATCCGGAAAAACAATGAATGTAACGTTCCCTGCAAAAGTGGATGTAACGGAAAATTCAGCGGCAATCCAAGCTAAATTCACGGTGAACAGAGCAGACTGGGGAATTAAATTCGGAACTTCCGAAGCCGATCCTGCAGAATGGATGATCAGCAAAGACATCGAAATCGCTGTAGACGTAAAAGCTAAAAAATAATATTGTTAGATATTTCAGACTTGTAAAGCTGCCTTTTTTGAGGCGGCTTTTTTGTGTTTGGGATTTTGCATTTCCCTCCTGAAATAGAAGAAGGCGAGTTGCCCCGCCTTAAATGTTTTCACAACGGAATAATCCTTATTGTGAATTGCTTTTCAAAATTATTGATACAAATATAAAAGAAAAATTCTTTGAATGGTTTACGGAAAACCTCATTTTTAATAAATTTTTTCTTCCTATTTTTATCTATTATGAAAAACTATATAGCTATGACTAAAAATATACTTGGACTGGACTTGGGAACGAACTCTATTGGATGGGCACTGGTAGAAATCGACCACATAAATAAAATAGTTAAAATACTAGGACTTGGTTCTCGTATTTTAACAATGGATGCTGCTGAAATAGCTAAATTTGAGAGTGGCGCTAAAACTGAAAGTGGTGCAGCTAAAAGAACTACTCTTCGTTCTCCAAGAAAGCTAAATGAAAGATATTTATTAAGAAGAGATAGGCTCCATTGTGTTTTAAATTTATTAAATGCTCTTCCTGAGCATTACAAATTATCAATTGAATTTGAAAATGCAAAAGGAAAACGTAGTGGGAAATTTAAAAAAGGAACAGAGGAAAAATTAGCTTATTATAAAAATGATAGTGGAAAATTTCAATTTCTTTTTAAAGATGCTTATCATCAAATGGAAAATGATTTTAGAAAAAAATATCCTGAAATGTTCTATCAAAAAAGAAATGGTGATCAAACCAAAATTCCTTACGATTGGACTTTGTACTATTTAAGACACAAGGCGGTTACGGATAAAAATTTTGAACTTACAAAAGAACAATTGGCTTGGATTACTTTAAGTTTTAATCAAAAAAGAGGTTATGAAAAAGTAATCGGGCAAGATGAAAAAGTGCAAAAAGAAGGAGAGTTGACCGATTCTTTTGTAGGTAAAGTACAAAGTATTAATATAATTGAAAATGAAGATGCTTATGAAATTGTTTTGGTAGATAACAATAATGACGCAATTGAGCTTTTTAGATACAAGGAAGAAACAAAAATTCCAATTACAGAAATTGGAGATTTAAAAGAAGTTGAAATTGTATCAAAGTATGATGATGAGGGTACAATTGATTCTAAGAAAACAGAGTATATCATCAATGAAGTTCGTGAGTTTTCGATTGTTGATGTTAGAAATACTGGAAGAAAAATAAAAGAAAACTTTATTTTTGAAATTGAATTGGAAACAGGTTGGATTAAAGAGCAACAAAGCAAGTTTACACCAAAATGGAAAGATACAAAGCGAGATTTCATCATTAAAACAAAATATGATGAAAATGGCAATAGAATATTGAAAGGTGCGGATAAAGGTAGAAATATCAATATTCCAAAGGAAGAAGATTGGACTTTAATGAAACTGAAAACAGAAACTTCATTAACTTCTTTCAACACAAAAAATAAAACCAAAGGCGTTGCTTCATTTGTTTATTATAATCTTTTACAAAACCCAAAACAAAAAATAAAAGCCGATTTAATTACTGTTATTGAAAGAGATTACTATCGGGAAGAATTGGATGTTATTTATAAAAATCAGGAACAATTTCATCCTGAATTAAAGAATAGAAATCTTTACGAGCAAGCAATTCAACTTTTGTATCCAAATAATCTCGGTCATCAAAAAACAGTTAAAGAATTAGATTTTAATTACTTGATTAAGGAAGATATTTTATTGTATCAAAGAGATTTGAAGTCTAAAAAATCTTTGATTGCAGATTGTGTTTATGAAAAAGAGAACTACGAACGTACAGATGAAAAAACTGGAAAGAAATATAAAAATCCACTAAAAGCAATACATAAAGCCAATCCGCTGTATCAAGAGTTTAGGCTTTGGCAGTTTATCAAAAGGCTTAAAATTATTAAGAAAGAGGATATAGTCAATGATGAAATTAAAATTAATATTGATGTAACTTCTCAATTACTAACAAGAGATATTAAGGAAGAATTATATGCTTTTTTGAATGACAAAGAAAATGTTACAGAAAAAGATATACTAAATTTTCTAAACAAAAAATACAAAGAATTAGAAATTAATTCTGAAATCTACAAATGGAATTTCGCATCTGAAAAAGAACCTTGCAACCCTACAAGATATAACTTTATTCTAAGGACAAAACGAATTAAAGGTTTCGATTACAAAACATTTTTAGCTCCTGAAAATGAGTATAGTCTTTGGCATTTCTTTTATTCTGTAAAGAAAAAAGATGAATTTACTAAAGGCTTAAGTAACATTATTAGTCGTTTATTAGATAAGTCAGGCTTGTCAAATGATTATCACGCAGATTTAGTGAAAAACTTTAGTTCTTTCGGAGGATATACCAATGATTATGGCACTTATTCCGAAAAAGCAATCAAAAAGATGCTGCCGTTTTTAAGATTGGGAAAATACTGGAATGGAAAGGAAGTTGAGAATATTCTATCAAAAGCAAATCAAGAAGTAAAGCAAAAGGTTTTAGATAAAGAAGAAATTAATGGAGAGTTGAAAGACTTCCAAGGTCTTTGGGTTTCGAGTGCTTGTTATTTGGTGTATGGTCGCTATTCCGAAGTTGGTGAAGTGCAGTTTTGGCAATCACCTTACGACATTGAGAATTATTTAAAAAATGAATTCATACAACATTCTTTAAATAATCCAACTGTAGAAAAGATTTTAGTAGAAACACTACACGTTGTTAAAGATATTTGGAAATACTATGGTGAAGAAATCGGAACTGATGAAGAAGGACGAACTATTTACAACAAATTATTTGACAGAATTCATATAGAATTAGGTCGGGAAATGAAAAAGAACAACAAACAAAAAGAAAAAGACGATAAGAATAACAAAGAAAACAGGAAAGCTAATGAGCGAATTGTTGAACTTCTTCGAGAGTTGAAAAAAACAAATAGTTCACTTCAAGAAAAATCTCCTTTCCAACAAGAAAAATTAAGAATATTAGAAGAAGGGCTTTTATCTTCCATTGAGTACGATAAAGATACTACGGAATATGAATTATCTAATGGCAAAATCTCAAAAAAAGAAATAAAAGATATCACGTCAAAAGAACTTTCTAAAATAAGCAGAAGTGATTTCGAACGATATAAACTTTGGCTCGACCAGAGATATCAATCGCCTTACACTGGAAAGTTTATCAAATTATCTGATTTGTTTGACCGAAAAAAATATGAGATCGAACACATATTTCCACAAGAACGCATCACGCTAAATGCACTCTATAACAAAGTAATTTGTGAAACGGAAATCAATAAAGAGAAAAAAGCGTCAACAGGTTATGGTTTTATTGCTAATTCAAAATCCAAAAAAGTGTTTTGTTCAGCCCACGATACGCAGGTGGAAATACTGAGTATTAGCACTTATGAAGAATTAGTAAAAAACAATTTTATAGGTAGAAAAAGAGATATTCTATTAAGCAAAGAAATACCAGAAGAATTTACTAATAGCCAATTAAACAACAGCCAATACATCTCTAAAATGGCTATGAAACTGTTGAGCAATATTGTGCGTGAAAAAGATGAAGATACTTACCGTTCTAAAAATGTTTTGGCAACAAACGGCACAATTACATCAACATTGAAAAGACATTGGCAATTAAATGATGCTTGGAATGAAATTATTTCTCCAAGATTTAAACGTTTGAACGAATTAACCAATTCTAATTTGTTTGGAGATTATAGAGAAATAAATGGACACCAAGTTTTTATAAACACTGTTCCAGAAGAAGCCAATAAAAATTTTGACCCGAAAAGAATAGACCATCGTCATCACGCTTTGGATGCATTGATAATCGCACTAACAACAGAAAATCACGTTAATTATTTAAACAATATTTCATCTCAAGAAGAAAATGATGAAGAGAAGTTAAAGACTAGAAAAGGTTATAAATTTCAACTAACAAACTCTCGTAAAGGTTTTAATGATGAAAAAGAATGGTACTTTTTACCACCTGCACAAATAAAAACTAAAGACGGAATTGATGAATTTGAATATCAATTTGGAGAAGCGAAAAGCAAAGTATTTAAAGAAATTGCTCAAAACGTCCTCGAAAATACAATTGCAAGCTTTAAACAAAAAAATCGTGTTATTCGCCAAAGGTGGAATAAATATTTAAAATCTGAAGATGGAAAACTCAATGTTTTAAAACAAGAAGGATTAAAAGAAGTTGTCAACTATAATGTTAGAAAACGCCTACACGAAGATACTTTTTACGGAAAAGTAAAATTGCAGAGTAAAGTGGCAACTATTAGTCTTGAAAAAGCTTTAGTTGAAAAGTTTGATATAGTTGATAATGCAATTTCTAAAGAAGTAGAAAATCTAAGGCAAAATGAAGGTAAATCAATAAAAGAAATCATTGAAACATTAAAAACAAAATATCCTAAAGTAAATGTTTATGAAAAATTTGTAGCAACACGTTTTGGAAATGAATTAGAATCTTTAGCATCTATACCTTCAGATAAAATAACTAAAGCAATTCAATCTATTACAGATACTGGGATACAAAGGATTTTGGAAAACCATTTGGATAATTACAAAGAAGTTATTGACGGAAAGACAAAATTTGATACTGAAAATGCATTTTCATCAGATGGTGTTAAAGAACTAAACAATAACATTACCAAGTTAAATAATGGTAAGTTTCATCATCCCATTTACAAAGTAAGAACAAGCGATGCAATGGGAACTAAGTTTTCTGTATCAGAAGAAGGACAAAAGAGTACAAAGTTTGTTGTTACTGCCGCGGGAAGCAATGCATTCTGTGGTTTTTACCAAAACGGAACAGATAGAAAATATTACATTCCAACTTTAAGAGAAACTATTGAAAGTTTAAAACAAGGTTTAGAGCCTTGTCCTGTTACACATCCAGAAGACCGCGAATACAAATTAATTTTTGTACTCAACCCAAGTGATTTGGTATATGTGCCGACAGAAGAAGAAATAGAAAATCCAAATTTTATTGATTTTTCAAAAATGAAAAAAGAGCAAATGAATAGGATTTATAAATTTACTGATGGCAGTGGAACAACAATGAATTTTGTGCCAGCAAATATTGCAAATTTGTTATTTAATATGTCAAACAAAGAACAAGAAAAAGCTAATATTAAATTATCTATTCAAAATGAATTGGGATTAGGTAGCCCACAATCTAAAAACCAAAACTCGCTTGATGGTACTCAGATTAAATCAATTTGTTGGAAGTTGAAAGTAGACCGTTTAGGTAACATTTCAAAAGCATAAAAAATGATCACCCGCTCCATCTACATCGGCAATCCCGCTTACCTTAAGCTCAAAGATGAGCAGTTGAAAATCCTCTGTCCGGAAACCAAAACGGAAAAGGGGAGTGTTCCTGTGGAAGATTTGGGGTTGTTGATGCTGGATCATTATCAGATTACCATTTCACACCATCTGATTCAGAAAATGATGGGAAATAATGTTGTGGTGGTGAGTTGCGATGCCCATCATTTACCGCACGGAATAATGCTTCCGCTGTATGGGCATACCGAGCATTCCGATCGCGTAAAAGATCAGTTGGAAGCCAGTGAACCGCTGAAAAAACAGCTTTGGAAACAAACGGTCGAATGCAAGATCGAAAACCAGAAAAATGTACTGATGAAACTGGGGAATTACTACGAACCGATGATTGAATATCAGAGAAACGTAAAATCTGGTGATATAACGAATATGGAAGGAATTGCGGCGCAGCATTACTGGAAATACCTCATCAGTCTGGATTTTTTGAGACAGCGTTTTGGAGATTCACCCAATCAGTTTTTCAATTTTGGATATGCCGTGCTCAGAAGTATTGTCGCAAGAGCCATCGTAGAAACCGGACTGTTGCCTGTTCTCGGCATTTTCCATAAAAATAAATACAATCCGTATTGCCTTGCCGACGATTTAATGGAACCTTATCGTCCGTTTGTTGATTTACTCGTGATGCAGTGGCTGAAAATTCATACGGATACCGAAGAGCTGACGAAAGAATTTAAAGCGCATATTCTCCAGGTTGCAACCAAAGATGTGCGTATTGATGACAAAACAAGACCGTTGCTGGTTGCTGTAAAAATGACCACGTCATCGCTTTACAAATGCTATACAGGAGAAAAACGACTGATTTCCTATCCGGAATTGATGTAATTTTTTTATGGTAGCTTTATCCGCCTGTAGTTTATCCTGAGCGAAGCCGAAGGGCTCCACTCAGGTCGGGCTGCGATTATTACAATAAACAAACAATAGTCACCAAAAATGAACGCCGAAAGGTTTAATGCATACCGAATTATGTGGGTTTTAGTATTATATGACCTCCCGACCGAAACGAAAGCAAATATGAAAGATGCAAACCGTTTTCGGAAAGCTTTGATTGATGACGGATTTACTTTATTTCAGTTTTCGATGTATGTGCGTCATTGTCCGAGCCGTGAAAATGCAGAAGTACACATCAAAAGAGTGAAATTTATGCTTCCGAAAGCCGGAAAGGTTGCCATTATGTGCATTACCGATAAACAGTTTGGAGACATCGAAATCTTTTTTGCCAGAAATAAAGAAGAACCGCCACCGACTTTCCAACAGCTCGAATTGTTCTGAATTTTAAATCCTGAAAACAAAAATAATCTACTGAAAACCAGTAGATTATTTTTTGAGGTTGTCCTTCATCACGAAGATAATAATTTTTGAAAGCAATTCACAACCCTTTGCCTGTGTTTCTATGATTGCCATAAGTTGTCCTTCATCACGAAGATAATAATTTTTGAAAGCAATTCACAACGGTGTATGCAAATGGAATTTCCTATGTGAGGTTGTCCTTCATCACGAAGATAATAATTTTTGAAAGCAATTCACAACAGGGCTTTTCAACAATTCCAATTATTGGTTGTTGTCCTTCATCACGAAGATAATAATTTTTGAAAGCAATTCACAACCATTATAAAGCCCTCCAGTTAATTGCTCTTGTTGTCCTTCATCACGAAGATAATAATTTTTGAAAGCAATTCACAACCAACGGAGGGTATGAAGTTTGGAATACGCGGTTGTCCTTCATCACGAAGATAATAATTTTTGAAAGCAATTCACAACGGCTTTCTTTGTTCCCACCTTGGTAGAATGGTTGTCCTTCATCACGAAGATAATAATTTTTGAAAGCAATTCACAACAAAGATTAGAATTAAAAAATTTCCAAGTTAGTTGTCCTTCATCACGAAGATAATAATTTTTGAAAGCAATTCACAACTCAATAACCCTATTCCCCTGAATGCACACGGTTGTCCTTCATCACGAAGATAATAATTTTTGAAAGCAATTCACAACGATATGGAACTAATAACGGCATTATATGTTGTTGTCCTTCATCACGAAGATAATAATTTTTGAAAGCAATTCACAACTACAAATTTAAAAGAATTTCTACCTTGTTGTCCTTCATCACGAAGATAATAATTTTTGAAAGCAATTCACAACGACGGACTTACCATCAGGATTGATGGAGAAGTTGTCCTTCATCACGAAGATAATAATTTTTGAAAGCAATTCACAACTCATTCATAGAAGGGCGTGAATTAATTGATGTTGTCCTTCATCACGAAGATAATAATTTTTGAAAGCAATTCACAACCTAATCCAATAATAGATATTAACAGCTTTGTTGTCCTTCATCACGAAGATAATAATTTTTGAAAGCAATTCACAACAGGAATGGAGTACGTACCCGTTAAAGGAATGTTGTCCTTCATCACGAAGATAATAATTTTTGAAAGCAATTCACAACATGTGTGCTATTGTAATCACACAATTTATTGTTGTCCTTCATCACGAAGATAATAATTTTTGAAAGCAATTCACAACGGAGCTAACGTAGAAGAATCTACTGATTTAGTTGTCCTTCATCACGAAGATAATAATTTTTGAAAGCAATTCACAACTAATTGTATTTTATTTTCTTTCCGAAGCTTGTTGTCCTTCATCACGAAGATAATAATTTTTGAAAGCAATTCACAACCAGCAGCAAGTAATGGTCTTACCACATTATGTTGTCCTTCATCACGAAGATAATAATTTTTGAAAGCAATTCACAACACGCTTTCTGTGTGGATATTATCAAAGCAAGTTGTCCTTCATCACGAAGATAATAATTTTTGAAAGCAATTCACAACATCCGATGCCGCATCCTATCTATGTTTTGCGTTGTCCTTCATCACGAAGATAATAATTTTTGAAAGCAATTCACAACATATAATGCAAATTATATTCAGGTATTCCGTTGTCCTTCATCACGAAGATAATAATTTTTGAAAGCAATTCACAACCTTATTACATCTTCATGCCCTGAGCATTATGTTGTCCTTCATCACGAAGATAATAATTTTTGAAAGCAATTCACAACAGTGAGAGGTTGATATCTTCAGTATCAAACGTTGTCCTTCATCACGAAGATAATAATTTTTGAAAGCAATTCACAACCAATATAATAATCGATTAAACTACGGAATTGTTGTCCTTCATCACGAAGATAATAATTTTTGAAAGCAATTCACAACTCAGAAAGCTGCAGTATATTATTCTATAGAGTTGTCCTTCATCACGAAGATAATAATTTTTGAAAGCAATTCACAACCTGAATGTATGAAGTGCGGCTCTCGTTATAGTTGTCCTTCATCACGAAGATAATAATTTTTGAAAGCAATTCACAACCAATATTAACCTCAAACGGGAAAAAGAATTGTTGTCCTTCATCACGAAGATAATAATTTTTGAAAGCAATTCACAACGCCATATCTCCTATGCCTCTCTGAGATCCTGTTGTCCTTCATCACGAAGATAATAATTTTTGAAAGCAATTCACAACGGAAATGTTAAAGAGGGTGTAGATGGGCTAGTTGTCCTTCATCACGAAGATAATAATTTTTGAAAGCAATTCACAACTGTTCGTGTAGACTCGTAACAGGATCATCTGTTGTCCTTCATCACGAAGATAATAATTTTTGAAAGCAATTCACAACGGAGGACAATTAGCAGCACAAAATTTAGAGTTGTCCTTCATCACGAAGATAATAATTTTTGAAAGCAATTCACAACTAGAACTGCCGATTATACATTATATTTTTAGTTGTCCTTCATCACGAAGATAATAATTTTTGAAAGCAATTCACAACTGTATGAAAACAGTTATCACTGGTACTATTGTTGTCCTTCATCACGAAGATAATAATTTTTGAAAGCAATTCACAACTCCTTGTGGTAAGTGCTACGAATGTAGAGAGTTGTCCTTCATCACGAAGATAATAATTTTTGAAAGCAATTCACAACTTCTTTCGATCTCAGTCATAAGCATATCACGTTGTCCTTCATCACGAAGATAATAATTTTTGAAAGCAATTCACAACTCGCTTTCTTCGCTTTCCTCCCTGCAAGTCGTTGTCCTTCATCACGAAGATAATAATTTTTGAAAGCAATTCACAACATGGTTTTTATACTCGTTTTTCTTTAAATCGTTGTCCTTCATCACGAAGATAATAATTTTTGAAAGCAATTCACAACCGCGCTGCCTCTAACTGCGCCTCTGTAAGTGTTGTCCTTCATCACGAAGATAATAATTTTTGAAAGCAATTCACAACTGACGGATGGAATGGAAAGCAAACAGTTCCGTTGTCCTTCATCACGAAGATAATAATTTTTGAAAGCAATTCACAACTATAGTCCCATTTGATAAAACGTATAGAGTGTTGTCCTTCATCACGAAGATAATAATTTTTGAAAGCAATTCACAACTAATGCCATTCAGTTCCAGAATTAACGGAAGTTGTCCTTCATCACGAAGATAATAATTTTTGAAAGCAATTCACAACGAGAATACATTACAGCATTCGGATTGGCAAGTTGTCCTTCATCACGAAGATAATAATTTTTGAAAGCAATTCACAACTGCCCCTCAGAGATGGGTTGAATATCTCACGTTGTCCTTCATCACGAAGATAATAATTTTTGAAAGCAATTCACAACGCAGTATCAGCATTAATATTAGACTGAGTAGTTGTCCTTCATCACGAAGATAATAATTTTTGAAAGCAATTCACAACAGAAATATCATTCTCACCAACCGCAGGCAGGTTGTCCTTCATCACGAAGATAATAATTTTTGAAAGCAATTCACAACTCAATGTGAATAGGACATTTGCAATTGTTGGTTGTCCTTCATCACGAAGATAATAATTTTTGAAAGCAATTCACAACTTATTTACCATTGACATAGTGGTGTCAATGGTTGTCCTTCATCACGAAGATAATAATTTTTGAAAGCAATTCACAACCCAGTTCCTAAAGGCTGTTCGTTAATTAGAGTTGTCCTTCATCACGAAGATAATAATTTTTGAAATCCGCTGCAGGAAAAGCGTGGGCGGATTCGGTGAACAGCGTTTGATTAAGTTAGGCTGATTTTACAGACTATAAAAAATTAGCCATAACCGAACTACAGTCGGCTATGGCTAAAAAATATTTTAGTAAAAACGAAATTAAATTCCGTCGATGATTTCATTTAAAACCGTACTTGGTCTCATGGCAGCATACGTCTTGTAAGTATCTGTTCTATAGTAACCGTCAATATCCTGAGGTTTTCCCTGAGCACCAATTAATTCTGCATTAATCACTTCTTCGTTTTCCTTCATCGCCTCTGCAATCGGAGCGAATTGTGCTGCTAATTCTGCATCAGCAGTCTGGTTTGCCAAAGCTTCCGCCCAATACATTGCCAGATAGAAGTGAGAACCTCTGTTATCGATTTGTCCCACTTTTCTTGCAGGAGATTTATCGGTAGCCAGGAATTTAGCATTAGCTTCGTCCAGTGCATCCGCTAAAACCTGAGATTTTGTATTCCCCTGAGTTTGTGCCAAATGTTCTAAAGAAGCCTGTAATGCAAGGAATTCACCTAAAGAATCCCATCTTAAATAACCTTCTTCGATGAACTGTTCAACGTGTTTCGGTGCAGAACCTCCCGCTCCGGTTTCAAAAAGACCACCTCCGTTCATCAATGGAACAATAGAAAGCATTTTTGCAGAAGTTCCAAGCTCAAGAATTGGGAAAAGGTCAGTTAAATAATCTCTCAATACGTTTCCGGATACAGAAATGGTATCTTTTCCTTCTCTTGCTCTTTTTAATGTTTCCGTCATGGCATCTTTTACATCCATGATTCTGATGTCTAACCCGTTGGTGTCGTGATCAGCTAAGTATTTTTCAACTTTTTTGATGATTTCTCTGTCGTGTGCTCTTCCTTTATCTAACCAGAATATAGCCGGAGTATCAGATAATCTGGATCTGTTTACTGCTAATTTTACCCAGTCCTGAATTGGAGCATCTTTCGTCTGGCACATTCTGAAAATATCTCCTTTTTCTACTTTCTGAGAAAGAAGAACGTTTCCGTTTTCGTCCTGGACTTCAATGGTTCCTTCTGCTGAAGCCTGGAACGTTTTGTCGTGAGATCCGTATTCTTCAGCTTTCTGAGCCATTAAACCTACATTCGGAACAGAACCCATTGTGGTAGGATCTAATTTTCCGTGTGCTTTCATATCATCAATAACAGACTGATAGAAACCTGCGTAAGATCGGTCCGGAATGATACAAACCGTATCTTCTTCTTTTCCGTCTTTGTTCCACATTTTTCCGCCGCCTCTTACCAATGCAGCCATAGAAGCATCAACGATGATGTCTGAAGGAACGTGGAAATTCGTGATTCCTTTATCAGAATTTACCATCGCTACTCTCGGACCGTCTGCCAAAGCCGCTTCAATATCTGCTTTAATATCTGCTTCCTGAGCATTTCCTTTTATTTTTTCGAAAAGATCAGCAAGACCGTTGTTTGGATTAACATCTAAAGACTTGAAGGTCTCTGCATATTTTGTGAAAACCTCTTTGAAGAACGTTTCTACAATCGCTCCGAAAATAATCGGATCGGAGATCTTCATCATGGTCGCTTTAAGGTGCGCCGAAAGAAGAACGTTTCTGTTTTTTGCTTCTTCAATAGCTTCCTGCACAAAACCTTTCAAAGCATTCAGATTCATTACAGAAGAATCAATTACTTCTCCTGCCTGAAGGTTGGCGAAATCTTTCAGTTGAGTTTCAGAACCGTCGTTTCCTTTGAAAACGATCTTAAATTTTGTAGCATTTTCTACCGTTGTTGAGGTTTCAGTTCCGTAGAAATCTCCTCCGTTCATGTGCGCAACGTCTGTTTTGCTGTCAGAAGCCCAGTCGCCCATTCTGTGAGGATTTGCTTTTGCATAGTTTTTCACGGCTTTTGGAGCACGTCTGTCAGAATTTCCTTCTCTTAATACCGGATTTACGGCACTTCCTAAAACTTTGGCATATTTCGCTTTAATCGCTTTCTCTTCATCATTTTTAGGCTCAGCAGGATAATTAGGCACTGCAAAACCTTTAGACTGCAATTCTGCAATTGCTTCATCCAATTGAGGAGCAGAAGCTGAAATATTCGGTAACTTGATAATGTTGGCATCCGGCTGAGTCGCTAACTGACCCAATTCAGCCAAAGCATCACCGATCTTTTGATCATCCTTCAAAAACTCCGGGAAGTTGGCTAAAATTCTTCCTGCCAAAGAAATATCCGGAACGGCGATCTCAATATTTGCAGATTTTGTAAAAGCTTTCACAATCGGTAAAAACGAGTGTGTAGCCAACATAGGAGCCTCATCCGTAAGGGTGTAATAGATTTTTGATTTGTCTGACATTATACTGTAATTTATTATTTGATTTTTTAAGACTCACAAATTTAGTGATTATGATTGTTTTATTTAAACATTTGCATAAAAAAAGAGGCTTTTGCCTCTTCATAGTATATTTATTTGGAAATACTATTAATTACGTTGCCTGATAATGATTGTGAATACCAATTTCCTCCTGATCCTGAGTTTTGGTAAAAAGAGTATGCGTTGGTATTGGTATAAACCATAATATTGCTGGTTGAGAAATCAGCACCTATGACAGTTCCTGATAGAGATTGCGGGTACCAGTTTCCTCCCGATCCTGAATTTTGATAAAATGCATAAGCATCAGTGTCGGTATAAATAACAATATTTTTAGCTGATGCAACAGCTCCCTTTACTGTTCCTGATAGAGATTGTGTATACCAACTTCCTCCTGATCCTGAGTTTTGATAAAAAGCATAAGCATTAGTATCAGTATAAACTACAATACAATTATCTGATGCAACAGCTCCCTTTACTGTTCCTGATAGAGATTGTGAGTACCAGTTTCCTCCTGATCCTGAATTTTGATAAAATGCATATGCATTTGTATTAGTATAAATAATAGAGTTGGTGTTAGAAGCAATCGCTCCTTTTACTGTTCCTGATAAAGATTGTGAATACCAACTTCCGTTGGAGCCTGAGTTCTGATAAAAAGCATAAGCATTTGTATCAGTATATACGATCATGTAATTACTTTTTTTCGGAATTAATTGATTGATAGGAATGTTGTTTGAATCAACAACATTTTTTGCAACCATTGCATAAGGCACACTCATCAATTGATTTACCCCAACATTCGTGTAGTTAGAACCTCCTGCAGGATCCATTTCTACTTTTACAAATTTGGCGTTGGTTCCCCAGTTGATCGCCCCGAAGTTTCCTGTGGTAGCTGTTCCCTGTCCGATATTCAGATTTACCAAACCTTTGGCGTTGGTAGTTTTGTTTTGTGTTTCCGTATATAAAACCGTTCCGTTGGCTGCATTATCCAGAATACTGATTCTCAAAGAAACGTTTCCGTTAGCAATCGGAGCTCCTGCCGCATTGAAAGCAATCGTCTGATAGCTGAAAGCCTGCGGAACCTGAGCGCTTACTAAACTTGCTAAAAATAATCCTATAGTTGCGTAAAGCTTTTTCATGTTCAAATAGTTTTTTTAAGGTTTTTTGATAATTTTAATAGGTTTGATGTCGGAGTTTTTGAAAACGATCATATAAACTCCCTGTTGAAGAGATCTCAGATCCAGTTGCTCAGCATCTAACTTGGTTTTAAACACAAGTTTTCCCGAAAGATCATAAATTTCCGCACCTTCGATTTTTGATTTTGAATTCAGTTTAACATAAATGAAATCAGCAGTAGGATTGGGATAAATTTTCACATGGTCTTTTTCAATTTCTGAAACCCCTAAAACCTGTAAAACAGACTGGTAAAACATTCCCATAGTTCCGGAATTCGCTTTGTCAGGATCTGTAGGAATCACATAAATTTCTCCCACCGAATGCGTAAAGTTATCCGCAGAAACCGCTCCCGAGTTCATATTCCCGATCACAGACTGGGCAAAACCAAAAAAAGGAACTCCGAATAAGAATAGAGTAATTTTTTTTCTCATGGTCAATAATTTTAAGGACTGCGAATATAAATAAATTTTTGATGCTGAAGATCGTTTCGGATCCAAAAACTGTTAAGTTCTGATATGATTACAACCGGAAGATTCGGAATGTTGGCAACTATGATGAAAATATTAATTTTTTTTCGGTAAATATCATTCCTCTTTACAGAGGATTTCATCCCTCTGATTCAGGATAACCAAGATTTTAACAAAAAAATTTCATAAATTTTATCGAAGAAATGAATGATTGTATTTTATCGTTTTTTCAGCTTTTCTTTTTATTAGAAAAATGAAACAATATTTTATATTTCCTCAACGTTTGAAATAAAAATTAATAACATTATTTCTTTTAAAAAAGCACAGGATGAAAAATAAACCCAACAATCCACCGTTGTATTATGAAGAGCTGATGCATACCGTTCTGGACATTTTTTCTGAAATTCTGGATACCCTCAGGAAAAAGCAGATTACCGATTCGCAGTATTATGACAGTGCCGATGTAAAAAGGCTGTTGAATATCAGCGACAGTACTTTATTCAGAATCCGGAAATCACAGAATATTCCGCATATAAAAATCGGAAAGAAAATATACTATCCGAAATCGTTTTTCAATACAGCCCTCAAAAAATGAGGGTATTTTTATGTCTTTCGTTGGTGGGATTAAAACCGGTTTCTGCGGAATGATGCGGATCGACGGTCACTCTTATGTTATTCTGAGCGCGAAACACCGCAGGATCTCTTTTATTACAATAAATAATTGTCTAACACTTTCAATTCAATACCATACTCTAAAATCAATGACTTTCTGCGTTGTCATCCTGAGCGCGAAGCAGTCGAAGGATCTCTTTTTCTTATCACAATAATCTGTTGTTTTGATTGTCGTGCAATTACTTCACGTAGATTGTGCAGATATAAAATGTAAGTTCTTAAATTACTTTCCAAGTATATCAAACAGCTAAAGATTTCTTTTTATTACAATAAATAATTGTCTAACGCTTTCAATTCAATAGCATACTCTAAAATCAACAATTTTCTGTGCTGTCATCCTGAGCGCGAAGCAGCCGAAGGATCTTTCTTATCACAATAATCTGTTGTTTTGATTTTCATCTGCAATTACTTCACGCAAATTGTGCAGATTACGCAGATATAAAAAGTTACTTCTTAAGCTACTTTTTAAGTATGTTAAGCAGCCCAAGGATTTCTTTTTACTACAATGATTGTTTAAATGGAGTAGCCGTGATATGCGCTTCGGCTTCGCTCAGCGCACGGTGGTGGGTGATTTACAATGATTTGTTTAAAATTAAGTTGTACTGAAGTACGCTGAGCGAAGCCGAAGCGAAAAATATCCGTATTACATTTTATCGGAGATAAAATCTTTGCGCCTTAAATAGATAGAGCGTTTTAAAAAATATTGCGTCTTTGCGGGTTTAAACAACTTTAAGAATTATTATTTACGATGATGTGCGCTTCGGCTCCGCTCAGCGCATGGTGGCGGGTGTGGTTTACAATGATTTGTTTAAATAAAGTTGAACTGAAGTACGATGAGCTGAGCCGAAGCGTACAAGGAAGCAGAAACTTTCATAAAATTCTCCCAGAATCCTTCGACCGTTGTTCGGTCATCCTTCGGAAAAAATCCCATTTTTCCGAAGCCGATCCGAAGAAGACCCGAACATGATCCGAAGAAATGGGTTTTCAAACCGGTCAAAACCGGTCAAAAGCAGTCAGAACCGGTCATCTTTTTCACAGGTGCCTGAAATTGGAAAATTCTGTAATACCTTAGTTCTGTTAACCAATAAAAATGCACAAAATGGCACGAATAACAAAAGGAATCCTTGGAGGATTTTCAGGAAAAGTGGGAACGGTTGTAGGGGCAAACTGGCGTGGACAGGATATTATCAGAAGTATTCCCAAACCAAACTCAAAACAGCCTACCGATAAACAGCTTCTGCAGCAGACCAAATTCAGCATGGTGATCAGCTTTCTGCAGCCGCTCAAAAATATCCAGACGAAATATTTCGGATCGGGGAGCGGCTCAAAATCAAGGGTAAATATGGCAGTTTCCTATACGATCAGCGAAGCGTTACAAATGAATGGAGATGTTCCCGAACTGGTATACAACAAGGTGCTGATTACGAAAGGGGATCTGGCAGGTTTCCAGAACGTCACTGCTGCTCCGCAAACCGGAAATACCATTGCCCTCAGCTGGGAGGACAATTCCGCACAGGGAAGCGCAGATACCACCGACAAAGCCAATGCGGTGTGTTATTGCGAAGAACTGGGAACTTTTGAAATTTTCGAATCTGTTGCTGAAAGAGGAGCACTGGCTGCTGATGTCACAATGCCTGCTTCCTACGCGGGAAAGGAAATTCAGGTATGGGTGTTTTTCAGGAATGCGAAAGAAACCCTTGCGTGTAACAGCGCGTATCTTGGGGCTTATACCTTAACTTAATTTGAATCTCCATCCGAAAGGGTGGGGATTTTTTGTGGTGGCTTTGGCTCCGCTCAGCCACGGTTTTTTTTTGATGAGGTTTTGGGTGTTGTTGGGCGGTGTGTTGTTTTTCTGTAGTGGTGGCTTCGGCTCCGCTCAGCCACCGGGATTTTTTGATGGGGTTTCTGGGTATTGTTGGGCTGTGAGTTGTTTTCTTTAATGGTGGCTTCGGCTCCGCTCAGCCACCGATTTTTTGATTTGATTTTTGGGTATTATTGGGTTGTGGTTGGTTTTTTGTAATGGTGGTTTTGGCTCCGCTCAGCCACCGTGTTCTTTGATTTGATTTTTTGGGGGTGTTGTTTGGCGGTGGGTTGTTTTCTTTAGTGGTGGCTTCGGCTCCGCTCAGCCACCGTGTTCTTTGATTTGATTTTTTGGGGGTGTTGGACTGTGGGTTGTTTTCTGTATTGGTGGCTGAGCGGAGCCGAAGCCACCTTTTGTGTTTGTATTTTTTTAAGTATTGGAAGTTAGAAATATTTCTGAGGAGATGATGAATAGATTACTGAGCGTATAACCAGGTGGCTGAGCGGAGCCGAAGCCACCTATTCATCTTTTATAAAAAACTTACTGTGGGTTTCATTCATGCATTCTGCCGCTTTTTTAAGCTCTTCGTTCCAGCCATTGATTAAAGCTTCTTTTTTTCTTCGGCTCCATCCCTGAACCTGTTTTTCGCGGTAGAAAGCAAGATCAATACGTTCAAATTCTTCAAAATAAATAAGCTTTACAGGAAGCCGCTTTTTAGTGTGATTGGCACCTTCTCCTTTTTGATGCTGCGAAAGCCGGCGTTCCAGATCGTTGGTACTGCCGGTGTAATAACTGCCGTCTGAGCAGAGAAGAATATACATCCATCCTTTTATCATTTGTATTTTTATTTTAAAGATAGTATTTTATTTGAATACGGTGGCTTCGGCTCCGCTCAGCCACCGGGATTTTTAATTGATTTTTTGGGTGTTGTTGGAGTTTGGATTGTTTTTTCTGTAATGGTGGCTGAGCGGAGCCGAAGCCACCATGCTTTTTTGATTCCTTGATATGATTTTATTTTGTAAAAAGTTTTTATTAAAATTTAGAAAATAATATCTTTAACGTTTTTAATTAAGGATAACCATGTCAGAAGAACAGAAACGTCAGTTGCAGCAGCAGCTTTGGAATATAGCGAATACTTTACGAGGGAAAATGGATGCGGACGAATTCCGGGATTATATTTTAGGATTTATTTTCTATAAATATCTTTCAGAGAAAATTCACTTTACAGCGAATAAAATTTTGCTGGATTCGGGAGAGGATATTGATTATAATGATGTGGATGAAAACACGGAAGAAGGGAAGGAAATTGTAGAAGCCATTTATGAAGAAGTGGTTGAAGATTTGGGATATTTCCTGAAACCTTCGGAACTTTTCAGTAATATTGCCAAAAAAGGACATCAGAAGCAGGAAGGGAAATCTAATTTTATTCTGGCTGAACTTACAAAAATCCTTAATAATATTGAGCAATCCACATTAGGGACAAACAGTGAAGATGATTTTGAAGGACTTTTTGATGATTTGGATCTGACTTCGGCAAAATTAGGAAGGACAGAAGACGAGAAAAATACTTTAATCTCCAAAGTGCTGTATCATTTGGATGATATTGATTTCAATTTATCAGATACCAATGCCGATGTTTTAGGAGATGCTTATGAATATCTGATTGCCCAGTTTGCCAGCGGAGCAGGGAAGAAGGCGGGGGAATTCTACACTCCGCAACAGGTTTCTACCATTTTGGCGAGAATTGTGACCAGTAGAAAAGCACAGTTAAAATCTGTATATGACCCGACCTGCGGAAGCGGTTCGTTGCTTTTGCGTGTTGCGCGTGAAGCAAAAGTAAGTGATTTCTACGGTCAGGAAATGAACCGTACGACGTATAACTTAGCGAGAATGAATATGATTCTTCACGGGGTCAATTACAGCAATTTTGACATCCGTCAGGAAGATACGCTTGAAAAACCTCAACATTTAGATAAAACCTTTGATGCCATTGTCGCCAATCCGCCTTTCTCTGCAAAATGGAGTGCGAATGAACTGCATCTTTTGGATGAAAGATTTTCACAATATGGAAAATTAGCACCGTCTTCAAAAGCAGATTTTGCGTTTATCCAGCATATGATCCATCATCTGGATGAAAACGGAATTATGGCTGTCGTAATGCCTCACGGCGTTCTGTTCCGTGGTGCAGCCGAATTGGTGATTAGAAAATATCTGATTAAAGAAAAGAATTATCTGGATGCTGTGATCGGTTTACCTGCCAATATTTTCTACGGTACAAGTATTCCTACGTGTATTTTAGTGTTTAAGAAATGCCGTGAAGCGGATGAAGATATTCTGTTTGTAGATGCAAGCAAAGAATTTGAAAAGCAGAAAAATCAAAATGTGTTGCTTAATGCTCATATCAATAAAATTGTTGATACTTACCAAAACCGTACGGTAACTGAAAAGTTCAGTCATAAAGCGACATTGCAGGAAGTGGCTGAAAATGATTACAATCTTAATATTCCTCGTTATGTAGATACTTTTGAGGAAGAGGATGAGATTGATATTCAGGCGGTAATGGCTGAAATTAAGGAGCTTGAAGCAAAGCGTTCTCAACTGGATTCTGAAATTGAAGTTTATTTGAAAGAATTGGGTCTTGTTTTTTAAGTATCCTTAATTCTTTTACTAACGAATAATAATATAACTGAGATGACAGAAGAAAATAAAAATGTGAAGAATTTTCCTACCGGAGGATATTTTGAGATTCCTAGACTTAGATTTCCTGAATTTACAGGAGTTTGGGAGAATAAACGATTAGGAGAATTATTGGAATTCAAAAATGGTATTAACGCTTCTAAAGAACAATACGGTTCTGGTATAAAGTTCATTAACGTCTTAGATATTCTATCTAATGACTTTATTACATATGATAATATTGTTGGCAAAGTTAATGTCGATGAGTTGATTGTTGAGAAATTTTCAGTAAGTTATGGAGATATTCTTTTTCAGAGAAGTTCGGAAACTAGAGAAGAAGTTGGGACTGCTAATGTCTATTTAGATAAAAACAAAAATGCCACATTTGGAGGTTTTGTAATTAGAGGAAAAAAAATTGGAGAATATAATCCAGTGTTTTTTAATAAACTTCTTAAAACCAATTCAGCGAGAGAAAATATAACTTCTAAATCTGGAGGAAGTACAAGATTTAATGTCGGACAAGAGATATTAAGTTCAGTAAATTTATATTTTCCTAATCTTTCCGAACAAGATAAAATTGCTTCATTTTTATTGTTTGTTGATGAAAGAATTCAAACTCAAAGGAAAATAATTGAACAAATAAAAACCCTAATGAAAGGGAGTCTTGAACAAATATTTTCGCAGAAATTGAGATTTAAAGATGAAAATGGAAATCATTTTTCTGACTGGAGAGTTGAATATTTAGGCAATGTTTCTACTATTACTACAGGTTCTTCAAATAGGGCAGATTCCATCTTAGACGGAGATTATACATTTTTCGATAGGTCGCAAGATATTCGAACCAGTTCGCAATATCTATTTGATAAAGAAGCTATTATTATTCCTGGAGAAGGTCAAGAGTTTATACCTAAATATTTTGTTGGAAAATTTGATTTACATCAAAGGACATATGCTATTTTTGACTTTTTAAATATCAATGGTAAATTTCTTTACTATCAAATATTAAGCGATGATAGACATTTGCAATCGCAAGCTGTTGGCTCAACAGTGAAGTCACTAAGATTACCAATGTTTCAATCAATGCCAATAAAATTGCCATCTTTAAAGGAGCAAATTAAAATAGTCAATTTCCTATCTTCTATTCAAGAAAAAATAGAAACTGAAAAACAAATTTTAGAAAAGTTAGAACTTCAGAAAAAATTTCTTTTGTCTAATTTGTTTGTTTGATAAAAAATAAGTCTTGACAAGGTTTAAAACCTTGTCAAGACTCTTCTGGAAATCCCAATCTCTTAAACAAAAAGATTTTGTAATAAATATTTTTTCTGATTTTCGTATTGAGTTAGTAACTCGTTTTCTAAGTTTATTTTTTCATCAAGCTTTGATAAGAAAATAGCCACCTTATTTTGTATAGCTAAACTTGGAATTGTAATTTTTAGATTCAATAAAGTATTTTCGTGAATTCGTTTGCTTCCAGAACCGCTAGCTATATCTTCTAACTTTTTATAAAATGATTCTCTTGAAAAAAAATAAAATAGATACTTAGCATTAACTATATCTTCGTTAATATCTAAAGCTGGAACATCTGCGGATGATAAAAAACCATCATACTTATCAGGAATTATTGCAAAAGCTCCATTAAATAGGTTTTGTTTACCATAGATGAATTGTCCTTTTTTTCTAATAAAATAGTTTGTTGCGCCTAATGATAATGAATCTGAATTTTCATTTTTATGAACACCCTTTAAATGTAGTTTTACAGTTAACAATTTTTCTTTATCAATAATATTAGGCTTTATTTTGTTTGGAATTTTTAAGAAGTCACTTAAAAGAATTGTATTTAAATCTGATAGATTTTGCTTAAATAATTTTTTAACTATAAAATTCTTTTGCGTTATTAAGCCCTCAATTATTTTCTTTTGTGATAATATTCTTTGGCTAATAAGATTCAGAAAATCACCAATTTTCTTTTGCTCTTCTAATTTTGGAATAGCAATTTGAATTTTTCCTAAATCACTTGAATTTATTGCAGGATAGCTTGTTCCCGTACACCTTTCTATAACTTTATCTACAAAGTTCTGATTGTGTAAATACTGAAAGATAAATTGTGAATTTTCTTTTGTTCTAATTTGTGCATAACCAGTTGAAGCAACAAAATCTCCATCTTTATCAAAAAAAAGGTTGTTTTTTTGATAAGGTCTAACCATTTGAAATAGAATGTCATTTTTAATTAATATTCTTTGAGCTCTACTTGGAGCTTCTTCTTTTAAAACTGTATTTTCTTTTTGTAAACTTCCATCTACAACACTTTCTAAATCAATATAGATAAATGTATTTGGCAAACTTTCGTTTTTGGGGTTTATATCACAAACATTTCCCAATTTCTTTTCCTCCCATTCCCCTTCAAACCCCAGGAATCGCAAATTAGGAAAACCAGAGTTCAATTTTCCCCAAATACATTAGGGAGAAAATTATCCCTTAATTCTTTGTAGAGGAGATAATTTCTAATCATCATTAACTTTAGGATTTTAAATAATAAATATTAAAACCAAAAAAATTATGACAAGAAAGAAAACATTTGCAGAAATCGCTGAACTGTGGAAGAATGACAAAAAGCTGTATGTGAAAAAATCAACCTTTTCGGCTTATGTGCTGTTGCTTGAAAATCATTTACTGCCTGTATTTAAAGATTACTCTGAGATTGAGGATGAAGAGGTACAGAAATTTGTGTTTCAAAAACTCGAACAGGGCTTAAGCCAGAAAAGCATCAAAGACATCCTGATTGTTTTGAAAATGGTATTGAAGTTCGGAGCAAAGAATAAATGGATTGAGTTTATCAATTTCGATGTGCAGTATCCCACAGTTCGCGAAACTCACACGATTGAAGTGTTAAGCAGAACGCATCAGAAAAAAGTGATGAACTATATTCAGGAGCATTTTACCTTTAGAAATCTGGGGGTCTACATCTGCCTTTGTTCGGGAATGCGCATTGGGGAAATCTGTGCCCTGACCTGGGAAGATATTGATACGGACAACGGAATTATCAACATCCGCAAAACGATTCAGCGAATTTATGTGATTGATGGGGGAGAAAGAAGAACGGAACTTTTGATTGATTCTCCTAAAACAAAAAATTCGATCCGTGAAATCCCGATCAGCAGAGATTTGCTGAGAATGCTGAAACCGTTTAAGAAAATTGTAAATCCTGCTTTTTATGTACTGACCAACGATTCTAAACCTACAGAACCCAGAACCTACCGAAGCTATTACAAAAACCTGATGCGCTATCTGGAAATTCCGGATATTAAATTCCACGGTTTGAGACACAGTTTTGCCACAAGATGCATTGAAAGCAAATGCGACTATAAAACCGTCAGTGTTTTGCTCGGTCATTCCAATATAAGTACAACTCTGAACTTGTACGTTCATCCCAATCTGGAACAGAAGAAAAAAGCCATCGACCAGATGTTTAAAGCGCTAAAATAGTTGCAGTTGTCTCCGATTATTTCTTACATTTGGGAAAACTAAAACAACTTTGTCAAAGTTTAAGGACTTTGACAAAGTTTTTAACCAAAACTCAGTACGAATGTCAAGCCAGCCGGAATATATTTTAGAGCAGAAATTAGTAGAACAGTTACAGCAGTTAGGACATAAAAAAGTGATGATTCGCAGCGAAGCGGATCTTATCAGAAACCTAAAAACCCAGCTCGAAGTTCACAATAAAAAAACATTTTCAGAAAAGGAGTTTGAAAAAATCCTTAATCATCTTTCTAAAGGAAATGTTTTTGAAAAGGCTAAAACGTTACGGGATAAATTTCATTTTATAAAAGACGACGGAACTTCAGAATGGATTGAATTCATCAGTCAGGATCACTGGTGCCAGAATCAGTTTCAGGTCACGAATCAGGTGGCACAGGAAGGGAATTTTAAAAACCGGTATGATGTAACCATTCTCATCAACGGATTACCTTTGGTACAGATTGAATTGAAACGCCGCGGTCTGGAAATGAAAGAGGCGTTTAATCAAATCAACCGTTATCATCATCAGTCTTTCAATTCCGGAAGTGGATTGTTTAATTATGTTCAGTTGTTTATCATCAGTAACGGTGTCAATACAAAATATTATTCCAACAACGCAAAACAGACATTTAAGCAGACTTTCTTCTGGTCGGATGAACACAACAATAACATCACGCAGCTCGACCAATTTGCACCTGCATTTTTAGAGCCTTGTCATATTGCCAAAATGATCACCAAGTATATTGTTCTGAATGAAACGAATAAGATACTGATGGTTTTAAGACCTTATCAATATTACGCGGTTGAGAAAATTGTTGACAGGGTAAGAAATACGGATAAAAACGGTTTTATCTGGCATACAACAGGCTCAGGAAAAACACTGACTTCTTTTAAAGCAAGCCAGATCCTGAAAGAAATTCCGAAAGTGGAAAAAGTTGTTTTTGTGGTGGATAGAAAAGATTTGGATTATCAGACTCAAAAAGAATTTGATGCTTTTGAAAAAGGAAGTGTGGATGCTACGGAAAATACAGCACACCTGGTTAAACAACTTTCCGATAATACTAAACTTATTGTAACGACTTTACAGAAGTTAAATACGGCAATTACCAAAGAAAAGCACGGCAATAAAATTGACAAGCTGAAAGATAAAAAGGTGGTTTTCATTTTTGATGAGTGTCACAGAAGTCAGTTTGGAGATACGCATCAGAACATTAAAAAATACTTTAAAAATGCCCAAATGATAGGCTTTACAGGAACTCCGATTTCTGAAGTGAATTCAATTGGGAAAATAGACGGCGCTCCGGCAACAACGAATAGACTTTTTGAAGACTGTCTGCATAAGTATGTGATTACAGATGCTATCCGTGATGATAATGTTCTGAAGTTTTCTGTGGAATATGTGGGAAGATACAAGGAAAAAGAAGGAAGCAATACGTATATTGACACGGATGTTGAAGCTATAGATACACAGGAACTTCTTGAAAGCCCGAAACGTCTTGAAAAGATTGCAGATTATCTCATCGCAGAATATGGAAGAAAAACGCATAACGGTACTTTTAATGCAATGTTCTGTGTAAGCAGTATTGATGTTTTACAGAAATATTATGATCTTTTTCAGAAGAAAAAAGAGGAAAACAGGCATAACTTGAAAATTGCTACTATTTTCAGCTATGGAACCAATGAAGAGTCTAAAGATGCTACCGGAATTTACGAGGAACCGGAGTTAGGAATGGTCGCAGAACCACAGGCACAATATGGAGATTCTCACAGCAGAAATGTGTTGGAAAGATATATTGGTCATTACAATGAAATGTTTGGAACCAATTTTACGACCAAAGACAGCCAGAGTTTTTACAATTATTACAACGACATTGCCAAAAGAGTCCGCAGTAAAGAAATTGATTTAATTATCGTAGTGAATATGTTTCTGACGGGATTTGACAGTCCGCAACTGAATACTTTATTTGTGGATAAAAATCTGAAATATCATGGATTGATACAGGCATTTTCACGTACCAACAGATTATTGGGCGAAAAGAAATCTCAAGGAAACATTGTCTGTTTCCGTAATCTGAAGTCTGCAACCGATGATGCGGTGACTTTGTTTTCCAATAAAGAAGCGATTCAGGAAATTATCATTCTGCCGATTGAAGATTATATTGAGCTTTTCAATTCAGCTTTGAACAGTTTAAAGATGGTTGCTCCTGAAATAGACAGTGTCAACAGTTATCAAACCGAACAGGAAAAGTTTGAATTCATTACTGCTTTCCGTGAAGTTATGCGCGTTTTGAATGTATTGAAATCATTTGCAGATTTTGATTTCAATAAGCTGGAAATAACTGAATATGAGTTTGAAGGATACAAAAGTAAATATCTTGATTTGTGGATTGAAAGAGATAAGTCACCTGAAAAAGGGAAGGACAGCATTCTCGATGATGTTGATTTTGAGCTGGAACTGATTCATCGTGATGAAATCAATGTAAGTTATATTCTCTCACTTTTAGCCAATCTTACCGATTCAAATCTAAAAGGTGATAAATTAGAAAAAAAGAAAAAAGAAATCCGGGATATCCTTTCCGGCGATGCAAAACTCCGAAGTAAAAAAGAACTGATCGAAAAGTTCATCGAAGAAAACCTTCCTCATATTTCTGACGGAGACAATGTGAATGAAGAGTTTGAAAAATACTGGAACAAAGAAAAAAACTTGGCTTTCGAAAAAATAGCAACCGAAGAATCTTTAAACAAAGACCGTTTCAGAGATGCTATTGATGATTTTCTTTTTACTTCCAAAACTCCCAAAATAAGTGACACGCTAAAGTTGCTGGAGATAAAACCAAAACTTACTGAACGTAATAATATCGGAAGAAGAATTATTCAGAAGGTGCAGGATTTTGTGGAGGTGTTTATTGATGGGGTGGCGAGTTAAGAATTTAAAAAATAAACAAAAAAAACTAATACATATGAGTGATAAAGCCATTTTAGAAATTAATCTAAATGAAGAATACAAGATAAAAATTGAAAAAGGAAATCAGTTTGAAGAGTCAATTTTTCATGAGGTATATAAAGAAGCATTAAAAAATGTTATTGAAATAGTTAGGCACTATTATTCTCACAAAGATTCAAAGTATGATGATTTTAATAATATTATTGCATTTACTGGAGAAAGAGGAAAAGGCAAATCCTCATCAATGATTTCATTTCGTGATGCTTTAGTTAATAAAGAATGTGATGATAACAGAGTTTTTTTTGAGAGACAGAATGATCCTGAGCAATATTTAAAAGATAAATCTTTTGCAGAAATTGAAATTATTGATCCTTCATTATTCAGAGGAGGTGAAAGTCTTTTTGAGATTATTTTAGCAAAAATGTTCAGAAAATTTCAAAATAGAATAAATGAAATGGATTGCAAAATTGATCAAACTCACAAGAGAGAATTAATACAGCATTTTCAGAAAACTTTTCAAAATTTACAGATTATAAATTCTGATCGAAAGGACATATTTAAGAAAGATTCTATTGAAGCTCTAAGTAAATTGGCAATAAGCAGTAATCTGAAAGAAGATTTTGATAAACTTGTCGATTACTATTTAGAGCATTTTGATAAAAAAAACTTTTTAATTATAGCGATTGACGACTTTGATGTGAATATTGAGAATGCATATAAAATGCTTGAGGATATTCGACAATTTCTTATCCAGCCAAAGGTTATATTGTTAATTTCTTGTAAATTAGAGCAATTGAGTGAAGCGCTAATGATTCATTATAAAAACATAAAAATAGAGAATCAAGAGGATAAAGCAAAAAGATATATTGACAAATTGGTTCCTTTTAGTAGACGTATTTTTTTGCCCGAGGTAAAGAAATTAGAAGATATTGAATTTAAGATACTTAATGATAAAGAATTGGTGTTTAATAATATTACAGGCAACTTTAATGAGTTAATGATAAAATTAATCTTTGAAAAATTAAATCTAATTCAAACCAATAATATTTTAAATAGCAATTTTATTTTTCCCAATACTATACGAGAAACACAAAATTTTATTAATACACTTTTAAATGTCCCAAACAATCAAAAATTAAGAAAATATATAATTAGTGAAGTTTATTTATTGGATATTAAATTCATAAATATTTTGGACGATTTAGAAAATGTATCGGATGATCTTTTTATGATAACTGTTTTAAGAAAACTTCTTAGATTAAATCGTGAGTACATAGTAAGAAGGAGAATTACAGAAGCTTATACAAAATTATCTAATGCTAGTATTAAAACTACGATCTCTTTAGGTGATATTTACTTTCTTCTTGAAGAGTTTGAGAAAAATATTAATTTAGAAGATTATGACAGTTTAAAATTTCTTGATCTTTTTAAATTATATTTTTCTTTGAGGTTATTAAATTTTAAGGGCGAACTAAATACTTTAGAAATAACAAAATATGGTTTTGTTAATAAGTACATGAATATTTTACCTAAAGAAAAAGGTTTAAAATCTCGAGATTTTCTACAATTTTTCGGCACATTAGATTGGAACTACGATTTTCTAAGAGAAGAAGAAGTATTTATTTTAGGTATGTTTGTTTTCTATCTTGGAGAAGGGAATGAAGACTATAGACATAAATTAGATAAAGATATATTTGTTGAACGCTATACACGCGGAATACTTTCTCCCTTTGCAATATGGCATAATGTTAACAACATAAAAACTTTGTCTATAATTCTTAATTTTAGTACTGAAGGAAAATTTGTTAAGCTAAATGAAGAATGGTTTAAAAATTCTTTATTCATAAAACAGCTTTATAATCCTTCTTTTACACTAAAAATATTTGAATATATCGGTGAATTCAGGCTTAAAATTGTCAAAGATTCTTTACCAGATAATTATTTCGATACTGTATGCTTACTTTTTGTTTATGGTATTATATACTCTTTAGAAAAACTTGAAGACTTATATAAATTGGAAGGATTGGTTAAAGATTTCACTAACTTTCCAATAATAAATGAAATGCTGAAATATTTTAATCAACAAATATATTTCAATAAGAAGATAAATGAATTAAATGATAAATACAAACTGAATTTAGAATATGATGAAAATAGTTTTATCACGGATGAATTAAAACATGTAATGAATGAAATATATGATTCATCAATTGAAGAAACAACTGATGAACTATCAATAAATACAAAAAGATATTTATCTGATTTATATAATGAGATTAATAAAACGAAAAAATTTACTAGTCGATTCTTAAATTATCGAATAGAAAGATTAAAAGATTTTCCTGGGACTGAAAAAATAATTGATTACTTTGAAGAAATAAAATGGAAATTTAATGAAGAAGATGATAACTTATTCAATGAATATAAAGAGGAGTTAAAAATCTATCTAAAAAACTTAATTAATGGATAATCTTCGTAAATCTATACGGTTATTATTTTCAGATTATTGTTCTGATTTTATTTTATCACAAAAAGATCCAGATAAATATATTGCTGTAAATAATTTTATTGAAAAAGGTTTTAGAATTTTTGACCATTATTCTATTGATGAAATATATAATATATATAACAAACTCGACTCAGATTGGTTTCACGATGTTCATCAGGAAAAAAACAAGAACTATTTCCATATTCTGAATCACTTTACTTCCAAAGTTTTAGTTGAACAGGATTTAGAACCGTTTGTTGTATATGAGCATTTACTAAAATGGCGCGATTTATCCTACTATATTGGAGAGGATATACTTACTACTTCTTTTTACGCTTGTTTGGATAACAGATCTCAGCGTAAAAGAGATTTTTTTGCATGGAGACCAACAGCATTCTCGGATAATAAAAGACTTCATCAGTTACTTAAAAAGGGGTTAGCCGAAAACCATTTTCATTTAAAAGGTTCGGGACCAGTTTTCGATCTAAGTTGGATCAATATAATGAATCATCCAATTTCTTTTGAAAAAGCATTCGAGGATCTGAAAAAAGAAATAAGTCTACTAACAAAAACTTCTAATGCTTCACAAAGTCCAAAAAAAGAACTCAAAGTACTTGTTTATAAAGCAGCTTATATAAGATATGAATTATTTAGATTTGTAAATAAAATCGATCAAGAGAAGCAATTTATCATAGATATTTCACAAGAAAGTAACTTTTCTGATTCTTTTGATTTATTGATGAATTTATATCAACTTTCGAACAATATTGAAGTGTTAAGGTTTGATCTCGGGCATCAGTTTGAATATAGAGGAAATGTTGAAATTATTGATTATGCAATTCCTAAAAATATTCATATACAGAATCTTGAGAAGTCTTATGTATTCTATGGAGAGAGAAAACTGCTTTATGAATGTTTTAAGCTAATATATTCAGATAATAAAGAGTTTAAATCATATATTCATTTATTTCATGCGTATTTATTAATTAAAGCGCAGTTTAGAGCTGAACTCATTCAGGTTAATGATAAAGTAGGATTTGGTAATTTTTCTATGTATCAGGATAGAAAAGAGTTTTTCTTACCTGATGATTCTATATATCATACTGCTTTTATGAATTTGGCAGTGCATGATACAAAATCGCATAGTGAAATTAGTTCTTTTGAGCTAAGAGTGGCTCCAAAGGATGATGTAATGAAATTAAAATCGAGTTTAGAAGGATATAACAAAGCGTTAGATAATCAAGTTATCTTATCAAAACAACTGATTCGTTCATTATCTGGTGATGGTAATAGATTTGATTTAAAGAAACATAAAATATTTTACACCATACATTACATTAAAACAGGAGAGACAAAAGAATATTCTGACTTATCACAAGAAATACTATGCAGGCATCATCATTTAAGATTAGAGGTTAAGAAACAATCGATAGCCATAAGTCAATTGCGGGAAAGCTATTCGGAAGTGTCAGATTTAATTCGTGGAATAGATGCTGCTTCTAGTGAATTCAAAGCTAGTCCTGAAGTTTTTGCGCAAGGATTTAGATATTTAAAGAATCATAAACTAAAAGGACAATTTAATCATTTGAAAAATAAATTGGAGGAAGCTAAGATTTACGCAACTTATCATGCGGGAGAGGATTTTTATGATTTAGTTGATGGTTTAAGAGCAATTGATGAATGTATTCGATTTTTGAATCTTTCTCAAGGAGACAGAATCGGACATGCTTTAGCTTTGGGAATTGATGTAAAGGAATATTATAACTTTAAACAATTGAAATTGATGTTACCAAAACAAATTGTTTTGGATAATATTGTTTGGTTGTTAGCTAAGATTAGAAAATTTGGTATTGGCATTCACCGAAACGAAGTCAATAGACTTGAAAAATTATATGAGAATCTCTTTTATGAGTTATATACTGCAAATTTTGGTAAAGGAAGCTTATTAGAACAAAAATACATTCATCATACAACTTATTTTGATGCTTGGAAACTAAGAGGTGATGATCCTTATTTATATTTAAGCGATTTAAAAAATGATATTTACAACAAACTGAATATAACTTATTGGGAAAGATGCCGTATTAATGAAGAATATCCGAAAAATAAAAACATTCGAGATAATATTGATATAAAAGCATTGTATCAGGAATATCATTTCAATCCCAAAATAAAAAAGGCAGGATCGCAGATAAAACAGTTTGAAATTTCTCATGCTTACATGGAATTGGTAGAAGCTGTACAATTTAACATGATGCATGAGCTTAAAAACAAAAATATCGCTATTGAAACAAACCCAACATCAAATTATTTGATTGGAACTTTCAGGAGATATGCGAAACACCCAATTACAAAATTCTTCAATTTGGGATTAGAGTTAGATCATGAGAAAATTAGAAATTGTCCTCAGCTTTCAGTTTCTATCAATACTGATGATCAAGGTATTTTTTCAACCTCATTAGAAAATGAATTTGCATTAATGGCTATAGCCTTAGAAAAAGAGAAAGATGAAAATGGTAATCTCAAATATAATTCCTCAATGATTTATGAATGGTTGGAAAGAGTTAGATTGATGGGAATTGGACAGAGTTTTAATAACTAATGATATTATGGTTACAAAAATAACTCCTGAAATAAGTTGCATAGACTTTCTTTTACTAATAAATAATATTTCTACATTCAAAAGTAAAACAGGAAATCTCTATACAATTGTTTCTTTAGATGGTTATAACTTAAGCTTTATCAGAGAGTCAACAAATGTTGAATGTGAGATGGATTTGAGAAAAGTTCATCTGGCTTACGTAGAACTGAGTGATTTTAAAACGATCAGTTTTAAACCCTATGTTCCAAGAAGGCAATCGCCAGCTTTGGGACTTCTTTTGAGCTTAAAATTATTAAAGAATTAAAAAAAACATTATGTACCAAGAATTACAAACCCAAGTCTTCAATTGGCTCAAAGAAAAACACAATAGAGATAATAACTTTACTTTTTCTGTTCGCCAAAAAGCCAATAAGGGTGCTGAACTTAATTATTTTATTGGCACTGAAAAATCAAAATACTTTTCAACAACTTTTTGGTATGTACCTGTTGCGTATCCAGGTTCATCAAGTGATTTAATGAATCTTGTTTTTACGGTTACAAAACATAAAAAAATTGAATTTCATTTTCAGTTTAACCAAACAAAAAGTCCGCACGACAATCAAAACAAATATGCTTTAGAGTTAATAGAAAGTATAAAACCTCTTTTTAAAGGCATATTTCCGAATGAATATTTTGCTCCAGATACAAATAAAATGGAATTGTTTGCAGGATATTCAAATCCTATTTATAACAATTTTGATGAGCTAAAAAATGATTTAGAGACTTTCTTGGATAAAGTTATTCCGATAGTAGACCAGCAGATAGCATTGTTCAAATCAAAATATCAAGATTTTACTGCCGATAGATATACAGTCGAAGAGCAAAAAAATATGTTTACCAAGATGGAAGAAAGGTTTAAGAAGTATAAAATCATTGAAGATCTTACAGAAGAATTGGAAGAAGAAGAGGAATTGATAATGGTTGACTCTGAAATTGATTATAATTTCCCTCTCAATCAAATTCTTTATGGCCCCCCTGGAACAGGCAAAACTTACAATACGGTTAATAAAGCTATAAGTATTGCCAATCCTGAATTTAATCTAAATCAGAAAAGAGAATTTATAAAGGCAGAATATGATCGATTGGTTGAAGCGGGACAAATTATGTTTACTACCTTTCATCCAAGTATGAGCTACGAAGATTTTATAGAAGGGATAAAGCCACAAATTGAAGAAGATACTGATGAAAATAAAACTGTAATCTATGAAATTAAGCATGGTGTTTTTAAATACATTGCTGAAGTTGCTTCTAACACTTATTTTTATGTAGGACAAAATATTGAAGGATATAAAATAGTTAATATAGGCACAGAATTGATTCAACTAAAAAAGCCGAATGCTGGTTCTATTGTACCCATCCCAAAATATCTTATTGATGAATTATATAATTTAGTTTTAAATAATATAATTACTATAAATGATATTAAAAATAAAAATGTAATAGGTAAAATGTCAAATATGACAGAAAAATATATTATTAACGGTTATCCCAATATATTTTCACGGTTAGTACAAGTACAAGTTGATAATAATAAACATCATCAAAATTATGTCCTCATCATCGACGAAATCAACCGCGGCAATGTCTCTCAGATTTTTGGTGAACTTATTACACTCATAGAAGAAAGCAAACGCATCGGGAACGAGGAAGAATTAAAAGTTACTTTACCATACAGTAAAAAAGAATTCGGAGTACCATCCAATCTGTACATCATCGGCACAATGAACACCGCAGACCGGAGTGTAGAAGCTTTAGATACAGCTTTAAGAAGACGTTTCAGTTTTGTTGAAATGATGCCGGATTTGAAAGTTGTTGAAGAAAGACAGTTTTCAGATTTTCCTAGAGTTGAAGTAATGCAGAAGATCAATCAGAGAATAGAACTGCTTTTAGATAAGAATTATACTTTAGGACATTCTTATTTTCTGAAAGATAATTTCAGGTCATCCTTCAAAAATGAGATTATCCCTTTGCTACAGGAATATTTCTACAACGATTGCGGCAAGATAGGTTTGATTTTAGGAAAAGGTTTTGTAAGAGAAAAAGAAATTTCTAAAGCTAATCAGCACAATGTATTTGCAGATTTTGATACAAGAAACGAAATTGAAATCATAAAGTCTTATGAACTGATTCCGTTTGAGGATATTGAATTTAATTCAGCAATAGAATCCTTATTGGTATAGAATGTTTAGGAAAGAGTCAATTCAGGTTTTTGAACACAGCTTCTTACCCATTGGAGAAAATGGTTTTGAAAAACGTCATTTTGTAGCGTTATCAAAAATTAACGCCCTACACAATTATCAATATTTTGATTTGAAACATAATGGAGTAGTGTTCAAACAGTTTGTCGGAGTTATCCAGGCAGATAATCTCACAATAGAGATTCTCCCAAAGATAGACCGTTACGAATCTGAAGATCAGGAAAACAAAACAAAGTGGCAAAAGGTATTAATAGAAATGTTGCGTGTTACCAAAAAACTGAAAATTCAGCAGGCCGGTCAGGCAAATGTTTCCAGACAATCTATTCATCTCTTAGATATTTACTTTGAATGGTTTCTAAATGAAGTGCAATTGCTCATTCATCAGGGTTTAATCAAACAATATTACAAAGAGAAAGGAAACGTAAAAGCATTGAAAGGAAAACTCGAATTTGCAGGTCATATTCAGAAAAATCTTGTGCATAAAGAAAGGTTTTATACCACGCATCAGGTGTATGATAAAGACCATTTAATTCACCAGATTTTAGGGCAGACTTTGGGAATTATCGCAACGTTATCTAAAGGAAATAGTCTGTACGGCAAATGCAAAACCATACAGCTTGATTTTCCGGAGGTGAAAAGTATTCAGGCAAACGAAAACACATTTAGTAAAATTCCTAAATCGAGAAAGACCGCACCTTATGAAACGGCATTATACATAGCACGGTTAATTATTCTGAATTATGCACCCAACGTTTGCGGCGGTTCTGAAAATATGCTGGCTTTATTGTTTGATATGAATAATCTTTGGGAAGAATATATTCTGGTTCGATTAAAACAAGCCTGCCAGAATAAAGACATACAAGTATACGGACAAAATTCTACAGGTTTTTGGAACGGGATAACCATCCGTCCGGATATTGTTCTGGAAAAAAAAATCAATGATACAGAGAAAGAGGTTTTAGTTATTGATACCAAATGGAAAAATATTGAGCAGTCTCAGCCATCAACACATGATTTAAGGCAGATGTATGTATACAATGAATTTTGGAAATCAACCAGAGCAATGCTTTTATACCCATCACAGATAACATCTTTACATTCAGAACGATTCATCTTGTTTGATGATAATAAACACTCCTGCTCATTAGGTAAAGTTTCAATTTTTGATGCTGATACGCTTGATGCCTTGATCGGAGAAAAAATATTAAATTTATTTAATTAGCCATAGAATGTCTATTCAATACCACATCGCCATTCTGGAAGATAACCCCAAACAACTGGAAAAACTGGAGCTGTATCTTCAGCATATTCCCAATGTTCAGATTGTTTTAAAAAGCAGAAGTTCAGATCATTTCTTTCAGGAACTTAAAACGATAAAGCCGGATATTTTACTGGCAGATCTGGATCTTGGCAACGACAGCATGACGGGAATGGAAGTGGCGCAGGAAATCAGGATTCCGGTGTTCTTTGAAAGTGTTAATACCAGAGAATACATCGAAGATATTGAGAATCTCAAGCGCGATTCCGGGATTTGTGTAGATCATATTACCAAGCCTTTTACGGAAGAAAAATTTGTTAAAAGTTTCAAAAGATTCTTACAGGAAGTGTATTTGTTTTCTAGTCTTCAATATGTTTATCTGGATTTTAATAAAACAAAAAGAAACAGGGTTCTGATTGATGATATCGTCTATTTAAGCGCAGATAAGTCTTCTGGCTCGGAATCCAACAACAAGCAGATTCATTTCATTAACCGGAAAACGGAGAATCTTATTGATTTTTCCTTTTCGAAAATGGAGGATAAAGGACTGATGAAAAGCCAGTTTATAACGATTCATAAATCTTTCAGAGTCAATAAAAAATACATTCAGTGCTATCATAAAAAAGATGAGCACGTAGAAATCATTGTATTTGATGAAAAAAACAAGACAAAATGTCATTACCTGCCTGTGTCAGAAAATTATCAGAATGACATAAAAAAACTTTTGGGCTAACCGCTCTTATTCCTCAAAAAAAAGCTTTTGTTCCTGCGTTTCCGATGATGTTTTCCGGAAACGCATTTTTTTGTTTTCCGGATGTTTTTTTGATAGATCTATCATATAACAACTAATTTAAAAACAATTATGGAAATTAAAAGAAGTCACAGAACTTCAAAATTTGCTTTTCAGAAAAATGGTAACAGTATTCTTGAAAATTATTTGCATCAGGATCTTGATCTTATTAAAAGGAAGGTGGAAGATGATATCAGGCTTAATCTTAAAAAAGAGATAAGACAAATGCTGAGTTCTCAGTCAGGTAGAGCAAATGCTGTAATTAAAAAGCTACAGATGTTGATCTCTCAATTACAGGAAGAAAATAATCTATTAAAGCAAAAGGCGGATCAGCTGGATACAAGAATAGATAAGATGAAAAATTACAGAAATGTAAGCATCAGAGTTATTGATCATGATAGAGTTAAAGATTTGGGTGCACAGCACTTCCAGTTTGAAAAACTATTGAAATATCTGCAGACTAAGCATAACATTTTTTTGGTTGGATCTGCAGGTTCCGGCAAAACTACTGCGGCAGCTAATGTTGCCAAAGCTTTGAATCTGGAATTTTACTTTACGGGGGCTATTACCAGTGAACATAAGTTAGCAGGTTTTACAGATGCTCGCGGAAGAGTGGTAAATACTGATTTCAGAAGAGCTTACAAAGATGGCGGGCTTTTCCTTTTTGATGAAATTGATGCGAGTTTTCCTCAGGCTCTGCTAGCTTTCAATGCTGCCCTGGCAAATGACTTTATGGACTTTCCGGATGGCAGAATCTATAAGAATAAAAATTTTTACTGCGTAGCGGCTGCCAATACTTTTGGGACAGGAGCGGACCGCCAGTACATAGGAAGAAATCAGTTAGATGCAGCGAGTCTGGATCGTTTCATTACGATAAACTGGGAAATTGATGAAGATCTGGAATATGAAATGGCTAAAAATCATAGCTGGGTAAGCCATGTGCAGAAAGTAAGAAGAGCTGTACAGAAAGTAGGTGATAGGGTCGTGATAAGTCCAAGAGCTTCTATACAAGGAGCAGACCTTCTG
The DNA here is from genome assembly GCF_002177115.1 of Chryseobacterium mucoviscidosis. Classification (GTDB taxonomy): domain Bacteria; phylum Bacteroidota; class Bacteroidia; order Flavobacteriales; family Weeksellaceae; genus Chryseobacterium; species Chryseobacterium mucoviscidosis. The sequence continues at coordinate 4,987 of NZ_MVAG01000128.1, read as the reverse complement.
AAAATGAATATAGCATGGGAAGAAGTAGAGCAGGCTGTTTTATGGAAAGGGATAGATAAATCCAGAATACAAATGATTAAAAACAATATCTGATCATGAATAAGTATTTAAGGTTTGATAACCTGCATGACTTTTGGAGTTGTGCTTTCAGAGAAAGCACAGCATATATAAAAAGCTCAAGAGAAGCGTCTTCAGACTGGTATGGGGGAGCAGGTTGGCAGGAAGCGAAAAACTTAGCGATATGCGGATGGACAGACGTTCTGGAGGAAATAAGTAAGATCCGCGTGAACCTTTTGGAGACTATTACCGGAAAAATGGAAATACGCCTGCCGGAATATGGTATTGCTGGAGGTGTGATTGATGTCGGGGAATATCTTTGCGGATCTCCGGAATACTTTATAAAATCTGTTCCGGCAGAATATGAAAATCAGGGAAAGATTATAAGAGTGGTCTGCTCTATTGCCTGCTCAGCTGGCATTTCTCCTGAAGTAATCATAAAGAAAGGAGCTGTTATTTGTGCATTAATAGATGCATTGGAAATGTTAGGATACCGATGTGAAGTGATTGCTAATTCTACCTGTTCTTTTTACTCCTCAAGATTTGAAGTAGATGTATGCATAAAAAAAAGCTAATCAGACCCTTAATATGGCTGAAACAGTTTTTTGTCTGGCACATCCGGCGATGTTCAGACGCATGATGTTTTCTGTTAAAGAACAGGAAGGATGGTCTGACTATGCTTATGCCTATGGATATCCTGCGGATGCTAAGGACAAAGGTGATCTGTATATCAACAAAATATTCAGCCGGGAAGTTGTTAATTCAAAGGCTATTGAATGTGTAATATCACAATTAAAAAAACTTGGTGTAACAATTAATTATAACTAATTAAAATTTTTAAGCAATGAAAAAGAAAATCACTCCTGCACAAAACAGTGCTAACTTGAAAAATCCTAACAAAGGAACAAATGGTACGAACCGCCAATATGATCAGAATCAGGGAAACAGAGGGAAACAAATGAGTAATAAACAAAAGAAGGCATAATAATCAGATCCGGTAATTGCCGGACTTTTTAAATTATTAAGGAATTAGTTCAACACCTCCGATCCAAAAATCCTCACACAGTATTCACTTCCCAGAAATCTCGGATCACCATATTTTTCAGACCAGAAACCATCCAGAATATCTTTGCTGATGCAGCGGTAAACTGCCACACCCTTGTAGATTTTCAGATCTTCACCTTCATAGCGGAAATTAATAACCAGAATTCCGTCTTTATAAAATCCTATACCAGTTTGGATATGATCTCCAATCATCCACTCAGCAATGATGCGTTGGTTTTCGTCGAGGGATAAGGTGAGAATCCCATAATAAGAAACTTCCGCAGACTCTTCCTGATTACTTCCCTGAATAGAATAGCTTCCTGCTAAATCCTGTACTGTCATTTAATTTAATTAATCATACAAATGTAAATTAATATGAGATTTTACAGAGGATTCTTTACAATTATTTAGAATAAATCTGCTAAGGATATTTTTTATTCAATAAGTGTTGAAATATTTTGCAGATCTAATGTTTTTTTATATTTTTATCTCTCAAACTATAAAAAATATATCATGAAAAATCTAAAAAAGGTTTCTAGAAATGCGATGAAATCTATTCAGGGAGGTATCATTAAAGGTATGGTAAGATGTAAAGATCCAAATACATGCGTTGTTCAATGGGGATGGGGTGGAGGATCATCAAGTAACTGCGGTACTTTTGATATTATTTGTGGAGAAGCTCCTCCGCAGGATCCTTGCGAATATACTTTATGTATATAAAAAATATTTAAAGGAGTGTTTATTAACACTCTTTTTTATTTTAGATTTGCCAATGTTTTATTTTTTAACAGCCATCAATCTTTTTACCTTTATTATTTATGGAGCCGACAAGAGAAAAGCAGAAAAACACCGGCGGAGAATTTCCGAAAATGCACTTTTGGCGATTTCTTTTTTGGGTGGAACTGTCGGAGCTTTACTGGCAATGATCTTCTTTAGACATAAAATTTCGAAGACTTCATTTGTATTAAAATTCGGATGCATTGTTTTATTACAGGCTGTTTTCATTTACCTTTTTGAAAAATATTCATAGGATTGATGGTTAAAAATTTAATCAATTATTCAAAATTTTATGTCCGGAAATATTCAATAAATGCTTTAATGATAATAGTTTAAGAAACTCGCTCCGTTTAATGTACTCATTATGAATTTGTTAATTAACAAAAGTTATTGATGCATATTTCATTAAAAATCACTATTTTTGCACCCGTAAAAATCTTATATGCAAAACATTAGAAATATTGCGATTATCGCACACGTTGACCACGGTAAGACGACCTTGGTTGATAAGATCATCCACGCAACCAATATTTTCAGAGAAAATCAGGAGAGTGGGGAGTTAATTATGGATAATAACGATCTTGAAAGAGAAAGAGGGATCACGATCTTATCCAAGAATATTTCTGTTACTTATAAAGACACGAAAATTAACGTAATTGATACACCGGGGCACGCCGATTTCGGAGGAGAGGTAGAAAGAGTACTGAAAATGGCAGACGGAGTTATTTTGTTGGTGGATGCGTTTGAAGGACCAATGCCACAGACAAGATTCGTACTTCAGAAAGCTTTGGAACTTGGTTTAAGACCTTTGGTGGTAATCAATAAAGTAGATAAGCCAAACTGCCGTCCGGATGAGGTTCACGATCAGGTATTCGATCTTTTCTTCAACTTGGATGCAACTGAAGAGCAGTTGGATTTCCCAACGTTCTACGGTTCTTCTAAACAGGGATGGTTCAACACTTCATTAGAGCAGACTGAAGATATTTTACCTTTACTGGATGGTATTTTACAGTATGTTCCTGCACCGAAAGTTACAGAAGGTAACCTTCAGATGCAGATTACTTCTCTGGATTATTCTTCTTTCTTAGGAAGAATTGCGATCGGAAAAGTAACGAGAGGCGAAATCAAAGAATCTCAGTGGATCGGTCTTGCTCAGGCAGACGGAAAAATAGCAAAAGGAAAAGTAAAAGAACTATACGTTTTCGAAGGTTTAGGAAAGAAAAAAGTAACTGAAGTTCAGGCAGGAGATATCTGTGCTGTGGTAGGTTTCGACGCTTTCCAGATTGGAGATTCTTTCGTAGATCTTGAAAATCCTGAACCATTGGAAAGAACGGCAATTGACGAGCCTACGCTGAATATGACGTTCTCCATCAACAATTCACCTTTCTTCGGGAAAGACGGTAAATATGTAACGTCTAATCACTTAAAAGAAAGATTAACCAAAGAATTAGAGAAAAACTTAGCATTAAGAGTTCAGCAGACTGATGATGCAAACACGTTCCTTGTTTTCGGTAGAGGTATTCTTCACTTATCAGTTCTTATTGAAACCATGAGAAGAGAAGGGTACGAAATGACGATCGGTCAACCACAGGTTATCCTTAGAGAAATCGACGGAGTAAGCTGCGAACCTTACGAATCTTTGGTAGTAGACGTTCCTGAAGAATATGCTTCAAGAGTAATCGACCTTGCTACCCAGAGAAAAGGAGACCTTCACATCATGGAAACCAAAGGGGAGATGCAGCACATGGAATTCGAAATTCCTTCAAGAGGTTTGATCGGATTGCGTTCTCAGATGTTAACAGCGACTGCGGGAGAAGCGATTATGGCACACCGTTTCACAGAATACAAGCCTTTCAAAGGAGCTATTCCGGGAAGAAACAATGGTGTGTTGATCAGCAAAACACAAGGTCCGGCTACAGAATATTCCATCAACAAACTACAGGACAGAGGTAAGTTCTTCGTAGATCCGGGAGAGGAAATCTACGCAGGAATGATCATCGGTGAACAGAACAAACCGGGTGACCTTGTGGTAAACATCGTGGAAGCGAAGCAGTTAAACAACATGAGAGCAGCAGGTAAAGATAAAGATACAGGAGTTGCTCCGAAAATCTTATTCTCTCTTGAAGAATGTATGGAATATATTCAGGGTGATGAAGCCATTGAGGTAACTCCGAACTTCATCCGTATGAGAAAGAAATTACTTTCTGAAGAAGACAGAAAAAAAGTGGAAAGAGCAGCTAAAGCTTAATTCAGTTTTTATAATAATAAAGCTCCGGTTTTTCGGAGCTTTTTTTGTTTTAAATTTACTAATTTAGCATTAGCAAAATAGTAAGAACATGACAATTACTAAAGAAAAACTCCATAGACAGATTGATGAATTTCCGGATGAGATCAGTATTGATGAAGTAATAGAAAGATTAATTATGATCGAAAAACTGGAAATCAGAAAAAAAGAATCTGAAGATAATGAAACCATTAGTGAGGATGAGCTTAAAAATGAAATAGACAAATGGTTCAGATAAAATGGCTGAAATCTGCAAAAAATGATTTGAAAGAAATTTATGACTTCGTTAGTTTAGATTCTAAAAGATATGCGAAGTTTCAAATTGAAAAAATTCAGAATAAAACAGAAATTTTAAAGACAGGAAATATTGTCGGGAAAAAAGTTTCCGAGTTGGATGATGAAAACATCAGAGAAATCTTCGAAGGAAACTACAGAATCATTTATCGTATAGTTTCTCCGGAGGAAATTCACATTATCCTGATTCATCACGGTGCAAGAAATTTACACAATAGAGCAAAGTGATTTAAAAGAATAAGTATATCTTACATTTTCTATTTTACAATAACATTCAATAGGGGCAGACTTTAGTCAGCTTTCAGCATTATTCCTTTAGACTGGCTTTGGTCAAATGGGAAAAAGAGTACATAAGTTAAAAGAATCAAAGATTTTTCTCTTTGCAGACTTTTGAAATACCTTAAATAAATCCAATAAAGTCTTTTGTCTCTTTTGCGGTAAAATTTAAAATAAGTTTAAACATCCTATGTTACTTTCCAAATTTTAAAAGTTAATTTTTTTCTTTTTTTAAATATAATTTGGTTGATATTT